>WRAK01000006.1 GCA_009780235.1 Oscillospiraceae bacterium
CGCCGCCTCGGCGGGTTCACGATGGAGGGATTCTGCCAAGGGTTGGAGCGGTATCAGAAGCGGGTGCAAGACATCATCAAAGACACCGCCTGCATGGTGCAGGACGGCCTGAACGTCGCACTAAACAACGGCGACATCTCCGGCAAGCTGACCTTGGCTACGGCAGGGGCAGACGGCAACGTACACCAGACACGCATGATGGAGCGCCTGATTGACGCTGTGGAAGCGGGCAAGTACATCGTCATGGATTCGGGCGAGTTGGTCGGCGCAACCTATCCGCACTATGACCATGCCGGCGGACAAGCAGTAACATATCATTCCAGATGGGGGAGGTAAGAAACAATGATTGATTTAACAAACGGACTGCCGGCGGAGCAGTCAATTCGGCACTACATTGAATTTGGCGATTTCCACTCGGCCAAATTCGGCCTGCACTTGCACGAACGGACGGCGATTACACCGACGGAAAAGGAGGTGGTAGCCGCAATTCCCTATCGACAGGGCGTTGTTGACCTGTCGGCCATAACCGGCCGCCGCATATACAACAATCGGACGATTACGTATGTGTTCTATCGCTTCGGCGTAGATGAGGCGGATGTGAATGCGTATCAGACGACAATTGAGAACCTCTTAATGCGGGAGTTTAATCAGAAGTTACAAGAGAGCTCCGACCCGGAGTTCCACTACCGGGGCAAGTGCAGAGAGGTCATCGTCGAGGACGACTACGCTTTCCGGCGGCTTCGGGTTCAGATTGAGTTTGATTTGTATCCGTTTAAGATCAGCAACCGCTGGGAGAGTACGGATTTGTTCGACCCGCTCAACCTCGACTTGGATGCGATTCAAGACGATTTGAGAGTGACGTTCAACTTTGCGGCGCACAAAGAAGAGGAAATCCAGCTCTTTAACGCCGGGAAAAACTCATTACAGCCGACGATTCAGACGAATGGGGATGGTTTGTGGATACGGAGAGGAGATAGCATATGGCAGCTGGACAGCGGAAAGCCGGGCAGAAAATACGAAGGGTTCCGTTTGCTGCCCGGAATGAACAGGCTTTACATAGGGCATGCGACGGGTGGCCTTGCGACGGTCTCGTTTGACTGGAAGAAGGAGTTGATATGATGTATTTCGTCGAGGTTGAAAATAGAGACATGAAACACACACTCCATGACCCGTATTCCGAGACAGAGACGCTGTATAAAGGTAGTGTGACATTGGTGCTCAATGCCGTGAGCGATTTCCGGTTTTCGCTCCTACCAAATCATCCTCGGTTTGAGGATGGCTGCATTGAACCTTATGTATCGAGAATCGTGATTAGAAGAATTGCAGAACGTGAAGAGGAGGTGATATTTCGCGGACGTGTGATCGATATGGTGCAGAAGATGTCGAGCGATGGTCTGATATTGAAAGAGTTTGTTACAGAATGCGAACTGGCGTACTTGATTGACAGCAAACAGAGGGCTTGGGAACACCACGGCCTAACTCCAAGGCAGTATTTAGAACGCATTTTAGCGCGCCATAACGAAAGTGTGCTGGGCGATAGTACCGGGAATAAAGAAATTCACATAGGAAATGTAAATATTACACATGCGTCAACCGTCTATCATACAACCAACGACACATCTCTCAAGCACATCAAAGATTTGGTTGGCATCTTAGGAGGGTATATTGGGATTAGTCATGACGGTACAAGGCGACGCCTAAACTATCAGCGGGAGATTGGAGAGATTCATAACATACCGATTAAATTGGCAGTAAACCTGAAAAGCATTCGGTCACAGACATCTTCAAGTCGAGCAATCACACGACTCATCCCACTTGGGGCGGAACGTGATGATGTTTCTCTTGCAATTGCGCGGTTGCGGGCGGCAAATATAATTCGTTCAGATGCGTTTGAAAGAGTTTGGAGAGACACGACTAACCCAACGCCGTGGCTTAGTCAACTGCTAATCAATTTGTCAAGGCTGAGGTATGGACCAGACTGGACGCTGTCGAGCGCAGATCTCGTTGAAGCACTAGAGGTCCTCGTACACTTAGGTGTGATGAATAGCCCTGATTATTGGGCGGCGAGAGCTGACCGACATGCAGTTGAGATGAGTCTCCCGTGGCAACTTCATCATCTGCTCATGATAGCAGCCGGGCATGCGCTTCGGAACGAACCAAAGTTAGATGCGCCGAGAACACGCTTAAAACTAGCGGGCGATGAAGACTACATAGACGCTACGGAGGTCAGCGGCGCACAACGTTTCATGGAAACAACAGTAGAAGGCACAATCGTTTGGGATGACGTCACTAACCCTGATGAGTTGCGCACAAAAGCAGAAGCATGGCTTAGACAGCAATCCGTATCTAATAGTGTCACCATTAGTGCGTTGGACTTATCCTTGATTGGCGAGAGTAGTGATCGTTTCTGTGTAGGTAATACATATACAACCCATCATCCCATTCTGGGAATCGACGATGCGTATCGCCTGATTGAGCAGACAATAGATCTGTTAGACCCATTGAAAGGCACGCTGACATTCGGAAACCGCCCAGTCGGATTAGGCGGACATATATCAAGATAAACGAAACAAAGGAGAGAATGGATTATGCGAAATTTAAAACAAATCCTTGCAAGGCTCCGCAGGGAGAGCACGGATTCAAAGCCGCTAATGGGCCAAGAAGTCCGAATGTATGTAGCGGATGCGCTTGAGGGAAGCGACAGAGCAGAGCGGCTGGCAACGCTTTACGGCACATCTATTACGGAATCAAGAGAATCAAATAAGGTTGTTCACCTTGATAATAGTGATGAGGTTAAGCTTGTTCCGGGGATGAAGCTATCTGTTACATTTGCCCGCGGCAATACAGCACCCAGCCCGCAATTAAGTGTGAACAAAGATGGTCCTAGGGCGATAACAAATCTATTAAACTGGAACTGGGCAGCGAATGCGACCATTGATTTTGTTTTTGATGGTACAAATTGGCGCATGGTTGATTTCGGGGCGGCGCCCAGAGTTCACACCCATCCAGCAGATATGACCCGTGCACCCCTTGACAGCCCGGAATTCATCGGCAATCCGACTGCACCGACACCGCCAACAGGAGACAACAGCGAGAGCATTGCCACAACAGAATGGGTACGAGCGCAAGCTCGACAAAATGCCACATTCTACGGATCAAGTACAACGACAGAGGCAGAGTGGTCTAAAGTTGTTGATGGTGTTGCGGGATTTGATGTTGACAGCCTAGTATCCGGCACAAAAATATCAGTTCACTTTAGGCATACGAACGTAACAAGTGCTCTGGCTTTGAATGTAAATAGAACCAGAGACATACCAATTATCGGACACTCAAATTGGGCGGCGGACACGACAGTTTCCTTTGTGTATGATGGAGCAAACTGGCGTATGGTTGCACATGGGTATACGACAGATGCAGAGCCAACAATGAATGGGGAGGCAGGTGCCGGTACAGACGACGGCACATTCGCAAGAGGAGACCACCGGCACCCAACGGATGATTCCTGCGCTCCCCTAAACAGCCCAAGACTTACCGGAGAACCACATGCTCCGACACCGATTGCTACAGACAACAGTACCCGCATTGCCACAACAGCGTGGGTGCGGGCGCAAGGAGGACAGGGCGGAGGTGGAACGGCTCTGCCTACATTCTACGGGACAAGCCCGACAGAGGCAAATGAATTTGCAAAGGTTATCAACGGTGTTGCAGAATTCCAATTGGTCCCCGGTGCAAAAATAGCAGTTCATTTCAAGTATGCGAACGAGGTAAGCGTCCCGTCCTTAAACGTGAATGGAACTGGGAGCAGAGCGGTAATCCTGCACTCAAATTGGGCGGAAGACACGACCGTTTTATTTGTGTATGACGGAGTCGTTTGGCGCATGATTGCGCATGGACAGACGACAGACGAAGACCCGACGATGAACGGCGAGGCAGATGCAGGCACGGACGACGGCATATTTGCGAGAGGTGACCATGTACACCCAACAGATACATCTCGTGCGCCATTAAACAGTCCGGCGTTCACCGGTACACCACCCACCATAGCAACCCGCCCGGCGGCGAACGCAAACAACGCACAGGTGCCGGACACCGCTTGGGTGCGAGGCAGACTGGATGAGATTCAGCTCAGTCCAGGGGGACAAGGGCCGGCAGGCCCGCAAGGCCCCATGGGTCCGCGAGGAGAAGCAGGGCCTGCCGGCCCGGCGGGAGCTACCGGCCCACGGGGAGAAGTCGGTCCGACGGGTGCCGTAGGCTTACGAGGCGAGGCAGGACCGACAGGTCCAAGAGGGGAAGCAGGTCCGATAGGTCCGGCAGGTAACACCGGACCGCAAGGCCCTATCGGCCAGACCGGGACAACAGGTCCGGCGGGGCCGGCATTGACAGTCGGAACTGTAACAACCGGTGCGGCCGGAACAAGTGCGGCAATCACACAGTCCGGCAACGCACTCAACTTCACTATTCCAAGAGGCACGACCGGCGCAACAGGCAACACAGGCCCACAAGGTCCGCAGGGGCCGGCAGGGCCAACGGGAGCAACGGGGCCACAGGGTCCACAAGGACCGGCAGCAGCCCCCGTCGCTCACACTCACAACGCTGCGGATATAGCAGCGGGAACCTTGCCTGCCGCCAGAGGCGGCACCGGACACACTACGCTACAGGCAACGCGGAATGCGATGGGGCTCGGGAACACCACGGGGGCACTCCCCCTCGCCAACGGCGGCACGGGTGCAACGACGGCGGCAGCAGCCAGAACAAATCTTGGGGCAGCCCCTCTGGCCGGCCCGGCTTTTACCGGCAGCCCCACGGCACCGACGCCGGGGGCTGCGGACAACAGCACTCGCATTGCCACAACGGCGTGGGTTCGGGCGAATGCCGGCGGCGGTTCCGGTAATTTGGAAACGGGACATTGGTGGCCATTTGCAGATTCTCCGGTAGAGGCTTGGGGCAGCGGTGAATTTTCACGGCACGGGAACATATGCCACTGTACAGCGGAGATCGAGTTTGTGAATAGTTGCGAACCGCAGCAAATTACATTCCGAGGTCTGCCCTATTTGCCCTCTTCCGGCAGTACATTCTTAGTGACATACAGCGAAGGTTCTATGTCGCAAGTGTTGGTCGCTAAAGCCTCGACATGGTCAGGAGTAGTCAGCCTGTTTGACCTGCAAGGGAACCCGGCATATAACCTTGGAGACGCGACGAACTATCATGTGTCCATTAGTTTTACATATCAAATATAATTGGAGGATTAAAATGAACATTCAAATTGAAACAACGATTGACAGCGGCACACCGGATTTTGCGTTTAGCATCCGGCGGCAGGAGTACTTTGAGCGTGACGGCGAAAAGGTCTACATTGGCGAGCCGCAAAGACTGGGAGTTGCCCCGGGAGACCGAAAAGCTGTGCGGATATTTGCGCCCGAACTTCTGCCTGTGTTTGAGCGGCTGTGGACAGAAGAAATCATCAAGGCTTTTGAGGCAAAGACGGTCTCGGAAATGAGTGATGATAGTGCTAACGCTTGAGCAGATTGAAACACTTGTAACAGACGTGGCTTCGGAATGTTCGTGTATAACACGTGTCGGACTATACGGTTCGTACGCCAGAGGAGAGCAACACGAAAACAGCGATGTTGACTTGCTTTATGTGTGTGATAACGATGCGCCTGATGCAGAGCGGCAGGTTGAAAAGTTTATGACCGATGTCAGGTCAGCGTGCAAAGGATTCGGAATCAAGAAAGTGGACCTTCTTTCTGTGGACGTTTTGTATAGATCCAGAGAGCGTTTTCGAAAAGAAGTCTTCAGCACAGTCCGATGGCTCTATCCCGCAAGCAAAGATGCAGGAGACACTTGCCATGCGTGTACGACTTGACGAAATCAAAACACGCGTGACGGATGCGGCCCGGCTCTATCCCTGTATCACTCGTGTCGGCATTTTCGGCTCATATGTCCGTGGGACACAGAAACCGAACAGCGACATCGACCTGCTGTATGCGCACGATGAAGTGCCGGAGGCTGAGGAGCAAATCAAGGCGTTTATAACCGATGTTCGGGCAGCCTGCGATGCGTGTGGTTTCGCAAAGGTTGATTTCGCATCTGCGAACTGGTTGCACGGTATCAAGCATCCGATGAGGAAGGTAAAGCACGGCATAGAGCATGATGTCAAGGAGTCAATTCTAAGCACAGTCCAATGGTTCTACCCCGAGGCAAACGAATAGCAGCTATTCCCAAAGACAAAGGCCCGGGACAGTAATCGTCTCGGGCCTTTGCATACAAAACATAATAACAAAATCAGGAGGGCTTAACATGAATTTCACCATCCAAACACCAAACCCAAGACTGCAATTCCGCAACTCACTTACCCGCCGTACACGGACGGACGGTATCGTCATCCACCACTACGCGGCGAACGTGTCTGTACAGACCGTACACAACTGGCACCTCGGTAACAGTTGGGCGGGCATCGGCTACAACTTCGTTGTCGATAAGGACGGCACAATCTGGAACGGGCGCGGCATGGAGTTTGTGGGCGCACACGCCGCCAACAACAACGCAGGCACCATCGGCATCGCCGTCCAAGGCGACTATCACAACGTGTCCCGCACCATGCCGGACGTACAGTTTAATGCACTCGTATGGCTGATTCGGCACGTGCGGGAACGGTACGGCAACATTTGGATTCGCGGGCATCGGGAGCTGATGGCGACTGCCTGTCCCGGCCAACATTTCCCGATGGAAGAGCTGCAACGTTTGCAATTCCGTGGAGATAACGGAGGCGAAACCCCTGTACCGGGCGAGGAAATCCCGGCCGCTGCATTCCGGGTGGACACGCAGTCCTCGCCGCTCAACGTTCGGGCAAATCCCGGCACATCGGCGGCCGTTCTGGGGACGATTCCTCGTGATACCTTAGTTACGGCCACCCGACGTTCCGGGGACTGGTTGTATGTAACCGGAGGCTCGCTGACAGGCTGGGCATCCACGCAATTCTTAACAAAAATGACACAGGAGGTCGGCGACATGACAGAAGACAGAGTACGGGAATTGATTGAAGAGGTGGCCTGGGCAATCTTGAGCGGTGATGGAACCACGCCGTCCGGCTGGGCCGAGGGCGAATTTGCAAAGGCCATCGCCGCAGGTCTCACAGACGGTACACGTCCTCGCGGGTTTGCCAGCCGACAAGAGACGGCCATCATCGCCTACAGAGCCATGAAGGCCGCAAAGAGGAAATCGTAATGGCATATGACGCTGTGCCCAAGGTTTGCGTCACCGGTACCATCGCCGCCCTTACCGCCTTTTGGGGGTGGTGCGGTTGGTTGTGGTTGCTGTGGATTCTGTGCCTCGTGGCAGACCACTTCACGGGGACCGCGGCAGCTTGCAAGGCCGGTGCATGGTGTTCTTATACCGCCCGTGCGGGGATTTGGGGCAAGCTGGGGAGTATGATCGTGGTGCTTGTTACCGCCGCCTTAGACTTTGTGCTGGGCCGGGTGATTAACAGCTTCCAAGGGTTGCCGTTTAACTATACGACTTTGCTTGCACCTATCGTGTTAACCTGGTACATACTGACGGAACTCGGTAGCATCTTGGAGAATGTCGGGCAGATGGGGGCGAAGATTCCGCCGTTCTTGACGAAGTGGATTGCTGTGCTGAAGAAGCAGGTCGGAGAAACGGCTGTGGGGTCGTTGGACGAAAGGGATGAGGACGAATAGTATGGTGAGAACTGTACTGATGAGCTGCATTCTACTGGTGCGGTTCTTGTTTGATGTAGCTGTCCTTAACAGTTTGCCGTTACAAGTATAGATTTCCATGCTCTGCGCATACGAAATCTTACCGTGCACCGTTTGGCAAGCAATGGAAGTGGGGCTCCATTTCATTCCGTTCCACTTCTGCACCCCACCAATTTGCTCTCGCAAATTGGTGGGGTGCTTGCTTGTCAGGGGTTTCCCCTGAGACCCCTCGGAGATGCTACGCATCTCCGTTAAGCCGCACTTCGTGCGGCTGCTGCGGCTACCGGCGTAGCCTATGTAACTGCATCACGCCAAGGGTATCAAGGATATCACCATGGGCACATGATACCCTTAGACCGCTTTTTTTGTTCAAAACCACTCGCTCCCACGCTTGACAGATAATACTTCGAGGTCAGCCTTCGCCCGCTTCATCGTAACCTGTGACAGCCCCATCTCCGCGCCTTTTTGAAAAACATCGTTTGCTGAAACATCCCCATGTGCAAGCACTCCCGCGATGCACCGACTTGCTGCCACCTCTTTTGTTGAGATGCCCAATCAATACGATAGCCGCGCCTGTGCTCTCGGCGACGGCGGCGAGGCGTTTCATCAGCGGACGAACCCCATTAGCTGAGTGCATGTCCGCCCCGCCGAGATAGGCTTGTAGTGGGTCGAGGATAAATATGCTTCGCACCTGTTCGGATGCTTGCAGTTTCGATCCGCTCATCCACGGGAGAAAGCGATTTCTCTTCCTCATCAATTACATGGATACGAGAGCAGTCTGCACCAAGCTGTTCCAACCGTGGCTTGATGGTATCGGCCAACCCATCCTCGGCTGTTTGGAAGATGACATCAGCGGGAAGGTTGTCGTCATCTTTCCCGACATTCTTTCCTCATGTAACCGATGCCGCAATTGCCAGCATCATAGTCGTTTTCCCATCGCCGGGATCACCTTACACGATGGTTATTTTTCCATAAGCAATGTATGACTTCCACAGAGAACTCACCTGTTCCGTTTCTACATCTTGCATTGTAATTAGCCTCAAATTTTGCTTCATAGTAATATATGTCCTCCGTCTCTTTTTGAAATGATAAGCCGTCCGTAAACAGTAAGGTTACAGGCGGCTAAATGATTACATCCTATGCGGCGGGTTTTATGCTTTTATCGGTCTGTTCTTTCCTTTTTCGACGACCATACTCACGCTTGTACGACCGGTCACGGTCGATGCGTTCCTGCTTGACACGCTCTGCCTCAATTTTCTCCGTTGTTCGTGCATCCGGCACATTAAAAGCATCGATATATTTGAGGAATACTTCAACCTTTTGAATGCGCTTTCCAAGGCCACGTCCGGTCTCCGGATTGCGTCCGTCAGCCCATCTTGTCCACAAAGCTGTTTAACATCGCAGGAGTCAACTCCTCGAAGTTTGTAAATCAACGCACTAATTCTACAAATTTATCGGTACAGATGCTGTTGGAATTGAACTCATCCAACTCAACTTGAAGTGCGGCAGTCTGTGCTTTGAGTTCGGCCTGTTCCTGCTCATACCCGGCACTCATTTCCTCAAAGCGGTTGTCGTGGATTCTCCCAAGTGTCTTGTCTTCATAAAGGCTACGAAACACCTTTTCGAGATCGGCAATACGGTGTTCATTCTTCGCAATCCGCTTTTTGTATGTGCGTGCCGTTTCACCCTGCTTGACAGCGGATTTTTCTCGGACACGTTCGACGAACTCGGCTTCATCCTCCCGCACATAGCCGCCGGTATCGCGGAGGATTTCAAGGATAATCTCTTGCACCAATGAGGTGCGAATAATATGCGGGGTGCATGTGGCGTTGTACTTCGCGCCGGTTCGCTTGTGGGTGGAGCAAAAATAATTGTTCTTCGGTTTGCTTCGGTATACCTTATCGCCTTTGCGGTCATGACTTTGGCGATGATTAAGCATCTTGCTGCCACAGTCGGCGCAGTAGAGCAGATCCGTGAGCGGATTGACTTCGCCTAATGAACTGCTCCGGCGTTTGGTTTTGCGGAGTTTCTATACCAAATCCCATGTCTCTTGCGTGACGATTGGTTCGTGGGTGTTCTCGAAAATGACCCGTTCCTCTTTTGGGTGCGGTGTACTCTTCTTGCTCTTGAAGCTGGCCTTTTCGAGTTTGAAATTCATCGTATGTCCGGCATACTCCATCCTCGCCAACATCTGTATCATCGTGGAACAGCTCCAAGCGTAGCGATGGCCGCTGTCACAAGCGTTCTTGTAACACCAAAATCCTTTCTGCGCAAGGTGCTACGATGGACGCTCTACCTGTTCCTTGTGTAGCTTGGTAGCGATGACACGCGGCCCCATGCCGCCGATTGTCATCTCGAAGATACGCTTGACCACAGCGGCGGCATCGGAATCAATGAACCATTTGCTCTTGTCATCCGGGTTTTGACATACCTATATGGCGGCGGTGTTGGCTAATGGCTTGCCAGCTTTGCCTTTTGCGGTAAGAGTAGACTTAACCTTGCGGATCGTGTTTCTGGCATACCACTCGGCCATAACTTCACGAAATGGAGTAAAATCATCGTCGCCGTTGGCACTATCCAAGCCGTCATTGATGGCAATCAGGCGAACGCCTTTTTCGCGGAACAATTCTCGATACAGACCCACGCGCAAGTAATCGCGCCCCAAGCGACTGGAATCCTTCACTACGACGCAGAGCACCTAATCAGCCTCTACTGTTTCGATGAATTTTCGCCAGCCGGGACGACCCCAACGGGTTCCCGACCAACCGTCATCACAGATATGCAAGTATGGAACCAGACCGTTGCGCTCGGCGTGTTCCTCCAAGAGCTGTTGTTGATTCAGGATGGAGTTTGACGGACCTTGCAACTCGTTGTCACGGCTCGATCGACTGTATAGTATGGTAATTTTCGTGTTGTTCATTTCTGCCTCTTTCCGGCAACTCTGAGCATTTGCGGCACATGAAGCGTTAGGCAATCTTATCCACCTCCCGCTCCCGCTCAATCAGGCGATGGACAATATTTGCCATCGTATCTTTGCTTGAGTCGCTGAAATGGACTGTAACCTCCACAGCCGCGGGGCCAATCCGTTTCAGCAATTTTACAGACTCTAGTTCACAATGAACGGTTGTTACCGCGCCTTTTTCAGCGGTTTTCTGTATGGATTTGGCTCCTTCGGAGAGGAGCAGTAATATTGACCTTGTTCACTTTCGTCTCGACCTCGTTCCTACATTGAGCCTTGCTTGGCTATGGCGCGTTTCGCTGACAATGATTCGCAGCTCTGCCCACACTCCTTCCTTTAGTGTCGGACAGCTATATTTCTGCGAACTTATTACCAACTACTCGGCTGCACATTCCCGCCCTGCGCTTCCGCCACAGCCCCGCGTTCCTGCTATCGCCGATATCTGATCGACTGTGTAATTCGATTGTGTTACCCCTTCACTCTCTCACCCGTTAGGGCAGGGCTTTGATAACCTCGAAACGCAAGTATTCACAGAAAATTCATATTTGCAAGTAATGGATATTTACAAAACGTCTTGTTAGGTGTAAACTAGTTCAGTAAGGATGCTTTCGTGCGCTACCTCTCGGCCTGCTATTGTGGCCAGTCTGTGCCTCGCTGGTTCGTCGATTTCTCGGCAATGCGGGTACAATTGCTCCAACAGCAAAAGTGTGTTGTAGTCGCCGATGCAGGTGTATGTGAGATCGTTGCTCATGGCTTGCTCCTTTCAGCACGGTGGCGTCCCTCTGTCTGTGCCGAAAACGCTTGGACTGCCTATGGTTTTGGAGTACATCTATCTGTACCCCTTAGAGCATAGTAGTGAGGTGCCGGGCGCAGCCTGACGGAGGGAGTCTTGGCGCATACATTTTCTGCGGAAAATGTATAAGTCCGCCTATGGCAGACGATGCGCCTTCGAAGGGGGACTAGTCCCCCTTCGACTTTCCCCCTAGCCTCCGGTGGGGTTAAGGACAAGGGCTAACTCCCCCGGTTGCCTGCGACGATAACTGACGCCCCAAAAGCGCAAGACGAAGCCGCAGTACGATTGGGTGGCGGAAGGAATGCCCAAGGTGCAGCCCCCTCGGGGAGGGGGCCTTTGCCCCCATAAACACATCCATTAGGGGCGGCAAACCCCGCCCCCTACGACAATACCACGGAGGTCTATATGACAGCACAAGATAAAACAAGAAACTTTTCCATCATCGCCACTCCCCAAGCGGCAAGCCGCTCGGGGACCCCTTTCATTTAATCTGTTACGGCGGGCAAAGCCCGCCTATATCAAGGTTTTGCTTCGCAAAACGCTTGGACGCCGGACTCCCGGCGAAAAACCTTTGTCCAACGAAAAGGAGCTATTTATAATGACCCAGCAAGATAAAACAAGAAACTTTTCAATCATCGCCCACATTGACCACGGCAAGAGCACGCTGGCTGACCGTTTGCTGGAGCATTGCGGCGCAGTCGAGAGCAGGGACATGGAGAGCCAGCTGCTCGACAACATGGACTTAGAGCGGGAGCGGGGCATCACCATCAAAGCCCGCGCCGTGCGTCTGGCGTATCAGGCGAAAGACGGTGAGACCTATTCCCTCAACCTCATCGATACTCCCGGGCATGTGGACTTCAACTATGAGGTCTCCCGCTCCCTCGCCGCCTGTGAGGGGGCTATCTTGGTCGTGGATGCCGCACAGGGCATAGAGGCGCAGACGCTGGCGAACACCTACCTCGCCCTCGACCACAACTTGGAGATTCTGCCCGTCATCAACAAGATAGACCTCCCCGCCGCCGACCCGAAGCGGGTCAAGTCGGAGATTGAGGACGTTATCGGCATCCCTGCGTTGGACGCGCCGGAAATTTCCGCCAAGAAGGGCCTCAATATCGAGCGCGTCTTGGAGCAAATCGTCAAAGATGTCCCGCCGCCCAAGGGGGACGCAAAGGCCTCGCTCAAGGCCTTGATTTTCGACAGCCAATATGACAGCTACAAGGGCGTCATCGTCTACATCCGTGTCGTGGAGGGCGAGATTCGCAAGGACATGGATGTCCGCATGATGGAGAGCGGGGCGTCTTACAAAATCGTGGATGTGGGGCATCTGCTTCCCATCGGCATGGAGTCCTGTGATGTGCTGTCAGCAGGGGATGTTGGCTATTTCACGGCCAGCATCAAGATTGTGGCGGACACGCAGGTGGGTGACACCGTCACGGGCGCGGAAAACCCGGCCACGGAGCCCTTGCCCGGATATCGTCCCGTGCAGCCGATGGTATTCTCCGGCATCTACACCACAGAGGGCGACAAGTACCCGGATTTGCGGGACGCGCTGGAAAAACTCAAACTCAACGACGCCGCGCTGAGCTACGAGCCCGAGAGTTCCATCGCACTGGGCTTCGGCTTCCGCTGCGGCTTCTTGGGGCTCTTGCACATGGAAATCATCCAAGAACGCTTAGAGCGGGAGTTCGACCTCGACCTCATCACCACGGCCCCCTCCGTCGTCTATCGGGTCACGACCACCGATGGGGTGCAGATAAAAGTAGACAATCCCCTCAACTACCCGCCGACGAACTTTATCGAGATGGCCGAGGAGCCTTACGTCAAAGCTACTATCCTCTGCCCGACGGAATATGTGGGCAATATCATGGACCTCTGCCAAGACAGGCGCGGCGAGTACACGGACATGACCTACCTCGACGACACCCGTGTGGAACTCCGCTACAACCTGCCGCTCAATGAGATTATCTACGACTTCTTCGACGCGCTCAAGTCCCGCAGTCGGGGCTATGCCTCGCTCGATTACGAGTTCTCCGAGTACCGCCCCAGCAAGCTGGTGAAACTCGACATCCTGCTCAACGGCGATGTGGTAGACGCGCTGAGTTTCATCGTCCACGAGGAAAAGGCCTATGTCCGTGGCCGCAAGATTGTGGAGAAACTCAAGGACAACATCCCCCGTCAGCTCTTTGAGGTGCCTGTACAGGCCGCCATCGGCGGAAAGATTATCGCCCGCGAGACGATTCGTGCGATGCGCAAAGATGTCCTCGCCAAGTGTTACGGCGGCGATATTACACGGAAGAAAAAGCTCTTGGAGAAGCAAAAAGAGGGCAAGAAGCGGATGCGCAGCCTCGGGAGTGTGCAAGTACCGCAGGAGGCATTTATGGCGGTGTTGAAGCTGGATGAGTAGGGGGCAGTATCCCCGACGCCCCGCAATTCCCCTCCTTGGAGGGGTACCGCCAAAGGCGGTGGGGTGGTGCCCTGCCCGGACGCGCCCCGAACCACCCCGTCAGGCTTCGCCTGCCACCCCTCCGCGGGAGGGGAATCAGAGAACGGGCGGCAAAACGCCGCCCCTACAAAAGCCACACAGAAAGGACACCACCATCATGAACCAATCCACCATTACCAAAGCCGCCGAAATCGTCAAGCAAAACGCCATCCAAGGCGGCGAATTTAACGGACAAATCTGCGTCCTCTCGCTGATTGACGAGGTGGGATACCCCACCGCATCCGTCATCACGCCGTCTAAGGCGGACGGGATTTATCAGCTCATGCTCTGCACGATGCGTAGCGGGAACATGGCAAAGCGGGCCGCGAACTGCAATCGTGCCAGCGTTTGCTTCAGTTCGACGGAGTATTGCATCAACCTCGTTGGTGACATCGAGGTCATTACCGATGCCGATGTCAAGCGTGACGTATGGTATGATGGCCTCAGCTATCATTTCACGGGGGCGGATGACCCCGATTATTGTGTGCTGCGGTTTACGACGAAGCGGTATAAGTTGTTTGTGAGCGATGAGGATGTAGCGGGGGTGGTGTAGGGGGTATCCTACCTCTACACTATTACACTATACCACGGTGACAATTTCGCTTATGTTGCACAAAAGAGGCAAATGCACCCAAGCCGCAAAGCCTCCTTTTCCAAAGGAGGTGGCAGGCGAAGCCTGACGGAGGATTCCCCTATGCTCCCACGAAACAAAAACCTAAAACCCCGCTCAAGTGAACTCCGCAACAACGCCACAAAGCAAGAAAATCGTTTATGGTACGATTTCCTCAGAAAACGTCGTCCGCCGTTTTACAGACAGAGAATCATTGGTAATTATATTGTTGATTTTTATTGCCCAAAGGCGAAATTGGTCATTGAGCTTGACGGAGCACAGCATTATGAAGATGAGGCCATGGAGTATGATATGTTAAGGACAGAATATTTGAATTCGTGTGGGCTTTCTGTTTTGCGTTTCTCCAACAAAGAAGTAGATGCTTGTTTTGAGGGTGTTTGTCAGAGTGTTGAAAGGGCAATCCTCAGTCGGCTGCGCTGACAGCTCCTTTGGAAAAGGAGCCTTCGCGGCTTTGGGGCATTAGCCACAATCATATCAATGTGTAAGTTGCTTTAAATAAACGAACAGGAGATAGTATATAGTGTTACAAAAAACAAAATATGGAACAGTTTTATGTGAAAAAATAAAGCAAGAGAAAAAACTTAAGTATGCGGCTGTACCTATTGGTGGCAGTGATGGCTCCATAGATTACAAAAAGGTTTCTTTGAATTGTTCAAATGAAGATTGCAACACTTGCCTAACTTTTGAAAAAGCACCTATTATTGTTTAATTAAACATCACCACCCCCACTAAAAGGAGACACCCCCATGCCAAAACGACAATTCAAAGCCGAGAGCCGTCGGCTCATGGACCTCATGATCAACTCCATCTACACCCACAAGGAGATATTCCTCCGTGAAATCATCTCCAACGCCTCGGACGCGATGGACAAGCTTGCCTACAAGGCCCTGACGGACGATAAGGTTGCGATAAACCGAGAGGACTTTCAAATCACCATCACGGCGGATAAAGAAGCCCGGACAATCACAGTCTCTGACTGCGGTATCGGCATGACGCTTGAGGAATTGGCGGATAATCTGGGCGTCATCGCCAAGAGCGGTTCGCTGGCCTTTAAATCCGACATGGACGAGACGGCGGACATTGATATCATCGGTCAATTCGGCGTGGGCTTTTATTCGGCGTTTATGGTGGCCGAGAAAGTCACCGTCACCTCCCGTGCCTATGGCCACGAGCACGCCCATCAATGGGTCAGCACCGGGGCGGACGGCTACAGCATTACCCCTTGCGAGCGGGACACGATCGGCACAGACGTAGTGATTCAGCTCCGCCCGGACAGCGCGGAGGAGGACTATAGTGTCTACCTGGAGCCGTACACGCTCCGCGGCATCATCAAAAAATACTCCGACTACGTCCGCTACCCCATCGTATTCGAGGGCGAGACGGTCAACAGCATGGTTCCCATCTGGCAACGCTCAAAATCCGAGGCATCGGACGAGGATTGCTTTGCGTTCTACAAGGAAAAGTTTCACGATTTCCAAGACCCTCTCGCCGTCCAGCGTATTGCCGCCGAGGGTACGGCGGTGAGCTACCGCGCCATGCTCTTCTACCCGGCGAAAGCACCGTATGACTACTATTCCAAAGACTATCAGGCGGGCCTGCAGCTCTACTCCGCCGGGGTGCTGATTATGGAGCATTGCCCTGCCCTTTTGCCGGAGCATTTCCGCTTCGTGCGGGGCGTGGTGGATTCGTCCGACCTCTCGCTCAACATCTCCCGTGAGATGCTGCAGCAGGACAGACAGGTGCGGACGATTGCCGCCAGTTTGGAGAAGAAAATCAAGTCCGAACTCGGCCGCCTCAAAGACAATGAGCCGGAGCAGTACGAGACTTTTTATCAGAGCTTCGGCCTCCAGCTCAAATACGGCGTAGTCGCCGACTTCGGCGCGAAGAAAGACACGCTTGCCGACCTGCTCCTTTTCCATAGTGCCAACCACGGCAAGCTCATCTCCCTCCGAGCTTACGTGGACGCCATGCCCGAGGCGCAGACGCACATCTACTACGCCCCCGGTGAGTCCACGGCCAAAATCGCCGCCCTGCCGCAACTCGAAGTGGTCATTGACGCCGGATTCGATGTGTTCTACATGACGGACGACGTGGACGAGTTCGTCGTGCAGACGCTGATGAGTTATCGAGATAAGTCGTTCAAGTCTATCTGCGACCACGATTTAGATTTGGAGAGCGAGGCGGAAAAACAGGAGACGGAACAGCTGGAGGAAACCCACAAAGACTTCCTCAGCTTCGCCAAAGAGACCTTGGGCGAGAAGGTCCGCGCCGTGCGGCTGACGCACAGGCTGAAAAGCCACCCCGTATGCCTCGGCACACAGGGCGGTGTGTCGCTGGAGATGGAGAAGTATTTTGCGAACCTCGCCAAGTATCAAGACGCCGTGCCGCTCAAAGCCGAGCGGGTGTTAGAACTCAACCCCGCCCATCCGGTATTTGCGCGGTTGAACGAGGTCTATGAGACCGAACCCGTCCGAGCCGCAAAGCACATCGATGTGCTCTATCACCTTGCCCTCTTGCTGGCAGATATTCCGCTCGACGACACGGCGGAATACGTAGAGAGCGTTTGGAATCTGCTTTTGGAGTAGCCGCACAGACGAGCCGGCGCATCCGGGCCCTCTAAAGGCCGTATGACCGTGACCTCAATCCCTCTGGATTCTGCGTAGCTGACGGCCCGGCTGATGCCGCCGTCAGCTACGTTGTCATGTACGGCGAGCAGGCGTCCACTCCCCTTGAACATCTCCCGATTGCGGCGGGCAAGACAGCCTCTGGTGTAGCGGCCTTGTAAAATCCGCACCTCATCCGCTTGGGCGAGGACATCAAAATATGGTTCCCGCCAGAGTTCCGGCCAATGGTTAGCCTGCGCCTCACACGGCAGATAGCAGTGGAGGCGAACGTGAGGAAAGAGGTTGTCCCGGAGCCTGATGATAAGCCGCGCCGCCCAGACATCCGCCCCCATGTTCATCCCGATGCGGAACAAGCTGACCCCGTCGTTTATCGCGATGCGCAGTTCCCGTTCGATGAGCCGTTCCATTTGTTCTTGGTGCAAGGCCGTATTCTTGGAATCCAGCCGATGGGCCTGTATACAGACCACACTGCATGTCGTATTGATAAGTTGCATAGAAATCCCTCCCTACAAGGATTGGTATAATCTTTCTGTACTCGTATGATATACCATCTTTCGGGAGAAATTAGTCGTTTTTTCGGGGAGGAGAGAAAAAGCTTGCGGAATGGGATGGGAAATGGATGGAAAAGGGGAGGGCGCACATTGTGCGCCCTCCTTTTTGGGGATGTAGGGGCGGATTGCAATCGTCCCGTCATATTGTGCGGGCAGATTGCAATCCGTCCCTATATGGTGCAATGGAATTTTCGTAGGAGCGAACAGTATTCGTCCGCCACATATTCATTCTTCTATCGCAAATGCACCCAAGTCGCGAAGGCTCCTTTTCCAAAGGAGCTGTCGGCGCAGCCGACTGAGGATTGGTCTTGACCTTAACCCCGCCGGAGGCTAGGGGGAAGGTCGAAGGGGGACTAGTCCCCCTTCGAAGGCGCATCGTCCGCCGTAGGCGGACTACACATTTCCCGCAGGAAATGTATGCGCCTCAAATCCTCCGTCAGGCTGCGCCTGCCACCTCCTTTGGAAAAGGAGGCTTTGCCCTCATAAACATCAGCACGAAAAGGACGGCTAATGCCCCTACACTTACGTTCTCCTGTCATTCTGAGCACAGCGAAGAATCTTTACTGACCTGAAGAGAAAAATACGGGCATCGCTATTGTGACACCCGTATTTTTTAATCACGAAATTCAAATAATTTAGCAATAGGCACATCAAGGGCGGCGGCAATATCAAACAATACATCCAACGAAAGACCTGTGTCGCCGTTTGGAGCCTCGATATTGCTCATGTGTGTTCTTGAAATGCCTGCCTTTTCAGCCAGTTGCAACTGGCTGAGACCTTGCATTTTTCGCGCATAGGTAATATTGAAACGCAGTTTTTTATATATGTCAGCGTGTTCCTGCCTCATGATTATTCACCCCTAATAATTGTAAAATACTATAGGGCAAACAAAAACAATGTGAAAATGAATTTTGCACATTTTAAAAGAGCAAAATTTGTTGACGCATTAAATTTTGTATGATACAATGCAACAAAAAGCCTTGGAGTCGAAAGGAGAACATGTATGGAACTATACAAAGAACTACTCGCCAAAGTGCTCTCTCAAGAAGAAGTACACATCATGTTCCCGCATATCCACCTAAATGCAAAAGAAATCATAGAAATGGAGTGCTATCTGGCCTTGCAAAAAATACAGGCCATCATTCAAAATGATGACCTGTCAAATTTCGATTGTGTCGAACAAATTGTACGTGTGTTTGAAATGCTGGGCAGCGATGGCGGGACCAGGCACGACTTTTAAAGGGAAAGTGCGACCCTGTGTGTGGGCCTGCCCCTACAATCAAACCACAACGCCGTTCTTCACCACGCGATGCACCAAATTCGACCCAAACCGATAAAACAAATAACTCAGCGCATCCGTCTCCCAAATCACCAAATCGGCTTTTTTACCCACCTCCACACTACCGGCCACATCCGCACGGTCAATGGCGGCGGCGGCGTTTAGGGTGGCGGCGGTGAGCGTCTCCTCCGGGGTGAGGCGGTATTTGAGACAGGCCAAGGTCATAGCCAACTGCAAATTCAAACTCGGACTGGAGCCGGGGTTGAAGTCACTCGCGACGGCGAGTGCCATGCCCGCATCCAGCATTGCCCGTGCCGGGGCGTAGGGTTTGTCGAGATAGAAACTCGTAGCGGGGAGCAGCACGCCGATGACGTTCGCTTCGGCCATGGCCGCAATCGCCGCCGCATCGCTGGTGATGAGGTGTTCGGCCGACACGGCACCCAGCTCCGCGGCCACTTGCGCGCCGCCGAGACAGTCGATTTCGTCCGTGTGCGCCTTGAGTTTGAAGCCCTGCGCCTTGGCCGCGCTGAGTACCGTGCGGGTTTCCTCCGGGGTGAACACGCCGGTCTCGCAGAAGATGTCGCAGAACTCGGCGAGGCCTTCCTCTGCAACGGCGGGGAGCATTTCCTCGCAGACGATGCGGATGAATTCTCCTCGATTCTCCTTATACGTCTGCGGCAGAGCATGTGCGCCGAGGAAAGTCGGCACCAAATCCACAGGCTGCATCGCATCCACCGCACGGACGACACGGAGTTGCTTCAACTCGTCCTCCGAGGTCAAGCCGTAGCCGCTCTTGGCCTCGGAGGTAGTGACGCCCAGAGCCAGTTGCTCCTTCGTGAAGCCGATTGCCCGTTCCGTCAACTCCTCGGCCGAGGCCGACCGTGTACTGCGGACGGAGGAGAGTATCCCGCCGCCGCCTTTGAGGATGTCTAAGTAGGACACGCCTTTGAGTTTCATGTCCAGCTCATGGTGCCGCCAACCGCCGAAGACGAGATGCGTATGGCTGTCCACCAGACCCGGCGTAACCAAACGGCCGCCTGCGTCCAGCGTCTCCCGCGCCGCAGGGGCGTCGGACATCGGGCCGACATAGGAGATGATACCGTCACGGATGCCGACTGCGGCGTTGGGGATAGTACGTACGTCACCCTGTTCAATACCGCGTTTGGGACCCTTGCCCTCGGGGGTGGCCAAAGTGCCGATGTTGGTGATGATGAGGTCTAGCATGGTGATTCCTCCTGTAAATAATCTTTGCGGTGAACCTATCCTTTAAAAATCCCGTCTTCCAATGCCGACAGGAAGGGGAACATTTCATTGTAATGCTTGTGCATGAACAGCGTGCTGTCTTGCCGATACAGGTCTTCGGCGAGTTTGTCGGCGATGGGGGTGAGCAGTTTTTCGTGTGCGCATTGCACGGGGCTTATGCCGATTGTAAACGCGTCGCCTTGGCGTGTTAACATATCATAGGCATAGTTGCAACGGGATTGGATGGCGCATGTTTTGCACACATCGAGCGGGATTGCCCCTTTTTCAATGAAAAACGTCTGCTTTTTCTCGTCGATCCCCGTCCGGACGTCACCGATGGCAAACGCGGGGTCATCTACATAGCGTGAGCCGGGGAAAATCGTCCCGTCCGGGGCGATGGAGGGTTGGTTTTGCGACATTTTTCGTCTGTCGATGTTATACGCCGCGCCCTTGATGTGAGACAGGATTTTTTGGTCAAAGGGGGAGAGGTAAAACTTCTGCTCATCCAATGTCCAATTACGATACAACTTGGCCAGTTTTTCGTACTCACGCCCCAATACCTCAAAATCCGCCTGTGTCCAAGGGGCGTCGTAATTGAGGTTCAGCGTCATATAGCGAAACCCGCTGCGGCGCAAAAATTTGATGATGTCCGTCGCCTTATGCACAACAGACGCATCCAGCACACTCATGCCGACGGCATAGGGCTGATAGCGCAAGAGCAGGGGGATTTTATCCGAAAGCACCTGCGACGAGGGCGAGCCGTCAGGGAAAAAGCGGCAGTCGTCCTGCGCGGGGCCGTCGTGGGAAAAACCGATGGTCAGATTGACGCTCTTAGCGAATTTCAGGAAGTCTTCATCGAGCAAAAGGCCGTTTGTCGTAATCTTATAAGAGAATTGATGTCCCGTTTTCTTACGGATTTCCTCCGCATGTGCCACGGTTTGGTGGATTACGTCCCGCTCTAGCAGCGGCTCACCGCCGTAGAACAAAATCCCGGTGGGTGAGCCTTGGGTGACGGCGAAATCCACCGCACGCTTTGCCGTGTCCGCCGTCATGCGCAGATTGCCGAAGGGGACAAAGCAGTAAGTACACGCAAGGTTGCATCGATTGGTGAGGTGCAGGGTCAGGTTCATGGCTGTACCTCCTCGGCGGGCGGTAATATGCCCTCCGTACGCAATTGGGCGATGAAGGCGTCAATTTGAGCGTTGAGCCGTTCGTAGAGGATTGCGCCGGCTTCTTGTTTTTCATCTTCTGTGAAGGTGGCAATTTCCTGATCCAACTCCCAATCCCAAACCCAATCATAGTCGCCAATGGATTCGCCCGGATTTTGCATGAAAGTAGCGGAGACGTTAAATCGTCGTGCGAAGCCCTGCTGTAGTGCGTCCTCTATCTGTCCGTGCGTCATGTTCCACCAAATAAAGTCATCCCACCATGTCGCCGGGAAAACAATGCCTTGTCTTGTGCGTTCGTCAAACAGCGCAAGTCTGGCAGTGGCTTCCAACTCGCTGTTTTCGGCAATTGCTGCATAGTCCGGCACGGGGGCATCGAAACAAATCCCCGCCTCACAAAGTCGATTGCGAATGATGCCAAGAGCCTCCTGCTCGGTCAGATATGCAACATAAATCGGGCCGCCGCCCGACCCGCCCCAATGCGCGCACACGACTACGTCAAACTCTCGTCTGGCCTCCAAATAGTGACTGCCGCCCTGCGTATAGGCCGCAATCACACCATGGAGACCGTCTTCACAAGATGCGGGCGGATAAGTTCTCGGTGCCGCACACCCCGTCAAGGCACCAAAACCCAACACACCGATACAAGCAAGAACCGCCGCGTGCTTCGCCCAACGTCTCGGCGCGGTACGCAGCTTCGCACGGTCGAGTGTGTTGCGGTTCGGATAGGTCGGCGGGGTATAGTTTTGCATGGGAGAGAGGTCAAATTCATGTTTGTTGTTCATCATGGCAGCACCCCCTCTGCACGCAAGCGGGCAATAAAGGCGTTCACTTGGGCGAGGAGCGATTGTTCCAGTACGGGGCCGGCGAGGCGTAGTTGTTCTTCTTTTGTCGTGTCTGTATAAAATTCCATATCCCACGCATGAAGCTGACCACCTACGGGTGCAGTCCACTCATCATACTCACTCCAACCCGGCCATCCGAGCGTGTAGCCCTCACAGCAAAATATAGAAATCGGGATGTCCGTCTGCCAAGCAAATGCTTCATACATCCGTTCAAGTCGCCAAGGTGTCCCTCCGTGCCAAGTCCGATTATTATGCGGCAAATCGACGAGGACGACTGCTTGGTTTTTCTCTGCGTCGTATAAAGTGATGGGAATCATTTCCTCACCCCACGCAATTTCATACGCGGGGACATCATCCGAAAAATCAAGCCCTGCCTCTGTCAACGCATTACGGATGATGCCGAGTGCCTCCTGCTCCGTCAGATGCGCCACATAAATCGGGCCGCCGCCCGAGCCGCCGTGGTGTGTGCGGACGAAAATGTCAAAGTTTCGTTCTGCGGCTTGATAGTACGGCACGGGGTCAACGTTCGTCGTCTGTGGGGCCTCGGCACAACCCGTCAAGGTGGCCGATACTCAGCGCACCGATACAGGCGAGCACAGCCGCATGTTTCGCCCAACGCTTCGGCGCGGTGCGCAGCTTCGCACGGTCGAGACCGTTACGGCTCGGATAGGTCGGCGGGGTATAGTCTCGCATTGCACTTAGGGTGAAGTGTTCGTTTTGCATAACGGTTACCTCCTTGTTATCCTAGACGACGGGGTGGGCGGGAATGTTCCATGTGTTAAGTTTGTGGTTGTGACAGACGGGCGCGGACGGCCAATGGCCGCCCCTACGGCAAACGCAAAACCCACGGGTCGATGTGGGCATCGCCCCCTACGAAGGGCAAGGGTGCCCCCGTAGGGGCGGCCATTGGCCGTCCGTGGTTTTGGATTTTGCCCTAAAAATATTTATCCACCGTACTGTCCACCAAATCCTCACGCGGAATAAACGGCAGCGTAATATGCCCCGCACCTTGATAATTCTGATTATACGCCACACTCGTCTCCACGGCGTGTTCGTTTCTCGCCCACGCACGTCTTGCAACGCCGCCCATGACGTCCCACATCATGGCGGAGGCAATCACACGCCCGGCTCGCTCGGAGCCGTCGAGCACCATGCCGAAGCCGCCGTTGACGCTCTTGCCGATACCTACACCGCCGCCGTTGTGGAGGGCGATGAGGCTCATGCCCCGCGCGGCGTTACCCGCAAAGCATTGGGTGGCCATGTCGGCCATGACGTTGGAGCCGTCCTTGATGTTGCTCGTCTCGCGGAACGGTGAATCCGTGCCGGACACATCGTGGTGGTCACGTCCCAGCATAATGGGGCCAACCTCGCCTTTTGCGACCATTTCATTGAATTTGAGCGCAATTTTCGTGCGCCCCTCGGCGTCTTGATACAAAATCCGCGCCTGTGTGCCGACGACGAGTTTGTTCTCCTCGGCGTCCCGGATCCAAATCCAGTTGTCTCTGTCCTGCCCTCTGCGATTTGGGTCGATGCAGTCCATGGCGGCCTTGTCGGTCTTGCGCAAATCTTCCGGATTGCCGGAGAGGCAAATCCAGCGGAATGGACCGTAGCCGTAGTCGAATAGGACAGGTCCCATGATGTCCTCCACGTAGGACGGGTAGATGAAGCCGTCTTTTTCGTCGATGCCGTTCTTGGAGACTTCCTTGACGCCCGCATCGTAGACGGATTTCAGGAAGGCATTGCCGTAGTCGAAGAAGTACGTCCCTCTCGCCGTCAGGGTTTGGATGAGTTTAAAATGCTTGACCAGCGTCTCATTGACACGGCGGATGAATTCATCCCTGTCCTCCGTGAGCATGGCCGTCCGCGCCTCAAACGTAAGCCCCTGCGGACAGTAGCCGCCGTCATAGACGTTGTGGCAGGAGGTCTGGTCGGAGAGCAGTTCGATATGGATGTCGTGGTCAACCGCATATTGCAGCAAGTCCACGATATTGCCGTGGTAGGCAATGGAATACGGCTCTTTTTTCGCCATGTACTCCTGTGCTTTCGCCCAGACTTCGGCCAAATCATCGGACGCCATGGACACCCACCCTTGGTCGAGCCGTGTTTTGATACGGGAGTAGTCCACCTCGGCGATGATGCCGACGCCGTTTGCAATCTCTATCGCCTTCGGCTGCGCCCCCGACATGCCGCCGAGACCGCTGGTGACGAAGAGGTGTCCGCGCAAATCGCCGTCCGCAGGGATGCCGAGCCGCTGACGCCCCGCGCCTAAAATCGTGTTAAACGTCCCGTGGACGATGCCCTGCGGGCCGATGTACATCCAGCCGCCCGCCGTCATCTGGCCGTAGTTGGCGACACCCATCTGCTGGGCGATTTCCCAGTCGTCCATGTTGTCAAACATCCCCACCATGAGGGCGTTCGTGATGATAACGCGCGGCGCGTCCGGCTTGGACGGGAACAACCCTAATGGGTGGCCGGACTCGATGACCAGCGTCTGTTCCTGCGTCATGACTTCTAAGTATTGCTTGATGAGCAGATATTGCATCCAGTTCTGGCAGACGCTGCCCGTCTCACCGTAGGTGACAAGCTCGTAGGGATAAAGGGCGATTTCAAAGTCGAGATTGTTGTCAATCATCACCTGAAACGCTTTGCCCTCGACACAGGCACCCTTGTAGGTGTCAATAGACTTGCCGTAGATGCGCCCCTCGGGGCGGTAACGATAGCCGTAGATGCGCCCATAGGTGCGGAGCTCTTCCATAAACTCCGGGGCAAGCGTCTCGTGGAGCGATTCGGGGATGTAGCGCAGGGCATTTTTGAGTGCCGTTTTTGTCTGCGCCTTCGTCAGCCGAAACCCCCGGCTCGGCGCACGGCGGATGCCGGGCAGAAAAGCGGGATAGGGCGGGAGCGTGGTGCCCAGTTTGATTTGCATGGCGTTTGCGGCTTGGGTGTTGGTTGTCATGATGTGTTCCTCCTTATTGTAGGGGGCGGCGTCCGCGACGCCCCGTCGTATTATGTCGTATTACGGTGTAAGCGCGCGGGGCGTCGAGGACGCCGCCCCCTACGTCAACAATGCCGATATCCGATCCTCAATATGTCCCAACGATCCCCTGTCAATCCGATACTCAAACCGTATGAGCCGTCCGCCGGAGGCGACGAAGCGTTCGTTCTTCGTCTTATACGCGGGGCTCACATACATCGGGGCCTCGTTAAATCCGATGATGGCCGCCTCGCCATGCGCGCCGTGGAGGGCGGGGGAGTAGTCGGCCTCTTGATAGGTGAGGATGCGGCTCTCGTCGAAACCAAGCGCGGTCAGAGTCTCCCGCACCAGATTTAGGAATATATTTGTGCGGTATATGATGCTCACCACGCGGTCACGGGGTAAATCGCCCAGTTCCATGAGCGTCCGCGTGCGGGGGGCGAGGGTGACTTCGATGAGCTTGTGGCGGTACATGGGCGTCAGATCGAGAACAGCGGGGTAGTCCACCGATGTGGCCACGATGAGGTCATAGCCGAGTAAAAGCTCCACCGGGTCACGGCTGGCGGAGATACTGGCGAGGGTGGTAAACGACAGGGTGTAGTTCACCCCCGTACTCCCCGTGAGGTAGCCGAGCTGTGCCTCTAACTCGGAGAGGATGCCGTAGTTGTTCGACAGTACCATGACGGCGATTTTGCGCCCCGATTCCAAAGGCCGAAGTTTGAGCCGCATGAGACTCCAAATTTCCTTGTCACTCATCCCCATGTCTCGCAGGCGGGCGATGGTGGCAATGAGAAGTTCCGCCGCCTCCTGCTTTTGGGTCTCTTCCAAGAGCGCGCCGTTTTCCTGCACATAGCTACCGCTGCCCTGGCGGACGACGATGGCACCGAGGCCGGACAACCTGGCATAGGCCCTTTTGACCGTCCCGCGTGCGATTTGCAGACGCTCGGCCAGCTCCCGCTCCGTGGGCAGTTTTTCACCCGCGCGCAGTTCTCCGGAAACGATGCGGCGCAGCAACTCCCCGGCCAGTTGCTCGGCGAGGGGGAGGGGCGCGGTTTTATCTAAATGGATTTGCTCTATTCGCATAAGTCCAATACTCCAAAATTGGGTCTATCTATTCTCCGTTCAATATACCACATACGAGTTCAAAAATCAATTTTTTTTCCATTTGCTACTTGCCAAACGCCCCCTTTATTTGGTATCATATACCTATACCAATTTAACAGGAGGCACCCCTATGGCAAAGATTGTCGAATGTATCCCCAATTTCAGCGAAGGCCGTGACCAAACGGTGGTTGACGCTCTGGCGGCGACCGCACGGAGCATCCCCGGTGTCACGCTCTTAGACTACTCATCCGATCCCAGTCACAACCGTAGTGTGTTCACACTCGTGGGCGACCCGGACGGCATTGCCGAAGTCGCGTTTCAGCTCTGCAAACTGGCGAGTGAGAAAATCGACATGCGGGAGCACACGGGCGAACACCCCCGCATGGGCGCGACGGATGTCATCCCCTTCGTCCCCATCAAGGACATCAGCGTGGACGAGTGCGTGGAGATTTCCAAAGCCGTGGCGAAACGCATCAACGACGAGTTGAACATCCCCATCTTCCTCTACGAATACTCCGCCACCCGCCCCGAGCGGGAGAATCTGGCGAAAGTGCGTAAAGGCCAGTTCGAGGGGATGCCCGAAAAGATCAAAGACCCCGACTGGCACCCCGACTTCGGCGCACCCGTCATCCACCCCACCGCAGGCGTCACCGCCGTAGGCGCGAGACCGCCGTTAGTGGCGTTCAACATCAACTTGGACACGGATAACTTGGACATCGCCAACGCCATCGCCAAGACAATCCGCGGCTCCTCCGGCGGATACAAGTATTGCAAGGGTATCGGTATCATGCTGGAGGACAGAAACATCGCCCAAGTGTCCATGAACATGGTCAACTTTGAGGGTACGCCCTTGTATCGTGTCTTTGAGGCCGTGCGTTTCGAGGCACAGCGTTGGGGCGTAAACATCATCGGCAGCGAAGTCATCGGATTGGCTCCGGCAAAGGCTCTGATTGACTGTGCGGAATATTATCTGAAAATTGAGAATTTTGATTATGACAAGCAGGTGCTGGAAAATCATTTGTTGGGGTAGGTGTAGGGGGCGGCGTCCTCGACGCCCCGCACACCAACATCGCAACACCATGGTGTAGGGGCCGATGCCCACATCGGCCCGCTCCCTCTCAATGCACCTTAGCTACGAACGGGTCGATGTGGGCATCGACCCCTACAATGCAAGGAGAAACCACATGAAACTAACCGACATGACCATTCCCGCATTCACCGCACTTCTCGGCTCTGACGCGCCCGCGCCCGGGGGCGGCTCTGCGGCGGCACTCGCCGGCTCTTTGGGTGCGGCATTGACCACGATGGTGGCATCGCTCACCGCGGGCAAGGAGAAGTATCAGGCGCATGAGGCTCTCATGCAGGAAATCATTACCGAGGGCGGACGGCTTCGTCTGCAACTGGTGGACGTCATCGACAGAGATACCGAGGCGTTCAATGGTGTCACCGCCGTGTTCGCCATGCCGAAAGACACGGACGAGGAAAAAGCCGCCCGCAAAGCGGCCATGCAGGCGGCTCTCAAGGCGTGCACGCTCACGCCCTATGAGATGATGGAGTGCTCCCTCGCCGCGCTGGAACTGACGGAACGTGCGCTGGGACGCTCCAACACCAACGCCGCCAGCGACTTGGGCGTCGCGGCTCTGACGCTCAAAGCCGCCATCCAAGGGGCATGGCTGAATATCCTCATCAACATCGGCGGTATTCGGGATGAGGACTTCGTCACGCAATACCGCGTCGGCGGTGAGGCAATTTTGGCGAAGGCTCTGCCGCTGGCGGATAAAATCTACGAAACGGTATTAGGCGAACTGTAATTGTAGGGGCGGCCCCGTGTGGCCGCCCTGAACATACGGTATACAAGGGCGGCCACACGGGGCCGCCCCTACGAAAGGAAGGACACAAATCATCATGCAAATCAAATCCGATATCGAAATCGCTCAGGCTACGGAGATGCAGCACATCCGTGACATCGCGAAAGCAGCGGCGATTGACGAGAAATACCTCGAACAGTACGGCAACTACAAGGCGAAACTCGACTACAGCTATCTGACCGACCACGCGTCCGCGCCGGACGGCAAGCTGGTGCTGGTCACGGCCATCAACCCCACCCCCGCGGGCGAGGGTAAGACCACGACGACAGTCGGGCTGTCCGATGCCCTGCGGAAAATCGGCAAGAAATCCGTTGTTGCGTTGCGGGAGCCGTCGCTCGGACCCGTGTTCGGCGTCAAAGGCGGCGCGGCAGGCGGCGGATACGCCCAAGTCGTGCCGATGGAGGACATCAACCTCCACTTCACGGGCGATTTTCACGCCATCGGCGCGGCGAACAACCTGCTGGCCGCCATGCTGGACAACCACATCCATCAGGGCAACGAGCTTGGCATCGACACCCGCCGCATTACTTGGCGGCGTGCCGTGGACATGAACGACAGACAGCTTCGCTGTATCACGGACGGCCTCGGTGGCAAGGTCAACGGCGTACCGCGTGAGGACGGCTTCGATATCACCGTGGCCTCCGAAGTCATGGCCGTGCTCTGTCTCTCGCAGGACATTGACGACCTCAAGGCCCGCCTCGGCCGCATGATTGTGGCCTATACACGGGACGACAGGCCCATCACGGCGGCGGATTTGAAAGCGCAGGGTGCCATGGCGGCCCTGCTCAAAGACGCGCTCAAGCCCAACCTCGTGCAGACGCTTGAGGGGACGCCCGCCCTCATCCACGGCGGTCCCTTTGCCAACATCGCCCATGGCTGTAACTCCGTGACGGCGACGAGGATGGCACTCAAACTCGGCGACTACGCCGTCACCGAGGCCGGGTTCGGCGCGGATTTGGGCGCGGAGAAGTTCCTCGACATCAAGTGCCGCGCGGCGGGCTTGAAGCCGGACGCCGTGGTCATCGTGGCCACTGTCCGCGCGCTCAAGCACCACGGCGGTGTGGCCAAAGCCGACCTCGGCACGCCCAACGTAGCGGCTCTCGATTTGGGTCTGCCGAATCTCCTGCGGCATGTGGAGAATATCACCAAAGTTTTCGGTCTGCCCGCAGTCGTCGCCATCAACCGCTTCCCCACGGACACGGTGGAGGAACTTAGGCTCATCGAAGACCGTTGCCGGGAACTCGGCGTGAACGTGGCCCTCTCCGAAGTCTGGGGCAAAGGCGGCCTTGGCGGCGAGGCATTGGCGAGGGAAGTCGTGCGCCTCTGCGAGACCGAGAGCGAACTGGCCTACGTCTATGACACGGATGCCACAATCGAGGAAAAGCTCGACGCCATCGTGCGCCGCATCTATCGGGGCGACGGCGTACTGCTCACCCCCGCCGCCAAGAAACAGGCGGAACAGCTCACGGCATTAGGCTTCGGCAAACTGCCGATTTGCATGGCCAAGACGCAGTACAGCTTCTCCGACGACCAGACCCTGCGCTGTGCGCCCGAGGGCTTCACGGTCACGGTGCGGAATTTGAAAGTATCCGCCGGCGCGGGCTTCATCGTGGCCTTGACCGGGGACATCATGACCATGCCGGGTCTGCCGAAAGTGCCGAGCGCAGAGCGGATTGACGTGGATAGCATGGGACGAATTTCGGGTTTGTTTTAGGGTTTATAAGAAAAATATCCCCCGCCATAGGCGGGGGATATTTTTAAAAGTCGTGCCGACTGCCGCCGTCACTACCCATTTTTTCAAATACACGCACGATTGCTTCTACACAGTCAAAATCGCTGAGGTCATCATTTTCAATGATGGCCTGTATTTGTTGTAGGGCTTGGTAACACTGTGTTTCTACGATGTCCCGGAACGCTTTTGTCAGAATATCTTCATATAATTTCATAAAAAACACCTCCGATTTGCTAGCAATATACTATCGTTTTATTCGCAGAAAGTCAATAGATTTTTCAGTAATATAATGCTAACAAAATGGCATCGAGGTGTTATCATGTCAGGAGATAAAGTGCAGACAGGCCTTCGGATAGAAGAAATACCCCTTATCAAAATTACACATATCGCCAAGAAAAACCGCCGTTCTCTCAACGCACAACTAGAATTTCTCGTGGAAAAATGTATTGAGGAATACGAAGAAGAACACAGCGAAATCCAAGTTTCCGAAGAGGAACGGTACAAGTACAGACGTTGAAAAAAATCCCCCGCCATCGGCGGGGGATTTTTATGGGTGTGGGGTTGTGCCCTCATCAAAATTCCCCTCCTTGGAGGGGTGGCAGGCGAAGCCTGACGGGGTGGTGCCACGGGGCGTGTATGTCGCGTAGGGCGCGATGTCCTCATCGCGCCGTGGTATTGCATTTAGGGGGATGCGGCGCGACGAAGACATCGCACCATACACAAAGGGCAAGGGCACCACCCCGCCCTTCGGGCACCCCTCCGAGGAGGGGAATCAGGTCAAGGGCAGATTGCCCTTGCAATCAAAATCAATGCCCATGACAACTTTCACAGTCATACCCGCACCCCACAATCGGTGTCGGGTCTATCCCCTGCCGTTCATAATAATCCGCAATCGCCGACCGAATCCCGGCTTCGGCGAGGACAGAGCAATGCACTTTCTCCTGCGGCAGACCGTCCAATGCCTCGGTGACGGCTTTGTTGGAGACGGCCAAGGCTTCCTGAATCGTTTTGCCCTTGACCATCTCCGTGGAGATGGAACTCGTCGCGATGGCCGCACCGCAGCCGAAAGTCTTGAAGCTGACGTCTTGGATGACATCGTCCTCGATGCGCATGTAAATCTTCATAATGTCCCCGCATTTGGGGTTGCCCACTTGGCCGATGGCGTTTGCTCCCTCAAGTTCCCCGACGTTGCGCGGGTTGGCGAAGTGGTCCATAACTTTTTCTGAGTACATATCTGTGTATTCTCCTTTGGTAGGGCGCGATGTCCTCATCGCGCCGTGTAGCGTTTCGGGGGGCGGCGCGATGAAGACATCGCGCCCTACAATCGGACTTATAACGAAATCATGCGGTCAAGCGTGGCCCTGGCCGCTTGGATTTCTTCGTGATTTAAATGAATCTCATGCACTCCGGTTGCGAGGGCGTTATACACGTCTTGCAGGGTGGTCTTTTTCATGTTCGGACAGACAAACCCGGCCGAGACGGATAAAATCTTCTTTTCCGGCATCTCCCGCTGGAGCAGTTCGAGGACGCCGATTTCCGTGCCGATGATGATTTCAGCCTCTTTTCGCTTCCTCGCATAGCCGATGATTTCAGCCGTACTGCCGATGAAATCAGCGAGGACAAGCACCTCTTCCCGGCACTCGGGGTGGGCGGCAAAGACGGCCTTGGGATACCGTTCCCGCGCCTTTTGCACCTGTTCCGCCGTCACCCTGTCGTGGATGGGACAGAAACCGGGGTGGAAATGGAATTTTTTCTCCGGCACTTGCTCTGCCACATAGCGGCCGAGGTTGCGGTCGGGGATGAAGATAATCTCGTGCGCATCCAACTTCCGCGCAATTCGCACCGCCGAGGATGAAGTGCAACACACATCCGACACGGCCTTGACGGCGGCAGATGAGTTCACATAGCACATGACCTTGGCGTGCGGGTGTTTTGCCCGCAGTGCCAACACATCCTCCGGCTCGACCATGTCAGCCATGGGACAGCCCGCATCGGGGGCGGGGAGCAGGACGGTTTTTTGCGGGCTTAAAATCTTGGCACTCTCGGCCATGAACACGACGCCACAGACCACAATGGTGGATTCCTCGGCGTCTCTGGCCCGCTTGGCCATCTCAAAGCTGTCACCGACGACATCGGCCACGTCTTGCACATCCAACGTCTGGTAGTAATGAGCCAGAATCAGGGCATCGGTCGCCTCTTTGAGTTTGCGGATTTCCTTTTGCAAATCAGTCATCGGCCCGCTCCTCCCACAAGGGTGACATGGCGCGGAGCTTTGCTGCGATGGGCGGCATTTTCTCCAAGATATAGTCCACATCCGCTTCCGTGTTCGCCTCGCCCAAACTGAAGCGCACGGAGCCGTGGGCGTGCTCATGCGGCAGTCCGATGGCGAGCAGCACATGTGAGGGGTCTAGTGCCCCGGAGGAGCAAGCGGAACCGGACGACGCGGCGATACCCTGTGCGTCCAGCATCAAAATCATCGCCTCGCCCTCGACGCATTCCACCACGAAACTTGCGTTGCCCGGCAGACGGTTTACGGGGTCGCCCGTGAGCCTGACGGCGGGAATTTGCAGCATCCCTGCGATAAGCTTGTCCCGCAGGGCTTCGACTTTTGCTCGATTTTCATCCATATGCGCGACGGCTTCGGTCAAAGCCGCTGCCATGCCGACGATGCCGGCCACGTTCTCCGTCCCGGCGCGGCGTCCTTTTTCTTGGCCGCCGCCCGTGATGAAAGACGGGAGTTTTATTCCCTTACGCACATACAGCGCACCCACGCCTTTCGGCCCGCCGAACTTATGCGCCGAGAGCGCGAGCAAATCAATGTGCATCGCCCCCACGTCTACAGGCACATGCCCCGCGGCCTGCACCGCATCCGTGTGGAAGAATATGCCGTGTTCCCGCGCGATTGCGCCGATTTCCGCGATGGGCTGGATGGTGCCGATCTCATTATTGGCGAACATGATGGTGATGAGGATGGTGTCCGGCCGAATAGCGGCCTTCACGTCCTCTACAGAAACCCGCCCGCAGGAATCCACGGACAGATAGGTGACTTCAAAACCCTGCTTTTCCAAGGCCTCCAGCGTGTGCGACACGGCGTGGTGTTCGATAGCCGAAGTAATAATGTGCCGCCCTTTTTCCCTCAGTTTCTCGCACAGGCCCCGAATCGCCCAGTTGTCGGCCTCGGTGCCGCTGCCGGTGAATAAAATCTCCTCCGGCTTCGCTCCGATGGCGGCGGCGACTTGGTCACGGGCTCCGTCCAAAGCTCTGCGTGCCTCCCGCCCCAGCCGATAGACGGACGAAGGGTTGCCGTAACCTTCCTTGAGCCAAGGGAGCATGGCATCGAGGGCGGTTTGGGATAATTTCGCCGTTGCGGCGTTGTCTGCGTAAACGAAGCGTGACATCTGGTGTTTTCCCTCCGATATAGTGTAGTCCAAGGAGGCGTACATCTCTTGGAACGTCTGATTTTTAACAACCTTTACTTTATAGGATTTTACGGTGTTTGTCAAGGGGGTGCGTGCGTGTAGTGTACAGTTGGTAGTGTACAGATATAGTCGATTAACTTTAAAATAGTCTACAGGTTTGGGAGGCTGCTTTACGCAGTTCAAGGATGACGACGCAGAAATGCGTAAAGCAGACCCCAAAGATGTGGGCGGTTTTATAGTTAATCGACTATAAGGGCGAAGGGTGTCCCTGCAAGGCACGCACATCCGTAGGGCGCGATGTCCTCATCGCGCCGCATTATCCTCGTATGTTCAGCGCACGGCGCGATGAGGACATCGTGCCCTACAACGAACGCCCTGTCATTCTGAGCGAAGCGAAGAATCTTAGCCCCCAAAAGAAAGATTCTTCGCCTAAGGCTCAGAATGACAGGGGATGCCCCCCGCAAAATTATTTACATTGCACCCCCTCCACAAATTTGCTATAATAGAAGCCCGACGGAGGAACACCCCACCATGGAAGAAAAGCGATTCCACCTGCCCGACCAAGAAAATCACTTCATCTCCGGCTCTGCTCTGGCCAAACTTCTGCGCCGTGCGGACGGAAATGCGACCCTGCTCTATCTCTACATCCTGCAACAGCACGGCACGCTCAGCACCGCAGGTGCGACAGAGGCCTTGCGGCTCTCCGAGCAAGAGGTCGCCGATGCCGTCTGTGTGCTGGCGAGCCTTGGCCTCGTCTCCGGCAGCGGCGTGCGGCAGGCGGCAGAGCAGCCGCAGGAGGCACCCCGTGCGGATGAGTTGCCGCAGTACTCGGCGGCGGAGATTGAACAGGAGATGACCGCCGATCCCGCTTTCGCCGCATTGGTGAAAGAAGCCGGCGGCATCCTCGGGAAAATCCTCACCGCTCCGGACTTGAACATCCTCATGGGCATCTACCGCCACCTCGGCCTCCCGTCTGAGGTGATTTACCAACTGGTGAGCCATCTGACGAAAGAACACCGCGCCCGCTACGGCCCCGGCAAAAGTCCCACCCTGCGCGGCATAGAAAAAGTCGCCTACAGCTGGAGCCGTGAGGACATCACCACGCTGGATGCCGCTATGGAACACATCGCCCACAGGGAGCGCAGACAGAGCGAGTTGGGACGGTTGAAAAAAGTCTTAGACATCAAACAGGACAAGCTGACCCCCTCGCAGGAAAAAAATATGTACGCCATCTTGGAAAAGGGCTTCGACTTGGAAACTATCGCCCTCGCCTACGACAAGACCGTAATGGCCACGGGCGAACTCAAATGGCCTTACTTAAATAAGATTCTGGCGAACTGGCACGAGAAAGGCCTCCGCACACTGGAGGCCATAGAGACCGCCGAGCCGAGCCAAAAGCCCCGCGGCAAAAAACACCCCGCAACCACGGAGGCCGCTCCGAATCGGGACGAAATCGCACGAAATCGGCGGCTGCTCGAACAGATGAAGCAGAAGTAAAGGAGGCGACCCCGCTTGGCAAAGAACAGCGACCTGCTTCGGCAGGCAAGAGAACAATTCAGCGCACAAAAAGCCCGGCATGAGACAGAATTGCGGCAACGGCAAGCGGAAGTTTACGCCCGCTTGCCCCGCATCCGAGAGATTGACGGGCGGCTCCGTGAGACGGTAGCCGAGAGCATAGACCTCGCCATGACCCCCGGCTCAGAGCCGGAGCTGCGGCTCGCCGCCATCGGGCAGGAAAACCAAGCCCTCCAAGCCGAGAGCCGCATGTTACTCACCGAGGCCGGTTATCCGGCGGATTACTTAGATGAAGTCCCCCTCTGTCTCACTTGCAGCGACACAGGTCACGACGGCACCGCCATCTGCGTCTGCCTGTTGGAGCTCTACGACAATCTCCAAGCCGCAGAACTCAGCAACCTGCTCAACATCGGCGAGGAACACTTTGACGCTTTTTCTCTCAATTACTACGATGACCGTACCATCCTCCCCGAATGCGGCATGACCGCGCGGGAGAATATGGAGATGAAATACCAAATCTGCCGCAGCTACGCCGACCGCTTCGGCGCAAAATCCGGCAATCTCTTCCTCACAGGCGCACCGGGTTTGGGCAAGACGTTTTTGTCCTCCTGCATCGCCAAAACCGTGTCCGAGAGCGGTCACTCTGTGGTCTACGACACCGCGGGCCGTCTGTTTGCCCGCTTCGAGGCCGAGAAATTTGCCAGAGGCGATACTGCGGAAGAACTCCAAACAGAAACCGATCGCTACCTAAGCTGTGACCTCCTCATCTTAGACGATCTCGGCACCGAATGGGTCACACCTCTAGTCATCAGCACCCTCTACACCCTCCTCAACACCCGTCTGCTCAGTAAAAAGCAGACCATCATCAGTTCCAACTACAGCATAGAAGCCCTCAGTACAAAATACACCCCCCAAATCATGTCTCGCTTAGAGGGCGAATACGAAATACTTACATTTTTCGGCAGGGACATCCGCAAGCTCAAAAAAGAACTGTAGGGGGCGGCGCCCCCGACGCCCCGTCGTTTCGATGTCTGCCACGTAAGAGCCGGGGCGTCGGGGACGCCGCCCCCTACAATAAAGTCATCGCCGCAGGCGATACCGCAACTGTTAATTGCGACTGAAAGGAGCCTCTATGAACATTTATCATGACCTAAATCCCGCCCGCGTCCGGCCGGACGATTTTATCGCCGTCATTGAAATTCCGAAAAACAGCAAGGTCAAATACGAACTCGACAAGGAGACGGGTCTTATTACCATGGACCGTGTCCTCCACACCTCTACGCACTACCCCGCCAACTACGGGCTGATTCCGCTGACCTACGCCGACGATGATGACCCGCTGGATGTGTTGGTCATCTGCTCGGAGATTTTGCACCCCATGAGCCTTGTGCGCTGTTATCCGATTGGGGTCATCAAGATGCTGGATAACGGACGAGCCGATGAAAAAATCATCGCTGTCCCCTACGGTGATCCCACCTACAACGGCTATCGCAGCATCCACACCCTCCCCAAACACATCACGGACGAGATGCACCATTTCTTCTCCGTCTACAAGGCATTGGAGAAAAAAGAGACTGCCGTGGACGAAGTCATGGGCGAAGAAGATGCCAAGCGGATTATTCAGACCTGTATCGACAACTACCGCACGAAGTTCGGGGTAGATTTAGATTGATTTGACTTCCTAAAGCGTATGACGTATACTTAAGGGTGGCGGACGGCCAAAGGCCGCCCCTATGACTGTATAAATTTTGGGGCCTCAATGTAGGGGCGGCCTTTGGCCGTCTGTGTTCCTTTGATGCCATCAACTGAGAGAAAAGGATGATTCCCATGCAAAACGACAGAAGCGAACTCAACAGAAACCTGGCCCAGATGCTCAAGGGCGGCGTCATTATGGACGTCACAACGCCCGAACAGGCCGTCATTGCAGAGCAGGCGGGTGCCTGTGCCGTCATGGCACTTGAGCGTGTCCCGGCGGATATTCGGGCGGCGGGCGGCGTGTCCCGCATGAGCGACCCGAAGATGATTAAAAGCATTCAGGAAGCCGTCACTATCCCCGTCATGGCGAAATGCCGGCTGGGTCACTTCGCCGAGGCGCAGATTTTGGAAGCCTTGGAGATTGACTACATTGACGAGAGCGAAGTGCTCACCCCGGCGGATGACACCTATCACATCGACAAAACCCGTTTTGCCGTTCCCTTTGTCTGTGGCGCACAGAATTTAGGCGAGGCTCTGCGGCGGATTAACGAGGGCGCATCCATGATTCGCACCAAGGGCGAACCCGGCACGGGCGATGTCGTCCAAGCCGTGCGCCACATGCGCATGATGCAGGCTGAACTCCGCAAAATCCAAGCCCTGCGCACGGACGAGCTGTACCATGCGGCTAAAGAATTGCAAGTCCCCTATGACCTGCTGGTCTACGTCAGCGACCACGGGCGGCTCCCTGTGGTGAACTTCGCCGCAGGCGGCATTGCCTCCCCGGCGGACGCGTCGCTGATGATGCAGCTTGGCGCAGAGGGTGTGTTCGTCGGCTCCGGCATCTTCAAGTCCGGCGACCCCGCGCGGCGGGCGGCGGCCATTGTGCAGGCGACGACGAACTTCACGGACTTCAAGCTCTTGGCAGAGATTTCCGCTGACCTCGGTGAGCCTATGGTGGGCATCAACGAGCAGGAGATCGAACTGCTTATGGCACAGAGGGGCATCTGATGCGCATCGGCGTTTTAGCCTTACAAGGTGCATTCATCGAGCATCGGCATATGTTGGAGGCTCTCGGCGTAGAGAGCTTCGAAATTCGGCAGAAGAGCCACATCCCCACCGCGTTCGACGGTCTCATCCTCCCCGGCGGCGAAAGTACGACGATGGGAAAGCTGCTCCGGGAGTTGGAGCTGTTTGACCCCATTCAGACGCTCATAAAAGGCGGGCTTCCCGTCTTTGGCACCTGCGCGGGGCTTTTGCTCTTGGCAAAGGAAATCGCGAACGACGACAAGCGGCACCTCGCTACGATGGACATCCGCGCCAAACGCAACGCTTACGGGCGGCAGTTGGGCAGTTTCCATACGAGGGCAGAGTTCAAGGGCCTGGGCGAGATTCCCATGACTTTTATCCGCGCGCCGTATGTCGAGACGCTGTGGGACGGCACAGAGCCTTTGGCCGAGGTGGACGGCAAGATTGTCGCCGCACGGCAGGGGCGGCAATTGGTCACGGCGTTTCATCCGGAACTGGATGATGATTTGAGCGTGCACGGGTACTTTTTGGGGATGGTTACGGGTAGTGAATAATAAACACGAGCGGGGCGAAAGCCTCGCTCGTTTTCTATGTCCCGGCCTATTTGTCGGAACCACCACCTCTACCACCAACGCCTCTTCCCGCAAATGGTTAGCCGAGTTAATGCAGAGCTTATCCGCCTTTTGCCTCCTGCTTGGTCTAAGCCGCCCCCCTTTGCTTCACAACAGAATTTATGGTATAACAACCCGACCCACTAAGTCGCCAAAAGCGGCAAGCGGGTACCCCGGAACGTTGTATCATAAAAGACGGCACCAGCGCGTCTTGTTCTGCCGAAGTCTAGGCAGAACTTTTTTGCTTTGCAAAAGGATTTATGCTATAATAAACCACAGCAAACAGCCAAAAGAAGCACTCCCATGTTCACCATAGCCATGCTGCAGACCGCGTGAATGGGTGGATTCAACACTTGTGGCTGAACACGGCCGATGAAGTGCGTGCGTCACTAGGCCGGATTCCGGCAGAATTGGAGGGATAGCCATGTTGTCGGGAATAGAACTCCGCCCGGATTTTATTCTGCCGGATTTGGGAGCGGACAGCGATTTACAAGTCATTGAACGGCTGGCAGACTGCCTGTTCGGGGCGGGGATGGTGCGGGACACGTTCAAATCCGCTGTCCTCAAGCGGGAAGTGGACTACTGTACTGGACTTGCCTTCCCGGAGATGAGCGTCGCCATCCCGCACACCGACCCGGCGCATGTGATTATGCCCTGCATAGCGATTGCCGCCCTGCGGGAGCCTGTGACCTTTCGCTCCATGGGACGGCCGAATGTGCCGTGTGAGGTGGAGATGGTGTTTCTCCTTGCCATCACCGACCCGGACACGCAGGTGGGCTTTTTGACGGCCTTGATTCAGGCGTTCCGAGAACCGGGCAGGCTGCCTGCCCTCAAAGCGTGTAAGACTGCGGAAGAATTGACCGCATTATTTCAATCATATTTTGACTAGAGGAAAGGAGCGGAAGCATATGAAACAGATTTTATTGGCCTGCGGTACGGGCATCTGTACGACGACAATTGCCACAAAGAAATTGGAGATGGCCCTCAATGAAAAGGGGTGGGCGGGGAAATACAAAATTACCCAATGTAAGGTGACCGAGGTGCCGAATTTGTCGCCGGATTTTGACCTCTGCGTTGCCACGACCCCGGTGGCGGGGGAGGTACAATGTCCTGTGATTATCGGCGCGCCTGCCTTGCTGACGGGGATTGGATTGGATCCGATTATTTCGCAGATTGTGGATGTGCTTAGCGCATAACGCTTTATAGGGGCGGGGGTTTCATTTTTGCCCGTGTGTTACATTTATATTATACGTTGGGCTTGCCCGCCGGCGAGGCGCAGCAACGTTGGAACAAGCAAAACGATAGGGACGACCGAGGGCGGGCACCCCCGCGAGGTCGCCCTTACAACGAACACTTTTCTACAAAATGGAACAAAATAGACACCCCATCGTCTAAATAGAATACGCAAGATTAGACAATTGCCAATCGCTTTCCACAAAAGAAAACACCCCCCACACAAGGAGTTGACCCCATTGCCAACCACCCACCCCAAAGCCCTACACAAAGAATTTCTAAGCAAAATGCTCTTGGCCCGCAAATTTGAAGAGCAAGTCCAAACCCTCTTCGCCCAAGGGCTCGTCCACGGCACAACCCACCTCGGTATCGGGGAGGAAGCTACCGCCGTGGGTACGATTCTGGCCGCCGAGCCGCAGGACTACTTGCTCGCCACGCACAGAGGGCACAATCATGCGTTGGCCAAAGGCGTAGACATCAATGCCATGATGGCCGAAATCCTCGCAAAGTCCGACGGCGTCTGCAAGGGCAAGGGCGGATCGATGCACATCGCGGACCTTGACAAAGGCATCCTCGGTGCGAACGGCATCTTGGGGTCGAGCGCACCCATCGCTTGCGGAGCGGGGATGACGATTCGGCGGCGGGGTGAGGACAGAATCGTCCTCTGCTTTTTCGGCGACGGCGCGGCGAACTTGGGTGCGGTTCACGAGGCGATGAACCTCGCCGCCCTGTGGAATCTGCCCGTGCTTTTCGTGCTGGTTAACAACACTTACGGCATGTCTCTGCACATCTCCAAGGCCAGTAGTGACCCCGATTTGACCAAGCGGGCGTACCCCTTCGGCATCCCCGCCGAGACGGTGGACGGCAACGATGTCATTGCGGTCTACGACACCGTGAAGCACGCCCGTGACTACGTCGTCGAACACGGCCCCATGCTGATTGTGGAGAATACCTACCGCATCTCCGGCCACTCGAAGTCGGACGGTAACCTCTATCGCACGAAAGCGGAGATTGCCGAGTGGCGGGAGAAATGCCCGATTCTCAGGCACAAAAAATACCTGCTGGACAAGGAAATTTTTACCGCAGAAGCGATAGACGAGATGGACAAAGAGACCACAGCCATTATCGAAGCGGCAGTAGCCTACGGCAAGGCATCGCCTGAGCCGTCACTTGACACCATCTTGACCGACATCTACGCTTAGGAGGTAGCGATATGAGAGAAATTACCTACGCCCAAGCTGTCAAAGAGGCCATGAGCGAAGAGATGCGCTGTGACCCCGATGTGTTTTTCATGGGCGAGGATATCGGCGTCTATGGCGGGGCTTTCGGTATCTCCAACGGAATGCTGGCGGAGTTCGGCCCGGAGCGGGTGCGCGACACGCCGATTTCGGAGAACGGTTTTGTCGGCGCGGCTGTCGGTGCCGCCGTCACGGGGAGCCGTCCCATTGTGGAACTGATGTTTTCCGATTTTATGACTGTGTGCTTCGACCACATATTAAACCAGGCTCCGAAGATGCGCTACATGTTCGGCGGCAAGGCGAAGGTGCCTATGGTACTCCGCACGGCGGCCGGCGGCGGAACGGGTGCGGCGGCGCAGCACTCGCAGAGTTTGGAGACGATTTACGCCCACATCCCGGGGCTGAAAGTTGTGGTTCCGTCCACGCCCTATGACGCCAAGGGGCTGTTAAAGACGGCGATTCGGGATGACAATCCCGTGATTTTCTTGGAGCAAAAGCTGCTCTATCGCACAAAAGGCGACGTGCCGGAGGAGGAGTATACCATCCCCTTCGGCATAGCCGACATCAAACGCCCGGGGGCGGATTGTACCATTATCACCTACGGACGTATGGTGCAATTATCCCTCCAAGCGGCGGAGCTGTTGGCGCAAGAGGGGATTGACGCGGAGGTTATCGACATCCGCACGCTCTTGCCATTGGATACAGCGACGCTGATTCAGTCGGTGAAGAAGACGAAGCATTGCGTCATCGTCCACGAGGCGGTAAAGTTCGCCGGATTCGGCGGCGAATTAGCGGCGACGATTCACGAGAGTGAGGCGTTTTACTACCTCGACGCCCCCGTCAAACGCCTGGGGGCGGTAAGTGCCCCGATTCCGTTTAATCCCGTGTTGGAAAAAAACTGTTTCCCCACCGTGGAGGAGATTGTGCAGGCCGTGCGGGAGACGCAGTCGTAGGGGCCTCCCCGTGCCCCCCCTTTTGCGCCAAGATTGAGAGAGCGGGACGATGACACCCCGCGTGCGTAGTAGGAGCGCATTCTGCCGCCCGTTGCCCTTGCCCTGAATTTTGCATTGCGACGAAAAGGAGCACCTCATGACCGAACTCATCATGCCCAAGGCCGGGATGGCCATGGAAGAGGGTAAAATCGTCCGTTGGCTGAAAGATGTGGGCGACCGCATAGAGGCGGGCGAGGCGATTATGGAGATTGAGACAGACAAAATCACCATGGAAACCGAATCCCCCGCCGCCGGCATCTTGTTGGTGAAGTATTACGAGGACGGAGATGTCGTCCCCGTGACGGTCACAGTCGGCTACATAGGTGAGCGGGGCGAGACCGTCCCGGACGCGCCTATGGTTCCATCTGCTTCTGTAGGGGGCGGCGTCCCCGATGCTCCGCTTGCCCATGTCCCTGCTCAGCACACAACATGCAGCACTCAAAACTCGATAATACCTCTTGCCACGCCCTATGCCAGAACCTTGGCCGCCCAGGCCGGCGTGGACTTAGGCACACTCACGGGCAGCGGACACGGCGGCGTTATCAAAGCCCGTGACGTGCAAAAAGTCTCGGCGGATGCCGGCCACGCTGACGGCGATACGACCGTGCCTCTAGCCGGGATGCGTGCCGTCATTGCAGAGCGGATGACGCGTGCGGCGGAGATTCCCGCCGTCACGCAGAGCATGAAGGTCTACATGGATGACCTCCTCGCCCTCCGCGCCGAAGTCAATGAGGGGTGCGCGGAAAAGGTTACAATCAACGACTTTATCATCAAAGCCGCCGCTCATGCCGTTGCGGAATCGGATTTGTTCCGCACGGAGATTGACATGGCGAACTGCAGGCTCATCACCCGTGCGCAGACGAATATCGGCGTGGCCGTAGCCTTGGACGAGGGGCTGATGGTGCCTGTCATCCGTGACGCCGACAAGCTCACGCTCACGGAACTATCTGTCCGCGCCAAGGATTTGGCCGCCCGTGCCCGCGGCGGGCAACTTTTGCCCGATGAGTGCAGGGGCAGCGTATTTACCGTTACAAATCCGGGAGCGAGCGGGATTTTTACGTTTACACCCATCATCAACCAACCCAATGCGGCGATTTTGGGTGTCGGCAGTTTACATGAAGAGTTAGCTCTTGTGGGCGGGGCATTCGTAACACGGAAGTTCGTGATGATCTGTTTGACGTATGACCACCGCATTATCGACGGCACGGCCGCCGCAGTATTTCAGCGGCGGATAAAAGGCTTGTTGGAGGAGCCTGCGGTGATGAGTTAAAAATGAATAATAATTCAAATTTTCAAAAAATACTTGCATAAAAATTCATAACATGGTATACTGCAACTTATTCCAACGAACAAGGAGAGAATCGCAATATGAAAAAAGTCATCATCATCGGAGCCGCAGGGCGGGATTTCCACAACTTCAATACGTTCTACCGCGACAACCCCAACTATGAAGTCGTTGCTTTCACGGCGGCGCAAATCCCGGATATCGCGGGCCGCTCATATCCGAAAGAGCTGGCGGGCGAGCTGTACCCGAATGGGATTCCCATCTATCCGCAGGAGGAGCTGGAGACGCTTATCGAGAAATATGACGCAGACGCATGCGTCTTTGCGTATAGTGACGTACCGTATGAATTTGTTATGGGTGTCGGCGCAAAAGTGAACGCAGCGGGAGCGGCTTTTGCGCTGCTCGGGCCGAAGCAGACCATGCTGCCGAGCAAGAAGCCCGTTATCGCCATCGGTGCCGTGCGGACGGGTTGCGGCAAGAGCCAGACGACACGGAAGATTGCCGAGCTGCTCAATGAGAGAGGCCTCAAGGTCATCGCTGTGCGCCACCCCATGCCTTACGGCGATTTGAACGCGCAAAAAGTCCAGCGGTTCGCGTCTTTGGACGATTTGAAAAAACACAACTGCACCATTGAGGAGATGGAGGAGTATGAGCCGCACATTGCCGCCGGGAACGTCATCTATGCGGGCGTGGATTACGCCGCCATTTTGGAGCAGGCGGAGAATGACCCCGCCGGTTGCGATGTCATCCTCTGGGACGGCGGGAACAATGACTTCCCGTTTTACAAGCCCGACCTCATGGTCACAGTGGTGGACCCGCATCGTCCGGGGCATGAGTGCAGCTATTATCCCGGTGAGGTCACCTTGCGCATCGCGGATGCGGTGGTGATTAACAAGATTGACAGCGCGGATTTCGCGGGCATCCAAGCCGTGCGGGAGAATGTGACGAAGCTCAATCCGAATGCGACTGTGATTGACGCGGCCTCGATGATTCACGCCGATGCGCCGGGGATAATCAAGGGCAAGCGTGTGCTCGTTGTCGAGGACGGCCCGACGTTGACGCATGGGGATATGAAAATCGGTGCGGGTGTTGTCGCCGCACATCGCTTCGGTGCGGCAGAGATCGTTGACCCGCGTCCCTACGCCGTGGGCAAACTGGCCGAGACCTTTGAAATCTACCCGGACATCGGTACGGTGCTGCCCGCCATGGGCTACGGCGAGCAACAAATCGCCGACCTCGCCGCAACCATCGAGAACACGCCCTGTGACTGCGTGATTATCGCAACCCCGATTGATTTGGCTCGGATTATTCCGATGAACAAGCCGAATACGCGGATTGAATATGCCTTGCAGGAGATTGGGAGCCCGTGTTTGGCTGATGTGATTGGGGCGTTTTTGGACGAAAAAGGCCTGTAGGAGCATCCGTTGTTACAAAAATCCCGCACGGTTTTGACCGTGCGGGATTTTTATATTGGTAGCGTTGCACAAGTTATCGGCCGCAACTCCACAGTATGCAGAGCTTTGCATAACACCGTTTTCTGTCCGGAGAAGAGTTCGGCAAGCTTCACCCCCGCCCCGTCGGTGCATAAAGCCTCCATATCAAAGCGAACGTTGTGCGCCTTGCCGAGCGTTATCGCCGCCTCATAAAAGGCTCGTAAATCGGTATCACCTTGCGGTCGGACTAACACATCTATGTCCGAATCGGATGTCAGATAGGGGAGGCCGGTGACGGCCTCCAACGCGGCGGAACCATAGAGACCCACATCTATGCCCCTTTCATCCGCAAGGCGCATCAGCATTTTCGGCGCACCGCCTTGGTTCCACATGGCCATTGCATCAAAGGGGGTGATGCGTCCCCGCACACCGTCTGCCGGGACAGTTGCGGAAATCCGCACACGTATGCCCTCGCGGCGGAGGTGGGAGGAGAAGCCGACTTGGGCGAATCCGGGAGCCGCATCTTCCTGCCGCCTGACAATCGCAGGCACGTCCGAGAAAATCACCGCGTCAATCAGCGCGTCCGGGAGTGTGAGGTGCAGGGGGATGGCCGACTTGCGGGCGTACTCTCTGGCGGCGGCATCCAACAGGAGCAAATCATGGCGGGCGAACACGGTCATCGTCCTTTCATCCAAGTGGGGTCGGCTTTGCTGCTCGACTGGTACGCCATCTGAGAGCGGAGCAGGCTGTCTATCATCCGTGTCTGTACCGGGCCTTCCAATGTGCGGAGGCCGGAGACGGAGAGGACTGTGTGTGTGCTGTCCAACACGAGGTCGGGTGATACGCGGACGATTTTCGCCTTGATGCGCAGTATCGTCTTTGCCAGTCGTTCCACGGTTTCACGGCCTTTTGCCGGAGAGGCTAAGATAGTGGTTTCAAGTTCAACCCCGCCGCGCTGACGGGCGTAGGTGATGATTTTGCCCGTAGAGTTGAGGTAGTGGCCGGTGTCCAAAACGGGGAAACGGTCACCCGTGGGGAGACCGCCGACGAGTAGGTCGTGATACTCGCTCTCGTCGGTTTGCAGCAGGGTGATATCGTCCCGAAGCGGGATGCCGTCCAGCGTGAGCCAGCCGAATTCCTGGCAGCCGTAGAGGTCGTGCGCCGTGCCGCCCGTCGTGTCTCGGACGGTGGCGGCGAGGTCGGGGTCTAAGGGCGTGCCCGCCGCGATGAAAATAGTGTCCTGCGGGAGCAGGGACGTTAGCCCCAATTGCTTCGCACCCGCCAGGGCGAGCCGCAGGAAAGACGATTCACCGAGGACAACCTGTGGCCGCTCTTTGCAGAGGGCGAGCAAAAGCGCGTCCCGGCTGGAGGCGTGCAGAAACGACCACGTTACGCCGTGCTGCTCCAAGGCTTCCTTGGGGAACACATTGACGAGCGGCGGGTAGGTGAACAATAGATGGTCGCCCGCCCGAACTTCGGCGAGTGTCAGGGCTTTTTGCGCCGCCGTGATACGGTCGGGGCGTTCCTCCGTCGTTACGCCGACGATATTTTGGAAAGCCGTAGTCCCTGTGGTAACGGTGATGTAGGCCAAATTGAACGGTGTATGGATTTCCTCAATCACATGCGCGCCGGACGGCCCGGCGATGCCTTTGTCCGCCAAGGTGCGGCGGGGCATGGTGTGAAGCGTAGGGGCCGTGCCGCCGCTCATGACGGATTCTTCGAGGGCGGCGAGGAGGTCGGTGCTCATGACAGTAGTTCCTTTTCGAGGGCGGCGACTTGGGACGCCATAAGGTCTAACACCTGTCCCCGTTTGGTTCTGCCGCCGCGCTCTGCGCCGAGTGTACCGCGCCCCCAAGGGCCGAGTTCATCGGCGCGGTCTTCGGCGTTTAGCTTGTAGATTTCTGCGATATGCTTCGCGATGACGGCGGGCATGTCGGCGGGGTCGTCTATGACTTCCTCCACGCCGCCGAGCTTGTAGAAATAGCCTGCGCCCGAGGCGAAGACGGGGTTGGTTTTGGATAGTTCTTCCAGCCGTTCAATGTCCATCTTTGTAATGCGGGCGATACTGCCCAAGGGCATGACGTGAATCATCGTGCCGTGCGCCGCCGAGAGGGCGAGGATGCGGTCTGCTTGCAGGCCGTGGCAGAGGAATGCGCCGCTGATGGCTCTGCCGATAATCATGGCGACCACGGGGTGGCCCGCCTGCCGTGCCTCGGCGAGTGCGAGCTGATAAGCTCCCGTGGCGAGGTGCATCCCGAAAACCTCTTCCACCTTGCCCGGTGCGTTGCCGGGGGAGTCTACGACGAGCAGAATCGGTCGCTTTTCGGCGAGGGGTGCATCACGGTCGGCCTCTATGGTGAGGTAGACGGCGAGGGCCATCTTGTAGGCTTCTTCCAGTCCGATGACACCTGCCAACACCACGGGGAAACGGGGATTGCGCACTTTGGCATCGTTGGCGATGACGGTAACTGTCCGCCCCTGCAAGGAAGCGGTTCCCACTACGGCACCGGGGCCGAGTGCGGGGTCTAAAGTTTGCGTACCGACTGCGCCCTCAGAGAAAGAGCCGGGGGCGAGGAGGGTTTCCAGAGCCTCACGGCCTTTGCCCACTAAGTTTTTTGGTCTCGTGTCACTCATGATGCGCTTCCTCCTTTCCGGGTTTTGACATGTTGCAGGAACTCGTCCGTAGATAGGTCGGGGATGGTTTCGCAATTTGCGTTGCCGTAATAGGCCCAGACTTCTGCGGCGTCTTTCGGCTTTATTTCAGCCGCAAGAGCTGTAAGGCCGAGCTGTTCCTCGACCAGAGCCGGACTGCCGATGGAGCGGTGGGCGGTAATCTCCGCGTAGGGCAGGGCGAGGATGCGCTGCACTTGCGCACGGAAAGCATGAATCGTGTCTGCCGCCAGATAGTTCGCGCTGCCCATGATGTGCCTGTGCTTGCCGCCTGTGGTGCGATAGATGAGCGCGCGGTTGGAGGCGTCGAACTCTCGCTTGCCGAGGACCTCTTCGATGACCTCCGGTCCCGTGAGGCCGACACGCCCGAGTTCGCTCATGATGGTGAGGTCTGTCGCACCCGAGACGAAGCCCATACCGCCGAAACAGCCGAGCTTACTGCCGACCAGCGAGAGGACGGGGATTTTGCCCCGGCAGATTTGAATTTGCTCCATGACCTCGGCGTGGGCGAGCAATCCGGCGTTGGCCTCGTGCAGACGCACGCCGCCGGTCTCAAAGGAGATGAGAATGGCGGGCAGGCGGGATTCATCGCCGGGATATTTCGCCGCCGCTTTCTCATAGAGCGCGAGAGCGGACTGAAACACGCCGACCATTTTTGCCCCACCGACCTCGCCCACGGAGCCGCCGATGAAGCGACCCTCCTGCGAGATGACGAACACGGGCCGTCTGCCGATTTTGCCGACGCCCGTGACCACGCCGTCATCAAAAGACACGGCCTCGCCCAAGACGGGCAAGTGGGGGCTGGATAGACCTGCTTCGGGGCCGACCAATTCGTGAAATGTACCCTCGTCGAGCAGATACTTCGCCCGCTGGCGGGCGGTGGCTTCGTAGAAACTGCGGTTTTGCATCTCCGTCCAGCTTGTCATGACGCGTTCCCTCCTTCCATGGCCTCGGAGAGGGCTTGTTTGAGCCGAAGCGACACCACAAAGGGCGTGGCGTTGTTGTCGTTGATTTGGATGCGCACGTCGCCGAGGTTCGCCTCAGCGGCGAAGCGGCCCAGAATCTTTTCCCACACCTCGTCAAAGCCCCGCACGGGGGTGACGACATGGAATTCCATCCCGCCGCCGAGGTCGGCTTGGCGGAGCAGGATTTCAAGGTCACCGGAACCGACAACGCCGGTGTGTGACCACGCGGGCGGTAGGGTGCGTGTCCCGCCGGGGAAGGTGAATGTTAATTCGTGTAGCATGTATAAAAAACCTCCGATGTAGGGGCGGATTCCATATCCGCCCGGTTTATGACGGTGATTACGTGCGGGCGGATATAGAATCCGCCCCTACGGGTTTATGTGATTTTCACAAAATCAACAGTGCCGTGTTTGCATAGGGGGCAGATGAAGTCTGCGGGCAGGGGGTCGCCCTCGTAGATGTAGTTGCAGATGGTACACCGCCAGCCGGTTTTTTGTGTGGCTTGCGGTTTGGGCTTGATGTGTTGCTGGTAGTACGCATAGGTCACACTCTCGCCCCCGCCGAGGACTTCGCCGCCTGTGATGTTCGAGCGGAACAGGGTATGCGTGCCGAAGTCAATGGGGTCGGTGACCTCGAAGGACAGGTAGGCGTTGGTGTGCGTGGAGAGGTAGAGGAGGCCGTTTTCGCTTCTCGTGACGTCGGAATAATCGGCGAACTTATCCACGCTTGCGCCGGATTGGAAGCCGAAGTGTTTGAAGATCTCAAACGGCGTCTCCGTCGTCAGCACCGAGACGTTGAATTTGCGGGAGTGCAATATCATGTCGTGGGTATGGTTCTGCTTATTGACGGCGATAACGCCCGCGAGTGGGTCACCCGTGACTTGCAGGACGGTGTTGATAATGCAGCCGTTGTCTTTGCCGTCCGCTTCGGCGGTGAGGACGTAGAGGCCGTAGCCGAGTTTGTATAGGGCTTTGGGGTTCATGGGTGTGCCTCCTTAATTAATGAATAGACCCAAAGGCTCCTTTTCCAAAGGAGCTGCCCGCGAAGCGGACTGAGGATTCGTTTCATATTTGCTGGTGGTAACTTAGCACAAATCCTCCGTCAGGCTTCGCCTGCCACCTTCTTTGCACCACAGGCGCCCCTTCCGCCGAGCCAATCGCTTCGCTCTTGGGGCGTCAGTTGGAAAAGGAGGTTTTGGGCATTACCAATTCCGAAACCGTGCAGGCGGTTTGTACAATCCACCCGAACACGTCACCAAATCCCGCACATTCTTTGCTGCAAGCATATTGCGGTTCGCACGATTGAGGTCAATACCGAGGTCTTCCGGTGTTTTCACGATTCCCAATTCTCGCAGCTTCGCCGTCTCCGCTGTATCTGCGGCCATGCCGACTTCGGTGAAGCCTGCCACGGCACGGATGGCGGCGGTGCGCTGCTCAAGCGAACTGCACCGATGCAGGTAGGCGATGCCCTCCTCCGTGACGATGTGGGACAGGTCGTCACCGTAGATCATGACGGGGGGGATATCGAGGCCTGCGGCTTTGGCGAGTTCCCATGCGTCCAGTTTTTCAACGAAACTCGGTGCCCATTTCTCGCCGAAAGTCTCCAGCATCTGCACCACCAGACGCCGCCCGCGGGGGAGGCCGCCTGTGCGCTCGTGGAGGATGCCGTCCTCGGCACCGCATCTAAGCCACGCCTCCGAGGAGTGGCGACGCCCACGGGGGTCACAGCCCATGTTGGGACCGCCGCCGAAGCCTGCGATACGCCCTGCCGTGGCGGTGCTGGAGTTGCCGTATTTATCGATTTGCAGCGTACTGCCGATGAACATGTCAATGGCGTAATGCCCCGCCACCTGGCCGAAGGCGCGATTGGAGCGCAGGGAATCATCCGGCCCCAAGAAGAAGATATCCGGCCGGGCTTTCACGTAATCCTCCATACCCACCTCGCCGCCGAAGCAGTAGACGGACTCCACCCAACCGGCCTCGATGGCGGGGATGAGGGTGGGGTGCGGGTTGAGGACGAAATAGGAGCAGATTTTGCCTTTCAGCCCCAACTCCTCGCCGTAGGTGGGGAGCAGGAGCTCTATCGTGGCGGTGTCGAAGCCGATGCCGTGGTTGAGCCGTTGGATGCCGTACTCGGCGTAGATGCCTTTGAGGGCAATCATGCCGCGCAGGACGTGCGCATCTGTAATCTGCGCCGGGTCACGGGTGAAGAGCGGCTCGACATAGAAGGGGTCGGGTGCCTCTATGACAAAGTCCACCCAGTCGGCGGGGATGTCTATGCGGGGAAGCCTGTCTACAATTTCATTCACCTGTGCAATGACAATGCCCTGCTTGAAGCGGGTCGCTTCGAGTATCGCCGGTGAGTCCTCGGTGTTGAAGCCCGTGTAGAGGTTGCCGTTTACATCGGCCTGTACGGCGGCGACCATGGCGACACGGGGTGTCAAATCGACGAAATATCTGGCGTAGAGTTCCAGATATGTGTGGATGCTGCCCAGTTGAATCTTGCCCTCTTTCACCATGCGGGCGAGGCGGTTCGCCTGCGGCCCCGCGAAAGAGAAATCGACTTTGGAGGCGATGCCCTTCTCGAAAATGTCCAAATGACTGTCCAACGCAATGGCGGACTGGACGATGTGTAAATCGTGGACGATTTCGGGGTTAACCTTGCAGAGTTCTTTGGCCAGAAAGTCGGCCTGTTTTTGGTTGTTGCCCTCGATGTTCACCTTGTCGCCGGGGCGGATGACCGTCTCCAGCAGGGCGACGGTGTTGGCGGCCTCTACCACCTTGCCCATCTTGACAAGGGGAATCGCCGCCTGTATGCGTGCCGTGCGGTCACGTTTTAAGCTGTTGTGTTCGCTCATGTGGGTTCTCCAATCGCTTCTATGTGAGTACGATGAGCACGTCGTCCGTCTGTACGGCGGCACCGGGGGAGACGAGGATTTGCTTGACCACGCCTGCTCTGGGTGCGGGGATGTCCTGTTCCATTTTCATGGCCTCCAAAATCACAAGGCACTCCCCCGCGGCGACCTGTTGGCCGACGGTGACGGGAATTTTCCAAACATTGCCCGAGATGGGACAAAGCACACGCTCTTCACCCGCGGCGACTGCGGCGACCGGTGTAGGCGCGGCGACCCGTGCGGCGACGGGTGCGGGAGGGGCGGCGTAAGTCGGCTGGACAACGGGTGCAGACGCACTCCCGCCGACGAGATCGACGGTGACGTCGAAAGCTTTTCCGTTTACGGATACACGATATTGCATGGTGGTGGCTCCTTTTCTCTTGTCTTTTTTTGCGTAACCTGTTACTATATTGTATACTATCATTGTGTGCTCTGCAAGTCGGAGGGGGAAAATGACGAAAAAAATTCTCGCAGATACGCTCGCAGGGCTTGCGACGAGGGCACTTTTGACAGAGGCGGCCATCACCCCCAAACCGGGTTTGGTGGATGCCGCGAACAGCGGCGCACACAGGGATATGGACTTGGTTACCTTTCTCGATAGTGCCGCAACGCTAACTCCGTATTTCCGGGATGTTGTGCTTTGCACGCTGGAATATCACGGGCCTTTGGGTGAGCTGATTCACACGCTCAGGCCGATCGGTCTCCGTGCGGAGCGGGACATGTTCGCCGTGACGGGCGGGGTCAACACGCACAAAGGTGCGATTTTTTCGCTCGGCATCTTGTGTGCGGCGGCGGCGTGGTTGAACAAGACGGGTGCGGCAATAACGCCGAGTGCCTTGATGCAGACGAGCGCGGCCATCGCAAAGGGCAGAAGCCGAACCGACAAGGAGGATGCAACAAGCGGTGCGCAGGCCTACGCCGAACACGGCCTACCCGGTATTTTAGGCGAGGCGGCGCAGGGGTTTCCCCATGTGTTCCGCGTAGCCCTCCCGGTGCTGCAAGACCGGATGCGGACGGGGGACAGCTTGCAAACCGCCGGCGTGGCGGCCTTACTCCACCTGATTGCCGTGGTGGACGACACGAACGTCGTCGCCAGGTGCGGGATTGACGTGTTGCGTGAGGTGCAGGCCGAGGTGGGGGCGAAGCTCGCGGGGGTGCGTGACGGTGCGGATTATGTGCGGTGTGCGCGTGTGTTGGATGCGGGGTTTATACGGCGGAATGTCAGTCCCGGCGGGTGTGCGGATTTGTTGGCGGGGGCGGTGTTTGTGGGGATGATTCTTGCGGGAAAGGAGCGAGTGCTGTGTTAGAGTTGTTTAAAGGGACAAAATATGGATATTACATCTGCGCAATTTTGGGCGCATTCGGTATTTATCTCATTATGCCGCTCCGCTCAAATTATCCGGCCAGGCTTATTTTATTTTTCTTGCTGCTTGCTTTATGGGTTGTGATTGTTGTGATGGTATTTAATGAGCTTGCAAAGAGAAAGGCTTGCAAAATCGACAGACGATTTTGGAATGACTGCGATGCGGAAAACTATGTAGCAATTTATGAGAAATTTTCACAAAAACGGTTGAATAAAGTAGTCAAGACATATGTGTTGCTAAATCTTTCTGCCGGATATTTGGCTATCGGGAACAGCACAGAGGCACTAAGGGTGCTTTCTGCGATAAAGGACTTTCCAAAGAGAAAGCATAAAGACATGTACGAGTTCGTTTATCACAATAATTACTGCTCCTATCATTTGCAAACAAACGACATTCCGGCGGCAACCCAATCTCTTGCGCAGATGGAGAATAGTTTGCAAAATCATCCGCTGCCCGATTCGGTCTGGGAGAAATATTGGGATGTTTATTCGGAAAAGCGATGTTTGTTGCACATGGCAAATGGGAACTACGATGGCTCAGAACAGGTTTTTGATTTGGTATATCAGAAAGGAGAAAGTACACTACATAGAGTGAGTGCAAAATATACTCTGGCCAAAATCTACCTGCATTACGATAGAACCGCCGAGGCAAAAGAAGCTTTGGAATATGTAATTGAACACGGCGGCACGACTCGCTATAAAAAACAAGCAATTCAACTATTGGAGGAGATGACCTTTTGACAAACCTACATATCAGAAAAAACACCTATTACGACTCCGTAGCCCTCATGCTGATCTCAAAAGATTTAGGGCAAATCCCCGGCGTGGGGGAGGCCTTGGTGGGGATGGGAACCGACCTCAACAAGGAGCTGGCGCAGAACATCGGGCTGGACACGCCGGAGCTGACAGCCCTCACGGGCAATGACTTCTTCGTCGCGGCGGACTGCACCGACGATGCGGTCTGGCAGACGGTCTTAGACCGTGTGGAGGAACTGCTCGCGGCAAAGAAACAGGCGGGCGCGTCGGACTATTGCCCGGCGACGCTGGCCGGAGCGGTTAAGCTCATGCCGGACATCAACATGGCACTCCTGTCCGTCCCCGGCAAGTACGCCGCCGACGTAGCGCGGGACTGTTTGGCGCGGGACATCCATGTGATGATGTTCTCCGACAATGTGACGATTGAGGACGAGCGCAGTCTTAAAGAATATGCCGTGGAGCGGGGCTTGCTCATGATGGGCCCCGACTGCGGGACGGCGATTATCAACGGTGTACCGCTGGCCTTTGCCAACGTGGTGCGGCGCGGGAACATTGGCATCGTGGGCGCGTCCGGCACGGGTACGCAGGAGGTGTCGGCGATTATCGACCAGCTCGGTGCGGGTGTTTCGCAAGTCATCGGCACGGGCGGTCGGGATTTGAAGCAGGGCGTCGGCGGGCTGATGTTTGCACAGGCTTTAGAGGCCCTGATTGCGGATGCGGCCACGGAAGTCATCGTGCTGATTTCCAAGCCGCCCGATGCGGCGATACAGGAACGAATTTTGACACAGGCCGCAAAGGGCGGGAAGCCGACTGTCGTCTGTTTCATCGGCGGCGACCCGGCAGAGGCCGAGCGGCTTGGGCTGGTTGCGGCTCGTTCGCTGGAAGATGCGGCGCATAAGGCGGCGGCACTCTCCAAGGGCGCGGTTGCGGCTGCTTATGACGGTTTCGACATGGGCGAGGCGGCGGCTCTGACGCTGGCGAAAGAAGCGGCGGGACGCATCGGAGCGAACGGGAAGTGTCTGCGCGGCCTATACACCGGCGGCACGCTCTGTGACGAGGCGGCGAAGCTCTTAGCGGGCATGGGGCTGACGGGTAAGCACAGTTTCATCGACTACGGCGACGACCAATACACCGTCGGGCGACCGCATCCGATGATTGACCCGACTTTGCGGAATGAAGCACTCATCAAAGCCGCAAACGACCCGGAGACGGCCTTGATTCTGCTCGACTGCGTCATCGGCTACGGCGCACACGCAGATGCGGCGGGTGAGTTGGCGAAAGCGATTATCGAGGCGAAGTCCGGGGTGCCGATTGTGGTTTCCGTCTGCGGCACGGAGGGCGACCCACAGGGACTGACGGCCTCACGGGACGCACTCGCGGCGGCGGGGGCGATTGTGATGCCCTCGAATGCGCAGGCCATGCGCTTTGCAAAACTGGTGTTGGATGTAGGGGGCGGCGTCCTCGACGCCCCGCAGGTATAAGGAGGAAAGCGGTATGAACAAAGTGAATGAACTCTTTGCGAAAGAACTGAAAGTCGTGAATCTGGGCGTGAAATCTTTTTATGAGGACTTGAAAGCCCAGCAGAAGCAGGTTGTACATGTGGAGTGGAAGCCCGTAGCGGGTGGAAATCAACGGCTTGCGGATATGTTGAAGTTGCTGCAGTAGGCTCCCCCAGTCAGCTGCGCTGATAACTGACGCCCCAAGAGCGCAAGGCGAAGCCGTAGTGCGATTGGTTGGCGGAAGGAATGCCCGTGGTGCAGCCCCCTCAAAACGAGAGGGCCTAAAGGCAAGGGGCAAAGCCTCCCTCGTTTACGAGGGAGGTGGCCGCCGCGAAGCGGCGGACGGAGGGAGTTTTGGCGCATACATTTCCTGCGGGAAATGTATAAGTCCGCCTGTGGCGGACGATGCGCCTTTGAAGGGGGACTAGTCCCCCTTCAACCTTCCCCCTAGCCTCCGGCGGAGTGAAGGACAAGAGACAAAGCCTCCCTCGTTTATGAGGAAGGACGGGGGGAGTACACGCATAACATTACACAGATAACACAATCAGGAGGAAACCAAAATGACACTCGGAGAAAAAATAAACGCCGCCAATGCGGCCGTGTTGACCCAAATCTTAAACGCCCAGCCCACGCTCGTGGGCATGGGAACCGCCGGGGCAGATATCCCCGGGATGACCAAGACCACAGTCTTGCACGCAGGGCCGCCGGTGACATGGGAGACCATGTGTCCGCCCCAACGCGGCGCAGTACTGGGCGGCCTGATGTATGAGGGCTTGGCCGAGACGCCCGAAGCGGCGGAGAAGTTAGCCGCATCCGGTGAGATTACCTTTGCGCCCTGTCACCACCACGACGCCGTGGGGCCGATGGCGGGGATTATCACCTATTCCATGCCCGTATGGATCGTACAGAACAAGACGGCGGGGAACTACGCCTACTGCACCATCAATGAAGGTCTCGGCAAAGTGCTCCGCTTCGGGGCGTATCAGGACGAGGTTATTGAGCGGCTTCGTTGGATTGAGACGGAGCTTTACCCGCTGCTCAAGGAGACGTTGCAAATCCACGGCGAGATTGACATCAAGACCATGATTGCACAGATTCTCCAAATGGGAGACGAGGGGCATAACCGCAACAAGGCGGGGACCTCGCTCTTGATTCGCACCATTGCCCCCGCACTCGTGCAGACGAGCTTTTCCGAGGCGCAAAAGGTGCGTGCGCTCAAGTTCCTCGATTCCAATGACCACACCTTCCTCAACCTCTCCATGCCGGCGATGAAAGCGACCATGGACCCGGTACGGGATGTAGAATATTCCACCATTGTGTCCACCATGGCACGGAACGGGACGGATTTTGGTATCCGTGTCGCCGGACTGGGCGACCGTTGGTTCACGGCTCCGGCTGAGATTATTGACGGGCTGTACTTCCCCGGTTTCACCATGGCCGACGCAAACCCCGACATGGGCGATTCCTGCATCACAGAGACGGGCGGTATCGGCGGCTTCTGTATGGGCGCGGCCCCGGCCATCGTCCAGTTCGTGGGCGGTACACCTGCCGATGCGGTGAATTATTCCATGCAGATGTTTGAAATCACAGAGGGTGAGGGCAACACGTATCAAATTCCGCCTCTCGGCTTCCGCGGCAGTGCGACAGGGATTGATATCCGCAAGGTGATCGAGACGGGGATTTTGCCCGTCATCAATACGGGTATTGCCGCAAGTACGGCGGGGGTTGGGCAGGTCGGTGCCGGCATTGTGCATCCGCCGATGCGGTGCTTTGAGCAGGCGTTAGAAGCGTTTGTGGAGAAGTATGCGTAAATGACCGCACAAAGCCTCCCTCGCAAGCGAGGGAGGTGGCCGCCGCAAAGCGGTGGACGGAGGGAGTGTAGGGCGCGATGTCTTCATCGCGCCGTGCACGTGTATCGGGTGGATGCGGCGCGATGAGGACATCGCGCCCTACAACGGCCCCACGTAGGGGCGCGCATTGTGCGCCCGCGAAACCACCCCGTCAGGCTTCGCCTGCCACCCCTCCAAGGAGGGGAATAAGGGCATTCGCAAACCCGCCGCAGCGAGCCGACCCGCAGGGCGGTTCCCCAAAACCAAATGCGTACATTTGGTTTGATGTTGACAATTCATTCACCATGAATTGATTATAAACAGCAACACACAATAGGAGGAATTACAAAATGGCAAGCTGGAACGACATTAAAATGTACGACTTATCTATCCGCACAGGGATTAGCACGCCGCCGTGGCCGACCTATGAGCCGCTGCAGGTGAAGTATTTCAAGCGTCTCTCCCCCAACGGTGCAAACGGACAGGTTATCACGACGTCCAACCACATCGGCACCCATCTTGACGGCCCGCTGCACTTTGATACCGCAGGCCGTGACATCGCATCTTTGGAGCTGACGAAGCTCTGCGCGCCCGGCGTGGTGGTGGATCTCTCCGACATGGCAGAGGACTACGGTATCTACACGCCCGATGATTTGATGAAGCGTGCCGATATCCGCAAGGGCGACATCCTCATCATTAACACCGGCTACAACAAGTACGGCTGGGATCAGCCCGAGGCGGACGAGCGTCGTTACATGCTCCGCCATCCGGGGCCGAGCATGGACTTTGTGGGCTGGGTACATAAGATGGAGTTCAAGTGGATTGGCGTGGACTGCGGCTCTGCCGACCATCCCTTCAACACCAAAATCCGTGACTGGGAGCCGGTCGAAGCTGAGATCTGCGACAAAGTATTCCAAGCGAAATACGGCAAGGGGCTCAACGAGGTCTACAAGTGGCCGAACACGTACCAGTGTATGCACATCCAGCAGTTCCCGAAGAAGTACGGTGAGATTATCCACGCAGAGTGCGTGGGCGGTCAGATTAACGAGCTGTCCAACAAGCGTTGTGTCATCGGCTGCTTCCCGTGGAAATTTGTAGACGGCGAATCTGCGTTCTGCCGCATCGTGGCCTTTGAAGGCTTTGACGCGTAACCCATGGAATCAAACGTAGGGGCGGCATTCTGCCGTTCGCACCTTATCGAAGAGCTGACCATACCCCGCCTCCACGAATTGTTGAGGCGGGGCGAGGTCACCTGTGAGGCCTTAGTCCGCGCCTATCTGGCTCGGATTGCGGACTTGGATGCGCAGGGGCCTTGCTTAAACGCGGTTATCGCCGTGAACCCGCACGCCGTGGACGAGGCTCGTGCCTTGGACGAAGAACTTCGTAGGGGCGGCCCCACGTGGCCGTCCGCTCCGCTTTACGGTGTGCCTGTCCTGCTCAAAGACAACTGTGAGACGGCGGACATGCCGACCACGGCGGGGTCACGGAGCTTGGAGGACTTCCGCACCGGGCGGGATGCCGATTTGGTGCGCCGTCTGCGGGAGGCCGGGGCTGTGATTCTGGCCAAGACGAACCTGCACGAGTTCGCCATCTGGGGCGAGACGGTCAGCTCTATGAAAGGGCAGACTTTGAACCCCTATGACCTCACCCGTACGCCCGGAGGATCCTCCGGTGGGACGGGTGCGGCGGTGGCGGCGAACTTCGGGCTGGTGGGCATAGGGACGGATACGGTGAATTCCATCCGCTCCCCCGCGTCTGCCTGCGCGCTCTGCGGGATTCGGCCGACTGTTGGTCTCGTGAGTAGCGAGGGCATCGTGCCGTACGCCAACACGCAGGACACGGCGGGGCCGATTGCCCGCACGGTGGAAGATGCCGTGCGTGTGCTGGATGTGATTGCGATGAATAACGGGCATCGTCCTGCATCGTACTTGAATTCCCTGAACGCGGACGGCTTGCGCGGCAAGCGTATCGGCCTGCTGGAAAGTTTTTGGGGTAGTGAAGCGATCAACGCGCCTGTAAACAATGTGGTACAGGCCGCTTTGGCGCGTCTGCGTGAAGCGGGTGCCGTTCTCGTGCCGATAGCAGATGCCATCGACCCGGACTGGTTGGTGCGTGAGGTCAGCGTGCATTTGTATGAGCTCAAGGAGCATCTGGGCGCGTATTTGACCGCATTTGGCGAACGCGCTCCCGTGCATTCGATTGACGAGATTCTGGCGAGCGGGAAGTATACGCCCGATATTGAGGAGAACCTCAAGACGGCGAACGGCCTTGGTACGGATATGCTCGCATACGCCGAGCGGTTAGAGCGGCGCGCCGAGGTGCAGCGTCAGGTGCTTGCGATACTGGAGCGGGAGCGGTTGGATGCTCTGCTTTATCCGCACCAACAGCAGCTTGTGAGCAAAGTCGGTGCGGGGCAGAAACAGCGCAACGGCGTGTTGGGTTCGGTGACGGGATTCCCTGCCATCGTGGTGCCCGGCGGCTTTGCGGACGGCGTGCCTGTGGGGCTGGAGTTTTTGGGGCGGCCGTTTGACGAGCCGCAACTGATTGAAATCGTCTACGGGCTGGAGCAGGCGGAGCCGATTCGTGTGCCGCCTGTGTTGTAGGCGATATGATGGTTTTGCGTGCCGCTCGTGTGGCGGAGGATGTGTTGCCGCTCGGCGTTTCCGGGTGTGTCCACTCGGTGTTTGAGACGGCGATGAACCTGCGAGGGGACGACGGCGCATTGCGCACCGTCCTCTCGGCGGGGCGCAGTCTCTCGCCGCGAAGTGCGGTACTGGATAGCGAGGTCTCGTTCACTCGGTTGGGATTTGTGTCCGGTGACGCTGTGGCGGTGGAGATAGCGGGTGCGGAAACGGTATCGCTTGCCATGTCCGCTATGCGTCCGCGGTTTGGCTCGGAGGATGCCGCCTATTTGGGGCGGCTTCGGGTGTTGGCGGCGCAAGTCGGAGCCTCGGCGTATGCGGCGGAGAGTTTGGCACCTGTGCTTTGCCATTTGTTCGACGGCCTGCCTTATGCCTTGTCGCACAATGTGTACAGCCGGTTTTTGACGGAGCGCGTGCGGCGGTTGTACGGCGTGTTGTGCGCTCGAAACGTGTCGGAATGCGTGGACGTTGGCCGTACGCTTGCAGGTTGCGGGGCGGGGCTTACGCCGTCTTCGGATGATTTGCTGGTCGGCGTGTTGGCGGCGATTCACGGGAGCGCGGCGGCGGGGGTTTTAGACCGGGGGCTTGCTGTGGATATGGCTTGGAAACTCTCCTTGGGAGCCGTTTCGGCTACGACGGAGATTAGCGGGATGTTTCTTGAGAGCGGCGGCTTGGGGTATTTTAATGAGGATGTCATTGCGCTGGTGAAAGCGTTTTTTGCTGCAGACGATACGGCGGATTTGGCTGTGTCGGCGGCGAAAGTTTGCGCGTTTGGGGCGACTTCCGGGGTGGATTTGCTCACGGGGGTTTGGTTGGGACTGGTCGGAGTGGGGGGGCTTGTGGTATAATGAAGCTTATATTTAGTAGCGGGGGGAGAAAATGAGATATCAATTTGAATACAAATTAACGGAAGAAGATTATTTGGATTTTAATGTATTTCGTTTGCATAAATCTAAGAACAATCCTACCGGTATTAGCTGGATTGGCTTGATGATACTCCTGCTGTTATCAATGGTAATGATTTCTCAAGGGAACTACAGGCTTTTGTGGCTATCTTTGGGGCTATTGATTTTGTGGGTTCTAATAAAAGTTGTAACCAGCCGGCGGTATGGTAGGTTTTCTATAAAAAAACAAATACAATCGATAGCAGAAGACGGGAAACTCCCCTTTGGAAAAGATAACATAGTTTCATTTCACGAAGATTTTGTGTTTGAAATTGCAGATGGAAATGAGAGTAAAACAATATACGAAAATTTGGAAAAAGTTGCAGTCGGCGAGAATGCGATATATATTTACATGAATGCAATACAAGCATTTATTCTTCCGTTTTCAATATTTGAAACCGAAGTGCAGCGGAATGAATTTCTGACGTTTATCAAGCAAAAAGCACAAACACACGGAGGATAAGCCCATGTATCAATTCCTATCACCCAAAACCATAGGCGAGGCAAAAGAACACCTCGCCGAAAAATCAAACCTCAAAGTCCTAGCTGGCGGCACCGACCTCATCATCGGCTTGCGGGACGGGGCGGTTCATTGTGACTATATCATGGACATCAAACATATCCCGGAACTCTGCGAGATTGGAATGACGGATGACGGCTTGGAAGTCGGAGCCGGGGTGAGTCTCAATGCGATGCTGGCGTCCGGGCTTTGCACGGGCCGATACGCCGCACTGGCTGACAGCGGGCATGAGCTGGCGAACAGCTTGCTCCGCAACCGGGCGACTTTGGCGGGGAACATCTGCCACGCCTCACCGGGCGGGGACATGCTTGCGCCTGTGCTGGTGTTGGACGCTTGGGTGGAGACACTTACGCCGAACGGCGGGCGCAAGATTCCGCTCAAAGACTTCTTCACGGGCGTGAAGCGGCATGTGTTGGCGGCGGACGAGATGGTCGTAAAAACCGTGTTCCCCAGAGGGGACGGCACGAGTGCGTATCACAAAAAGAAGCGGATTCGCGGCCATGACTTGGCGCAGGTCGGTGTGGCGGGGTCTTATGCGGCGGACGGCACGCTCAAGCTCGCTTTCGGCGCAGCGGGGCCGACACCGGTTTTGATAGAGCTCGGCGTATTTGACCCGTTGGCTCTGCGGGCGGCGCGGGAAGAGATTTTGGATAAGGCGATGAGCGGGATATCTCCCATCAGCGACGTGCGGGCGTCAAAGGAGCATCGTTTGGCGATGGCGCGCTACCTGGCGGGCGATGTGTTGGATGCGTTGTTAGAGAAGGTGGGTGTGTGAGTATGAGACAGATTCATTTGACAGTCAATAATGAAAAATATCAGGTGTACTGCCCGGAGCACATTACCCTTCTGACGCTCCTGCGGGAGCATCTGCACCTCACGGGGACGAAAGAGGGCTGTGCTGCCGGGGAGTGCGGGGCCTGTACGGTAATTTTTAACGGCAAGGCGGCCAATGCCTGCATGGTGCTGGCACCGGAGGCCAACGGTGCTGTGGTGGAGACCATCGAGGGCGAGGCAAAAGACGGGGTGCTGTCTCCGCTGCAGCAGTCCTTCATCGAACACCACGCGCTCCAATGTGGGTTCTGTACGCCGGGGATGATTATGTCGGCGCGGGCTTTGCTGGATGCGAATCCGGCACCGACGCGGGACGAAATCAAAGAGGCGATGGAGGGGAACCTCTGCCGCTGTACGGGCTATGAGCCCATCATAACAGCCATCGAGCAAGCGGCGGGAGGTGAGCGGGGTGCGTGAGTACATCGGGAAAGGCGCCCTGCGTCACGACGGCATTGAAAAAGTAACCGGACAGGCGGAATACTTGGGCGATATCAAACTCAATGGGATGCTCTACGCGAAAATTAAGACCAGCCCCTACGCCCACGCGCAGATTGTGTCGATTGACACGTCTAAGGCCGAGGCATTGCCCGGCGTGCGTGCGGTGCTGACCGGGCGGGATGAGAACGTCATGGTCGGGCTGTACATGGTAGACCGCTGGGCGATGGCGGCAGAGAAAACGCGCTATTACGGCGAAGTCGTGGCGGCGGTGGCGGCGGACACGCAGGAGATTGCCGATCGCGCTGCGGAGCTGATTGAGATCGAATACATGCCCCTGCCCCCCGTGTTGGACGTGCGGGAGGCCGTCAAGGCTTCTTCGCCGCAGGTACATGAAAACAGTGAGGTTTACGACTATATCAAAGGCGTGTTCCACCCCGAGCCGGGGCGGAATATCGCCAATCGGACGAAGGTGCGCAAGGGCGATGTGGATGCCGCTTTCCTCCGTGCCGATGTGGTCATCGAGCATACATACGAACAGCCGCAGGTGTTCCATCTTCCGCTGGAGCCGCACGGAACAATCGTCCAATGGGGCGCGGGGGACAAGGTGAAGATTCACACCTCGGCACAGTCGCCTTTTGCGGTGCGGGATTTGTTTGCGCACGGGTTTCAGCTGCCCCGGTCGAAGGTGGAAGTCAATGTCCCTTATGTGGGTGGCGGCTTCGGCGGCAAGGCGGGGATTCATATGGAGCCGCTGGTGGGGATGCTCTCCAAACGGTGCGGCGGACGGCCCGTGAAGCTGATACCGACCCGCGAGGAAGAATGTGCGACCTTTCCCTGTCGGCAGGGCTTAGTGGCCCGCGTCAAGACGGGTGCGACGAAAGACGGCAAGATTATTGCCGAAGAGGTGGAATACCTCTGGGACGGCGGGGCATATGCCGACTACGGTGTCAACATCAGCCGCGCCGGTGCGGTGACGGCCTGTGGGCCGTATGACATTGAGAACGTCAAGGTCGATTCCGTGACGGTGTACACGAATAAAATTTTCGGCACGGCTTACCGTGGATTCGGACATCCCGAGGTGTTCTTTGGCATAGAGCGTCAGCGGGATTTGCTGGCGAAGGAGTTGGGGATGTGCCCTGTGGAACTGCGGCTCAAAAACCTGCTTATGCCGGGCGCGCATACAATTACCGGAGAGCTGATTACGGAGCACACCGGGCGTGTGGACAAGTGCCTGAAGATGGTGGCGGAAAAATTAAACGTTGGGCAGGATTATACGCCCGAGGAAAAAGCCGAGTTTCAGAAAACGGGCAAATACCGCGCCAAAGCGGCGGCGGTGTTGCAGAAATCCCCGGCCATGCCGACTTGGAGTGCGTCTTCGGCGGTGGTGCATATGAACGAGGACGGCACGGTGCATATCACCGTGGGCGGCGTGGACTTCGGGCAGGGGACGTATACGGTGCTCCAACAGATTGCGGCGGAGCGGCTACAGATTCCGATTGAGAAAATCGTTATGGCACCCGGCGTGAACACGGATATGTCGCCCTATGATTGGCAGACTGTGGCCAGCCGCATGACGGTACTTTGCGGGAACGCGGTCTGCGAGGCCTGTGATGATTTGACCGAACAACTGCTGGAAATGGGCAGTATTGTGTTGCGGGCATCCAAGCATGAGGTCGCGCTCGGTGACGAGTGCGTCTACGTGAAGCAGAATCCGCAGTACAGTATGCCGTATTCTAAGATTTGCATGGGCTATACCTACGAAAACGGCAACGCAATCGGCGGGCCGATAATCGGGCGCGGGAAGTCGATTGCGCAAGGGCTGACTAACCTAGACCCCGAGACGGGGCAGGGCAAGACGGCTCTGGATTGGACCTACGGCGCACATGCGATAGAAATCGAAGTGGACACGCACACGGGGGATATCCGTGTGGTGGACATGGCATCCTGCTTGGACGTGGGGCGTGTGATGAACGAGGCAATGGTACACGGTCAGATGATAGGCGGCGTGTTGCAGGGCTTGGGGACGACCTTCTCCGAGGCGGTCTATTACGACGGCGAAGGGCGGCTCCTGACCCGCAACTTGACAGATTACAAGATTGCCACCTTCAAGGACATGCCGGAGAAGCTGGAAATCTGCTGCGTGGAGACCCCGCAGCTCGACGGTCCCTACGGCGCACGGGGCATAGGCGAGCATCCGTTGATTGCGATTACGGCGGTGATTGCCAACGCGCTGGCGAACGCCACGGGTGCAGAGATGTATGATTTGCCGCTGTCGGCGGATAGGGTGCGGGCGGCTTTGGCGAAGGAATAATTTTTTGTTGTAGGGGATGCCGGGTACGGCCGTTCCTACAACGCAAACGCACACAAGTCGCGAAGCCTCCTTTTCCAAAGGAGGTGGCAGGCGTAGCCTGACGGAGGACTTGTTCTCTCTGCCACCGATGCTACAAGGTCAAGGGCAATCCTCAGTCGCCTGCGGCGACAGCTCCTTTGGAAAAGGAGCCTGTGCGGCTTATGTGCATTTGCCGCAGAGAAATCAAAATATAATTAGGGATACAGACGACCGAGGGCAGCGTTATACAATGTTCAACGCAATTGTAGGAGTGCGCAATGGTCGCCCCTATGATGCGCATACACGGGACGATGTGGGCATCGTCCCCTACGAGGATACTACGGCGCGATGAGGACATCGCGCCCTACAGGAATGAGGAGACTTACCATGAGAAAAATTGCAATCAACGAAACGGCTCTGCGGGACGGGCAACAGTCACTACTCGCTACTCGTCTGCCCTACGAACGCTTCGAGGCCATTCTACCGACCATGGACAAAGTCGGCTACGGTGCCGTCGAGTGCTGGGGCGGGGCGACTTTTGACGTGTGTCTGCGCTTCCTCAACGAGGATCCCTGGGAGCGTTTGCGGAAGCTGCGGGCGGCGATGCCGCACACGAAGCTCAAGATGCTCCTGCGCGGGCAGAACATCTTGGGCTACAAGCATTACCCGGACGATATCGTGCGGGAGTTTGTGCGATGCGCCGTGAAGAACGGGATTGACATCATCCGCATCTTCGACGCGCTCAACGATGTGCGTAACATGGAAGTCGCTATCGATGAGACGCTGAAGCAGGGCGCGGAGGCGGTGGGGGATATCTCCTATACGACCAGTCCCGTCCACACGCGAGAGCGGTATGTGGAGATGGCGAAGACGCTCAAAAAGATGGGTGTCGGGGCGATTTCCATCAAGGACATGGCCGGCATACTCGACCCCAAGGCGGCATATGATTTGGTGTCCGCGCTCAAGGATGGCGTGGATTTGCCCGTCATCGTCCACACACACTGTACGCCTGGATTGGGGTATATGACCTATCTCAAGGCCGTGGAGGCCGGGGCGGATGCGATTGAGACGGCATCGGCCGCGCTCTCCGGCGGGGCGTCTCAGCCAGCGACGGAGACCATGGCCTATGTGCTGGAACAATTTGGCTACGAGGTGGGGCTGGACAAAGAACGGCTCCAGGAAGTCTCAAGTTTCTTCAAACCCGTGCGGGATGAAGGGCTGGCTTCAGGCTTGCTCGATCCGCTGGTGTTGGCGACGGATACGGATTGCCTCAACTATCAAATCCCCGGCGGGATGCTGTCGAACTTAATCAGCCAGCTCAAGATGTTAAAAGCGGAAGACAGGCTCGCCGAGGTCTTGCTCGAAACGCCTCATGTGCGGGAGGATTTGGGCTATCCGCCGCTGGTTACGCCGACCAGCCAGATGGTGGGCGTACAGGCCGTGCAGAACGTGTTGGCGGGCGAGCGGTACAAGCGCGTGGGCAAGGAAGTCGCCGCCTATGTGCGGGGCGAGTACGGGCAGACGCCCGCCCCCGTGAAGCCGGAGATCGCGGAGAAAGTGCTGGGCGATACGAAACCCATCGAGGGCCGCTTTGCGGACAGTTTGCCGCCTATTTTTGAGCAGACAAAGAAAGAACTCGCGGGGACGCTGGACACGGACGAAGATGTGCTCTCCCACATCTTGTTCCCCGGCGTGGCGGATAAGTTTTTCGAATGGCGCAAGAACGGCGGAAAGGCCACCGAGGAAGACAAGCTGCCCGCATCCCCGCAACTGCAGGGAGCCGCCGTGGCATATACGATTGAGGAGGCGAAGTCGCTCAGTTCCTACGTGTCGGAGGAGACAGCCGCCGTGATTATGACGGCGGTGGCGGCTGAGATGGGCGTGCCGGTAGAGATGTTGCGGTTCCGGGATATTCGGGAAGCGTAGCAGCTCAGAAAGAGAGAAAAGTGTGTATGAAGATATTCATCAGTTGGTCGGGAGAATTAAGCCATGAAGTGGCATTAAAGTTGAAGAAAGGGATTAGCCGTGTTATTCAATCGGTTGATATATTTGTCTCATCAGAAGATATAGAGAAAGGTGAAAACTGGAATCGCAAGTTGTCCGCAGAACTTTCAGAATGCGATTTTGGTATTATATGCCTGACATCAGAAAATATAGATGCTCCATGGATAAATTTTGAGGCCGGTGCTTTGGCAAAAGAAGTAGGCTCTCGACTATCTGCATTTTTAACGGACATCAATGTTTCAGACCTAAAAGGGCCGCTTGCCGGGTTTCAAAATACAAGATTTGAAAAACAGGATTTCTATAAGTTAATAGAATCAATCAATAAAACGATTGAGAAGCCCGTAGAAAACGATGACCTTAAATTTTCGTTCGATAATGTGTGGAAAATTTTTGAAAGTGAAGTAAAAGATATTATTAACAAACATTTGGCAAAATCACCACAAAGAAAAGAGAACAGACCAGTTGCAGAAGTTGCAGAAGAAATTTTAGGCATAGTTAGAGGAATAAACAGTAGACTACCCGTTTTTACACATAAATATGATTTAACCGATGAAAACATCTTGAGATTGCAATTGCCCGTAGATGGTTTGATTAGTGCGAGTAAAGAATATGATTTGTTTTTAAATAATGATATAACTAACCGTTATCTATCTAAGAACTCTAAGAATCGAATGAAGTTGGTTTTGGATGGAGCTACAAAAGACGAAAAAGTTATTGAATCGAATAATGATGGTTCCAATAAGGAATGAGCCAGCACGGAGGAGGTGAACATGCTATGAAAAAAGGAACATTGTTACTCATACAGACCATCCTGTGTCTGGTCCCGGCGGGGATTATTGTGGCGGGATGGATTCGGGGCGATGCGGAAATGTCTCGTATCGGAACATGGTTGCTCCTGCCGTTTTTTGTGCTTTCCATTGGGGAGAGTGTGTATAGTTGGCGGAAGAAGAAAAAGTGACGTGAGAAATAAAAACGCTGTAGCCACTCCGGCTACAGCGTTTTTATATACGAAAAGTCACCGCCGCTTGCGAGGGAGATGCCGGAGGGAGCGTGTAATCGTGCTCTCCCGTATCATTTGATACAGCGGACGGCAAGAGCCGCCTCTACAAAAATCCACGAACCTGTGTAGGGGCGGCCTTTGGTCGTCCGCCGCATCCAAAACCCAACAAAAAAAGAAGGCGTCACCGCCTTCTCCCTTTAACACGGGACAGTCTCGTCCCCAATTGTATAATGGTCAATCACACCGCAAATCGTGATATCCGCAACGACCTCTTTATCGTCGAGTACAATCGTACTCCCGCCGCCGTCGGCGATGAGGAGTACGGTGTCGCCCACCCCGGCATCGGCGGCATCGAAAGCGATTTCCCGCTTTCCGCTGCCGTCGAGGTTTTCGATGATGAGCAGTTTATAGCCCTCGTAAGAGACGTCTTTTACTGTGGAGACTACATTCCCGACCACTTTAGCAATTCTCATATACTACAACTCCTCGTTGTAATCGTCAATAAAGCCCACAATAGCGGCATCGGCCGGAACCAGGGGCTTACGGAACATGCGCCCTGCCTCTCTCGAGCCGATGAGGTAGACGAAGTCGCCCGTCCCGGCTTGGCGGGTGGAATCCGCCGCTATGATGCGGCCTTTTTCTTTGCCGTTTTCAATCACGCGCACAACCAAGAGGGGAATGCCCTCCAGCCCCGGAGACTTGACGGTTGCGACGACGGTGCCTTCTACTTTGCCTGTATACATCTTAGCTCCCCGACCGGGCGGCCTTGTCGTAGATGCGTTTGTGACCTGCATCAATGTGGTCGATGATGGCCACGATAGCATTGTCTACCGGCGTGCCGTCTGTGGCAGCTGTTTGACGGGAGGAACTGCCGCCGACAATCATGACAACCTCACCCTCGCCTGCGCCGACTGTGTCGATGCTGACGGTGAGGGGGCCTTTTTCTTCCATCGTATCCATATCAATCGGGCGCACCAAGAGGAGCTTTAAACCGGAGAGTTTCTCTGCCTTAGTGGTGCTTACTACTGTGCCGACAACTCTGCAAATTTGCATGATAATTACCTCGCAAAAACATACGGGCGACAGAATGCCGCCCCTACATGGGGGCTAGGGGCGGCATATTGCCGCCCGTACTACGTGTGGTACATGGTGAGATAGCGGACGGCCACAGGCGGCCCCTACAGGGGTGTTCGTAGGGGCGACCGACCCGGTCGCCCGTGTGCCTGCGCGCCGTACGTGATTGCACCGTGCAATAAACGGCGCGCCGAGGGCGTCGCGCCCTACATTTGTACATGATAAGACGTGCGGGCGACCGGGGTCGGTCGCCCCTACAACATTTTTTAATACGAGCCGCACTTGCCCTTGCCGGGGCAGCCTGTGGAAATAGCCACGCCGGAGCTGGTGCCGAGGCGGTCTGCGCCCGCTTCGATCATTGCTTTAGCGTCCGCCGCGCTCTTCACGCCGCCGGAGGCTTTGACGCCCATGTCGGGGCCGACGACCTTGCGCATGAGGCGGATATCCTCGACGGTTGCGCCGCCTGTAGAGAAGCCTGTGGAGGTCTTGACGAAGTCTACGCCGATCATCTTACAGATGGCGCACACACGCACTTTTTCCTCGTCGGTCAACAGGCAGCTCTCGATGATGACCTTGAGAAGCGCACGGCCTTTTGCAGCCATGTAAACACCTTCAATGTCGTTCTTGACGAGGTCCCAGTCACCGGCCTTTGCCGCGCCGATGTTGATGACCATATCGACTTCGGTCGCGCCGTTGTCGATGGCGTCTTTGGTCTCGAAGACTTTGGTTTTCGTCGTGTTCGCCCCGAGGGGGAAACCGATGACGGTACAGACCGCCACGCCGCTGCCTTTCAGACACTCATAACTGAGCGGCACGAAGCCGGGGTTGACGCAGACAGAGAAGAATTGGTTGGCTCTCGCCTCGGCGCAGAGTGCGCGCACATCCTCCGCTGTGGCCGCCGCTTTGAGCAGCGTGTGGTCTATCATTTTAGCATAGCCTGTCGCGGTTTGACCGCCGGTGGAACAACTCACGTTGAGCGACGCATCGCCGGAGAGTTTGCGGTAAATCTCGTCCGTGATCCGCTCAATCAGCAGGTCCATGTCTAGGTTTTTATCCATGTTGATTCATTCACCCTTTCTCGTTAGTGTTGGCCGAGCCTTGTATAGAGACTTAGACCGACTTGGGGAGAATTTTCTCAACATCTTCGTGCGGACGGGGAATGACGTGTACGCTCACGAGCTCGCCGACACGCTTTGCAGCGGCCGCGCCCGCCTCAGCGGAAGCCTTGACCGCGCCGACATCGCCGCGCACCATGACGGTGACGAGGCCGCTGCCGATTTGCTCTTTGCCCAAGAGGGTGACGTTTGCCGCTTTGACCATTGCGTCTGCCGCTTCAACTGCGCCGACCAGACCTCTTGTCTCTACCATACCTAATGCTTGCTTTTCCATGTTGTAATCCTGCCTTTCAAAATGTATTTTAATTATTTGGATTTCGCTTCTGTTTTTACAGAAGTCTTCGCCTTTGCGGGCTGGGGCAAGATGCCCTCCACCTCACCGTGCGGACGCGGGATGACGTGGACGCTGATCAAATCGCCGACACGCTTCGTCGCCTCTGCACCGGCCTCGACTGCGGCCTTGACCGCACCGACATCGCCGCGGACCATAATCGTGACCAGACCGCTGCCGATGTTCTCTTTGCCGACCAGTTGGACGTTGGCCGCCTTGACCATGGCATCCGCCGCTTCAATCGCGCCGACGAGGCCCTTGGTCTCTACCATACCTAATGCTTCTCTCATTTGGGTTTCCCCCCTTTCTGTGATGGGATGGATTGTAGGGGCGGCATTCTGCCGCCCGCGGGCGACTACAAGTTGCCCCTACATGTGTATCTCATTTATATCAATGCTTCCCGAATCGCCGGATGGGGCGAGGGGATAACAACTGATCTCGCAATCATACCGAGGCATTCCGGGTGCGATTTGCCGACCCGCACGGCCTCAGACACGGCACTAACATCGCCCGTGAGCAGGACGTAAGATTTTCCGCCGAGGCCGCGGCCTAAACGAATCTCCGCCAGTTGAACGTTTGCCGCTTTGACGGCGGCGTCGGAGGCGTAGATGCAGGAGGCGAGGGAGAAAGTCTCCAACACGCCGAGTGCGCCTCGCTCCGGGATATCCGCTGTACCGCACACCGCCTCGAATACTTGGTGGTGGACGTTGGGGATAATCAGGGAGTCCACGAGGTTTTCATCACCTGTTTCGACGCCTGCGTCCACAGCACTTTTTACCGCCGCAACGTCGCCTCGTACCATGACGATGAACTTGCCGGGGCAGACGGGCTGCGCTACAGTCAAGTCAACGGCGGCAACTTTGAGCATGGCGTCGCCCGCGTCTATGCCGGCGGCGATGCTGTTGGTTTCGACCATTCCCAATGCGTGCATCATCATGATGTTCCTCCTTTGGCTTGGATTTCGATGTGTGTATCGGTCACCGCTGTCACAACGCCGGAAATGCCGGTGTGGACGGGGGAGCCTAGCTGCCCCTCGGCGACGGTGCCGATGGCGTCTCCCGCCGTGACCGCTTGGCCGACGGTGACGCATGCCGTACACGGTGCGCCGATGTGTTGCTTGAGGGGGATTTTGACCCGCTCAATCGGCAGGATGCCGTCCTCCATCGGGGCGGGGACATCGTATTTCTTGAGGCCCAGACGAGTGATCATCCGAGCTGTGGGTAGGTTTTTGTATGGCCGCTCGTCCGACGCGCCGCGGGATTCCCGTTTCTCGAACGGAACCTTGTTCCGCAAGAACTCGCCCTTGAGCTTGCCCATGATGCGGTGCGGCATGAGTTCCATGTTGCAGGCGAAGTAGGTGCAGATGCCGCATTCACAGCAGCTGACAATCTCCTCCGGTGGCAGACCGTCCCCCTTGCCGTAGGCCAGCGCACGCATGGCCTTGTGGGGAGAAGTCCCCAGTCCCAAGGTGTTGCGGGGACAGAGCATGGTGCATTGGTTACACTGACAACACACCGAGCGGGACAGGCGGATTTGGTTCTCAAGCGGAGCCGTTTTTTTACCGATTAGACTGTGCGTGGTCGGGAGGACGATGATGCCGCCCAATATTTTGGTCACGGGCGTATCCCAATCCGTAGTGACGGCACCCATCGCGGGGCCGCCGAGGATGACGGCGTAGTCACCGCTCTCAGCGGGGCCTTTGGCGTGTGCAATCAGGCGGCGGATGGGCGTGCCGATGGGGACTTGTACTGTCGTCGGCCGTTCCACCGCACCTGTGATGGTGACATATTTGTGTGTGACGGGTGTGCTCTTGTCCACGGCGTTTGTGATACCGACCAGCGTACTCACATTCAGCACCACGGCACCCGCGTGGATGGGAATCCCGCCCACGGGTACGACGCGGCCTGTGACCTCGTAGACCAGAGCCTGCTCGTCCCCTGCGGGGTAGTAGTTGTCGATGAGTTGGAGGGTGATGTTAGCAACGCCGTTTAGCGCAGACTGTAAGTTGCTGACCGCCTGTTTATACTTCTCTTTCAGGCAAATCACACCCCGCACGGCCCCCGTGAGTGCCACGGCGATTTGCATCCCCCGCACGACTTCTGCGGCGTAACGTTCCATCACCTGTTGGTCAACCCGCAGGAGCGGTTCGCACTCGGCACCGTTTGCGATGACGACCTCGGCCTGCGCCGCAAGCTTCACATGGGTCGGAAACCCCGCGCCGCCTGCGCCGACAACACCTGCCGCTTTGATTTTGTCTAGGTTTGACATACTATAACCTCTATCATCAACGTTGTGGGGGCGGCCATTGGCCGTCCGTTAACATACGCTGTGCAATTTGGGAGACGACGGACGGCCAATGGCCGTCCCTGCAATTAAATAATCCGAAACGACCCCGACAGCGTACATCGTCTCGACCGCACGAAGTTTTTTGCAGACGTCAGCCCCTCACCTGTAGGCGTAGAGATGGTCAGCGTCGTATACCCCTCGCCCTCGAAGCCGAGACCTGCGAAAGACGGGGCATTTTTGACGAAAATCGTCGTATCCAACGCTCTTGCTGCAAATGTGAGGTTGTCTACATTCTTCGAGTGCATGATGGCGGTGTGGAGGTAGCCGTTTTCTGCGATTACCGCCTGTTTGACGGCCTCTTGGAAGCTGTCTGCGGCGACGATTGGCACGATGGGCATGAGCATCTCCGTTGCAACAAGGGGATGATCGGCCTGACAGCGGCAGATGACGAGCACGGGGTCTTTCGCTGTGTGGATGCCGCTTTCGGTGAGGATGTGTTTTGCGCTGCGGCCGACGAATGCCCGACTGGGCGCGTAGCCGTGTTCGCCTTTGGTGAGAACGGTGTCCGCGATTTTCTGCATCTCCGCTTCATCGGCGAGATAGGCTCCGGCGGCGACCATACCGTCTATGAGCCTGTCAGCCACGGGGCGCAGGACGAAGACTTCTTTTTCTGCGATGCAGAGGACGTTGTTGTCAAAGGATGCACCGCGCACGATGTCCTTGGCGGCCTTGTCGATATCTGCCGTCTCATCCACGATGACGGGCGGGTTGCCGGGGCCTGCGGCGATGACTTTCTTGCCGCTCTTCATGGCGAGTGCCACAACCGCCTCACCGCCTGTGATGGCGAGGATGCGAATCTGCGGGTGATCCATGAGCTCTTTCCCGGTTTTCGCGGTGGGGTCTTTGATGGTGCCGAGCAGACTGCCGATGCCGCAAACTTTGAAGATGGCCTGGTTCAGTATCCGCACGGCTTCATTGGATGCTTTCTTCGCGCCGGGGTGGGGGTTGAACACCACGCCGTTTGCGCCTGTAACCATGCTGATGCTGTTGTTGATGACCGTAGCGGTCGGGTTGGTAGACGGCGTGATGGAGCCGATGACGCCATAGGGCGCGCCCTCGACCAGCGTGAGGCCGTCGTCCCCTGTGTAGGTGCGGGGTTCGAAATCCTCCAACCCGGGCGTTTTGTTGGCGGCGAGTTGGTTCTTGAGGGTTTTGTGCGCCACGTTGCCGTAGCCTGTCTCCTCGTGCGCAAGCCGGGCCAAGTGTTCGGCGTTGTCCAAGGCCGCTGTCCGCATGGCGGCGATGACTTCAGCTCGGACTTTAATCGGCAGCAGGACAAACTCCGCCTGACAGGCCGAGACGGTGGCGACTGCTTCGTCCACAGTTGCGTACAGTCCGTTGCCCGATGCGGATACAGGGGAATAGGCGGGGAAAGATGACTTTGTACCCGCCATCTCGGAGAGGATGCTTTTGATTTGAGAATCTGTAAGTGCCATGGGAAAACCTCCGGTTTTTCAATTAGCAATTAGCAATGAGCAATTAACAATTAGCGTACAAGTTCTATGCCCAAGTCTCTTGCTTTATCCGCCGCCAGCGGGGTGATGATGGTGCCTTTTGCGAGCTGCAGATGCGTCTGCCCTTGCCCATGCAGGGCGATGATGTCTTCTTCTAACAACAGGCCTTTCGCCTGTGGAGTTTCCGTTTTATCTGTTTTCTTTGAGCCGCAGCCTCCGCCGCAACAGCCGGACTTTGCGTTCGGTTGCTGTGTCTCCCGTAATTTGTGGGTCAGCAGGAGGATGAGGAGTTCATCGGCGTGTTCCAGTACTGTGGCCTCCACCAAACGGCGGATGTCTTGTCTTGTCATCATGGACTTGCCCCCTTACGGGTGTGTTTTGAGTAGTTGTACAACCTGACCGTCCGTGAGTGCGGCGGCACAGGCCTCGTCGCTGTCTAAGTAGAGGGCGGGGGTGTCTCCTTTGCCGACGCACACGAGGACGTTGCCCAGTATGAGACTGCGGTCGTCATTCTTGACCTTTGCCCAGATGCGCTCGCCGCCGGTCAGACCATAGGCTTCCGCACAAGTGGGGCAGAGACGTAACCGTCTCGGCGGGGCATAGACGTCGCCGTCTAGCGTGACCTTGCCGTCCGATCCGTAGAGGATGCAGTCTGCGCCTCGTCTCGGGGAGCCGCTCCAAATCGGGAGGCCTTTGATGCCGATACGCATGGCCTCGGTGTAGCTGAGTTCTGCGCGGGTTTGGTCGGCATCGCCCGATGCGACGGGCAGTTTCATCTCCCCTTTGGGACCGGAGATGCGCACGGTATTTGCCGGGGCGTCGCCGAAGAGAATGGCTTTATGCCGTGCGCTCAAATAAATCTGTGCCGGGACTTCATACGCAAGGGCGTACAACTCGCCGTTTAATCGAGCCGAGGTGAGGAGCAGGTCTTTTGCAACCTCTTGCTGAAGCTCTTTGCGTATCTCCATTACGGCACCTGATCAATGATAGCCTTCAAGCTGTCCACTTTGAGACCCGCACGGCCGATCAAGAAACCGTCTACGGAATCAATGGCCGCAAGCTCTGCCGCGTTCTCGGGTTTTGCGCTGCCGCCGTAGAGGAGGGGGATATTGCATCCCGCCCCGCCGAATTGTTCGACCAGCACTCTGCGAATCCAACCCATGGTTTCCCGCACTTGCTCCACCGTGGCCGCTTGACCGGAGCCGATGGCCCAGACGGGTTCATAGGCGATGATAAGCGGCTCCGCCCGTACGCCGATGAGGCCTGCGACGATTTGTTGGGTGAGCACTTTGTGATATGCACCGCTTGTGCGCTCTTCCATCTCCTCACCGATGCAGACCAAGGGTGTGAGGCCGTGGCGTTGTGCCGCGCGGACTTTGAGGTTGACCTCTACGTCCGTCTCGCCGAAGAGTGTGCGGCGTTTGGAATGGCCTACGATGACGTGGGTGCCGCCTGCGTCTTTAATCATGGGAGCGGAGATTTCTCCTGTATAGGCACCCTCTTCCTCCCAGTACATGTTCTGTGCGCCGACGATGATGCCTTTGCGCCGTGTCTCTTCCGCAATGGCACAAATTGCCGTGGCGGGGGCGAAGAGCATGAGCTCGGCCTTGTTTGCGAGGGACTGGTCAATGCTATGTACGAACTCCTGCGCTTGCGTGTTGGTCATGTACATTTTCCAGTTGGGTGCGACGATGAATTTCTTGTTTTTCTGCATCACATTACCTCCATATTTATAGCGAGGAACATTTGATACTCGCCCAGTTACTTTTGTAAGGTATATCCTAGCATTTTTTAAAGAAAATGTCAAGAGAAAATACAGAATTTATTACCGCAGTTGACAAATGTGCATGATGGGGTATAATATGTGCATAGAGAGTTCTATATATTGGGGGTGTAGAGATTTGGAATTGGATTATAAGCGAATTGACCTGCTCGTGAGCGTAGCGACACTATATTATGAGCACGGGTATAATCAGAATCAAATTGCCCAGAAGCTTGGGCTGTCACGGCCGTATATTTCCAAGCTCATTGCCGAGGCGCGGGAGCGGGGGATCGTCACGATTCAAATTCACGACCCCGCCGGGGTTGAGACGCCTTTGGAGCGGGACTTGCGGCAGCGGTTTGGGCTGCGTAAGGTCATCGTGGTACCGCAGACGCCGGAGGCACCGCTGACGAAAGTCGGACAGGCGGCGGCGCGGTATTTGAACAGCATCGTGTCTGCGGGCGATATTGTCGGTGTCGGTTGGGGGGCGACGATGTACACGGCGGCGCGGAGTGCGGCTCTGCGGCGGGATTTGAGCGATGTGACCGTCGTCCAGCTCTGCGGCGGCATCAGCAACTTAGAGCGCAGCATCTATGCGAATGAGATACCCAAACTCTTTGCCGATGCCTTCTCCGGCACGCCGTATATTCTGCCGCTCCCGGCGATTGTGGACGACAGCGAGGTCAAGCGTTCCATCCTGACCGACCACAACATCGGGCGTGTTATGGAGGTCGCCGCACGGGCAAATATTGCGATGTTCACGCTGGGTAAGTCCGCCGCCGACAGCGCGCTGACCCATGCGGGTTATCTCGCCGACAGTCAGCTCAAGCGGTTGGATGAGGCGGGGGCCGTGGGGGACATCTGCTGTCATTTCATTGACGAACACGGCCGCCTCTGTGACCCGGAGTTGGATGCGAGAACCATCGGTCTCCCGCCGGAGGAGCTCAGGCGCAAGGAACACCGTATTGCTGTGGCAATTGGAATGTCAAAGGTGCGGAGCATCTGCGGCGCGCTGCGAGGCGGGTATGCTACGGAGTTGATTACGAACGAGGATACTGCCGCCGCCGTAATGCGGCGGTTGGACGAGATAGACGCATGAACAGGCGGACAATTTGGAAAAGAATAGGTGCGCTGTTCCTTGCGGCTTTGCTGTTTGCGCAGACCGCAAGTCCTGCCATTGCGCAGACGCCCCCGCCGCCTGTGCGGCGCATTGCGCTGACCTTTGACGACGGGCCTACGGAGTACACGAGACGGCTGCTTGATGCGTTAGCGGCGCGGGATGTACAAGCGACCTTTTTCGTGTTGGGCAGTCGGGTGGTCGAACGCCCGGATTTGGCGGCGCGGATTGTAGCGGAGGGGCATGAGATTGGGAACCACTCCCTTTGGCATCCTGACCTCACCGCCATGTCTGCCGCGGGAGTTCGGAATCAGATTCGGTGGACGAATGACATCATCGAATGGGCCACGGGCGTGCGGCCTGTGGTGTTTCGTCCGCCGTACGGGTGGAATAATCGGACCGTGCGCACTATTGCGGCGGAGTTTGATTTCCCCTTGGTGCTGTGGTCTGTGGACACGAGGGACTGGGAAGTGAAGCGGGTGGACGCTATCCTGCACCACATTGCGGACGGGGACAGGGTGCGGATTCGGGAGTGGGATATCATCCTGATGCACGACAGATTTGAGACCACGGTGGACGCCGCCGCGCTTGCGGTGGATTTGCTGTTGGAGGCGGGGTTTACGTTTGTGACGGTGTCGGAGCTGCTTGCGGAACGTGAAGACGAGGTGCGGGCGGGGCGGGTGTATCGGTAGATGCTGCGTGGAATCTTGCAGGAATAAATCTAAAGTCCCTGTATGACAATGATGTCCTTAGCCGTTTGTCAAGAGGAACTTTTTTAAGACAGGAAAAACCCTTTGAAATAAGGCTTGGAATTACCTTGTTTCAAAGGGTTTTCTCTTTATTCGCTGTTCAAAATTTCGCCCATCACGCTATGGGGCGGGGTGGTGCTGTACTATGCTATTTGCTTATACTATCATCGTTTTATTATAAAGCTACAGCCCGAGCAACTGTTTCTTTTTTGCGTCAAACTCTTCCTGTGTAATCACACCGCTGTCAAGTAGTGACTTAAACTTCGCCAATTCGTCGGCACTGCTGATTTGCGGTGCCGCGCTTGTTGCCGCCTCGCTTTGTTGTTGTGCCGCAAGCATTTGGGTGAGTGTATCGTACAATGCTTCTATTTGGGCAATGTTGGGTTTATAATCCTGCAATGAATTAAAATCATAAATCTCTTTACGCAATCTGTCACCTTCTTTGTCCAGGGTTCCCACCATACCTTTACTGGTATAATGCTTGCGTAATGCAAAAGGATAGTAGGAAGTGACATCGCAATAACCTGTCCTAGGTATTTTTTTGTATAATAAAGCCTCCACACGCGGGTTATTAAAATCTTTCGTGTTAATAACCAAAGAAACTCCGTTAATTGCGGTATTTGATGTGACTGTACCACTTGTAATGGAACTGCCTATTACCGCGCCAAGTGCTCCGCCAAGCAATCCGCCGACAATAGCACCCCCGGCTCCGCCGCTTACGTGCGTTGTTTCATCGCCATCAATTTCAATGTCAAAATCATTGATTTGGCTAATATGGAAGAGTTCAAGCCGCTCCTGCTGTTCAGGCACGATTGAAGTTTTGAATGCACCAATTTTTGCTTTGCGTTCTGGCTCATGCGGATAATAAACCGCAATATACCCATCTTTCGAAACTGCAATCTGAGTAAATAGCCCTTCAAAATGTTTGACATTTTGCGTCAAATTATTTGCAGCAAGAAGCCCATGATATCCGCTTTGAGTCGTAATGTTGTTTGACATGATTGTTCCCTCCCATAATGTTATCTTACTTGTGTTCAGCGACAGGCAACACCGCCTATTATAAATTTCCCCGTGCGCCCCAAGCGGAGCTATGGGGCGCACAAAAGAATCCTACTGCGAATTATACCACGTCGGCGGCCCAAAGTCTACCACTTACAAAACGAGGGCTTCGGGCCGGGACTTTCTATCGCAAAAAAGAGCCGCAACCCAATCGGGTTGCGGCTCTTCCTCGCATCAGGCGGTCTTACCCGCCATACTTTTTATCATACATCTCTTTCTGCGCACAAAGCAGTTCCCACTTTTCTTTGGCCTGCACTTCGGCGAGTGCAAACAGCTCTTTTGCCCGCTCGGGGAACCGAAGTTCCAGCGAGGTGTAGCGGACTTCGTCCTTGAGGAAGTCGCCGTAGGGCTTGGAGGGTGCTTTGCTGTCGAGTGTCAGCGGATTTTTGCCCGCTGTGGCCAAATCCGGGTTGAAGCGGAAGTTGTGCCAGTACCCTGTCTCAACGGCGCGCTTGGTGGTGGGGATTGCATCGCCCATACCGTGCTTGTTGCCGTGGCTGATACAGGGGCTGTAAGCGATGACGATAGATGGCCCGTCATAGGCCTCGGCCTCACGAATCGCTTTGAGGGTTTGGTTGTAGTCCGCACCCATGGCGACCTGTGCCACGTAGACGTATCCGTAGGCCATGGCAATCTGCGCCAAGTCTTTTTTGCGCACGGGCTTGCCCGCCGCCGCAAACTGTGCCACCTGACCGAGCTGGCTCGCCTTGGATGCCTGGCCGCCGGTGTTGGAGTAAATCTCCGTGTCGAAGACCAACATGTTAATATTTTCGCCGGATGCGATGACATGGTCAAGGCCGCCGTAGCCGATATCATACGCCCAACCGTCGCCGCCGAAGCACCAGACGGAGGGTTTCATGAAGTGGTTAGAAGCGTGGTACAGCTCTGCCGCACGCTTACAGTCATTACCGCCGTCGATGGAGGCTTTCAGAGCGGCCTCCAATGCCTTGCCCGTGACGTTGGATGCTTTGCCGTCATCATAGGCGGCAAGCCATGCCTTGACAGGTTCTGCAATGGCGGGGTCTTTGCTGCAAGGACGCTCGGCAATGGATTCGGCCACCATCTTCGCACGCTCTCTCTGCTTCTTGACACCGAAGTAGACACCGAGACCGGCCTCTGCCGTGTCTTCGAAGAGGGAGTTGAGCCACGCGGGGCCTTGGCCGTCTGCGTTGACGGTGTAAGGCGTCTGCGAATAGGTGCCGCCCCAGATAGAGGAGCAGCCCGTGGAGTTGACGATATACATCCGCTCACCGAAGAGCTGAGTGACGAGCTTTGCGTAAGGTGTCTCACCGCAGCCGGCGCAGGCACCGTGGAACTCTAAGAGCGGACGCAGGAACTGCGAGCCCTTGACGGAGGTCTCTTGGAACGCGGGGCCGTAAGCGGACAGGTCTTTCTCGGCGACTTTCTTTCTGTCGTTGCAGTAGTTGAAGAATGTCTGCGCTTCCAGCGTCTCGGCTAACGGGGTCATGACGATGGCTTTCTCTTTCGCCGGGCAGACCGTGGCGCAAGAACCGCAACTCGGTGCACCCATGCAGTCCATGACGGATGCGCCGAGGACATAGTGCATCCCCTCGACACCCTTGGCACCGGCCAACGGCAGAGACTTCATGCCGGACGGGGCGGCTTTGACCTCGTCCTCAGTCAGCACATAGGGCCGCAGGATGGAGTGCGGACACACGTATACGCACTGGTTACACTGAATGCAGTTCTCGGGCTTCCAAACGGGCGCATTGACTGCGATGCCGCGTTTTTCGTAAGCCGCAGAGCCTTGCGGGAAGGTGGCGTATCTGTCCTGCACGAAGGTGGAAACGGGCAGGTCATCGCCTTTTTGCGCGGCGATGGGGAAGAGGATGTTTTCGACAAACTCGACCAACTCTTTGCGGTCGCCCTCTGCTTTTGCCTTCGGTACGTCGGCGGGCGGATTCTTCCAACTGTCGGGAATTTGCAACTCGGTGATGCTGCCTATCCCCGCATCAATGGCGTCGTGGTTCATCTTGACAATCTTTTCGCCGCGGCGGCTGTAACTGGCCGTAGCGGCTTCTTTCATGCGCTTGACGGCTTCCTCGACAGCCATGAGCTGCGGATTGAGTTTAAAGAATGCCGCTTGCAAAATCGTGTTCGTGCGCGCGCCGAGACCGAGCTCTTGCGCGATACGGACGGCATCACAGGTGTAGACTTTAATGTTGTTCTCGGCGATATATTTCTTCTGTGCCGCAGGCAGGTGTTTGCCAAGCTCGTCCACATCCCAACTGCAGTTGATGAGAAACGTCCCGCCGGGCTTGATGCCCGTCGCCATCTCATACCGCTCGATATAGGACGGCACATGACAGCCGACAAAGTCTGCGCTGTGGGTGACGAAGTAGGTGCTCCGAATCGGCTCGTCGCCGAAGCGGATATGGCTCTGCGTCACGCCGCCGGACTTTTTGGAGTCGTATTGGAAGTAGGCTTGTACGCGCTTGCCCGCGTAGTCGCCCAGGATTTTAACGGAATTCTTGTTCGCGCCCACGGTGCCGTCGCCGCCGATGCCCCAGAACTTACAGGAGACAACGCTCTTGCCTGTAGTCACAGGATTCTCAACGATGGGCAGGGACAGATGGGTCACGTCATCTTCAATGCCGACCGTGAAGTTGTGCTTCGGCGCGTCGGATTGGATGTTGCGGAACACCGCAATGATGTTCGAGGGCGGTGTGTCCTTCGAGGCCAGACCGTAACGGCCGCCGACGACAGGGATACGGTCAAACTTCGTGCCCTTGAGTGCCGCAACCACGTCGAGATACAGCGGCTCGCCGTGCGCGCCGGGCTCTTTGGTGCGATCCATGACGGCAATGTTCTGCACGGTGTCGGGAATCACGTCAATCAAATGCTTGACGCTGAACGGGCGGTACAACCGCACTTTAATCAGGCCGACCTTGTTGCCGTTTGCGTTGAGGTAGTCCACGACTTCCTCGGCGGTCTCACAGACGGAGCCCATGGCCACGATGACTTCCGTGGCGTCGGGTGCGCCGTAGTAGTTGAAGAGCTTGTAATCCGTGCCGATTTTGGCGTTGACCTTGTCCATGTATCGCTCGACAATCGCCGGGAACTCGTCATAGACTTTGTTCGAGGCCTCACGGTGCTGGAAGAAGGTGTCCGGGTTCTCCGCGGAGCCGCGCACGACGGGATGATTTGGGTTGTTCTGGGTCTTGCGGAAATGCCAGAGTGCGTCCCAGTCGAGCATCTCGGCGAGGTCTTCGTACTCCCAAGCCTGCACGTCTTGCAGTTCGTGAGAGGTACGGAAACCGTCGAAGAAGTTGAGCACGGGAACACGGCCGGGGACGGTCGCAAGGTGGGCAACCGCACCGAGATCCATGACCTCCTGCGGGGAAGAGTTTGCCAAAAGCGCATACCCTGTAGAGCGGCAGGCCATAACGTCGGAGTGGTCACCGAAGATGGCCAGCGCGTGGGTCGCAACGGTACGGGCAGATACGTGGATGACATTCGGTGTCTGCTCACCGGCGATTTTAAACATGGTGGGAATCATGAGCAGGAGACCCTGCGACGCGGTGAACGTGGTGGACATGGTGCCTGCCGTAATGGCACCGTGGCAGGTAGCGGCCGCACCGGCCTCAGACTGCATTTCCACAACGTGGACTTCTTGGTCAAATAAATTCTTCCGACCCTCAGAGGCCCAGATGTCCACATACTCGGCCATGTTGGAAGACGGTGTGATGGGGTAAATACCGGCTACATCGGTAAAGGCATACGATACATGTGCCGCAGCGGTATTTCCGTCCATCGTTTTGAGTTTTCTCGCCATTTTCGTACATTTCCTCCTAAAAACTTTTGTTGTCCGGGGACAAATGTAGGGCGCGATGTCTTCATCGCGCCGTGCCTGTCATGGCAATCGGCGCAATGCAGACATTGCGCCCTACAATAAGGCCCTTAGTGTCTATACATCAGCAAAGTCAGAATATTCGTCTTTTTTGCCGCCGAGCGTTTTTGTGCAGTAGTCACGGCAGCTGCAGAAGAACTTGGTGAGCTCCTCTTGGAAGATGACAACAGCAACAACTGCCGCCGACAAAACGACCAGAGCGGATGCCAGGGTAATAATGAGTTTCATGCCTTTCATGAGACGACCTCCTCTTGAGTAATAGGGATTGCTTTTCCATATAAAACAATCAGCAAAGACATTGTACAATATTTCACAGGTAAATACAAGTTGAAATTAGCTAATTTTTTAAAAAATTTACCTAAATTTCATAGGCTATGAGATTTAACTTGAGATTTCTGCTCTGTTGTATTATAATGAATGCCATCAAGTGCAAGGATTTTAGAATCGTTGCACCCGCAAAGCGTATGTTTTGCGGGTTGGATTGGGACTAAAAATCCCAATCCAACATGACATCCATTGTAATGTAAATTAGTGTTTTGTAGAACAAAACACCCGCAACACTTTAGCGTTGCGGAAAATGCTTTGCATTTTTACTAATTTCATTATAATAAATCATATATTTATGACAGGGCAGGAGGATAAAAGTATGGTAAAATATAATGCAACCCGTGGCGAAATCGTGATTTTGAGCGATGTCATCACCACTTTAGCGGGTGCGGCGGCCACGAATTGCTTTGGTGTAAAAGGCATGGCCAAGCGCAGTATGTCAGACGGCTTGGTGCATTTGCTCAAGCGTGAGGCCATGGGCAAAGGGGTTTTAGTCACTTACGGTCCCGAGGATGAAATCTCCATCGAACTGCACATCATCGTAGACTACGGCGTCAATATTGCGGCATTGACCGAGAGCATTATCGGTGAGGTGCGCTATAAAGTAGAGAGTGCCATCAGCCGAAAGATTCATACCGTGTCCGTGTTTGTGGACGCGATGATGGTGGATTAGCGGAAGCGGCATTCTGCCGCCTGCCCACACGGCAAACCGCGGCAATGCGGCGGGGCGATTGCTATCGTCCCTTGCGATAACGCTTGCATATAGACAGTAAGGAGAAGGGGAATAATACCATGAGACTAACACTCACCGGCTCGGATTTCTGCGCCATGATTATCGGCGGCAGTATGGCCATCGCCATAGAGAAACAGCAAATCAACGACTTAAACGTCTTCCCTGTCCCCGACGGCGACACGGGGACGAATATGACGCTCACCATGAACGCAGGCATGACGGAAATCGGGAAGAAAAACCCGGGCACAGTCGGTCAGGCGGCAGAGGTCACGGCCTCTGCACTCCTGCGGGGTGCGCGCGGTAATTCGGGGGTTATCTTATCCCTTTTGTTCCGCGGTATCTCCAAGGGCTTAAAAGACGTAACCGAGGCCGATGCAAAAACCTTCGCACAATCCATGGTGGATGGCGTTGAGGCGGCCTACAAAGCGGTCATGAAGCCCGCCGAGGGGACGATGCTTACCGTCTCCCGCGTGGCCTCTGCCGCCGCCTTGGAGTTTGCGGCGAAGGAGCGGGACATTGAGTTGATGTTCGAGCACACCATCGCTGTGGGCTACGAGGCCTTGGCGCAGACCATAGACCAAAACCCCGTCCTCAAAAAAGCGGGCGTCGTCGATGCGGGCGGCAAGGGATATTTGTATATCTTAGAGGGGATGCTCCGTGCTTTGCGCGGGGAGGAGATTGCAGCACAAGATACCTCGACCGCGGCGGAAAACGATGCGGCCGACTTCGCCGCTATCAACCCGGAAGACATCACTTTCACCTACTGCACCGAGTTCATCATCCAGCGGGAGAATCAAAAAGATGCCATGCGTCTGCAAGGTTTTCTCGACGGGATAGGTGACAGCCTTGTGGTGGTAGATGACGAGACACTCATCAAAGTCCACGTCCACACCGACGACCCCGGTCGTGCGCTGACGGAGTCTCTGGCATACGGCAGCCTGACCGGCATCAAGATTGAAAACATGCGGGAACAACACGCCGCAGAAACCGCCCGTCAAGGCGGCGCACCGACTGAGGCTGAAGAAGACAGGCATATTATCGCCCCGCCTGAGAAGGCACAGGGTATCGTGGTAGTGTCTGCGGGGGCGGGCCTTGCGTCCGTGTTTACTGACCTCGGTGTGGATAAAATTATCACGGGGGGGCAGACCATGAACCCTTGTACGGACGAGATTGTCCGTGCGATTGATGCGGTTCCCGCCGAGACGGTGTACGTGTTTCCGAACAATAAAAACATCATTCTGGCGGCGCAGCAAGCGGTGCCGCTGGCGAGCAAGCAAGTTGTTATCATTCCCACACATACCATTCCGCAGGGCGTCTCTGCGCTCTTGTCATTTGACCCCACGGCGGAGGTTGCCGAGAATCTTGCCGCTATGGAAGCCGCCGCAAGCGGGGTCAAGACGGCACAGATTACCTACGCCGCCCGTGATTCCGACTTCGACGGACACCAAATCACCGAGGGGCAGTACCTCGCCCTCTTCGATAATGCTATTCTCAGCCACGCCGATGAGTTTGACATCACGCTGGCTGACACCATCACGGCCATAGAGCAGCATACGCCCGAGTTTATCACCGTCTTCTACGGTGAGGATGTAGATGAGACTACTGCCGCCAAGTGTGCCGAGACGATTCAGGCTCGCATCCCGAGTGCGGAAATCACCGTTTTAGACGGCGGTCAGCCCGTGTACTATTTCATGATTTCGGTGGAGTAGGGCAACTCCCCCAGCGGCGGTCGGAGGGAGTAAGCACACATCGAACAAACAGGAGGTGGGGCTCATGAAACGCCTCCCGGTCGAACAAGCAATCGGCGAAATCCTCTGTCACGACATGACGGCCATCCGTGACGGCTTTAAAGGTGTCGCTTTCAAACGCGGCCACGTTATCCGCGCCCAGGATATTCCCGTGTTGCGCAGCATGGGGAAAGCCCACATCTATATTTGGGAACCGGGTGCGGGTGAAGTCCACGAAGACGAGGCCGGATACGCAGGCGCAGTCGCTCTGGCGGGTGACGGCATCACAATCAGCGGCCCCGCCGAGGGACGCTATACCCTTACCGCCAAGCGGGACGGTCTGTTTACTGTGGACAGCTCCGCCCTCAAAGCCCTCAACGCCGTACCCGACTACACGGCGGCCACACTCCCGGGAAACACCTCCGTTCGAGCGGGTGACCGTGTCGCGGGTGTGCGTATCGTGCCGCTGGTCACGGCGAGAAAACATGCGGAAACAGTAGCGGCTCTGAGCGATGCCCGGGGCCCCATTCTCAGCATCCGCCCGTATCTGCCGCTGAAAGTGGGAATTATAATCACGGGTAGTGAGGTCTATCATGGTCTCATCCAAGACCGTTTTGAACCGATTCTCCGAACGAAAATCGCCCCATTCGGCGGCAAGATTCTGGGTGTCACAAAATGCCCCGATGACGTAACGGCTATCCGGACGACCGCTGATGCGTTTCTGGCCGAGGGCGCAGACCTCATCCTTTTCACCGGCGGCATGAGTGTAGACCCCGACGACCGCACCCCTACGGCGATCCGCGCCACAGGGGCGGAGGTGGTCGTGCAGGGCGTCCCCATCCAGCCCGGCAATATGCTGATGCTGGCGTATTTAGGCGAAACGGCACTAATCGGCGTCCCCGGTGCGACGATGCACAATCAGACGACATCGCTGGATATCGTTTTGCCCCGTATATTTGTGGGGGACAGGCTCCGAGCGGCGGATTTCGAATCCGTCGGTGAGGGTGGTTTATGTCGCGGGTGCAAAACCTGTACCTATCCCACGTGTTATTTGGGGAGAACCCTGTAGGGGCGGCCATTGGCCGTCCGTCGTTTCCCCAATTGCACAGCGTATTTAAGGGCGCGGACGGCCAATGGCCGCCCCTACAACGCCCTTGCCCTTCATTCTACTATTTTACATTCGAAGAACCCCGGAGGTTTTCCAAGTGCAAGACACCACCGGCCGCACCATTCGCTATCTCCGCCTCTCCGTTACCGACCGCTGCAACCTCCGCTGCCGCTACTGTGCGCCGGGGGCTGTTTCGCATACAGCCGCAACAGAGCTGACAGCCGCTCAAATCGAGGAAATCGCGGCGGCGGCCATCGCTCTCGGTATGGACAAAATCCGCATCACAGGCGGTGAGCCGCTTATGCGGCCTGACATTCTGGACATCTGCCGTCGTGTGGCCGCCCTGCCGGGTTTGAACGAACTCTGCATGACCACCAACGGCATTTTGCTCGCAGACTATGCCGAGGAGTTGCGGAAAGCGGGCGTAAACCGTGTCAACATCAGCCTCGACACCTTGGATGCGGATAAGTTCCGCACATTCACCCGCGGCGGCGAGTTGGCCGATGTGCTCCGAGGCATAGAAGCCGCCGAGGCGGCGGGTCTTACTCCCATCAAGCTTAACGTTGTCCTCATGGGCGGCGAAAACGACGATGAAATCTCGGCATTTGTCGCTCTCACGAGAGACAGACCCATCAACGTCCGTTTCATCGAACTCATGCCAATCGGCGAGAGCGCGGACTGGCCCGCAGAGCGGTTTATCAGCGGTGATGCCGTGCTTTCGGCGTGTCCGGAACTGCAATCGAACCCGCAGGACGGCGATGGTGTGGCTCGTATCTACCGTCTCCCCGGCGGAGTGGGCAAGGTCGGGCTGATCAGCCCCATGAGCCGCCATTTTTGCGCCCGTTGTAACCGCATAAGGGTCACGGCGGACGGTAAGCTCAAGCCCTGTCTGCATTCGGAGCAGGAAATCACCCTGCAAGGCCTGCACGGCGAGGCTCTGGCAGATGCGCTGCGTGCAGGGATAGCGGCCAAACCCAAGGCGCACAATATGGATGCAAATCACCCCAGCGAGAGTAGGCGCAATATGCACCAAATCGGAGGATAATCACATGGAGTTAACCCATTTTAACGAAGCGGGCCGCGCCAAGATGGTAGACGTTGGAGGCAAATCCGCCACCGAGCGGGTGGCAAAAGCACACGCTAAAATCACCATGCGCGCCGACACCCTGCGTCTCATCCAAAGCGGCGGAGTGGCGAAAGGCGATGTCCTCGCCGTGGCGCAAGTGGCGGGCATAGGGGCCGCCAAGCGCACTTGGGAGCTGATTCCCATGTGCCATCCGATTGCGCTCACAGGTGTGGACATTGAGTTCACTATAGGGGCGGATGGCAATCCGCCCGCCATCGAGATTATAGCGACTGTCCGCTGCGTCGGCCCCACGGGTGTGGAGATGGAGGCCCTGACGGCAGCAAGCGTCACGGCACTCACGATCTACGACATGTGCAAGGCGGCGCAGAAAGATATGGAAATCGGCGAGATTCGTCTATTGGAAAAATTCGGCGGCAAAAGCGGTGCGTACCGTTTCGTCTCGTCTGCCGGGGAGGTGCCCAATGTATAGAACAGCCATCATCACCGTTAGCGACAAGGCCTCGCAAGGCATCCGAGAGGACATGAGCGGCCCTGCCATAGCGGCCTTGCTCATCGAAGCGGGTTACGAAATCGCACAAGAAATCATCATCCCCGACGATAGGGCCATCATTGAGCAAACCCTCCTCCATTGTGCCGACACGCTGTGCATCCCCCTTATCCTCACCACCGGCGGCACGGGTTTTTCGCCCCGTGACGTGACCCCGGAGGCGACCGTCGCTGTCTGTGACCGCCTCGCGCCCGGTATTCCGGAAGCTATGCGGGCGCATAGTTTGACGATAACGCCCCGCGCCATGCTCTCCCGCGCGGCGGCGGGGATGTGCGGGCAAAGTCTCATCGTAAATCTCCCCGGCAGCCCCAAAGCGGCGGCGGAGAATTTGGAGGCCGTTTTGCCTACGCTGTCCCACGGCCTCGCAATCCTACAGGGAACCACCGGAGAATGTGCCGCTGTAGGGGCGGCCTCCGGCCGTCCGTCATCGGGTTGCGCCACCGTTGTTTCCGTCAACATCAGCGAAACCAAAGGCCGACAGAAAACGCCCATCCCTGTGGTCACCCTCATCGCGGACCACGGCATAGCGGGCGATGCCCATGCCGCCACAGAGCGGCAGGTCAGCCTCCTCGCCGCCGAGAGCATAGACAAGCTCCGGGAGAAGCTTCCCGACCTCGCTCCCGGCGCGTTTGCGGAGAATATTGTGACGGAGGGCATTGTCCTCCACACGCTTCCCGTCGGCACACGGTTCAAAATCGGTTCTGCCCGCTGCGAAGTCACCCAAATCGGCAAAGACTGCCACGACCACGGCTGCGCCATCAAACGTGCTGTGGGCGACTGCGTTATGCCCCGAGAGGGTATATTTGCACGTGTGTTGGAGGGCGGTGAAGTCCGCTCCGGTGACGAGATTCGGGTCTGCGAATAGATTGCGCCGCATATACTCCGGCAAGGAGGTGGCTCTATGACAAGAGACGAAATCAATCAAGTAATCGCCCAAGCCGCCGGAGTGGACACCGTGACGACGGAGCGGGTATTGGTGGGGTTGGAGAAGGTAGTCATCGCCCAAATGTCCCGAGGCGGGAATAAGTTTGGGCGGATGATGCTGTTGTATCAGAATTGGAAAGGCAAATAGGGTCGGCGTATGCCGACCCTTGATTTTTTATTTTTATTTTTGGTTTTGCAGGAGCGGGGCTGCGTCCTCGTTCACGGGGGTGCGTTTTGGGTTCTGCTGTAGGGGTAACCGCGGACGGTTAGCTCTGCAACGAATACAAATGCCTACGAGCCGCCGAGGGCGTTATCCCTCACACCTACCCACATTCCAAAATCCCCTTCGCCCACTCCACACGCTCCCGCGTCGGCGGCTCCACATCCGCCAGCTCATACGTCAAGCCCAGCTCCGTCCATTTATACTCCCCCAGCTTATGAAACGGCAGAACTTCTACCTTTTCAACATTCGGGAACCCCTGCAAGAACGCCGCTAAGTCCCGCAAATCCTGCTCGTCATCCGTCAGCCCCGGAACCAGCACGAAGCGGATCCAGACAGGGATGCCCATCTCACGGGCGAGATGCAGCACCTCCAAAGTCGGCTCCAAATGTACGCTTGTCAAGTCCTTGTAGACCACGGGGTTAATCGACTTGATATCCAATAAGAGCAAATCCGTATACGCCAAAGCCGCCCTTGCCGCATCAAGCGTGGTGTAACCGGAGGTGTCAAGCGCTGTATGGAAGCCCTCGGACTTACAGGCTTTCAGGAGCGCAATCAAAAAGTCCCGCTGTACAAACGGTTCCCCGCCTGTGATTGTCACACCGCCGCCGGAGAAGTGCAGGTAAGAGCGGTATTTTTTGATGTCCCGCAGGAGGTCGTCCACCGTTGTGGGGTGTCCGTCTTTCATCTTCCAAGTATCCGGGTTGTGACAATATTTACAGCGCAAATTGCAACCGGAGAAAAAAACCACATAGCGGATGCCCGGGCCGTCTACCATGCCGGCCGTCTCGACGGAGTGAATGTAGCCCCGTTCCACGGTCTATATCCTCTCGTGGAACGTGCGGTCGATGACATCGAGCTGCTGTTCTCGCGTCAGCTTGATGAAGTTCACCGCATAGCCGGAGACACGAATCGTGAGCTGCGGATACCGCTCCGGGCGTTCCATAGCATCGAGTAAGGTCTCCTTGTCAAAGACGTTGACGTTGATGTGGTGCCCCCTGTCGTTGAAATAGGCATCGAGCAAACCCGCCAGATTGCTCACCCGCTCATCTTCCGTTTTGCCTATGGCTTTGGGGATGATGGAGAAGGTGTAGGAAATCCCGTCTAAGGCATAGGAATACGGCAGGGACGCGACTGAGGCCATGGATGCAATCGCGCCTTTTTTGTCTCTGCCGTGCATGGGGTTTGCACCGGGAGCGAAAGGCTCGCCCGCTTTGCGTCCGTCCGGGGTCGCGCCTGTTTTTTTGCCGTAGACGACATTGGATGTGATGGTGAGCACGGAAAGTGTCGGCACGGATTCTCTGTAGCTCTTCTGCTTTTTCAGTTTTTCCTCGAAGATGCGAACAACGTCGTAGGCGATTTTGTCCACCCGCTCGTCATTGTTGCCGAATGCGGGGTATTCGCCTTCGACTTCGTAATCCACCACCAAGCCCGCCTCGTTGCGGATGGCGCGGACTTTGGTGTGCTTGATGGCCGAGAGCGAATCTGCCACCACGGAAAGGCCGGCAATACCGCAGGCTTGGGTGCGCAGGATCTCGAGGTCGTGCAGGGCCATTTGCAGCCGCTCATAGTTGTATTTGTCGTGCATGTAGTGAATCACGTTGAGGGCGTTGATATAGAGGCGTGACAGCCATTCCAAAATCTGGTCAAAGCGGCGGTAGACCTCCTCGTAGTCGAGATATTCGGAGGTAATTGGTGCAAATTCGGGGGTGATTTGTTCGCCCGTCATCTCGTCCTTGCCGCCGTTGATGGCGTAGGTGAGGGCCTTCGCGAGATTTGCCCGCGCGCCGAAGAACTGCATCTGCTTCCCCGTCCGCATGGCCGATACACAGCAGGCGATGGAGTAGTCATCGCCCCAGTAGCCCCGCATGAGGTCGTCGTTTTCGTACTGGATGGAGCTGGTGTCGATGGAAACCTTGGCGCAGAAGCGTTTGAAACAGTCCGGCAGGTCGATGCTCCAGAGCACGGTCAGATTCGGTTCCGGGGCGGCACCTAGTGTGTAGAGCGTGTTGAGCGTGCGAAAAGAGGTCTTGGTGACGAGTGTCTCCCCGCATTCGCTCATGCCCCCGATGGCCTCCGTGACCCAAGTCGGGTCGCCGGAGAAGAGCTGGTTATACTCCGGTGTGCGCAGGAAGCGGATGATGCGGAGTTTCATGACGAAGTGGTCCATGAGTTCCTGCGCGTCGGTTTCGGTGAGAACGCCGTTTTTCAAGTCCCGCTCGATGTAGATATCGAGGAAAGAGGACACCCGCCCTAAACTCATGGCCGCCCCGTCCTGCTCTTTCGTGCAGGCGAGGAAGGCGAAATACGTCCACTGGATGGCCTCTTGGGCATTCTCTGCCGGACGGGTCACGTCGAAGCCGTAAGTCTCGGCCATTTGAGCCAGTTCTTGCAGGGAACGGATGTGTTCACCCAGTTCTTCACGGATGAGCGTTTGCTTGCGCTCCAATGTCGGCAAGTCCATGCGCCCCAGTTGCTTTTTCTTGTCCTCGATGAGGAAATCCGTCCCGTACAGAGCTACACGGCGGTAGTCGCCGATGATGCGGCCGCGGCCGTAGGAGTCGGGCAGGCCCGTAATGAGCCCGGAGGAACGGGCTTTGCGCATGTCCTCCGTGTAGGCGTCATAGACCCCGTCGTTGTGGGTCTTGCGGTATTTGGTGTAGATTTCCTCCACCACGGGGTCGAGCTTGTAGCCGTAGGCTTCGAGCGCACGCTTGATGACACGGATACCGCCCTGCGGCATGATACCGCGCTTGAGGGGTCTGTCCGTCTGCACGCCGACGATTTTTTCCAAGTCTTTGTCGATATAACCGGGGCCGTGGGAGGTGATGGTGGAGGGAATGCAGGTTTCCGCGCCGAGGATGCCTTTTTCGGTCTCCTCTTGGAGCAACTCGCAGACTTTTGCCCAGAGTTTGTCCGTACAGGCCGTCGCCCCGGCGAGGAAGCTGTCGTCTCCGTGGTAGGGTGTGATGTTGCGCCTGATAAAATCGCGGACGCTCACCTCATCTGTCCAAACGCCCTCATTGAAGCCTGTCCAAGCGGGGTGGGTGTCGGTTTTTACAAAAAGTCGGTTCATATCGCTACCTCCATATGTAGGGTGGGTTCAGTTGCCGACGAATATGCGGATATTTTAAATATTGTATCATGAAATACTGAATTTTCCAAGTGAATCGTCCCGAAAATTTGGGCTTGACAACGGCGTCTTGCGGGTGTACACTAAAATAGTAAAAATTGAATACTCCCGGTAGGTGAGGCTACCACAGGGATACGGGTTGCTGCCGCAAAATTGTGGAGACACAATACGTTGGCTTGAACAGTCCATGTCGAAACCAAGGCATGGAATAGTGCAACTTCATCGCCCTGTGAAGCTAAA
>WRAK01000007.1 GCA_009780235.1 Oscillospiraceae bacterium
CGAGATGTGGGAGCGGGGCATCGTGACCGGCACAACGCCGACCACATTCGCGCCGAACGACACCTTGACCCGTGCAGCGGCGGTGACGTTGCTCTATCGGTTAGACGGTATGATTGATACCGGGTTGGATGCGAATTTCAGCGACGTGTGTTGTTGCGCTTGGTACCATGATGCGGTTGCTTGGGCGGCAAGCCTCGGCATCGTGCAGGGAGTTGGCGATAACCAATTTGCACCGGGTGGCGATATGACCCGCGAGGCGATGGCGGTTATGCTCTGGCGGTATGCCGCAACCACAGGGCAGGACGTTACCGTGCCGGAGGACTTCACGCTTGACTTCGCGGATGTTGCCGAGGTGAGTGTTTGGGCGACCGAGGCGATGTACTGGGCGGTATATCGTGGGATTATGCGCGGTACGGACGGTTGGCGGCTGAATCCGCTTGGGACGGCTACGAGAGCCGAGGCGGCGGTATTGTTGCAGCGGTTTGTGAATCTGACGCAGTAGAAATTGAATAGATATACAGAAAACGCACCCCGTGCCGGTCTTGATTGACTGGTGTGGGGTGCGTTTTTTTGTTTTGAGGGACGGTTTCACTTTGCGTTTTCAATCTCAAGGATTCTTGCACGGATTTCGTTAGATTGGGCGTCATATTTTTTAAATCGTTGTCTGGCGATAGGAGCCTCTTTGCCCTCTTGTGCAAATGCTTCTATTCTGTCATACTCCCTGAGCTTCTTTTCCGTGAGTGTGTCCCAAACCATGGTGAGGATTTCTTTTTCGGTAATCGTAGTGAAGTTGGTCATTGTCGTGTCCTCCTAGCAGATGATGAGTTCGTATGTCGGCGCATCGTGTTCGCCGTTCTCGTTCAGGGTAACGGTGCAGTAGTAGAACCCTTTGTCGTGGTAGACCGTCGGGACAAGGTCGGTGTTTTCGTTGACTTTTCCGCTGCTGAGGCTTTGGATTTCGCCGCCGATTTGAAAAGAACTCTTTATGCGGCTGGCAACCTCGGATGATTTTGTGAGATAGACTTTGTAGCTTTTCATCTTGCGTTCCTCTTTTGTTTTATTATGTTGAAATTTTATTTTGCTTTATCTTATGTTTTTGATATTACAGTATTCTTTCTGAAATGTCAATAGAAAATTTTTATTTTTTTAAAGAAATATTTTGACAAAGCAAAGCAAGCGTGATATTATTGCAACGAGGAGGTGATAATATGACACAAATTTCGTATGCACCACTTTGGAAAAAACTCGTCGATAAGGATATGTCAAAATTAAAGCTTGCGAGCGAGGTGGGCATCTCTACTGCGACACTAGCGAAACTGGGAAAGGATGAATATGTTGCTCTTTCCATCATCGAAAAGATATGTCTTACGCTAGACTGCCCAATAGAAGACGTTGTTCAGGTAAAGAGAAATGAGTCGGATGCCGTTAATCTATTTGGCAGCAGTCTGCTTGAAGCAGTTGTTGCTTGGGAGAAATTCCTCAGTATAACCTACAAGGGGGATCCGCCTGACCTTGATACGCGAGCTGCAATGTGCAGAGAGCGTCTCTCATCCACCGATGTTGCAAAAATAAAAAAAGACCCGAACGATTAAGTCCGGGTCGGGTGGAGATAGCTTATTTCGGGGTCGGCTCTCGCACGATGAGTTCTGACAGGTCGCACTCCAACGCCTCGCAGATTAAATCAAGGTGTTCAAGGTTCACTCGCTCCACCATCTCGTGATAGAGTTCGTGTATGGTGGCTGGGCGAATGCCCGTCTTTCGAGCGAGGTCTGCCTGTGTCCGCCTCCGCTCGCCAAGCCGAGTGGACAGTAAAATTCTAATCATAGCTAGTCTCCTTTAGTAATATTTTAACTATGATTGTACGTTTTCGCTTGAAATTGTAAGAAAATTACAAATGCAGTAATTATATTTTTAGAAAGAGGCCGTCGAGAGGGGAAGTAAAACACCCTAGCCGACGGCCTTGTTTTATTTTGTGGCAAGTGTTGTGTGAGCAAGATGCTGATGGCTATGTCTCTACTGTCTCTTTTGTGTCTCTAAATCTTTGTTTATCTACGTCGAAGCATTAACATATATTAACATTGCGGTGGGCTTTCTGAGAAAACAAAAAACCTGCAATCCATTGAAATGTAAGGAATTGCAGGTTTTTCTAATTGGTCGGAGTGCAGGGACTTGAACCCTGGGCCTCTTGCTCCCGAAGCAAGCGCGATACCAAACTTCGCCACACCCCGTTAGGCGCATCATTTTCTGCGGAAAATGTATAAGTTCGCTGACGCTCACGATGCGTCTTCGAAAGGGGACTAGTCCCCTTTCGACCTTTCCCCTAGCCTCCGGCGGAGTTAAGGTCAAGGGCGAAGAGATTTTTTCTAACTCCCTAATTATAGGGTCAAAGTCGCATCTTGTCAAGGTGAAATTGTGGTATAACAGCCCGACCCACTAAGCCGCCGAAGGCGGCAAGCGGGTACCCCGGAACGTTTTATCATAAAAAGCGGCACTATCGTGCCATGCTCAGCATAAGCCGAGCACTTTTGCTTCGCAAAAGTATTTATGGTATAATGATTCATTGTTATTTTTTGAGGGGCGAGGGATTCGATGGATAAGCTTGCAATTTTAGAAAAAGTCTTTGGCTACAAAGTATTTCGGGGTGGGCAGGAGGATTTGATGGATGCTGTCCTCTCCGGGCGGGATGCGATTGGGATTATGCCTACGGGGGCGGGGAAGAGTATTTGTTATCAGGTACCCGCTTTGCTCATGGACGGGGTGACGATTGTCGTCTCGCCGCTTATCTCGCTGATGAAAGACCAAGTGGGCAGTCTCACACAAGCCGGGGCGCGGGCGGCGTATATCAACAGCTCGCTGACGGATTCGCAAGTGCGTTTGGTGTTGGAGAATGTGGGATGCGGGAAGTATAAGCTGATTTACATCGCGCCGGAGCGGCTGTTGAGTGGACGGTTTTTAGAGGCATTGGGGCGGGTGCGTGTGGACTTTGTGGCGGTGGATGAGGCACATTGCGTGTCGCAGTGGGGGCAGGATTTTCGGCCGAGTTACTTGGATATTCGACGGTTTATTGATACCCTGCCCAAGCGGCCTGTCGTGGCGGCGTTTACGGCAACGGCTACACGGCAGGTGCGGCAGGATATTGAGGAGCTATTAAGTTTACATAACCCATTTTTGATCACGACGGGATTTGACCGGGCGAATCTCTACTTTGAGGTACGGCAGCCGACGGGGCGGGCGGACGCGGTGCTGCGGTTTGTGACGGAACGGCCGGGAAAGAGCGGGGTCGTCTACTGTCTGACCCGCAAGGATGTGGAATCGGTCTGTGAGCGGCTCTGTGCCGCGGGCGTTGGGGCTACTCGCTACCATGCGGGGCTGGGGGACGAGGAGCGGCGGCGGAATCAGGAGGCGTTCCAAGCGGATGAACGGCCTGTCATGGTGGCGACGAATGCGTTTGGGATGGGGATAGATAAGTCCAATGTGTCCTATGTGCTCCATTGCGGGATGCCGAAGAATTTGGAGAGCTATTATCAGGAGGCGGGACGTGCGGGGCGGGACGGGTCGCCCGCGGAGTGCGTGCTGTTCTTTGCGGAGAAGGATATTGCGACCAACAACTATTTCATCATGCAGAACGAGATGCAGGAGGAGATGGAGCCGGAACTGCGAGAAGCTCTGCTCGCCGGGGACAGGGCGCGGCTCAGCAGTATGGTGGGCTATGCGAAGACGACAGCCTGTTTGCGGGCGAATATTCTCGCCTATTTCGGCGAAGTGAGCGGGGAGAACTGCGGGAACTGTTATAACTGCAAGCACACTTTTGTGGAACAGGACATTACGGTCGAGGCGCAGAAAGTGCTGTCCTGCGTGAAGCGGATGGACGAGCGGTTCGGGAAGATTAAGGTAGCGGATGTGCTCAAGGGGAAGCCCGCGGAGCCGTGGCTGATGAATCTCACTACATACGGGGCTTTGCGGGAGTTGACGCATAAGCGGATTTTGGATTTGATTGGGTCGCTGGTAGATATGGGGTATTTACAGGTGACGGAGGCAGATATTCGGCGCGGGCTTTACCCGATGGTCAAGCTGGGGGACAAGGCGAGGGGGGTGCTGTTCGGCGGTGAGCAAGTGTCCATGCGGGTGGCGGAGGTGCCGGAGAAGCCGCAGCGGAAACGCAGGACACGGAAGCGGGCAGAATCGGATGGCGAGATGTTGGCGGATGAGAGCTTGTTTGAGAAGCTGCGAGCCTTGCGTGCGGAACTCGCACGGGAGCAGAGTGTGCCGCCCTATGTAATTTTCCATGATACGACCTTGGCGGAGATGAGTGAGGTTGTGCCGGTGACGGAAGAGGAATTTTTGGAGATTAGCGGTGTGGGGCAGGTGAAGTTCGGACGGTATGGGGCGGCGTTTTTGGCGGTGCTGCGTGCGCATGAGGGGGAGGAGCAGCCGACTGAGGGTTGCCCTTAAGCCTCCCTCGCTTGCGAGGGAGGTGGCCACCGCGAAGCGGTGGACGGAGGGAGGCTCCCCCAGTCAGCTTCGCTGACAGCCCCCTCGCAAGCGAAGGGGCCTAAGGTCAAGCGACGGACGGCCAATGGCCGCCCCTACAAGATGGGCAAGAGGACAGTCGTAGCCCTTATTGCGCTTTTAGGGTGGGTGTGGTACAATATGTGGTGGCGTAAGCAATAAGAATTATCGGAGGTTGTCATGACAATGGAAGTAGTGGAATTAAAATCAGAATTAACCCTTGTCTATAAAGCGCATACAACAAATGCCAAATCGGATCAAGTAATCGAAGCGGGCATACGCATGGTTCAGGCTTACTTGGATGAACTTGGAATACAGCCAAGCGGTACGCCTTATGTTGCTTATTTTAATTGTGCTGAAGATTTTTCTGAATTTGATGTCGAGGCAGGTTTTCCCGTTGCCGAAGCTGTATCGGAAAAAGACGGTATGTTTATGAGTAAAACACATGCGGGCAAAGCCGTGGTAGCAACGCACAAAGGCTCCCACCGTTCGATTGACAAAACATATGGCAAGATGTTTGAATTTATGGGGAAACAGTCTCTTGATTTCAAGGGGGTATTTTATGATTGTTACTTAAACGACCCGGAGACGACCCCGAGCAGGGAATTGTTGACGAAGGTTGTTGTGCCTGTGTGAACGGCATTCAGCATCATTTAAGGCAACGGGCCCGGGCCGCAGCAGAGGAACCTCAATGAACACAACCATCCAAACGACAATAGACAGTTTAAGAAAAAACAACATGGCAGGATACTTTGTCCATGATAAGCATGCGTTTGCCGAACTGCTCCGTGATTTGGTTCCGAAAGGAGCCGTAGTTGGTTGCGGTGACTCCGTTACGCTAGAGCAACTGGGTGCATTTGAATTTTTGCGTGACGGTGACTATATATTCCATGATAAGTTTGTGTCCGGCCTGTCCTTTGCGCAGAAGCGCACTTTGTATCTCAAAAATTTTTCTGCCCACACATTTATTACAGGGACTAGTGCGGTTACAACGGATGGGAAGTTGTTTAATATCGACGGGAACGGGAGTCGTGTTGCCCCTATTATTTATGGCCCGGAGCAGGTGATTGTGGTTGTCGGAACCAACAAAATTGTGCCGAGCGTTGAGTCAGCCATTGAGCGGACAAGGCAAATTGCGGCCCCGCTGGACGCGATACGGCTCAAGAAAGATACGCCCTGTGCGAAGCTGAAACGATGTGTTGACTGCAATCACGAGCAACGCATTTGCAATGATTTTGTGCTGATAACGGGTCAATTTATGAGAGATAGAATAAAAGTGATTATCGTAGATGAAGTGTTGGGATATTAGCGCAGAAAATGTTATCCCCCTACAACGGAGGCCCATCATGACCATACTAGGCATAGACCCCGGCTACGCCACAGTCGGATTCGGCATTATACAAGGCGACAGATCCAAGCAAAAGCTCATCCAATACGGCGCAATCCGCACCCCGGCGGGGGAGGCGTTTGCGGCTCGGCTGCGGCAGGTTTTTGACGACACCTGCCTTTTGGTACGGCAGTTTTGTCCGGATGCCATCGCCATTGAGGAGCTGTTTTTCAATAAGAACGAGAAGACGGCCATCCAAGTCGCCCATGCCAGAGGAGTTCTGCTTCTGGCGGGGGAGAGTTTGGGCGTGCCGCTTTATGAATACACGCCGCTGCAGGTGAAGCAGGCCGTCACGGGCTACGGACGGGCAGATAAAGGACAGATGATGGAAATGGTACGGCGGCATTTGGGGTTGAATCAGATTCCAAAGCCGGACGATGCCGCCGATGCCTTGGCGGTTGCACTCTGTCATCTGCGTAGTGCAACGAATCTACTCAGCAAGCGACAAGGGGGAAATCAGGCATGTTCCACTACATAAGCGGCACGGTCGCCGTACTCGACACGAATCTCGCCGTCATTGACGCGGGCGGTGTGGGCTATGCGATCTACACGACATCTACGAGCCAAGCGGAGCTGAAAATCGGCGAGGCGGGGAAGCTCTTCACCTACAATGTGATTCGGGAGGATTGCTTTGACCTCTACGGCTTCGCCACCTTGGGGGAGAAACGGTGTTTCGAGCTCTTAATCAGCGTCTCCGGCGTGGGGCCGAAAGCGGCCTTGTCGATTTTGTCCTCGACGACACCCGAGGGCTTGGCTATGGCGATTTTGGCCGAGGATGAGAAGACCATCACGGTGGCGCAGGGGATAGGGAAGAAAATCGCCCAGCGGGTGATTTTGGAGCTGAAAGACAAGATGGGCAAGGACGCGCCCGTCCTCACCGGCGGGGCGAAGATTGCGCTGACACCGCAGGCGGCGGGCGTGGAGCGTCTGGGCGATGTTGTGGCGGCTCTTACGGTGTTGGGCTATAGTCAGGGTGAGATTTCGTATGCCCTGCGGGACGTGGATGTCGAGGGGCAGCCGACGGAGCAGGTGATTCGCTTGGCACTCAAGAACATGGCGAAGTAGGAGGATGCACCGTGACGTGGAATGAACTGTTTCCGAAAATCCATCAACCGACGATGGACGATATTGCGGAATATGCAGGCAGCTTTGCATCGGTTTGGCAGAATTTGCTGGCCTATTTTGAAACAGCATACAAATGCAAGCCCAAGATGACCCACAGTTGTTGTAGTGCTATGCCCGGTTGGAACTTAAAATTTCAAAAGGGCAACGCGACCTTCGGCACATGGTATCCGTTGGAAGATGCGTTTGGCGTGATGTTCATATGGAGCTACGCGCTCGACGCGGAGATGCTACTACTCTTGCCTACGCTGACGCCGCAGATGGCGGCGCATGTTGAAAAGGCGAGCGACTTTATGAAGAACGGGCGGTGGATGATGTTCCGCGCGGATAGTGCGGATGTCGTGGAAGACTATAAGCGCATGTGTGCGGTGAAAAAAGCACCGATTGCAGTTTGAGACCCCGAAGCCTCCCTCGCTTGCGAGGGAGGTGCCCCGCAGGGGCGGAGGGAGTTCACGCAAACTCCCCCAGTCACTTCGTGACAGTCCCCGCGCAAGCGAAGGGGCCTAAGGGCAAGGTCAAGGGCGGCCACGCGGGGCCGCCCCTATGAAATGTGAGGAATGAGCACCTATGAGCATAGAATTTGCACCACAGGAAGACAACCCCATCGTATCCACGAGCATACGGCCGGAGGATGAGGCCGAGGGGTCCTTGCGTCCCCGCAGTCTCGGGGAGTACATCGGACAGCACAAGGCCAAAGAGAATCTCACGATTTTCATCGAGGCGGCACGGGGGCGGGGGGAGCCGCTGGACCATGTGCTGCTCCACGGGCCGCCGGGACTGGGGAAGACGACACTTGCGTCCATCATTGCGCATGAGATGGGGGTGAATCTGCGTGTCACCTCCGGGCCGACGATTGAAAAGGCGGGAGACTTGGCGGCATTGCTCACCAATTTGGGGGAGAATGATATCCTCTTTGTGGACGAAATCCATCGGCTCAATCGGGCGGTGGAGGAGATTTTGTACCCGGCGATGGAAGATTACGCCTTGGACATCATCATCGGCAAGGGGCCGTCGGCAAACTCGATTCGCTTGGATTTGCCCCGCTTTACGTTGGTGGGAGCGACGACGCGCTCCGGGCAGTTGTCCTCACCGCTGAGAGACCGTTTCGGGGTTATGCTTCGGCTGGAGCTTTATTCGGTGGAGGAGCTTTGCAAAATCGTCACACGTAGTGCGGGGATTTTGGACGTGCCTATCGAGCCGGAGGGGGCGATGGAAATTGCGTCACGCTCGCGGGGTACGCCCCGTATCGCCAATCGGATGCTCAGGCGGGTGCGGGACTTTGCCGAGGTGAAAGCGGACGGGGTTATCACCCGCGCCGTGGCGGATAGTGCGCTGACGAGCCTTGAGGTAGACCATCTGGGGCTTGACGCGCTCGACAGGCGGATGCTGCGCAGTATCATCGAACACTACGGTGGCGGCCCCGTGGGTTTGGAGACGCTGGCGGCTACGGTGGGGGAGGAGTCCATCACCTTGGAAGATGTATATGAGCCGTATTTGTTGCAACAGGGGTTCTTGTCCCGTACGCCGAGAGGGCGGTGTGTGACACAGAAGGCGTATCGGCATTTGGGGATTGCGGTTGTGGGACAGCAGGCCTTGGAGATGGAATAGGAGCACCCAATGAAAAATAAACCACGCAAACACATCATCATCCGCACGGCTCTTTTGCTCATCGGCCTACTGTCGTTGGCAAATGTAACATTCCTATACCTCGTGGCAAATCCGACGATGGGGTTTCATTTGCAGTTGGCGATTTCCATCGGGCTGATTGTATATGCCATTTGCTTTAATTGGATTTCCAAGAAAATCCACATCGCCATCGGGCTTCTCGCCCTTATCCCCATCGCTTTTGTGCTGTTCCTGTTCATCTACGGCAATGTGAGTAATGTGGATTACAATGAAGACGTGGTCATTGTCCTCGGAGCCGGGATTCACGGGGAGACGGTCAGCCGACCATTGGCGCGGCGGTTGGACGCGGCGATAGACTATTGGAACCGCAATCCGGATGCGTATATCGTTGTCACCGGCGGGTTGGGAAATCGGGCGACGATTACCGAGGCGGAGGCGATGGCGCGGTACCTCATCCGAAGAGGTGTGCCGGCGGAGCGGATTTTGCTGGAGGAGCTATCGACTTCGACCTATGAAAATCTCGTGTTTGCGAAAGAGATTTTAGACGAACATTTCCCCGACGGTTGGCGGGCGGCTGTGATTACGAATGACTTTCATATCTACCGTTCCGTCCGCACGGCACGGGCTGTGGGGATTGATGCGGGACGAATCGGGGCGTATACGGAGTGGTATACTTGGCCGGTGAATTATCTGCGGGAGATGCTGGCCGTGGTGCAGTTGTGGGTTGGCGGATAATTGTTATACCGGAAGGAGAATTTAACAATGACCATAATCAATGTCAGAGATAACCCGGCGTATAAAGAACAGGCAATTGCCTACATCCAAAGCAAATGGGCGAATCGGAGAAACAAAGCGGTTTACGAGGACTGCATCTCGCACAGTATTGACGCGAAAAATCCCTTGCCGATTTGGTATTTGCTACTGGATGCAGACATCATCATCGGATGCGCGGGGCTGATTACGAACGATTTTATCAGCCGCATGGATTTGTGTCCGTGGTTGTGCGCGCTTTGGGTGGATAAGAAGTACAGAGGGCAGAACTTGGGTAATCTGCTGATTGCGCAAATCAAAGAAGATACGGCGAAGGCAGGGTTTGACACACTCTATCTCAGTACAGACCATAAGGGGTATTATGAGAAGTATGGGTTTTCGTATATCGGAGACGGGTATCATCCGTGGGGGGAGCGTTCTCGGATTTATGGGTGTGAGGTGGGGTAAACCTATGAAAAAGTATCATTCTCGTAAGTTCAACGCACGGCGCGATGAGGATAACTGACGTCCCAAGAACGCAAGGCGAAGCCGCCGCGTGATTGGATGACGGAAGGAATGCTTTAGGGCATCGCGCCCTACAATATCATTACCAAAAGGAGCAAAAACAATGGGTAAACTATTCGGTACTGACGGAATCCGCGGTGTGGCAAACGTGGATTTGGACATCGACCTCGCTATGAAAATCGGTCAGGCGGTGGGGATTGTGATGGGGGAGGAGAAGGGGAGTGCCCCTGTGTTTGTCATCGGCAAGGATACGCGTCTGAGTTCCGATATGCTGGAGTCGGCCCTCGTGGCGGGGCTTTGTGCATCCGGGGCGGACGTTGCGGTGCTCGGCGTTGTGCCAACGCCTGCGGTGGCGTATATTACGGCACGTTCCAAGGCGGATGCGGGGATAGTCATTTCTGCGTCCCACAATCCGTTCCAAGATAATGGCATCAAGATTTTCAACGGATTGGGCTTCAAGCTCTCCGATGAACTGGAGGGACGGGTGGAGGATTTGATTCTCTCCGACTCTCCTCTCCCCTTGCAGACTTGTGAAAAAATTGGCAAAGTCCTGCGCAAAAATCAGGACTGGGTGGAGCAATATATCGACCACTTGACCTCTGCCGCCGTGTGTGACCTCTCCGGCCTCAAGGTGTTCATCGACTGTTCCAACGGTGCCGCCGCGCGGACGGCTTCCCGCTTGTTTACCCGGTTCAAACTGGACCTGGAGATTATCAAAGACCATCCCAACGGTACGAACATCAACGACAATTGCGGCTCGACGGACACGTCTTTCCTCAGTCGGGCGGTGGTGTCGGGGGGCTATGATATCGGCATTGCCTTTGACGGAGATGCCGACAGGTGTATTATCGTGGATGAGAAAGGCAATACCGTAGACGGCGACAAGATTATGGGTGTCTGCGGCCTCGCTCTGAAGCGCGAAGGCAAGCTTGCAAAGGACACGATTGTCGCCACGGTGATGAGCAACCTCGGCTTCCACGATTTTGCGGCGCAGAACGGCATCTCCCTCGTGTGTACGGCGGTCGGTGACCGCAATGTGTTGGAGAAGATGCTGGAGGGCGGCTATGTACTCGGCGGCGAACAGTCGGGGCATATCATTTTCCTTGACTACGCCACCACGGGTGACGGGCAACTCGCGGCCTTGCAGTTTCTCAATGTGCTTGCGGTTTCGGGCAAACCTGTCTCGGAGTTGGTCGGTGCGATTCCCAATTATCCGCAGGTGCTGATTAATGTTCCCATCGAGGGCGGCAATGCGGCCAAGGAGGCTGTGATGGCATCGGATGCTTTACAAGCGGCCATTTCCGAGGCAGAGACGGCACTCGGCGGCAAGGGTCGGGTTTTGGTACGCCCCTCGGGGACAGAGCCGAAAATTCGTGTCATGGTAGAGGCCGAGACGCAGGGAATTGCGGACGAAACGGCGGGACGGCTCGCTGAACTCGTGAAAACATTGTAATTTTCAGGGGAAACTTGCAGAATTGCTTGACATTTTGCCTGAATAGGCATATACTACGATAAAGTTATGATGGATGAATTATACAATTTGACAGATGAAACCCTCCAAGCCCTTGCCGTGCAAGGGGATGACAGCGCAGAGGAGCTTTTGGTGCAACGGTTTGGCCGCTTGGTGAAGGCGAGCGCACGTCCCCTGTTTTTGGCCGGGGGCGACAGCGAGGATTTGACCCAAGAGGGAATGCTGGGTCTGCTCGCCGCGATTCGCACGTTCTCGCCGGGTGCGGGTGCCTCGTTTCAGACCTATGCAGAGGTCTGTGTGCGTCGTCGCTTGCTTAGTGCGGTGAAGACGGCGTCCCGCTATAAACACGGTCCGCTCAATCACGCGGTTTCTTTTGATTCCTCACAATTTGACGAAATTTCGGGACCGCACCTCCCTCGTGCTTTGGAGGAACAAATCCTCTCCCAAGAGCGGGCCGATGAGATGCACCGACGATTTCAAGATGTACTCTCCCCCTTTGAGCATGAGATTCTCAGGCTGTTTCTTGACGGCCTCAGCTATCAAGAGATGGCCGCGCGTGCCGGGAAACCGGTGAAGTCGGTCGATAACGCGGTACAGCGGATTCGGAAAAAGCTCTCCGAAACATTCCCCCTCGGCGAAATCAGCCCCGGCTGATGCGTAATATTAAAGTCTAGCAAAAGTGAGGATTCAAGCATGTACGAAGACAGAGGTATACAGTGCAAAGAGTGTAGTGAAGAGTTCATCTTCACGGCCGGTGAGCAGGAGTTTTATGCCGAGCGTGGTTTCCAGAATGAGCCGCAACGCTGCAAAAATTGCCGTGACGCCCGCAAAGCGGCCGCCCGCGGCCCTCGTGAGTACTTTACCGTTGCCTGCGCCGAATGCGGCGGTGAGGCGAAAGTACCTTTTGAGCCGAAGACGGATCGCCCGGTATATTGCAGCGATTGTTTTGCGAACTCGAGGAATTAGTCAGTCAATTAGTAATGCGGAAAAATAAGCGTTTGGCGAGGTTGCCGAACGCTTGTTTTTTGTTTTCGTTTGCAGAGGCGGGGTCCTGTCTTCTGCCTATGAGTTTCGTCTTGTTCATACGTTGGGCTTGCCTGCCGGCGGCGAGGCGAAAGCCAGCGTAAGGCTAAATAGAGCGGGTTGAGCAAGCGCGGCCCTACAACCGTTCCAGTAACTCCTGCAGATGATACTCCGCCAAATCATACACGCCGTCAAAGTCAATATGCGGATTCATGAGCTGTTCCGTCTCATCATACACATCTTTCGCCTCGCCCAGCATGCGGACAGCTTCGTTGATGAGGAGGGCAAAGACTTTTTTGGAGAAGCGGATGCGGGTCTTTTGGTGCCGCATCCGCTCGCTGTTTGCCATCGCATCTAAGCGTATGTGGCGGTAGGCGGGGCCTTCGTATTGGATTTGATAGTCAGAGGAGACGAAGGCCAAGTCCAGCGGCAAGATAAACAGATGTTCCAACCGTTCGGGGTTCATGGGGGAGGGGCAGACAGTACAGTCGTGGCCTGCGGCGGTGGCGGCTTCGAGCAGGTCGGTGAGCATAGTGTGGGCGAGGCCGAAGTGGTTATCGAGATGATACACCCGTCCCGCCAGCGCATCCACCGTGTCCCAATGGGCGACGTGGCCTTTGTGGGTGAGGGCGGAGAGGAAGCGGCGGGTGATTTTGGGCGTGCCGCCCGGCCGCTTTTTCCCGATTTCCCGTGCGATGATGCCCCGCGTCCGCTTCCGCACGGCGGCAATGACGGTTTCGTCTACAACGTGACTGCTAATTTCCCGCACCACGCTGTGGGCGGCGGCGATGCAGTCGTAGGCACGGGCGTAGAGGGCTTTGTATGTATGGGTCATGTCCATGACTTGGGACTTGAAGGGGCGCAGGGCGTCGCAGTCGTAGAGCTCGCCGAGGTTGAGGTATTGCTCCAGCACGGCCATGTAGTTCGGTTCGATGACATGCGGAGCCGTGCCGTCTACGTAGGCGGTACCGAGGGCGGGGATGTAGATGGCATCGAGCGAGTCGGGGTCTGCGGAGCAACTTATTTGCTCTACGGTCAGCCCGGCTTCTTTCAGGCCGCTTGCGACGGTCTTGAGAAAGCTCGACTTTCCGCAGCCGGGGCCGCCTTTGATGATGTGGAGGACTTCGTCTGTATATGGGTCAACCAGCCGGTCGTAGAGGGAATAAAACCCGGTCGGTGCATTCGAGCCGAGGAAGAAACGGATGTCTTGTGGTGTGTGCATGGTGAGTTACCCTTTCGCAATTTCTTAGTATAGCGTATGCGAATGGGGGTTGGATTGTTATTTTTGGGATGAAAATAGGGCGGCCGATGGCCGCCCGTGTGATTGTGTGTTTGTGTAGGGGGCGGCGTTCTTGACGCCCCACAGCGTTACGGTGTTGCAGGGCGCGATGAGGACGCCGCCCCCTGCGACAAACGGGTGCCTACAGCAACTGCTGTCCGTTAATCGTCAGCGTGAACCGCAAATCCAACATCGCGGCCGCTCTGCGGCAGAGGGTCATACGGGAGAGGAAAATCTCGAAATAGTCCATAACCGCACAATGGGCGGTGTCGATGGAGAGGTTGAGGCTAATCTCCGTCTTATCCGCGCTGATGGCCAAGTAGGACTGTTCCACGGCGTAGTTGACGCGGTCATGGATATCAAAGGTGGCGATGTCGCGGTTGCGGACACGGCTGCGGCGCACATCTGCCTTGTCGGCGAGGATGACGGCGGCACAGACGGCACTCACGGGGGCGGCGGTGCCCTCGTCGTGGTTGCCGATGGCGGTGATGACGGTGGCAATCTCCTCCGGGTCTCCGCCCATCTCATCCAGGAGACGGAACGCAATCAGCGCGCCGCTTTGGGCGTGGTCTTTGCGGTTGACCATGTTGCCGATGTCGTGCAAAAAGCCTGCGATTTGGGCGAGCTCCACCTCGCGCTCCGCGTAGCCCATGGTACGGAGGATATCGCCTGCTTCCATAGCGATTTTTGTCACATGGCCGAAGCTGTGATCCGTAAACCCTTGGACACTAAGGGTGTCGTCGGACTTTTGGATGTAGGTTCTGATTTTTTCATTCTGCTGAATGTCGTTGTAACGAATCATATACGGTGCCTCCTTGTGGAAATATACCTACTTACTATAGCCTGATTTGGCTTTTTTGTAAAGTGCTATCCATCTTTTCTGCTGCATATAGATTATCTATATGAACTATATGGGGAGTGGTAGCTTTTGAAATCGAACATCGAGGAGCGTGCCTGTGACTTGGCGGTGTACATCATAGAGAGCAATGCGACGGTGCGCGCGGCGGCCAAAGAGTTTGGTATTTCAAAATCGACCGTACATAAAGATTTATCCGAACGCCTGCAGCAGTTTAACAAGCCCCTGTACTTGCAGGTGAAAGAGGTGTTAGAGAAAAATAAGGCAGAACGGCACATCAGGGGCGGCATTGCGACGCGGATGAAATATAAAGGGAAGTAGGGAAAACCCCGCCGAAAGGCGGGGTTTTTGTTTGTGGAAGGAGGCTTGGTAACAAACGCCCACAATCAGCGCAAATGCACCCAAGCCGCGAAGCCTCCTTTTCCAAAGGAGGTGGCAGGCGCAGTTGCCCTTGACCTTAGCCCCGCCGGAGGCTAGGGGGAAGGTCGAAGGGGGACTAGTCCCCCTTCGAAGGCGCATCGTCCGCTGCAGGCGGACTGATACATTTTCCGCAGAAAATGTATGCGCCTGGAATCCTCAGTCGCCTGCGGCGACAGCTCCTTTGAAAAAGGAGCCTTTGCGGCTTATGTGTATTTGCAACAAGGAAGCTGCCGTATGATTTGAGATAGGCGGACGGCCAATGGCCGCCCCTACGAGGTGCAGTCATCCACCCACCGCAAATACCCCGACAAGCCATTCGTGATGGGAATCTGGATAATCTCCGGCAGTTCATATTCATGATGCGCCCTAATCCTCGCTGAAATCCGCTCGAAGAGGTCAGCTCTGGTTTTGATGAACAGCACGATTTCGCTGCCATTTACCGCCTCACCGTTCCAAATATACGTGCTTTCCACAGGCATCCGCTGTACACAGGCGGCGAGGTGTTCTGTTACCAGTAGTTTTGCGAGAGTTTCTGCGGATTCTTTGTTCGGACAGGCGGTTAAAACAATTGTATAGGCCATATTACCACTCCTTTTTGTCTATCGTAGCACGGCGGGCATTGACATTGCAAGAGTGGCGGTATAAAATATATAAATTACATGGTGTAGGGGTGCGCAGTATGCGCCTGCGGGCGGCTGTAAGCCGACCCCTACTGAGATTCGGAGGCACACGGCTATGGAAAAGCTTGGACTAAACGAACTGCGGGAGAGGTTCCTCTCCTTTTTCGAGGGAAAGGCGCATCTCAGGATGCAGAGCTTCCCGCTTTTGCCGCAGGGGGATGCGAGTTTGCTGCTCATCAACAGCGGCATGGCACCGCTCAAGCCCTATTTTACGGGGGAAGTCACGCCGCCGAGCAAGCGGGTGACGACTTGCCAGAAGTGCATCCGCACGCCGGACATTGAGCGGGTGGGGAAGACGAGCAGACATGCGACCTATTTCGAGATGCTCGGCAACTTTTCCTTTGGTGACTATTTCAAGCGGGAGGCCTGCGCTTGGGCTTGGGAGTTTGTGACGGAGGATTTGAAAATCCCCGTGGACAAGCTCTATGTCACCGTGTATTTGGATGATGACGAGGCGCACGACATTTGGACGAAAGAGGTCGGGGTATCGCCGGAGCGGGTGAGCCGCTTAGGCAAGGCGGACAACTTTTGGGAAATCGGGCAGGGCCCCTGCGGGCCGTGTTCGGAGATTTACTTTGACTTCGGCGAAGCGCGGGGCTGTGACGAGCCGAACTGTGCGCCCGGGTGTGACTGTGACCGCTTTGTGGAATTTTGGAATCTGGTATTCACCCAGTTCTACAATGACGGGCAGAACAACTACTCGGAACTTGCCAGCAAGAACATCGACACGGGCATGGGTTTGGAGCGGCTGGCCTGTATCATGCAGGACGTGGGCAGTCTCTTCGATGTAGACACCGTGCGGGCGATTACGGCGCATGTGTCGGAGCTGACGGGCGTCGCCTACGGGCGGGGCGAGAAGTCGGACGTGAGCCTGCGGGTGATTACCGACCACATTCGCTCTACGACGATGATGATTTGCGACGGTATCCTGCCCTCGAACGAGGGGCGGGGCTATGTCCTGCGCCGTCTCCTGCGCCGTGCGGCACGGCATGGGAAGCTTTTGGGCTTGGAGATGCCGTTCCTATATCAAGTCGCCGAGACGGTGATTCGGGAGAATCGGGCCGCTTACCCGGAGCTTCAAGAGAAGCGGGATTACATTCAGAAGATTATCCAAGTCGAGGAAGAAAACTTCGCCAAGACCTTGGGTGCGGGGATGCGCATCTTTGACGAGATGCTAACCGCACTCGGCACGGGCGGGACGCTCTCGGGGGACGATGCGTTTAAGCTTTATGACACTTACGGTTTCCCCATCGACCTCACGATTGAAATTCTGGACGAACAGGGCAAGTCCGTGGATAGAGCGCGGTTTGACGTGCTCATGCAGGAACAGCGGGAGCGTGCCAGAGCGGCTACGGCGGCACTCGGTGACTTCGGTTGGGAGGGTCTTGATCTGGGGCTTGACCGTGACGTGGCCACGGTGTTCCAAGGCTACGATTTCTGCCAAGCGAACGGCAAGGTGCTGGCCATCGCCGTAGAGGGTGAGTTACAGACTGCGGCCTCGGCGGGTGCGAAGGCGGTCATCGTCCTCGACCAAACGCCTTTCTACGCCGAGAGCGGCGGGCAGGTGGCGGACGTGGGCTATCTCTCAGCCGGGGACTTTGTATTCCGTGTGGAGGACGTGCAGAAGACGAAAGACGCGAAGTTCTTGCACTCGGGTCTCATCGAGGCGGGTCAGGTGTCCGTGGGCGACACGGTGACGGCGGCGGTAGACGCGCCGCGGCGGCGTGCCATCATGCGGGCACATACGGCGGCGCATTTACTGCATCGTGCGCTGAAGAACGTGCTGGGTTCCCATGTGGAGCAGGCAGGGAGCCATGTGTCGGCGGATGCGGTGCGCTTTGACTTCACGCATTTCCAGGCCATGACCCCGGAGGAGCTTGTGCGGGTGGGCGAGGAAGTCAATGCCATGATATTGGAGGACTTGCCCGTCACGGTGCAGGAGATGAACATGGACGACGCCAAAGCGGCGGGTGCCGTCGCGCTCTTCGGCGAGAAATACGGTGATTGGGTACGTGTCGTGCGGACGGGGAACTACTCCACGGAACTCTGCGGCGGGACGCATTTGACGAACACGGCGAAGATAGGGCCGTTTTGGCTGATGAGTGAGTTTTCCATCGCCTCCGGTGTGCGGCGGATTGAGGCGGTGACGGGTGAGGCGACCTTGGCGTATGTGCGGCAGGGCCAGCTCATGTTGCACGAGGTCGCGCGTGACCTCAAAACCACCCCGGGCGAGTTGCGGGATCGGATTCATCAGATGGTGCTGGATGCGAAAGACGCACAGAAGCGGATCGAGTTCTTTGCCCAACAGCAGATTAAAATCGAGGCAGACCAATTGCTCTTGGAGGCAAAGCCCGTGGGCGGTCTCCGGCTCGTCACCGTCAAGCTGACGGATGATGACAACGGCCACCTGCGGAAGCTCGGCGATATGCTTCGCAACAGGGACGAGAACATCGTAGTCGTGGAATGTGCGGTGTATGACGGTAAGATTACCTTCCTCGCCGCCTGCGGAAAAGCGGCCATTGCCAAGGGTGTAAAAGCCGGGGATATCATCAAACACGTCACCGCCATCACAGGCGGCTCCGGCGGCGGCAAGCCGGACAACGCCATGGGCGGCGGGAAAGATGCAGGCAAGGTAGACGAAGCTCTGGCGAGCGTCGAGGCATTTGTTGCGGAAAAAATAGGGGGATAAAGTTATGTCAACCAATTGCATTTTCTGCAAAATCGCAGCGGGAGAGATTCCGTCGGACAAGGTGTATGAGGATGAGTATGTCCTCGCATTCCGGGACATCTCACCCCAGGCTCCCGTGCATATTTTGGTGATACCGAAAACGCACATCGCATCCGCGGCGGAGGTTTCGGCGGAGAATGCAGAACTCGTGGCGGCGTGCTTTGCGGCGATTGCGAAGATTGCCGTGGCCGAGGGGCTTGGCAAGGGCTTCCGCGTGATTACCAACTGCGGCGAAGAGGGCGGGCAGACGGTGCACCACCTGCATTTCCATCTGCTCGGCGGCAGACATTTAGGGGCGAATTTGCTGTGACGGGGGCGCGATCGTCACGTGGGGATAAGGGGCGCGGCGGGCGACCGAGGTCGGCCGCCCCTGCATTGCGGCGTTTTTGTGAGGCCGTTTTAAAGCGGCGGCTCGCCTCGTTTGCGATTGCGTTTGCGGCGGCAACGGTCGGGTGGCAGTTGGTGCCTGCTTGGTATTGGCTGGTGATTCCCGCCGTTGTTTTAGCTGTGGGTGCGGGGTTTTTGCGTGAATCTTCACGGGTCGTGGTCATTGTGCTCACCACCGGGTTTTTGCTCGGGTCTGCGTGGTGCCTTGGCCACGACCTGCTCTTTTTGGAGCCCGCACGGGAGTTGGATCGGGAGCGGGGCGAGATTACCGTCCAAGTGACGAGCCTGCCGCGAGAGACGGCGTATTTCACCGATGTGAGCGGCCGCCTCGTGCGGGAGGATGGGGTGAATATCCCCATGACGCTCCGTTTGGATGAAATCGGCGAACCATTGGAGCCGGGAGATGTCATTACGGTGGACGCCGTATTGCATCGAGCTGACCGCATCGGGGACGAGCGGGTCTGGCGGCATAACGCGGACGGCGTATTTTTGCGCGCCTTTGCCACGGGGGAGTATGCGATAATAGATTCGGGGAGCCGCATGTGGTATTTCCCGCAATATTTGAACCGTGCCGTGGTGGAGCGGGTGGAGGAGATTTTTCCCGAGGACGCGGTCGGGTTTCTGACCGCCGTACTCACGGGCAACCGTTCGGCGATGGACGCCGAGGTCTTCGAGAACCTGCGGCGGAGCGGGATTGCGCATCTGGTGGCGGTATCGGGGATGCACGTTGTGCTGCTGACCGGTTTGTTGGCGTTGCTTTTGGGCAAAAGCCGCCGGGTGACGCTTGTCTTGATTCCGATGGTGTTTGTCTTTGCCGTCATGACAGGGGCATCGCCCTCGACGATGCGGGCGGCCTTGATGCAGTCGATGATACTCCTCGCGCCGCTGTTTAATCGGGAGAGTGACAAAATAACCTCTCTCAGTACGGCTCTGCTGTTGATTTTGATCGGCAATCCGTTAGCGATTACCAGTGTGAACCTGCAGCTATCTTTCCTCGCCATCGTGGGTATGTTCGGGGTTACGCCGCGGTTTTACCGCTATCTGTCCGGCTTGGTTCCGGCGGAGACAAAGGCGGGAAAGCGGGCGAAGAAGTTTATCGCCACGAGCCTGGCGACGACGCTGGGTGCAACGGCTTTCACCACGCCGATTTTAGTGTTCCACATGGGAGCGATTCCGCTGTATTCGCCCTTGACAGATTTACTTACGGTTTGGGCGGCCACGTTTATCTTCGGCGGGGGCGTGATTGTTGCGGCAGTCGGGTTTCTCTTCCTGCCTTTGGCGCAGATTCTGGCTTGGCCCGTGGTTTTGCTCGTGCGCTATGTGCAATGGGTAGCATCAGGGATTGCGCAGTTCCCTATGGCGATAATTTGGACGCAGAGCGGATATATTCGGGTGTGGTTGGCGGTGTCGGCGGTCATGGTGGGGGTATATGTCCTCTACCGGGGCGAGAAACCGCGGGCGGTGTTGCCCGTGGGACTATCGGCGGGACTTTTGATTTTCTGTTTCTTTTTGGGCAGCATGGAGGCCCGTTCGGGCGGGCTTACGGTCACGGTCTTAGACGTAGGACAGGGACAGAGTGTGGTGCTCACAACACCTGAGACCACGGCTCTTGTGGATGTCGGCAGCGGCAGAGGACAGGGGAGCCGTGCGGGGCATATTGCGGCGGAGTATCTGTTCAGCCGCAATATCTATGAGTTGGATTTTCTGATTCTCACGCATTTTCACGCCGATCACATCAACGGTGTCGGTCATCTGATGCAGCGTGTACCGATTGAGCGATTGCTCATCCCCGAACGGGCCGAGGGCAACGCGGCGAAAGAGCGTGTGCTTGATTTGGCAGAGACATGGGGCGTTGCTGTTTACATCATTCGCAATGACAGAGTGTATCCGTCGGGCGGCGGGAGCCTGACGGTGTTTGCGCCCTTTGTCACTTTGCCGAATGCGCCGGAGAATAATCGGGGCCTCAGCGTGCTCAAGTCGGCGGGTGAGTTTGATGTGCTCATCACCGGGGACATGTACGCCGACATGGAACAGCGCATGGTGCAGTTACAAGATTTGCCGCCGCTTGCGGTGTTGGTCGTAGGGCATCACGGGTCACGGACGTCTACCTCGGAGGAATTGCTGTTGGCGACGATGCCGCGGGTGGCGATTGTCTCTGCGGGCTTGGATAATCAGCACGGGCATCCCCATGCCGAAGTGCAGGTGCGGTTATGGGAGTTCGGGAGTTCGATGTATCGCACGGACAGGTCGGGGAGCGTTACCGTACGGTTTCGGTAATTTGATAGGGGCGGCCATTGGCCGTCCGCTGTGTAAATTTTGTACTCATCTTGTAGGGGGCGGCGTCCCCGACGCCCGCATCTCACAAAGCATGCTGCGGGGCGTCGAGGATGCCCCGCCCCCTACAAGGATCAAGGGTGACCATCCCACCGCCTGTGGCGGCCCCCTTTTCGGAGGGGAATATTGGATCGAGGAGAAACGAATGCCAAAGCAAAAACCACAAAATCAAGGTTACCAAACACTCCGAAGCGAAATCTCCGAGGGCGCGCTTCGGCCTTTGTATTTGTTCTGGGGTGAGGAAGATTATTTGCGGGAGGCCTGTTTGGGCCAGATGCGCAGCATACTCTTGCCCGAGGGCTTGGAGGAGATGAACTACTTTCGGCTTGACGACAAAAACATAGACATCAGCACGATTGCCGAGGCGGTGGAGGCTTTGCCTGTGTTTTCCCCGAAGAAGCTCGTTGAGGTACGGGATTTTGACTTTTACAAGGCCACCGCCGACAAGCGGGACGCATTGGATGCGTTTTTGGCCGACGTGCCGGATTATTGTTGTCTCGTTTTCGTCTTCACCGACCCCGGGTTTCGGCCCGATGGGCGGGTGAAGATTCATAAGCACTTCAAGGGGACGGGGCTGTCGGTGGAGTTCGGGAAACAGGACCAGTCCGACCTCGTGCCGTGGGTGCGGCGGCGGTTTGCGGCTTTGGATAAGGAAATCGAGCGGCGAGATGCGGAGTATCTGCTCTTCCTCTGCGGCTCGCTCATGCGGGGATTGACGGGGGAGATAGAGAAGATTGCGGCCTATGCCGAGGATACCCACATCACCCGTGCGGATATCGACGCGGTGGGGACGCCCGTGCTGGATGCCGTGGTGTGGCAGCTCACGGACGCGCTCGGCAAGCGGGATATGGGGCGTGCGGCGGAGGTGATGGGGGAGCTGCTGCTCATGCGGGAGAGTCCGATTATGCTGCTTGCAGTCGTGGCGAAGCAATTGCGGCAGCTTTTATCGGCCAAGCTTGCGGCGGAGAGCGGACGGGATGCGGGGTATTTGAAGACGCTTTGGGGTATGAGCCATGACTACCCGGCCCGGCTCTTAACAGAGGCCGCCCGGCGAGTAGAATTTGCGTGGTGCCGAAATGCGGTGCTGTTAGCGGCGGAGACGGATTTGCAAATGAAGAGTACGGGATGGGACGGGGAGGCCTTGCTCAAGGAGTTTTTTGTGCGGCTCGCATTGTAGGGGCGGCCATTGGCCGTCCGCCATTTCCGCAGGGAATAGCTTAGGGGACACGGACGGCCAATGGCCGCTCCTACGACCTCTTCGCAACGGTAACGACCAAATGTGCAAACGTCTCCTCCATGGTCGGCTGTTCGCCTTTGTGTGGGATAGAGGCGCGGAAAGCTCTTGTTTCCGGGGTGTCAATTAGGTTTTGCGGGTCTAGGGCTTCTGTGATTTCACGTTTGACTTCTTCTGCGGTGACACCGAATTTTTTTGCGATTTGTTCCATGATTTTGTCCAGTTGTTGTTCGGTCATGTTAAATTCACCTTTCCATTATAACGCTATAACAAGCTTGTTTCGAACTCGTCTTTGCATTATAACATAAAATAAGCCTAAAATAAAGTTATAATAACTTTGTTTTAGGAGGAAATATCGTGAAAAAAGAGAATGAGAAAAGTTTTGGGCTTCGGGTTGACGCTGAGATACTGGCAAAGTTTCGATATGTTTGTGGATATCATGGGCGTTCTGCGAACAGCCAGCTTATCCAACTCATGTTGAGATTTATAGCTGCATATGAGAGAGAACACGAGGCAATTGAGTTAGAAACAGATGAGAATGCCGGAAATTGAATAATTTGTAAAACCCCGTAAAAACGCTATGTTTTTACGGGGTTTATGGTAGAATGAAGTGGTACCGTAGGGGCGGATTCCATATCCGCCCTGTTATCGGATACATATAAAGACCGGGGCGGATATAGAATCCGCCCCTACGAGGGGAAAGGATATTCTCATGCAAACAATTCAAGAAGTCATCATTGTAGAGGGTCGCTACGATAAAAATACCCTTTCCCAAGTCGTCCGAGCCACGATTTTGGAGACGCAGGGGTATGGGATATTCAACGACAAGCAAAAGTTGCAGCTCATCCGCAGACTGGCGGCGGAGCGTGGGGTCATTATCCTCACGGACAGCGACAGCGCAGGGTTTTTGATACGCAACCACCTCAAGGGCAGCGTTTCCGAGGGGCGGGTGTTGCACGCCTATATCCCCGATCGGCACGGGAAAGAGCGGCGCAAGACGGAGGCGGGGCGTGAGGGCAAGCTCGGCGTCGAGGGGATGGACGGTGAGACTTTGCTTGAGGTCTTGCGGCGTGCCGGGGCTACGTTTCGGGATGTGGCGGGGGAGAGCGGCACTAAAGCCGACGGGCGAAAACTGACAAAGGCCGACCTATATCAAGCGGGGCTGACAGGGCGGCCGGACAGCAAAGCACGGCGGCAGGCTTTGTTGCAGACGTTGGATTTGCCGGAGAATTTGACAACCAACGGGCTGTTGGATGTGCTGCATGTCCTGTATGGGTATGAGGAGGGGCTGCGGGTAGTTGGGTTGTCTGTATAGGGCGCGATGTTCCGCACCATCGTTTTGCAAAATTTAAATTTGAAACTTGCATTTTCGTAAAAACCATGATACACTATTGCAATATCTTTCATTATAAAATTGACTTGGAGTGATGGACATGGTAAAGAAAAAAATCAAAAAAGTATTGGTGGCCAATCGAGGAGAGATTGCGATTCGAGTGTTTCGGGCGTGTACCGACTTGGGAATTACAACAGTCGCGATTTATTCCCAGGAGGACGCATTTAACCTCTTTCGCACCAAGGCGGACGAGGCGTATTTAATCGGCGAGAACCAGACCCCCTTGGGGGCATATTTGGATATTGATGCGATTATCCATCTGGCGAAGTCGAAGAATGTGGACGCGATTCATCCGGGTTACGGTTTTTTATCGGAGAATGCCGATTTTGCAAGAATGTGCGAAAAAAATGGCATAATCTTCATCGGTCCGCCCTCGCATATCTTGGATAAGATGGGCGATAAACTCAACGCCAAGGAGATTGCCAAAGCGTGCAAGGTGCCCACGATTCCCGGTAGTGAAGACCCGCTCTCGGGGGCGGAAGAGGCTTTGCGGCGGGCGGAGGAATACGGTTATCCCGTCATCTTGAAAGCCGCAGCGGGCGGCGGCGGGCGCGGGATGCGTCGGGTGAACAACCCGGAGGAGTTGAAAACGGCTTTCCCGCTGGTGCAGAGCGAGGCCCAAAAGTCCTTTGGGCGCGGGGATATCTTCATGGAAAAATACCTCGTCGAGCCGCGGCATATCGAGATTCAGATTTTGGCAGATGCCTACGGGAATGTATATCATCTTTTCGAGCGGGACTGCTCACTTCAGCGGCGGTATCAGAAAGTGGTCGAGATTGCGCCTGCGGTTTCCTTGCCGCAGCATGTGAAAGAGGCCTTGTACGCCGATGCCGTGACGCTGGCGAAACATGTAGATTATGTCAACGCAGGAACCTTTGAATTTCTGGTGGATAAGGACAATCGGCACTATTTCATTGAGGTCAACCCACGGGTACAGGTGGAGCATACGATTACCGAGGTTATCACGGGGATTGACATCGTGCAGACGCAGATTATGGTAGCGCAGGGCTATCGATTTGGTGACCCGGAGATTGATTTGCCGAGCCAAGACGCCATCCAAATGCGTGGTGTCGCCATCCAATGCCGTGTGACGACGGAAGATCCCAAGAACAACTTTGCGCCCGACACGGGGAAGATTACCGCATACCGTTCGGGCGGCGGAAACGGGATTCGGCTCGACGCGGGTAACGCCTACGCCGGGGCGGAGATTTCGCCCTACTATGACAGCCTCTTGGTCAAGGTCACGGCCTATGACCGGAACTACGAGCGGGCGACCCGCAAGTCTATCCGCGCAATTAACGAGCTGCGGATTAGAGGCGTGAAGAGCAATGTGCAGTTCTTGAATAACATCCTGTCCCATCCGAAGTTTGCATCGGGAGAGTTCCATGCGACTTTTATCGATGATACCCCCGAGCTGTACGAGTTCGCCGATTCCAAGGACAGGGCGACGAAGCTCCTCAGCTACATCGGAAATGTGGTTGTAAATCGGAGGCACGGGGAGAAAGACCCGTCCTCCACCCCGACTGCCCCGGCATCTCCGGCAGGGGAGAAGCCGATAGGCTTGAAGCAACTCTTAGACGAAAAAGGCCCCGAGGGCTTCCGGGACTACTGTTTGCAGAGCAAGAAGCTTCTGCTCGCCGACACCACACTCAGAGACGCCCACCAATCCCTGCTCGCCACACGGGTGCGCACCCGTGACATGGCGGCGATTGCCGATTATGTGTCCCACGCGATGAGCGACCTTTTCGCCATCGAAATGTGGGGCGGGGCGACCTTTGATGTGGCCTACCGTTTCCTCCATGAATCGCCTTGGGCGCGGTTGGAACTGCTGCGGGAGAAGATTCCGAATATTCCGTTCATGATGCTCTTCCGCGGCGCAAACGCCGTGGGGTATACGAACTACCCTGACAACGTGGTGCGGGAGTTTATCCGTCAGGCTGCCAAGTCGGGGATAGACGTGTTCCGTGTGTTCGATTCGCTCAACTGGATGCCGAATGTGGAGGTGTCGATTGAGGAAATGCTGAAACAGGGCAAGGTGGCCGAGGGTTATATTTGCTATACCGGGGACATCTCAGACCCGTCGAGGGATAAATACAACTTGAATTATTATGTAACCCTTGCGAAAGAGATGGAGCGGCGGGGTGTGCATGTGCTGGGCATCAAGGACATGGCGGGGCTGTGCAAGCCCTATGCGGCGGAGAAACTCGTGTCTACGCTCAAGCAGGAGGTCGGGCTGCCGATTCACTTCCACACGCACGACACCAGCGGTAACGGCGTGGCCGCCGCACTCAAAGCGGCGGAGGCGGGTGTGGATATCATAGACGGGGCGATTGCGTCTCTTTCGTCCATCACCAGCCAGCCGTCGATGAACGCGATTGTGACCTCGCTTGTGGGTACGGAACGTGATACGGGAATCTCCGACGAGCGACTTTTGCCGATTTCCGACTACTGGAACCAAGTCCGCAAGCTCTATGCGGCCTTCGAGGCGGATTTGACCTCTCCGGCGACGGATATTTATAAGTATGAGATTCCCGGCGGGCAGTATTCAAATCTGAAGCCGCAGGTGGAAAATCTGGGGCTGGGGCATCGTTTCCAAGATGTGAAAGAGAAGTACAAAGAGGCCAACGATATTCTGGGCGACATTGTGAAAGTGACGCCCTCGTCCAAGATGGTGGGCGACCTTGCGATTTTCATGGTGCAGAACGATTTGGACGCCGCTAACATCGTAGAAAAAGGCAAGAGCCTCGCTTTCCCGGACTCCGTGGTCAGTTATTTCGAGGGCATGATGGGTCAGCCGCAGGGCGGGTTCCCCGAGGACTTGCAGAAAGTTGTTTTGAAAGGCAAGACACCCATCACTTGCCGCCCCGGTGAGCTCTTGGATGCTGTTGATTTTGACAAGCTCAAGGAGACGGTTGCCCCGTTTTGCCCGGACGCTTCCTTGCAAGAGCTGGTATCGTATTGCATGTACCCTAAGGTGTTTGAGGACTATAAAAAATTTGCGGCTGAATTCTCTGACCTGACCGCCATGGATACGCCCGTGTTCTTCCACGGCCTTGCGCCCGGTGAGGTGACGCAGGTGGAGATTGCGGACGGGAAGACGCTGTTTATCAAGCTTGTTAGCGTCAGCGAGCCGGACGAAGATAATCTCTGCAACGTGGTGTTTGAACTCAACGGTATCCGTCGTGAGTTGTCTATACTTGACCGCTCCAAGGGCGGGGTGCAGAAAGCCGTGCCGATGGCCGATCCCGCCGACCCGCTGCAAATCGGGGCATCCATCAAAGGCATGGTGAGCCGCGTACACGTGAAACCGGGGGATGCGGTGACGATAAATCAGGTGATTGCGGTGATTGAGGCGATGAAGATGGAGACCACGGTGATGAGCCGGGTGGATGGTGTGATTGGCGATGTGCTCGTACAGGTTGGGCAGCCGGTGAAAGCGGGGGAGTTGGTTGTGCGGATGGAGTAGGATTATAGTGTATGAACCCGCCGTCCGTTTTTGTGGGCGGCGAGTCTGTTTTTATCGAGGCGGTTCTGTGTGGCCGCTCTTACGTTTTTGTTTGAGAATATGTTTGTTTACCTGCCGGCGGCGTTCTTTTGGTCTCGCCCAAAAGAACCAAAATGCGGCTAAAGAGAAACCAAGGTTTCTCTTTAGGAATCTCTTCCGGTTGAATTGCTACTCGTTTTTTGGGCGTGGTTTTGGAACCGTGCCCCTGTTACTATACCGCTTCGCCCACCTTATCCCGTAAAACGCAAGAAATATTGTGAGAGAAGCCGCACTTATTATGGAACCCATGATAAAGCTCGTGTTCACATACCGAAACTCTACAATATGCTCGCCCACTTCCAAGAACACCCCTGTCATAGCATTGCCTATCAATACAACGTCCCTTTGCTCGCCGTTTACGAACACGCTCCAGTTGCCGACGTGGGGGATGGAGCTGTACAGCAGTCCGTATTCCGAGGCATTGACCCGACCTGTGATTCGGGTATCCGAGAAATGCGTGAGTTCAATCGCCTGATCGGCCCAAACGGCGTGGGCTTCGGCGAACAGTTCACGGTTAATCAGCCCGAAGTCAATGTACCTGTCGCCCGGTGCGGGGAAGGTTATCTCTAAAATGATGGTTTCTCCTGCTGCAAAAGCCCCCGCATGTGCAATGTAGGGAATACTACTAGTTGGTGCCCAGCCCATGTGACCTAAGGTGCTGGTGATATAAGTCAAAGGCCTGTCATCTGCGGACATGAAGATGTTATATGCGCCCGGGGCGTGGAAGAACAAGTCTCCGTCCTCCGGCATGGTGTAATAGAATCGGAATATGCCGTCCGCGGAATGGGCGTGTGTAGTGTATATGTTGAATAAGTCTTCCTCCATGCCGGAGGCCTGACGGAAGAATCTGTTTTGGGAATCCAACTGCGTTTGTATATTCGGTTCCCAAGTTGCCAATTGTTCATTTACCATAAATGCAATCGGCAAGTCGTAGCGGTTCCGAAGCAGCACGGTAATCCCCTCTTGATATACTCTCTCCCAAAAATGTCCTTGGCCTGCGGGGTTGTCTGTTCTCTCTACCAAGTAGCGAACGCTTAAAAAGGTATTGGTGAGCGGGGAGGTTTCAAAATATTGATACTGGTTCAGCTCCCGTATTCCGGCTAAGCCGAGAGACAGCATGAAATTTGTTACATCTGCATGGGCTTGGGAAGAAAATATGGAGAGGCGATGTAAATGACCGGCACTAGCGTACAAGAGTGTCCCGTTGGCTCCCGCTCTGGTGAATTCTGTTCGGAAGAAGTCATTCTCTCCGATATCACGTTCGGCGAGGACGGCGATTACTTGGTCATAATGGAATGTTTCGGATCTGGGTTCTGTGCCTTGGTTTCTTACAGCTAGATAGGATGTGAAGGATAGTTCGATTACCACAATCAAAAGTAAGGTGCATTTCAGAATACGGATCAAGCGAGTTCCCGTGCGGACTATTTTTTTACTCTGCGCCCATATGGCAAACAGAACCAAATAGGCAGCGGCCAATAGGATATTCCATAGGAGATATGCCGTGTTTTGTTCCCCCAAGCGAGCGAGTGCGAAAAACACGAGCAAAAACGCTGCGGCGGCAATCAGATGCAGGCGTTTCAGATCTTCTTCGAGCGATACATAGGTTCTGTATGCAATCCAAACGAGTACAAAGGAGACAAGGAAAGAAAAACGGGGTGCGAATCCGACCGGATTGACGAATCCGTGCCAGATAAAGGTGAGCACATTTACGTTTGTGCTGATTACTAAGAAGAGTAAAAGGGATGTCAGGCCAATCTTTTCTCGGCGCGATATCTTCTTTGATACAAGAAACATCGGCAGGAGTACGATGCTAATCATGCCGCTGTATATATTTGGCGAACCGAATGTAATGGACGGAGGACGAAAGGCCAGAAAATCTGCAATCAGATTTAAAAAAGGGTCATAGAATGCGATGTTTCTCGGGAATGGTGCTCCTGTTCTGGGTGCGGCCATGACAGATGCGGCTGTAGGCAAGGTTACAAATGCAGTCAAGCCGATTGCGATAAGCGTACAAATGCCGATTGCGATAAATTTTTTCAAAGATTCTCTTATGGCGCACTTTTCAATAAAACATGCAACAAAAAAGTATGCCGCTACAAACAAAGAGGTGTGGAAGGCGGTTATGGAATTGAATATGACAGCCAAGGCAAGTGCGATGATGTAGGTTGCGTATTTGCTTTCTCGAATCAGCTTATGTGTGCCGAGCATCACAAGCGGTGTCATGGCGAAAGTATCGAAGAACATGATGTTGGAATAAAAGCCAAGTGTATAAGCGCAGAGTGCGAAACAGGTTGCAAATATCGGAATCAGTATATCTTGTCTGTTCGTGACATACTTTAAATACATCGCCATGAAAAGACCGGCTGTGCCTACTTTTAGCAGGAAGAAAAGGTGCAACAGCTCTAGCAGCATGGAACTTGGAAAAAGTGTGGCAATCGGATTGAGGGGACTTGCTAAATTCAGTCCTATTTTTGACATGTAATCGATACCGCCGCCCGCGGACCAAGACCAAAGGAGGGAAGATGCGTCTCTCAGTCTGTATACGTATTCGTTAATAAAAGGGTAGTATGTGTGGGTGAAATCTATATGTAGTGCTTGCCTGTCTCCGAAAGGGGAGGTTCCGTTTAACGCAAAGGCGAAGCCTAAAATGAGTGCCGGGAGCAGGAAAGACAATGTATATATGTATACTTTACTGTTCTTCATTTTACAACCTCCCTGCATTGATTCTGACTTGCCTATATGTTACTGCATCCTTAGGGGAATAGCAAGCATTTTTATTGACAAGTCACTCTGTTATATGTCATCATCATAAACATACACAAAACTTTCCGCACCCACGCAACCGATCCCCTCAATTTTCTGTCTATATTCACATAGAGGTGTTAACACATGGAAGACCACAGTATCCTGGATTTATTTTTCGCACGCCAAGAATCGGCCATCGCCGAGACGAAGCGTAAATACGGCGGGCGGCTCTACCGCACGGCAATGCACATTCTGTACTGTAACGAAGATGCGGAGGAGTGCGTCAGCGACGCTTTGCTCAAAGCCTGGGATGCGATTCCGCCCACTCGGCCCGAAAAATTCGGTGCGTTTCTGGCGAAGATTACACGAAACCTTTCCATCAACCGATGGGAGGCCAAAAGCGCGGAAAAGCGAGGTGGCGGTGAGATGGATTTGCTTTTGAGCGAATTAGAAGACTGTATCCCCGCATCCGACGGGCCGGAAGATGCGTTTGAGGCGACCGTTGTGACGGATGCGATTAACGTTTTTTTGGAGACCTTGGAGCAGTCGGCACGGGTCGCATTTGTCCTGCGCTATTTCCACGGCGAACCGATTCGAGACATCGCCGAGCGGTTTCAGATGAGCGAGAGCAAGGTCAAATCTATGTTATTTCGAATACGAAAGAAGTTGCTTGTACATTTAGAGAAGGAAGGTGTCATAGTATGAATATGAATCAAATTGACAAAGCAAAGAGGCTCTTTATCTGTTTCGGTGAGATTGCGGATGGCTTCTTGGAGGAAGCCGAGGCAACGGACATTGCGACTGCCCGTGCGGCACGGAAGCGAGTGGTGCGCAACAGCGCGATTGGAGCGGGCGCGGGAGCAGTCGGCGTTGCCGGGATTGTGGCTACGTGTTTGCTCTTGCGGTCGAGACGGGGCAGGCGTGTGACCATGTCCGTGGAAGTCGCCTAGTTTATTTGGAAAAAGGAGAATGTATCATGTGCGCCAACTACAAAATCGTTGTAGATTCTACGACAGACTTGCCGCCGTATCTGGCTGAGGAATGGGGGCTTACGGTCATCCCTTTCCTCTTCACCTTGGACGGCGCGGATTATTATAACCACTTAGACCATCATGAACTGTCGCTGAAGGATTTTTACAATGCGCTGCGGGACGGCAAAACGGGTTCGACCACACAGGTAAACACCTTTCGTTACATAGAGACGTGGGAGCCGGTTTTGCAGGCGGGGCAGGACATTTTGTACCTGTGTCTCTCCTCGGCATTGAGCAAAAGCTATGACCAGAGCCTCTTGGCCGTTGCAGAACTGAAAGAAAAATACCCGGAGCGTCAGATTATTTCCATTGACTCTCGTTCCGCTTCTTTGGGACAGGGTGCGTTGGCGTACTATGCCGTACAGGGCCGGGATGCGGGCAAGAATCTCGCAGAAAATGCCGCTTATTTGGAGGATATGATTCCCCGTTTCCAAGTTTGGATTATGGCGGACGACTTGCACCATCTGCGGCGCGGCGGACGTGTTTCGGGTGCGCAGGCGTTTTTGGGGACAATGTTGGGTGTGAAGCCGATTTTGACGATTTTTGAAGATGGACGGATTGGCCCCGTACACAAGGTCAGAGGCAGGCTTAACGCTCTGGACTACTTCTTGGAGCGCATGGAGGCGCAGGGCGTAGATCCCACAGGGCAACTCATCGGCATCGCCCACAGCGATGTGCCGGAGATGGCTGAGCAGCTCAGGGAGATGCTTACGGCGAAGTATGGGGCTGTGGAGTTCTTAGTAAACGATATCGGTCCGGTCATCGGAATGCACACAGGGCCGGGGACGGTCGGGATGATGTTTTTGGGGGATGTACGGGAATAGGGGTATTTGAATATGCGGGCAGCAGGGGCGAGTTTTCTTGTCTCTGCTGTTTATTTGTGATATGCTTGGGGAATCAGCGGGAACTTTTTCGGGAGAAATTCGTCTAATCAAACATATACATCTGAAAGCGAGGGTCATAGGGATGAAAAAGATTGTCATGCTAGTACTGGTCGTACTCCTGCTCGTGCCGGGATTTGCCGCTTGCACGGATCGGGGCGATGACGCGGCGGCCTACAGGGAACTGGAACAAGCTTTTCGGCACATGGATGCTGCCACCGTCAATCACGAGGTGGAGGTTGATTTTCTGACTGCGAGCAGCGACGTTATCCGTTTCAGCGAGAGAGGCACGATGGCGGTGGAGTTGGGTGAGATGCAAATCGTCACCACCTATTACGACGAAGACGGCAGTCCGATTTTTGACACCGAATTTATTTTGGCGGATGGCAGGAGCTACGTGGGTATTGTGAGAACACTTGACCGTCAGTTGGAAATGATGGCAGATGAGTTCGGCGTGACTGCTCCATCGGCCGCAGAGGTGCTGGGGGATTATACGCATGTACAGGTGCCGGATGGCGAGCTCGAAGACATGTTCGAAGACGCCGCAGGTTTTGCCGATACGTTTGCAGAGGCGGACTTGTCGGACTTCTTGACACGGGACGGGGACAGGTTTGTCATTGCTGTGAAAGGGGAATCGGTGGCGGCGCATATCGACGGTGTGGTGGGCGAGATTGGGTTGCAAACGCTCTTTGCCACGGCCGCCGTACTTGAACTTTCTCCGGCGGTATTGGATGCCATCTTCGATTTCCCCGGCTGGCTGCACGATTCTGATTTTTCAGAGGCCGCGCTGACGATTACGCGGTCTCAGACAGCGGACACGCCCCGCACGTTCTATCGGAGCATCGCGCTTTACATCCCGGGTCGAGTTAACATAACATCGGAGGCCGCGTTTGTTGTTGAGGATGTGCCGCTTGTTCTTTCGCCGGCGCATGTGTTGTCGAATGAGGATTTTGAAGAGCGCATGATGGGTGTGATGATGGAGCTTATGATGGGCGACACACGCGGGCGCGTGCCGGAAGACCTTGAAATTGTTCGCGACCTTGAGGGCGTGAGTTTGCTGGGGCATGACCTCGCCGGAAGCAGATTTTTTAACTGGCGTTTGATTATGAATCCCGCCGGGCATGTGATGGTTACCGTGATGGGGGGCGAAATTATTGAGACCGGGTTGAGCCAATCGGAGTCGGAGGCGATTGTTTTCTTCTACTCTATTATGATGCCGCCCGGCAATGCGGTTGACGGGCTTCTTCCCGTTGAGCCGTTTACGGGAACTTTGCCTGTATATGGCGAATTCACGGCAGGCAGTCCTCTGTGGACGGACGAGGATGACAGCGTGGCGGTTTGGGCGATGGGAACCGCGCATCGCGATGTGCGGGAGCTTACCATTTTTATGGTAGAAGAAGTGCCGGATGAAGACATTCGGGTGGCCTTGACGATTCATCTGTACTTGAGCCTATTTGAAGCCGATGATTACCTCATCCTCGCCGAACTCGGCGAGCATATCGGGATTGACTTTGCGGCGTATATTGATATGTTGTTTTAGAAATTTGTAAAATACTTCATCGGCGGGGACAAAATAGCTTGTCCCCGCTTTCTATATGTGTTATACTATTCACATTACGTCCACTACATATTGATTTAAGGTAGAAAGGGAGGCGGGAAACGATGAAGTGTTTGTTTTGTGCTTTCGCTGAGAGCAAGGTAATCGACTCCAGACCGGCGGAGGAGGGGGCCACAATTCGGCGGCGGCGGGAGTGTCTGAGTTGCCAGAAACGGTTCACCACCTATGAAACGATGGAGCGGCTGCCGCTGCTCGTTATCAAACGAAACGGTACCCGTCAGCCCTTTGACAAGGTGAAGTTGGTAGAGGGTCTCATCCGTGCCTGTGAGAAGCGTCCCGTGGCTTTGGGCGACTTGGAGGCGATTGCCTCGGACATCGAGCAGGAGCTGCAAAACCGCATGGAGCGGGAAATCTCTGCCGTTGAAATCGGGGAGATGATTATGGACAAGCTTCGGGAACTCGACGAAGTGGCCTACGTCCGCTTTGCGTCGGTGTATCGGCAGTTTAAAGATATCAGTACATTCCGGGATGAAGTGAACAAGTTGCTGACGGAGCAGTAGGATTTGATTGGGGCGGACGGCCAATGGCCGCCCCTACAAAAATCAATATGCCCCTGTAGGGGCGGCCATTGGCCGTCCGCAGGGCTTCTCTACGCCCTCGCTGCGAAATACACATTCCGATTCTCATCCACAGACAGCAAAAACACCTGATTGGGGTCTTTCAGGCCTCGGTGTTCGAGTTCTTTCATCAGCCAGCGGCGGTCTAAGCCGATGTGGGTCAGGTTTTTGTCCAGTACCCGGCCATCGTGGATGAGGAGTACGGGGAGACCGTTGTCGTTGCCTGTGAGTTGCAGGGCCTCATGTGTGGCCGGGGTGTGGGCGGTGTAGGGCAGGACGCTTAGGGAGCCGCCGACTTCCAGCACGGCGTATTTGATGGTGCTGATGTCCGTGTGGCCTTGGATGCGGAGGGCTTCCGTCAGCTCTGTGATGGTGAGGCGGTTTTTTCGCATTTCCCTCTGGTTGATTTGACCGTTTTGTACCATGATACTGGGTTTGCCGATGAGAATCGAGCGGAAGCGGATGCTTTTCATGGAAAAGTATGCGATGCTGAATTGCGCAACCAGTAGTGTCGCAACGGGGATAATGCCGTGCAACAACCTGCTATGCTCCGGGGTTACGATGGGGGAGACGGCGAGTTCTGCGAGCATGATAGCCACGACCAAATCGCCCAGCTCGAGCTGGCCCAGTTGCCGCTTGCCCAAGATGCGCATGGTGATGAGCATGATGGTGAACATGACCAGCGTGCGGTATGCGAGGGTTAGGAATAGCATGGAAAACCTCCGGGTTTTCTATATTTAATAATTAAGAATTAATATGCAGAATTATTTTGATTTTATTTTTCCCGTTTTAGGAGGAAATTAGTATGGCAGGGATGAGAGAAAAGCGTGATATGTCTGCGTTTGCGGCGGAGTCGATTGCGGAAATTCGGGCGAAGGTTGGGGGAAAGAAAGTTTTGTGTGCCCTGTCGGGCGGGGTGGACAGTAGTGTTTGCGCGCTTTTGGTGCACAAAGCGGTGGGACAGCAGCTCACGAGCATTTTTGTGGATACGGGGCTGATGCGCAAGGGTGAAGGGGACGAAGTTGAGCGGGTGTTCAAGGAGCAATACGGGATGAATTTCATCCGTGTGAATGCGGAGGAGCGATTCCTCGGTAAACTTGCGGGCGTGACCGATCCGGAGCAAAAGCGGAAGATTATTGGCGAGGAATTTATCCGTGTGTTCGAGGAAGAGGCCAAGAAAATCGGGGCGGTGGATTTTCTGGTGCAGGGGACGATTTATCCCGATATCATCGAGAGCGGCACGGACAAGAACAAGCTGATTAAGAGCCATCACAACGTGGGCGGCCTGCCGGATGTGATTGAGTTTGAGGAGATTTTGGAGCCTGTGCGGCTTTTGTACAAAGACGAAGTGCGTGAGGTGGGACGGTCTATGGGGATGCCCGGTTTCCTCGTGGACAGGCAGCCGTTTCCCGGTCCGGGGCTTGCGGTGCGGGTGATTGGAGAGATTACGAAAGGGAAGCTGGATATTTTGCGGGAGACGGATTATATCTTCCGTGACGAGGTCGCCAAAGCGGGTCTGGCGGGGGAAATTTGGCAGTATTTTACCGTGCTTACCGGTCTGCGTAGTGTCGGTGTGAAGAACGGCGCGCGGGCGTATGGGTATGTCATTGCCCTCCGTGCCGTGACGAGCGAGGATGCGATGACGGCGGATTGGTTTGAGATTCCGTATCCCGTGTTGCGGGGGATTTCTGAGCGGATTTCGGGTGAGGTCGCTGAGGTTACGCGGGTGGTGTATGATGTGAGCGGGAAGCCGCCGAGTACGATTGAGTGGGAGTGACGATGCAAATAGCGGGGAGCCTTGAAAATACAAGGTTCCCCGCTTTGTTTTTTGCCCCGTGGCATTATTGTGGCATTAAGGACGAAAATCCGTCCTTATGTTGGTTCAGTTCAGCGGCAAGGATTTGACTTGTGTCCGGGTAGAGGTGGGCGTATGTTTTGTCCACTTCTTCCGGCGTGTCGCCGATTCGGGCGGCGATGGCATGGGTACGATACCCAAGCTTGATAAGTAGCGCAACGTGTGAATGCCGTAGATCGTGGAGCCGGATTCTTTCAACGCCGACCTTTTCTGCGATGTGGTTCAACCTAGCCCCCAGCGCACCCTTTTTGAAGTAGACGATACGTTCATCGTCGGCGATTTCGTAAACCCGGCTCATATATTCCATGAATTCATCATACAAGAAATCCGGCATTGTCACTACTCGGTCGCTGTTTGGGCTTTTGGTGTCATCGAAGAAATCCTCGCCGTCTTCGGTTTTAAAGGTTTCGCTGACTTTAAGGGATTTAGTGTCGTGCAGTATTTTAGAGGGAGACAGGGCCAAGCATTCTCCCTCCCTCAACCCGGCCCAGTAAAGTGCCATAAATGCTAGGTGGTAGATTGGCTTGTCCTCCGCTGCGATGGCCGTATTAAATTGGTCGAGTGTCCAAAACTTCATCTCGTCCGCACGTTTTTTTCCGATGCTTTTTATCTTGTGGCATGGATTGTGAGGCAGGTTGTAAAACTCCACCGCAAAGTTGAAAACCGTTGACAGCGTAGTATTTATTGTCCGCAGGTATGTGGGAGCGTAAGCCTCGCCGTTCTGCGGATTTTTTTTTGGCCAACATCGTGTTTTGCCATGCCCGAATGTCCGCATGGTCTATCTCAGAAACGATGCGGTTCTTGAAGTATGGCAAGACATGGGTTTCGAGCATATGCTCTCTGGTCTTTAGGGTCGAGTTGCGGACACGGTTTTTCCTGTCCTCCAAGTAGAGGCGCACCATTTCTCCGAACCGTATGTCCGGGAGTTTGCTGTTTTTAGTTAAAAACTCTCGCTCGTAGTCCTTCGCCTTACGTTGGGTTATAAATCCACGCTTTTTGTGTTTCCGCTTGATACCCTGCCAGTCGGTGGCGTAGAACATGGCGTACCATGTGTTGCGTTTTTCGTCTTTGTATACTGGCATGAAAATTACCGCCTTACGAACAGCCTCGCCCCGTTGTGGGCGAGGCTGTTTATTTGGTTTCGTCTGGCATAGGTATGGTTCTCCCGTAGATTGACAGGCGTTAATCTAAGAAATGTATGGAGGTTGCGAAGTACAGTAGTGGGACATATAAATCTTCGTCATGCCCTAGTAGAAAAACGCAATTAACAATTGCAAATTGCTCCCCGTCAAAAACTAAAAATCCTATCCCGCTATGCGGCAACTCGTCAAGCATTACGGTATACTGTGCCATAAATCGCAAATTTCCTAGATTTCTTGGGCCGAGGTAGTCAAGTGTGAGGTTCGTTGCACCAAAATGCTCGTGTAGCATCGCTTGGAATATTATGCCAACATTCACAATAATATCGTCTTCGCCCCAGTCGGGGCTAATATTTGTTGGGGTGCCAAGATTTATCGCAACATGGCCGCCGAATGCAGTAATAAAAACAGCACCATCGCCTTGTTCCAGCACATCCCAATCATCGCCTATTGCAAAGCTCATATCTTGGAATGTATAGGAGGAGGCCAAAATGGAGGATGCGCTTGCTACATGGTCTACATTTTCTTCAGTATGTTCTTGCTCTGGTTCCGGTTCATGTGCTGTTGTGCTATATTCGTCTGGCTCTGGTGTCGGCTCGGCGGATGACTCATACTCGCCGCATGCTGTAAAGGACAGAACTATAAACACCACCAACAATAGAGCTAATAGCTTTTTCATATAACACTCTCCTAATCTTTAATAGTGAAGCCGTTTCATTCGGCCATCATCTCGAAATTAAACCCGACCCCGGCATAATAACTAACCGCCATGCGAACAAACTCTTTGGTAAGCCCCAAGTGTTCAGCCAGCTCATAATCGTTTCTAGGTCTGCACGCTCTAATCGCCCGCCTTAATTCGCTGATGGGGAGGCGGTTTCTAATCGCCCATCTGTTTGCCCTGCCCTCAAGCCGCCACCGATGGTCGTGCGCCGTGTGGCGGCAGTAGAAGCTACTCGTCTCGCAGTGACCCATCTCGTGCAATAAATGCACCTCTTCCTCGGCAGAGTTTGCAATTTGTGTTCGGTCGAGCGCAATGTAACAGTCGCCAGCACCGTCCATGTGAGAAATAGAAACGGAGAATGGGAGCGAGAAATCGTCCAATATTATGCCGCTGTCGCATATTTTTTGATGGAGAGTTTCAAGCCTAGTCATCTGCGTTCTTCGCTTTCTTTTTTCTCTCTGCGACGAAACTAGCATATGCCCGCACTTCGTCCATGACATCGTCATCTATTTCGGTGTCACCGAATAGGGCGAATTTGATGTAATCATCGGGAGTACCAGTAAACGTTTGGCCTTTTTGTGCTACGCTGAATGTGCGAGAGCCGTTGCTTGAGTGTAAGTCCTCTATAAAAAAGAATTCGTTTTCAACTAAATGCTCCCGAAGTTTTTGGATGTCTTCATCCGTGTTATTGGCGGTAAGAGTGAATTGAAGCTTATATATCCTGTCATCATCATCTTCTAAATTATCTATATCGTCTAGTGAAATTACAGGTAGTGTGCCTTTTCTTCCAACCGTGAATCCGAGAATATAATCGCTAGACACATCAAAAATTTCCGTTAATTGCCCTATTGTTTCTGCGGTTAGCGGAATCTTTCCATTTTCATATTTTGAAATGGCAGCCCTCTTTACGTTCAATCGTTCAGCAAGCTCGTCTTGCGTCCAGCCGCGAGATATTCTAAGCTCTTTAATTCGATTTATAATTTCTCTCATGGAAAATTCACCTCTTTTCTTTGAATTATCATACAATATCCTATTAGGAAACTCAACGATTGTTCCCAATTAGAAACTTTTTTCTAAAAACCTATTGACAAGTTCCTCGTGGGATATTATAATAAAAATATCCCGACAGGAACGAACGGGGTAAAAGGAGGTGATTAAGTGTTTTATAAACTAAGAGAGATAAGGAGAGAGCGGAACATTTCTGTAGAGAAGATGCGTGAGGTTCTCGGGCTTGAAACACTAGCTGCGTACTACAAAAAAGAGGCTGGGTCGGTAAAATTCACATTAGCAGACGTAGAAAAAATATCTAAGTTCCTTGGCTTGTCGGTTGAAGAAATTTTTTTTGATTAAAAAGTTCCCGCATGGAACGAATGTGGAGCAGTACCTAAGACCAATTATACCAAAGAAAGGGGTGTGGAACCATGAGCAAGCCAAGCAAGTTATATTACAAAACTTGTCGAGAAAAGGCAGGTTTGACACAAGAGGAAGCCGTTGAATTGCTAGGGATAGCAGATGCGACGACTCTTTCAAAGTACGAAAACGGTCATATCCCGGTTGGCCAAGATTTAGTAAAGAGGATGGTGGGTGCATACAACACACCGTCGCTTGCATGGTGGTTTGTCGTGTATTCAAACCCTGACTTAGCTACGTATCTACCTGACCCGCCCGTTATTAAAACGGATGGAGATATGATGTTGCGTCTCGAGCTTGCCAGTGACGATTTGGCGGTGATGCGGTGTGTGCTGAAAACAATCCTTCGAGATGGCGTAGTGAATTGTGAGAAAGTGGAGCGATTGAGGATTAAAGCGGGTACATTCAGGGCGACGGCAAGCAAACTTATGGAGATTGCAGGCTACTTGGATGAAAGGGGGCCATCGTAGGTGGGGCGAGTGCTTGATATGACGGGGCAGCGGTTCGGGAAGCTCATTGTTTTAGAAATGGCAGAACGACCTCAGGGGATAAAGAGCAGGAGTGCCTATTGGAAATGCGTGTGTGATTGCGGAAATACGCATATCGCCAGCAGGGACAGTTTAAAGCAAGGGCACGTCCGCAGTTGTGGTTGCTTAATTCCTGACAGGAACAGAAAAAACGCTACAATTCACGGCAAAGCACATACAAGGCTTCACGTGATTTGGTGTTGCATGAAGAAAAGATGCTACAACACTAGGTCTGGTACTTATAAAAACCACGGCGGGCGAGGAATAGCCGTGTGCGACGAGTGGCGGAATGATTTTGTAGCGTTTCACGATTGGGCGGTTGCAAATGGATATGTCGAGAATTTGACCATTGACCGCATCGACAACGACGAAAACTATGAACCTTCAAATTGCCGATGGGCCACTTACAAAGAGCAGGCCAGTAATCGAAGAAAACCTAAGTCGAGGAAGGGGGCCGTAACGTGATTGTGACGAACGAGATGTTGGTGAGAAAGATTAGGTCACTCATTCGGGATAGTGGCATCAAAAAACAAGCCCTCGCAGAGAAAATCGGCGTTTCACGTAGCACTCTCAGCCACAAAATCCATGGGAGAAGCCCAATCTCAGCCGTTGAGCTTTTCGCTATCTGTTCAGTTTTTGGCGTAAGCATAGATGTATTTTTTGAAGCAGCGGAAGGAGAGATTGGCGATGCCTAGAAAAGCACCGAAATCAAACTATTACCGTGTGGATGATGTTATGGCGATTATGGAGGTCAGTAAGACCAAAGCCTACGACGTTATCTTGGAGCTCAACAGGGAGTTGAGAGAGCGGGGTATATACACCATCCCGGGCCGGGTGACAAAGTCATATTTCCATCTTCGCACGGATGTGAACATTGCGGAGGTTGGAGCGAAAGGAGGGGCGGCGTAGGTGAGACAGATTATTGACATATCGGGGCAACGGTTTGGGAGCCTCACCGCCATGAGGAAGGTGGCACGACCCCGAAACGCAAAGACTAAGCGCAGTTATTGGGAGTGCGTGTGCGATTGTGGCAATACATACATTGCCTACGTGAGCGACCTAAGACGAGGAGAGACTCATCATTGTGGTTGTGCAAGAGGGAACGCTGCAGCGCAAACTTTTAAAGAAATGACGGCGGCCGAACGCCAAGTATATATAAGCGCAATTGGTGACGAAGTTACTCGCCGTATCTTCACCCTACGATACATAGACGGCCTGAACTGGCACCAAGTGGCTTGGCGGACGGGCGGCAACACGGCGGATAGTGTGCGGATGATTCATAACAGGTACCTACGACGAAATCCATCAACCGCCGTAGCGGAAGGGAGGTGAAGATGTGAGTTTAGAAAGAATTTGCCTCGGTTGCGAGAGGACGGTGCCGCCCGATGCGGCCCGATGCGGATGTGGGTATGGGTACCCTCACCATGAGCGCACGAGACGGGCAATGAAAAACCGCCCCCGGGGGCGCAATCCCCGAGAGCGGCAGGCCAGCCAACAGGGCTGACAACAAAATACATCCTTATTATACCACGGATGAGAGCTAGGAGCAAGTATGAGCAAGCAGAAATTTTTAGACATGGCCGGGAAGCGATTTGGGAGGTTGACCGTATTATCGCATCAAGGTAGTGACAAGAACTGGAATGCCATTTGGTTATGTTTGTGCGATTGCGGCGAGGAAATTGTAATGCTTGGTAGCAACCTAAGAAGTGGAAACACTCGCTCCTGCGGTTGTCTCCATCGTGAAGTTATGACTAAGCATGGAGGAAAGGGTACCCGGATCTTCCGCATATGGCATGGAATGAAACAGAGATGTGAGAACCCAAGGAACGCCGCCTATAGATACTACGGAGGAAAAGGGGTAGTCATTAGCAAGGAATGGATAGGCGACTTTCCGGCATTTAGAGACTGGGCGTTTTCTAACGGGTATGCGGATGATTTAACAATTGACCGGCTCGACAGTAACAAAGGCTACTGCCCTGAGAACTGCGAATGGGTGACCCAATCTGAAAACAACAGGAGAATGAACGAACAGAGAGGCAGGATAAAGAGAAAGGAAAAAGTCAACTATGTCTATGCCTTGTAGAAAGCTGTCACGGGAATGCAATGGTTGCATGGCATGTCACCCGGAGCCCGAAACCCCCGTTTGCCCTATATGCGATTGTGAAGCGGGGGGTTTTTACCTCAATGCAGAAAAAGAAGTAATCGGTTGCGACGAGTGCGTCTCTCGAACGGACGCTTGGGAGGTGACGTGATATGACGGCAACGAAGATACCTACTGTCGGCGCAGAATTTGCCGTTGTTGCAAATAACGGGGCGACATATATATACCCACAGTCTTGGGAGGTCGTAGCGGTGCATTATGACGACGGGGCCGGTGAGGAGACAATCCGAATCCGGGCCACCGGGCGGACAGCGATAGCCCTAACAGAGCACCTTGAGCATCGAAAGGCGACATCCTCGGCGTGTGAGATGTGGGCGGCGTTTACGCCGGAGGAGTTTTGCGAACATGATGTAGGCCCTGATTGGTTCGATGGGCTAGAGATTCAAATGATAGATGGTGCGGCGTAACGTGCCTGACAGACAAATTGATACAGGAGTAAAACTATGAAATTTAAACCATGCCCGGACGGTTGCGGGGCGAATCTCGATCATAACGAGACTTGTGATTGTCAAAAGGCAAGAGTGCTTGATGTAAGCGAAGACGTATCAGCCGCCGAAAGCCCGGTGACGGATATCATCGTCATAAAGCAACTCCCGGAGATTGAGGAGCGGCTAAAGGAAATCAGCGAGGCGGCCCAAGTCAAGATTGCAGAGGCTCTTGCGCTGGAATGCAACAACGAGAGTATCCAAGCCGTGAAGAAGCTTCGCACGGCGTTGCGCAACGACTTTGATGCTTTGGAAGAACAGCGCAAAGAGGTTAATCGTCAGATTAAAAAGCAGCTGGAACCATTTACGGACGCATACAAGAAGTTCGTTACGGATATCTACACTCCGGCAGATGCGACATTGAAAGCCAGAATTGACACGTTGGAGGACGAAAAAAAGGCGCGGATGCGGGAGGAGGTCAAGGCGTACTTTGACGAACTTGTCAAGCACCACGGCATTGATTTTGCCAGCTTTGATGTTGTCGGCATCAATGTAACGCTCTCGTCTACTGCGACGGGGCTGAAAAAGCAAGCAAAGGCATTTATCGATAAGGTGTGCGACGATCTTGCCCTGATTGCCACGCAGGAGCACAAAGCCGAGATTCTTGTGGCCTACAGGGAGAGCCTGAACGTCTCGCTGGCCATTACCAGCGTGAGACAGCGGATGGAGGCTGTGGAGGCGGAGAAACGACGGGAAGAGGAAGCCGGCCAACGGCGACAGGCGGCGAAAGAGGCGGCGCAGAGGGTTGACGAGGTGTTGCCCCCGCCGGTGGCGGATGTGTTAGAGCCGCCCACACAGTCCACGGTGCCGCCGGTAGCGGCCGAGAAGATACTTACGCTTTCATTTACTGTCAGAGGTAGCATAGACGATTTGCGAGCCTTGAAGCGGCACATTGAGGCCGGACCGCTGGAAATTATTAAATAACGGAGGGTATGACTATGAGTAAGATTATCGGTGTCAGATTTTGCGACCAAGAAACCGGGGAACCCCGCGGCCGTGTATACAACTACTACGATGGGGTAGGCAATCTCGCCGTGGGTGATTTGGTTGTCGCCACGGTGCGAGACGAAGAAAAGACGGTGCAGGTAACGGCGGTCGATGTGCCGGAGAGCAAAATAGGAGATAGGATTCTTGCGCTACTGAAAACAATCTCAAAAAGATATGTGCCGCAAGAATCACCGCCGGAGACCTCGGACGAAGAAATTATAACTATGGAGGATTTAGACAATGCCTAATAACACACCCGCGGCGAAAAAGCCGCAGTTCAGCGTTGCGTTGCAGACCGACGGCTACCAGAGGCTAATCCGCAACACCTTGTCAGACCCAAAGGTGGTACAACGCTTTACTGCGAGTATCAGTTCGGTGGTTGCAGTAAATCCCGAACTACAAGAATGTGATGTCGGGTCAATTCTCACCTGCGGGCTACTTGGCGAGGCATTGGGGCTTTCTCCAAGCCCACAACTCGGACATTTTTACTTTGTGCCGTTCAACGATAATAGGCGAGGCAGGAAGGTTGCAACCTTTATTTTGGGCTACAAAGGCTATATCCAGCTTGCAATCCGAAGCGGCCAGTACAAACGAATCAACGTTCTGGCCATCAAAAAGGGTGAGCTCATAAACTATGACCCGCTGGCAGAGGAGATAGAGGTAAAACTTATTCAAGATGAACTGGCACGGGAGACGGCTGAAACTACAGGCTATTATGCCATGTTCGAGTACGTCAACGGCTTCCGTAAGGCTCTGTATTGGAGCAAGGATAAAATGGAGCAACACGCCCTGCGGTACTCCAAAGGGTACAAGGCTAAAAAGGGATATACGTTCTGGGAGAAAGATTTTGATGGGATGGCCTATAAAACCATGCTCCGTCAGCTCATTAGCAAGTGGGGGATTATGTCCATTGAGATGGTGCAGGCTTTTGAGGCGGACAATGCGGCCGTCAATCAAGACCTGTCTGCGGACATCGTGACCGCTGGAGATATTGACGATACGGCGGTTGGTGTTGCGGCGGTGATTGATGGCGATGCTGATGTTGTAGACAACTCTGTGGCAAACGATGAGGACCAGTCGGACAATGTCACGATGGACGACCTGTAATGGTTGTGTTTGACATCATCTCGACCGGGTCAAAAGGCAACGCCGTGGTTGTAAATAGCCATATCCTCATCGACTGCGGCGTATCGTTCCGGGCGGTCAAAAACCATCCCGATTTTCGGGCGATAAACCTTGTCCTACTTACACACATCCACGGTGACCATTTCAACCGCACCACTATTCGCAAATTGGCGCAGGAGCGACCTACGTTGCGCTTCGGGTGCCCTCCATGGTTGGTTGCCGATATAGCGGGCTGCGGGGCGGATAAGCGCAATGTGGACGTGTACGGCATGGGAACGGGCTACAGGTACGGCGGATTTGTTGTAGAGCCGTTCCCGCTTCCGCATAATGTCCAAAATTGCGGCTATAAAATCTTTTTTGACGGCTGTGGAAAGATGATATACGCCACCGATACCAACAACATGACGGGAATTGAGGCGAAAGATTATGACCTCTATCTGATAGAGGCGAACTATACCGAAGAGGACATTGTTGAGCGCATCCGCAAGAAACAGGAGACTGGCGAGTTTTGCCATGAATATGCGGTTTTAGAGAATCATTTGAGTCGAGAGAAGGCCCTCAATTTCATTTATAAAAACATTGGCCCTAATGGACAATATGTCTTTTTGCACCAGCACGAGGGTGGAGAGTAGTATGGCGAAATACGGAAGATTAACTGTCCTTGAACGCTTCTACCCAAGCGGAAAAGGGAATGCGTATTGCCGATGCCTGTGTGATTGTGGCAATGAAAAGTGCGTTAGAGAGACACACCTGAAATCTGGGAAGATAAGGAGCTGTGGCTGTCTTAGCGCAGAGCTAGCGAGCAAACGCAACAAAACTCACGGGGAACGTCGCACCAGATTATATAGAATTTGGACGAACATGAAAGCAAGATGCAACAATTCCAAAGCTTCACGGTACGAGCACTACGGAGGCAGAGGGATCACAGTTTGCGAGGATTGGCAAAAATCGTTTGCAACCTTCCGTGATTGGGCACTTGAGAACGGTTACACAGACACTCTAACCATTGACCGAATTGACAATGATGGAAACTACGCACCGGATAATTGTAGATGGACTACAGCGCAAGAACAAGCGAGGAATACATCGAAGAATCATAAGGTCGAGTTCAATGGAGAGGTGCGCTGCATAACCGAATGGGCCGACATATTCGGCATCGATAGGGGTACCTTGCTTTACAGAATCAACATTGCAAAAATGTCCATTGAGCAAGCTGTTTTACAGCGGGAGGCCCCAACATGACCACGACAATCCAGTTCAAGGATGCCTCGGTAGGCACCTCTGACGGAGTGGAATATCTCATGATTCCGCTCGATGGATACGAGAGCAAGGTCAAAGCCCGGAAGTTTGTGGCGGAGGCCCAAGATAAGCCCTATGTTGTAGAACTGAAACGATACTACCGAAAGCGGAGCCGGGATGCAAATTCATATTTCTGGGTATTGGCCGGGAAGCTGGCGGCGGTACTCCGGATCCCGAAAGAGGAGATTTACCGCGGCTACATTGAGGATATCGGCGACAACTTTGAAATCGTCGAAATCCGGGACGAAGCGAAAGCGGCGTGGGTTAGAAATTGGAGCGGGCGGGGCCTTGGTTGGGTATGTGAAGACCTCGGCCCCAGCGTGACACCGGGGAAGAGCAGTATCATTTGCTATGACGGATCCAGCGTTTATAACACCCGGCAGATGTCCTGCTTGATTGACCTTATCGTACACGACTGTAAGGAGCAGGGAATTGAGACGCTATCGCTGGACGAAATATATAGGCTAAAGGAGTTATGGGGTGAACGAGCGGACGAAAGCCCTTCAGATACCAAAGCGGGTTAAGGAGGCCGTAGCGGCTCGTGACAGTTTTGGGTATCCCCCGCATCCGTGCTGCATCCTCTGTTGTAGCCCGGAAGGGTTGCCGGAGGCGCACTATATCCCGCGGAGCCGTGGCGGACTTGGGGTTGAGGAAAATGTTGTTACCCTGTGCCGCCCGTGTCACACGAAGCTTGACCAGACGGTGGAGCGGCAGGACTTGTTACGGCAGGTCAAAGAGTATCTACAATCAAAATATCCGGAGTGGGATGAAGCCGCGCTGGTTTACAGGAGAGAGTTATGAATCACGTTGTACTTATGGGCCGGATGACACGAGACCCGGAGCTGCGGCACACGCAGTCTGGTCACGCCGTTGTGAGTTTCCGCATCGCCGTTGACCGTCGGTTTTCCGGTAAGGACGGTGGCGAGCGGCAGGCTGACTTTATCGACATTGTCGCATGGCGGCAGACTGCAGAGTTTATCTCCAAGTATTTCTCCAAAGGCCGCATGATTGCGGTGTATGGTAACCTGCAAGTCCGGGAGTGGCAGGACAAAGACGGAAATAAACGCTGGAGTACGGAAGTGCAGGCCGAGCAGGTTTACTTTACGGGTGAGAAGCGTGAGGGCGGCGGCGGTGGTGGAAGAGTTTACGCCCCGCCTGACGTGAGCGCAGATTTTACAGAGCTAGACGATGACGACGGCGAGCTGCCGTTTTAAACCTACAGGAGGGAGGGGCTGCGGGTGGCTCGTAAAGCATTTTCAATTCATTCTGATTTTTACGAAGAAATACGAAACCTAACGCAAAAAAACCGTAGTGACGTAATTCTTGCCCTCATAGATTGGGCTACGGACACGCCCGCTACAATACAGCTAGACCCTGAAATATCTATGTTATTTCGCCTTATGTGTGCGCAAATTGAGCGCATATCAAAGGCGAACGCCGGGAACGGCGCACAAGGCGGCAGACCGAGCGGAAAAAGCGAAGAAAGCGAAGAAAAGCGAAGAAAGCGAAAAAAGCCTCCCGTTCCCGTTACCGATACCGTAACCATATCCAATACCGATACCAAGAGAAAGAGTGCGTCCGCGCTCGTGGCACAGTCTGATTTGCCCGTCCCCGTGAAAGATGCGCTTTGCGACTGGCTTGCTTATAAGCAGGAGAAACGGCAACCGTACAAGGAAAAGGGGCTGATGGCACTAATTACCACGGTTGGTGGCAACCTCGAGAAATACGGTGAGGCGGCGGTCATGGCCTGTATCAAGGAATCCATGGCCAACAACTGGCAGGGTATCATCTGGGACAGAATCGACAAGACGGGAGGTGGGCGTAGTGTTGGAGAGCATTCTGGCGGCCGTGCCGGAACATCTGCGGGCGGGCGTGAGCCGGGAACTGGAAAACGTGGACTTGACACAACAAGGCTCTGAGGCATGGGAACAGGAAAGGGTCGAGCGTTTAAACGCTGATATCGCCGGTGAGGCGGACGGCTACGATTGCGCCGAGTGCAAAAACAGAAGGTACTTCTGGGGCAGAAAAAACGGGTATACCGTGACAATGCCTTGCAAATGCGTTGATACACGAAGAGCTCGCCGCCGCATTGAAAAGAGTGGGCTGTCGCACTTGCTTTCAGAGTGTACGCTGGAAAACTTCCGAACGGACACGGTTTGGCAACACAGTATGAAAGAGAAAGCTCTGGCGTTCCTTGATGACCACCGCGGCAAATGGTTCTGCGCCTTAGGCGTAGTGGGCGGCGGGAAAACCCACATCTGTACTGCGATGTGCGGGAAATTCTTAGAGCGTGGCCAAGACGTCCGGTACATGATGTGGCTGGACGAGGTTGTCAAAATCAAGGCCGTTGCGATGGACGATGAAGCGAGGAGCCGCTTGGTGGAGCCGCTGAAACGAGCGTCTGTGCTGTACATCGATGACCTGTTCAAGTCTGAGCGAAACGGCACAATCTCGGCGGCTGATATCAAGCTTGCATTTGAGATTCTGAACCACCGCTATATCAACCGGGATTTGGTGACAATCATCAGTTCGGAGCGGTACATCGAAGATATTTGCGATATTGACGAGGCTGTAGGCAGCCGCATCTATCAGCGGACGAAGGAGCATGTTGTCGAGCTGGTGGGTGCGGATAAGAACTACAGGTATAAAAGCCCTTGAGTTGCCGGGGCGAGGAGGTGTTGGAATGAATCTAACCTATGGTGATTTTTTAGAGCAAAAACGTCTTGATTTGGCAGATGGCGGATTTGGTGTCGAAAAAGGAATCCTTAACAGACGGCTCTTTGAATGGCAAAGGGATATTGTGGAATGGTCACTACGCAAAGGAAAGGCGGCTCTGTTCGAGGATTGTGGGCTTGGAAAAACTTTTCAGCAGCTTGAGTTTGCGAACCAAGTGTGTTGGCATGAAAACACCAACGTTATAATCCTAGCTCCGTTGGCGGTGGCGCAACAGACGAAGGCAGAGGGAGAGCGATTCGGAATATCGGTCAATATCATCGAAAATCAAGCCGATATTAAAAAAGGAATCAACATCACCAACTATGAAAAATTAGATAAATTCAACTTTGGAATGTTCGGCGGCGTGGTTTTGGACGAAAGTTCAATCCTAAAGCATAGTGGAAGTAAAATTCGTAGGGAAATAACGAAGATATTTTCAGGCACCCCATTCCGTCTACCATGTACCGCAACGCCTGCCCCAAATGACTTCATGGAAATCGGGCATCATGCTGAGTTTTTGGGCGTAATGAGCCAAGCGGAAATGCTGGCTACGTTCTTCGTGCACGATAGCGGCGACACGTCGAAATGGAGGCTCAAAGGCCATGCGGAGGGGAAGTTTTGGGAGTGGATTGCAAGCTGGGCCTGTGTACTTCAAAAACCGTCTGACCTTGGGTATGACGATGTAGGTTATACGCTACCCCCTCTCATCATTCACGAACATATTGTGAAGTCAACCAACCTAGAGGACATTGACGGTCAAACCCTACTCATACCTCGTACGACAATGAGCCTAAATGAACGCAGAAAGGCGCGGAAACTAAGCCTTGAGGATAGGGTCGGCGTGGCGGCGGATATAGCAAATTCAATTGATGGGCAAGCATTGGTGTGGTGCGACCTAAACGCTGAGAGTGAGGCACTCAAGAAAGCTATCAATGGTGCAGTCGAGGTCAAGGGGAGCGACACTAATAAGCATAAAACTGAATCCATGACAGGCTTTACCGATGGAAGTGTCCGAGCATTGGTAAGCAAACCATCCATTGCCGGGTGGGGGATGAACTGGCAAAACTCCAATAACATGATATTCGTTGGCCTTTCGGACAGTTTTGAAGCGTACTATCAGGCTATCCGCCGCCAATGGCGATTTGGGCAGAAGAGTCCGGTCAACGTTCATCTTGTCATATCGGAAGCCGAAGGGGCTGTGAAAGCCAATATAGAGCGAAAGCAACGGGATACAGAGCGGATGACGCGGGAGCTTATCAAGCATACACAAAAAATACTACAAGCAGAAATCAGGCAGACCACCCGTATAACAGAGGGATATGCCGCGGCAGAGACCATGGTCGTGCCTGATTGGCTGGGGAGGGTAGCGGGATGAACGTAGGAGTTATTGAACAGCACATAACTGATCGATTTGCGCTTTATAACGGAGACTGTGCAGAGGTTCTCAAGGGCATCCCGGATAACACGATTCACTACGAAATCTATTCGCCGCCGTTTGCCAGCCTGTATACATACTCAAATAGTGACCGGGACTTGGGGAATGTCCGTAGCAATGATGAGTTTTTTACGCAATTCAAATTTATTGCGGAGGAGCTTTTCAGAGTTTTAATGCCCGGCCGCATTATGTCGGTACATTGCATGGATATTCCAGCCATGAAGGAGCGGGACGGCAGAATCGGTTTGATTGACTTTCCGGGTCAGCTGATAGCGATGTTCGAGAAAATAGGGTTTATATACCATTCCCGTGTCGCAATTTGGAAAGACCCGCTTGTGGAGGCAACTCGCACAAAGGCACTAGGGCTTATGCACAAGCAATTGTGCAAGGATAGCGCAATGTGCCGGAACGGGTTGCCGGATTATCTGTTGTCGTTCAGAAAACCCGGAACGAACCCGGAGCCGATAGCGCACCCTGGCGGGCTAACCTCGTTTGCCGGAGAAGACGAACCGTGCGCTCCGAGAGTTGAGCCAACGATGAAGGATAGTGATAGGCACAGAAAGGTCAGCATGGTAAAGGAAGACCCTGTCTACTCGCACCACGTATGGAGACGGTACGCATCGCCTGTTTGGATGGATATCAACCAGAGCAATACATTAAACCGTACGAGCGCAAGAGATGAGAAAGATGAGCGGCATATATGTCCGCTGCAACTCGATGTGATTGAGCGAGCACTCACCCTGTATTCCAATACAGGAGATACTGTATTGTCACCATTTTTGGGGATAGGATCTGAAATCTATCAAGCCCTTAAAATGGGGCGAAAAGGGGTGGGTATGGAGCTCAAAGAAAGCTATTATCGTCAGGCCGTTCTTAATTGTGCCAATGTAGCAGAAGAGGATCAGGTTTGTATGTGGACAGGCGAGGGAGCGGAGGGAGAGCCATGCGACACGTAGGAGATATCACCGCCCTTCTCGGTCACGAGTTGGAGCCGGTGGACGTTGTAACCGGCGGTAGCCCATGCCAAGACTTGAGTGTCGCCGGGAAGCGTGAGGGTCTATCCGGCGAACGCTCCGGGCTTTTCATGGAACAAATCCGTATCATAAAGGAGCTGAGGCAAGCAGATGAGCAACGTAGAACAGGTCAGCCTATTCGACCCAGGCACATGGTGTGGGAAAACGTCCCCGGAGCCTTCTCCAGCAACAAAGGCGAAGACATCCGGGTCGTCCTCGAAGAAACGGCAAGGATTGCCGAGCCGGATGCCATTATTTCTAGACCTCCGGGCGGGAAATGGTCAACTTCTGGGTGCATCATGGGAGACGGATGGAGCATCGCTTGGCGAGTTCTCGACGCACAGTTTTGGGGAGTACCCCAACGTCGCCGTAGAATCGCACTTGTCGCAGATTTTGGAGGCCAATCCGCACCCGAAATACTCTTTGAGCGAAACGGCGTGCCGGGGAATCCTGTGGCGAGCGGAGCGGAGAGGGAAGGAGTTGCCAGAGGAGTTGCGGACGGCATTGGAGGCACAGAGTACCTTTCGGGGTGGGATGTCCAAGACAAACGCATATTCAGCGGAAGGGGGGTCTCTCCAACCTTATCCGGATGCGACGGAGGCGGTGGAAGAAATCCGGCGGGAATAGTCTATGCAGGTTTCAACGGCCACAAAAGCATAACAGGATCTATTCAATACGCAGAGGGCGTGTCACCAACGCTTGAAGCTAATATGCCGAGCAACATTTGCGAGATTTGCCGGACAGACCAGACAGGGAGTAACGGTCTGGGAATTTGCGAAGATATAGCACACACGTTAGACGGTGCTACGGGCAAAGCGGTTTTCGAGAGCCACGGCCAAGATTCCCGGTATAGGGGGCCGTTAGACGTATCGCCAACGTGTGCAAGGAAATGGGGAACGGGTGGTGGGAATGTGCCGCTAGTCGCAGGCATAGATTGCCGCAACCATTACGAGAATGATGGTGTGTCGGCTACGCTACAAGCGAAAGAGAGCGGGGGGCAAAGCCTGAATTATATCAATCCCGTAAGGATTGAGCAATCAGTCCGCCGCCTCACACCACTCGAATGCGAACGGCTCCAAGGCTACCCGGACGGGTGGACGGATATCCCGGACTACATACACAACGGAAAGCGGCGCACGGCCAGCGACACGGCTCGGTATCAGGCACTAGGCAACAGCATCGCACTTCCGCCGTGGGTGTGGATCCTCGGGCGCATATCGGCGCAATATGGGCGCACCGCAACGCTGGGTAGCCTGTTTGATGGGATAGGCGGGTTCCCGCTGATTTGGGAGCGGATTAACGGCGGAGGGTCGGCGGCGTGGGCGAGTGAGATTGAGCCGTTTTGTATCGCGGTGACGGAGCATTGGTTTAATGGAGCAGGGGCGGTAATATGAACGGCATAATCCGAGTATTTCCGCAGCGTACATCATACACCCCAACGGACGGCTACAGTTTTATAGGCTCGCCGCCTCCGCTCTTCATACCAGAACATAAAGAAGTCCATATCTCCTGCATATTTACATGGGACAAAGCCGAATGCGAAGAGTTGACCTACCAGTGGGAGGGTCAAACAAATAAGCCGGTCAAACTCGGCGGCCCGGCATACAGCTCACCGGCAGACGAGCACATCCCCGGCATGTACATCAAGCAGAATATTATTTTCACGACCCGCGGCTGTAACAATCGGTGCCAATGGTGCGTGGTGCCACGCATAGAAGGACGGCTCCGGGAGCTACCAATTCATGTGGGGAACATCATCCAAGACAACAACTTCTTGCAAGCCAACCGGGCGCACAAAGATAAGGTCTTCACCATGCTACGCACACAACGAGGTATTTGTTTCAAAGGTGGGCTGGATGTTGGTTTGATAGACACTCACTTCATCGACAACATAACCGGCCTTCGCATTAAAGAGCTCTGGCTGGCTTGCGATACGGATGCGGCGATTCCGAGGTTCAAAGCCGCCGCCGAAAAGCTGGTAAAGGCGGGGTTCAATCGCGAGAAAATTAAGTGCTACGCGCTAATCGGCGACAATATGGCTGAAAACGAAGTTCGATTACGCGAGATATATCACGCGGGGGCTATGCCGTTTGCACAATTGTACCGGGACTTTGGGGGCATGAAAACGGAGTACAGCAAAGAATGGAATGCGTTTGCCCGTTCGTGGCAACGCCCAGCGGCAATCGTCGCACACATGGAAAAAGGTACAGATTTTAGAGATTTCGGAACATGACGGGAGGGAGCAGATTGTGGCAATTAAAATCAGAATCCAGAAGCACGGTGCAATGACCGAGGCGGATCGGTTGCAAGTTGCAACCCTGCTTATAAAAGCCGGGTACACGGCTCGCATCGGTCGAGAACGGCCGGCGGGCAAAGATAGCGGCACATATATCTACTACGTCGAATATTGGGACGGAACGCAATCATGAGCGCATTAGATATGAGCTATGACGGAAGCCTTTATATGGCAGTAACCCCGGACGAGTACGAGCTGCCTTTGGTCGTGGCCGCATCAGCGGCTGAATTGGCAAGGGTGTGCGGAACATCTGAAAGCAACATTCGAGTTCAGATATGTCGCGGATACAATGGGACGAATTCAGGCAGGAAATTTGTAAAAGTTGAGGTTAGAAGTTGTGATGAATAAAAGCGGAATAGGTTGCGAAAATCAGCCGACAACCTCAAATGGAAAAACGCAATATCAAGATAGGGATTGGCTGAGTGAGCAATATCAATCGCTCAAAAGCATTTACGCAATCGCAAAAATATGTGGTTGTCATCCAAGGACGATTCACAGTTGGTTAATTAGGCATGGCATCTCACGAAATAAAAACCGGAACCATTCGGAGGAGACAAGGCGAAAAATGTCGATTGCAAATAAAGGTCGCCCATCTGGTATGCTCGGGAAAAAGCATTCTGATGAAACAAAAAGAAAAATGTCCGAAGGAAGAAAAGGGCCTTTGAATGGGAATTGGAGAGACGGGGCGACTGAGAGGATTCGGAAGTTTCGCAGAACCAAAGAGTATATACGCTGGCGGAAGCAAGTAATAGAATCGGCAAATGGTAGATGCCAGAAATGCGGTCTAGAACTCCCATTAGAGGCTCATCACATTGTTAGTATTCACAAAGACTGGGAGCTGGCGTTAGAACTATCAAATGGAATGGCGTTATGCAAAGAGTGTCATTTGAAAGAAGGTAAAAGGAATGATGAATAAGAGCAAAATCGACTATGTTGATTTTTCATGGAACCCTGTAACCGGTTGTCGGCACGAGTGCCGGAACACATACTGCTACGCCTCAAAGCAAGGCAGACGGTTTTGTGGGGACATCCGGGCGAACAAAACCTCGCCACAGATTCAGATGCTAGACGGCGGCTTATACATACTGGACGAACCGTTCAGGAATAGTGCCGGAAAGGTTGTACCTCTCCCGGCCGGGTTCGAGCCGACGCTCCACAAATACCGACTGGAGATGCTGAGCCGGAAAAAGAAGCCCGCCAACATCTTTGTCGGGAGCATGGCGGACGTGTTTGGTGAGTGGGTGCCGGATGAGTGGATTACAGCTGTATTTGATGCTTGCGCCGCAGCTCCGTGGCATAAATACCTGTTCCTTACGAAGAACCCGGCGCGGTACGGGGAACTCGCCGAAAAAGGTCTGCTCCCGGATGCTCTGAATATGTGGTTTGGCTCCACGACAACGAGGCAGGAGGATATGTTCTGGTGGAGCAAATGCCATAACACGTTTGTGAGCATTGAACCGTTGATGGGGGTATTTGAGCCGCCGGATAATCCCATGAAGAAGGTGGATTGGGTCATCATTGGTGCTGAAACGGGTTGTCGCCGCGGCAAGGTCGTGCCGGAACAGGTATGGGTAGAGAATATCGTCGTTGCCTGCCGGGAACTTGGGACTCCTGTATTCATGAAAAAGAACCTCGCTGCCGTGTGGGGCGAGCCGTTGATTCAGGAATACCCTACTAGGTTGAATGCACAGGCGAGAGACAATCATGAGTTCGACGAGGCCCGATTTACGGAGGAGGTGCCGCGCAATGAGTAAAATTTCGCAAAACGACATGGAGTATCTGCAAGACATGGTGGACAGAGGGGAAATGACCGCTGCACAGGCGAATGTTGAAAAAATACGTATGGCGCGAGTCTTAGTAGTAAAGAAGCTACCGGCCGATGTGCTCTCTGCGCTCAATGCCGCAGTTAAAATCGGCGAGCTGTGCCATAAAAAGAAAGACGGGCAGAAGCCGGAAGTTTATTATCATCCGATTTGGCCAACGAAGAACGTAATCGCGCCGAACGGCAGGTGCTTGATGCGCTAGTGGGTGTTATGGCTAGGCCTAAAACATAAATGGAGGAACGACGATGGAACGGTTGACAGAAAGAATTCCATATGGCGCGTGTGAGGGCGTGGCGGTGCAAATTGACTGCCCCACGTATGACTGCATGAACGGGTGTTTGGACAATAGTGCTTGCGTAGAAAAACTCGCCGCCTACGAGGATACTGGCCTCACGCCTGAAGAAATAAAAGAGGTTGGCTGCCATATATACGGGCCGATTCATAAGGAGATTGCCGCATATAGAAGGTCTGGCCTCGCCCCGGAGCGTGTAGCAGAGCTGGCCGCGGCGGAGCGGGATGGGCGGCTGGTGGTGTTGCCGTGTAAAACAATTTTTGACCCGGGATGGGATGCCGGGCCACCGTGTGCCTTTCTTTGCCCTGAAAGAATAGAGGGAGAAACTGAAGAACCGTGCCATCGGTGTAGAGATGGAATGCCTTTTGTCCATGAAAGACCATGTACGCAAGATGATATTAAAAATATTGGCAAAACCGTATTTCTCACCCGCGCCGAAGCCGAGGCAGCACTAGCGAAGATGCAGGAGGGGTACTGATGAAAACAATTGAAAACGGCATAAGAGGGTATCACAGCGATTACGCAGACATCGCAGAAAGACTGAAAAACGGCTTAACAGAAGATGATGCTAAGCTCAAAGAAGGCGAAATAAACTATCCAACTATGGCGGTAATGGCATATCAAGCGGCAGCACTATATGACTGCCGCTGGCAAGCTGCCTGCGAGGTGATTGATATAATCGCCGCCAAAATAGGATTAAACGCCGAAGAATTAGGTTTAAATTTTTACGGCGTGAGCAGGGATAGTCGAACGAAGACTGCAAGCTCACCACTCGCAGACAGGATAGACGAATACTTTGACCGAAGCGGCGACAAGGTTAAGCTGAAAAAAGAGATTAGTGAGTTGAAAAAAGAAAATACTCTGTTGCGGGATATGTTGCGAAGACAGTACTAGGTGGAAAGCAAATGAACAAACGACCGAAATCATGGATAATCCCAATTGCCCTGATATTTCTTGCCCTCGTCGCCGTGATTATCGTGGGTTACATCGCCGCAGAGCCGCCCCCGGTCGAACATCCGGGTATTGAGTTTTTGGGCGAAGGGGTCGAAGCTGTTGTTCCGACCTCGCCCGTCCGCACCGAGATGCCGGAGATTATAATCAGGACGTTTGTGCCTGATTTGCCGTGTGAGGAGGAAGAGGAGTATGACGTTGTTCCGTGCTGTGAGGCATTGGAACTCGACACGCTGGCAGGGAAATAGGAGGGAAGATTGCAATGAGTGGAGACAAAAAGAAAGGTATGGCAGAGCAAATCTCTGAGGCCCTTATGTCTATGCTTTGTGAATATCGCCGTAATACCGGGAAACCAGCCAAGGCTATTTTCATGGGGATGGATTTAGTGCAATACCTTGAAGTACACGACAGAGAAAAGTTTATTTATAAGGCAGGGCTTATCGAACTTCAAGGAATTCCGGTATATTATGCCGCTGACGGAATCCTTGGAGTAGGGGAAGCCGTCCAAATGGAAAGGATGTTCACGGATGGAAGTCAATAAAAAATACAACGATTACGACCTCAAAAAAGCCCTAGCCCGGCGGCACAAAAAGGATATGTTTTTCACCGAGGTAAAAGATGGCCCAACACATTCCGTCCGCCACCACAGCAAAATAGATGCTCTTTCAATCAGTCTCTCGTGGCTGAACTTTTCGATAATCGGATACGAGATAAAGGTCAGCCGGTCGGATTTCCTCCGAGACGAGAAATGGCGAGCGTATCTCCCGATGTGTAACCAGCTCTATTTTGCTGTAGCCCCCGGTGTATGTGACCCGGCTGAGGTGCCGGATGTGTGCGGGTTGGTGACGATGACCGCAAAAGGAGGCCTGCGAATCGTGCGAAAAGCCCCGTGGCGGGAAATTGACGAGCCGGTCAATATGTACAAGTATCTGATGTTTACATACCTCGGTGCAAACCCCAGCGGTAGCCGCATGACACGGGCAGAGGACATTACACGAGCGGATCGCCTAGCGATGTGGCGGGACTACCTTGATGATAAGGAAACGATGCGTGAGATTGGCCGCCGTGTCGGCGGGAAATTTAGTCGAGAAATGCAAACGATGATGAAAAAAGCCGACATGTATGACCGGACGACAATTGATGCAGACGAAAGAGACAAGGCGCTTTATGAGATATGTAAGGCGTTGGGCATTGCTTCTCATGCTTGGCGACCAGCGGAGCAATGTCTGCGTGAAATCGAGCGCATGAAGGGTTCTGGTGGCATCACAACCAAGATGGAGGCCGATATCAAGAATATCCACCGGATGACGGGGGATTTGGTCAAAGCCATTACACCAGAGGGCGGAGGGGAGGGCGCAGTATGAGCAACATCCGCAGAATAAAACACCTGGCCTCGCATTCCAAGAAGGTGCGTGTCAGAAAGAAAAACAAGAAACGTCTTATAAGGCTTTGGGACACACTTGGCTGGCAACGTATCCCGGATGCTTTTGGTCGTTTGTCTGTAGCAGTACGTACGACGGGGTTTGCTGTTGAGGAATTTAGCCGCATTATGCAGACGTACGAGATGACGGACACCATAGACATCGAAAACCCGCACGAGAGCGAATTTTGGATAGACGAATCATCCGCGCCGCTCCCCGTACTGTTTGAACAAACATACGGGTTAGGTGATACCGTGTATGATTATCCGGTCTGCCCTCGGTGCATAGAGCCTACATACTCGCAACTGAACTGCCCGTTTTGCGGGCAGAGATTTTTGGAGGAGGGCGACCATGCAATATAAAATCAACAACCCGAGTGACCCGTACACCTTTTTGGCAGAGAGCCGGGAGGTAGCCGCACTCGTCATACTCTTACTCGGCCCGGCATACGGAGCCACGCCGGAGAGCGGAGAAAAAGGAGTGCCGATATTCATGCTCGGCGGTGCAACGGAATGGTACGAGGGGACCTTTGGCCGAACCCCGGACGAGGGTGTCAAGGCACTTGGAGCTGATGTGGCAGATGCTCTTGAAAGTGTGATGCTCGGAAGCTTTGAGGATAGGCGCAGATATACCGCCGCACTTGAGGCCATAGATGACCCGGAGAAACGCCGGAGGTTCATGGAGGAATGGCAGGACGGGCGTACGAGCATGAACAATATTGGGAAACGGTGCCACGACATTGCACGTGCTATCCGAAACGTGTACACGGCGAAAGGCGGGGGCGAATCATGAATATACACAAGCAAATTGAGTACCTAGTATGCCAACAAATTGAGTACCTAGTATGCCAAGAGCTGGCGGAGGCAAGAACCAAGCACGGCCGCCGCTTTAACTCCCCGCACGAGGGCTATGCCGTCCTGCTGGAAGAGTTTGAAGAAATGCTGGATGGTGCAAACAACATAGGAGAGGTGTTGCCTTATCTTTGGCAGGATACCAAGCAAGATGCACCGCAGGCGAGCCTTTGTGGTTGGATGCCTCGGATTAAGGCAGATGCGATAAACGTAGCCGCCGAGGCTATTCAAGTGGCGGCAATGGCGGTGAAGTTTTCGGAGAGCTTTTCGAGAGAGGAGGGAGCGTAAAATGCAAAACGGGAAAGCAAATGTTGCGGCCGTTGCCACGGGAGCGATGGCAGAAATGGTATCAATCTTTTTCAAGCAACTCGTGGAGCAAGGATTTACACGAGACGAGGCGATGCAGTTGACACAGGTACACCTTGAGACTGCAATGACGAGAGCCGTGTCGAGGCCGCAAAATCAAAAATAAAGCTCGGAGGACGTTTTAGTGTGATTAAACTACATAAACCAGCGGAAATAGTAGCTTGCGTTGAAAATATGGATAGAATCCGGCGCGAAATTATCGAGAGCCGTAATATGGCGCAGGCTCGGATTGCTGAACTTGAGCGCGACCAGTCTGACATTACCCATGAGATCGAGCGTAAGCGTTGCCGTTATGCGGATAGGGCGAGGCTTGCAACCAAGCTACAAGCAGTATTGGCGGAGCGTCGTGTCTTGAAAGACTGGTTGCACAAGACAAAACGGATTGCAAGTGTTATCGAGAGTAATAGCGGTGTGAACGCGCAGAAGTGGACAAACGAGCTTTTAGGCGTTGCACGGGAGGCGGCGAAACAGGCTGCACTACATGATTCGGCGTAAATAGAGAACAGCCCGGCAATAAGCCGAGCTGCTCCTCGCAGGGTGGATGACATAATGCTGTTGTGGTGACTTCATTATACCAATATTCTGCGGAGGTGTCAACACATGGAAAAAGGGCCAATGAGCAAGCGGCGGCTGGAGCAGTATAAAAGCCTCCAAAGTGAAATTGCTATGCTGGGGGAGCAGATTCTATCTGCAACAGCCAGCGACGGCGTTGTGACTGACATGGTGCGCGGCTCTGCTGCGGAGCACCCGTACACGTCCCAAAACATTGTCATACAGGGGCACGGGTCGCCGAGAGTGAGTAGGTTGGCGGCGCGGCGGCGGGAACACGAGGCGGAGTGCGCCGCCGTAGAGGAGTACGTCGAGGCGGTAGAGGATAGTGTTATACGCCAAATTCTCACATGGAGGTACCTTTTGGGCGAATCCGTAGAGGAAACTTCCCGGATGGTGGGGTATAGTAAAAGTCAGGTGGATAGGAAGTTGAAAAACTTTTTTGAAAAGATGCGCCATTATGCGCCATTATGAGGTTGAATGCGCCATTTTCCGTGTGTTATTATTATCATGTAAAAATCCGAATCACCATAGCCGCCCCTTTCGCCGGGGGCGGTTATTTTTTGTGGAAGGAGGCTCGACTGGCACCGCGCTTGCTCCTTGGCTCGGTGTAACCCTTACCGCCTGTCATATCGCCAATGGCGGCAACGGAAGGGAAACATACAAAGGGGTCTTATTTTTGAAGATTATCAGAAAGAAGATTGATGAACTAATCCCGGCTGGCTACAACCCAAGGAAAACGTTGACGCCGGGGGATGCAGAGTATGAGCAAATCAAACAGTCGATTCTAACCTTTGGTTTGGTGGAACCGGTTGTGTGGAACAGCAGAACCGGCAATGTTGTTGGTGGCCATCAACGGCTGGTTGTGCTACGTGACCTTGGGCACGAAGAGATTGACGTGAGCGTGGTCGATTTGAGCGAAACGCAGGAGAAGTCGCTCAATATCGCTTTGAACAAAATTATGGGCGAATGGGATGACGAAAAGCTGACTGCGCTACTAGAGGAACTGGCGGCAGACGCAGATGAAATGATGCTGGGGCTTACCGGATTCACAGATGAAGAGCTCAGCGAGATATTTGCTACTGAGTACGTGGATACCGCCATTGCTTTTGACGGCGATGACGAACTTCCGCCGAGTCGGGAGGCACGATTCACCTACCAAGAGCAGTTCGGTGTCATCGTTATATGCAAAGACGAAGGCGAGCAGCAGTCCGTTTATGAAACGCTTACCGCACAAGGATTCTCCTGTAAGGTGGTGGCGACGTGAACGAGCTGACGAAAATCGCCATCCATAACAGAACCTCCGATTTTAACAGCTATCGTGCGGCGCGGGTGAAGAGCCTGTTCAATGCAGAGAGCGGCTGTAACTTCGACTTGGAAGCGGAACTGGACCTTACAGGCAGCTGGCAGATTGGGGTAGTGGTCGGGCCGAGTGGGTCCGGCAAGTCCTCAATCGGCAAAGTCATCTTCGGGGAGAACCTGATGCACGATTATACGCAGGGCTGGGCAAAGGATAGGCCAATTGTGGACGAAATTGCGCCGGACGGCGACTTTAACGAGGTCACCGGGGCATTGGCCAATGTCGGCCTCGGTGATGTTCCTGCGTGGCTCCGGCCGTTCCATGTTCTATCGAACGGGGAGCAGTTCCGTGCGGGACTGGCTCGGCTTATTTGCATGAGGGCCGAGCGTGTCGTTGTTGACGAGTTTACCTCTGTCGTAGATCGGCAGATTGCACGGATTGGCTCACAGGCCTTTCAGAAGGCGTGGCGGCGCACCAATCCAAAAGGAAAGGTGGTGTTGCTTTCCCCACATTACGACATCTTAGACTGGGTACAGCCCGACTGGGTTTTTGATACCAAGACAAAAGAGTTTGAACGTGGGTGTCTTCGGCAAAGGCCAAAGATTGAACTCTCGATTCTCAAGACGGACGGCAGTTACTGGCCGCACTTTAAGCACCATTACTATTTAGACCTGCCTATGCCGCCGGCCGCAGAGTATTTTGTCGGTGCGGTGGACGGGGAGCTTGCTTGCCACCTCTCCGTTTCCCCGCTGTTTACAGCTCGTGCGTACCGTGCAACACGGCTTGTGACGATGCCGGAGTGGCAGGGGGCGGGCGTTGGGCTCCGCTTCCTCGAATGGGTATGTCAGCACCACCTTGAGGGGAACGGCCGGAAAGGTCGCAAATACGCAACGTTCTTCCACACGTCGCACCCGCAGTTATGTATGGCCCTGCGCCGGGGCAAACGATGGGTGCAAACTAGTGCCATGCTGTACGGCGATAACAAAGCCCGCAGCGCGCGAAGCATTGCCAAATCGCAGGCTCGGCAGGTCGGAAAAAAGAAGGACACGATTATCGGAGTCGGCTACGGCGGCCATTTTCGTGCGATTCAGGGGTTTAAGTATGTCGGGGCGGCGTAGCACCGATGGGCTGGCGGTATTCGTCTACGGCGCAAGCGACGGTGTCACACAGCCTATGATTCAAGCCTGTCTCGGGCTGGTAGAAAAAGAGCACCGGCACGAGCCGGATATACACAAGGCCGACCTTGCGATTGCACCGCTGTTGACGACGTTCCTCGCAACGGAGGAGATACTTATGCCCCGGATGGGGACGCTGGTGTTTCATCCGTCACTACTGCCCCGGCACCGGGGCGGGGACGCAATCAAGTGGGCGTTCAAGTTGGGGGAGGCGTACAGCGGTGTCACGTGGTTCTGGCCCGATGAGGGAATAGACAGCGGCGATATCTGTGAGCAAGAGGTCGTGGGGATTCTTCCGGGAGAAAGTCCACGGGAGTTTTATCAGCGAGCAGTCATCCCAGCGGCCGTCAGGTCACTTGGGCGGGCGTTGGAGGGAGTCGCCAGCGGAATGCCACGGAGGGTACCGCAACAGTTGGAACACGGTTCATACGAGCCACGGATAAGAAAGTGATGTGTACCAATGACACCGTTGCGGGCTGAAGCTCGCAGCGGTGTCAATTATTTATAAACAATGCGGAGTGGATGCAGCGGTAGCACGTCGGCCTCATAAGCCGAAGGTCATGGGTTCGAATCCCATCTCCGCAACCAAGGGGAAGCAAGCAGGCACACAGAAGTTGGCTACCTGTTTGTTTTTATCCACACCGCGCACGCCTAAAAGTCGGCTGTCGGCACGGCGGCTTGCGAAACAATACGACTTCAAGCGAGGTGGTGATGTGCCAAGTGCAAGAAGTCCCGAACGGGATAAGGCTTACGAAATATACCTCCAGCATGGTGGTAATATTACAAATCGGCAGATTGCCGAGCAGCTCAGCATCGATGAACGTGTTGTAGCGGTTTGGAAGAACCGAGACGGTTGGGTTAAAAAAACGAGCGTTGTACAACACGGAAACGAGCGTTGTACAACACAGGCGAAACCGCGGAACAAAAAGCGCAAGCCGGGCGGCCAACCGGGAAATAAGAATGCGGTTGATGGCAACGGTGGCCCCCCGCCACGCAATCAAAACGCTGCTAAACACGGCGTCTATGCCAACGTGTTTTTTGACACGCTTGACGTCGAGGAGTGGGATTTGATTGATAACCTACCAGCCGATGAACTCGCTCACCTTTTTGATGAGGTAAAGCTCCTTACTGTTCGAGAGCGGCGGCTCATGCGGAAAATACAGCAAATTCAAGTGCGGGGTGAAAAATCCCGCGGGCTGATTATCAATAGCGTCATTCGTTCGGAAAAGAAGCGGGAATTTGACAGCGAAGCCGACGAAAAACTTTACAACCGCATCCAACAAGAGAGAATTGCTGACGGCAAAAAACTGCCGGGGCGTACAATTGATGTGAGCACCGCGACCTATGACAATAGCGACCTTTTGCTACGTGCCCACGCAGAGCTTACCCGTGTACAATCGCAAAAGGCCAGAGTGCTGGCTCAAATACATCAAATGGACGTTACACGGGAACGCATTGACTTAGAGCGCAGGAAACTTGACCTAGAACTTGCAAAAGTCGAATTTGCGCAGCAAGTTCAGGTGGATGAAAACGAGGATTCAAGCTCTAACTTCCTAGAAGCTATGGGCGGTGCGGTTTCCGATATATGGGGGGGTGGTGACGGTGCAGAAAACGGCTGATTTCCCTATCCAATTTGACCGGCGGCTCACCGCCCTAACGTTACACCTTGCAAAGCAGCGTAGCCGCAGGCGAGAGACTAAACCGTTTGAGTATAAGCCTTTTAGCCTAAAGCAAAAAAAGATTTTGACATGGTGGCATCCTGATTCGCCGGTAAGCCACAAGGAGGGTATTATCGCCGACGGAGCCATACGCTCTGGCAAAACAACGGCGATGTCTATTTCCTACGGCCTTTGGGCTATGCACATGTTCGACCAGCAAAACTTTCTCATCTGTGGAAAGACTATCGGCTCTCTACGGCGAAACGTCATCCGGAACTGGACACGGCAGATGAGAGCACTCGGGTACCGCGTGAAAGACCGCCGGACGGACAATCTGCTGATTGTAACGAAGGGCGAGGTTATAAATTACTTTTACCTGTTTGGCGGGAACACAGAGGGTAGTCAAGACCTCGTACAAGGCATCACCGCGGCGGGTGTTTTCTTTGATGAAGTGGCTCTAATGCCACAATCTTTTGTTGACCAAGCAGTTGGTCGCTGTTCGGTGGAAGGTTCAAAAATGTGGTTTAACTGTAACCCCGGCCACCCAAAGCATTGGTTCAAAACAGAGTGGCTTGACAAGCTTTTGAGCAACAAGCCGGAAGGTACTGATGAGTTCAACGAGGACGGGGACGCTATTTACAAAGACCTCGTCCATCTACATTTCACCATGGACGACAATCCATCTCTGAGCGAGAAAGTAAAGGCTCGGTATCGCACGATGCACTCCGGCGTGTTCTATCGGCGTTTTGTGCTTGGTCTGTGGGTTGCTGCCGAGGGTGTGATTTATGAGCAGTTTGTCAATTACAACGATGTTTTTATCCTAAAGCCAGAAGAAGTGCCAAAGAAATTCTCCAAAATCGTGCTTGGAATTGACTGGGGCGACAACAAGAGCGGTCATTCGTTCACAGCTACTGGCTATATGGGGAATTATACCGGGATTGTCCCATTGCGCACAGAGAAACACGCCGCAAAAGAGTTGACACCAGCGATGCTTGAGCAAAAGGTAACCAGCTTTGTCAAGCGTGTAATTGCTGATTTTGGACCTATCAGCGAAATCTACTGCGACCACATCAATACCTACATCAACGGGTGCCGTGTTGCGCTGGAGAAAGAGGGAATCTATGTGCCGATTACGACGGCGTACAAGTGTCCGGTAATTGAGAGAATTCTGGTAGTACAGAAGATGTTGGCTCTTGGGTCGCTGAAACTAACCAGAGAATGCGAATCCCTAGTGGATGCGTTAAACATGGCCGTGTGGGATTCCAAGCGGCCGGACGAACGCCTCGACAACGGCACATCGGACATAGATAGCCTTGACAGCTTTGAGTATAGCTTCAGTACCTACATCGACCTATTTACTCGGAATTTGAGCAGAAAATAAGCGAGGCAAACGGAAATGTTTGATACAGTTGAAATAATTAAATCAAGCGAAATCCGCCAAAATCCAAATTTTCAACGTCCGTGTACTGTGATAGCTACGGCGCATGCCAAGATTTATATGCCGCTAGAGGAGCTGGTAGATTTGCAATCTGAACATGAGCGGCTCACTAAGGAACTTGTAAAGGCGCAGGAGGGTTTGGAGCGGTAGCGGAAGAAGTTCTCAAACGAGGCGTTCGTGCAGAAGGCGAAAGAGCATGTCGTGGCCGCCGAGCGGGAGAAGGCGGAGCAGTTGGAGGCTTTGATTCGGAATTTGCAGGAGAGTTTGCGACAACTACGGGGAGGAACAACATTGTGAGTAATTGTTCACAAAATCCGCCACGGGCACCTTGGGACGGGCTTGTCCGCTCAAAGAGTGTTACCGCCCTTCGTGAAAAAGGCGGTGCTTTTTGGTATTACAACGGGGAAGAATGGAAGATTGTGGCCAGCGAAAACGGGCAAGGCCCGCCGGGACCGATGGGGCCTCCCGGTTCGACTGCACCTGCGGAAGCGGCGCAGGAAGCGGCAAACCAAGCTCTGGCTGCCATCGAAGAACAAGAACAACGAATCGCCGAATTGGAAGAGTACAGGCCAAAGGTTCTGATAGAAATTTTTCTTTCCTCCGGCACGTTTCAGCCCGCGCGGTACGGTATCTTCGACCAAATGGCGGATATATATATCGTCGGCGCCGGTGCAGGTGGCACAGTTAACGGTGGCGCAGGCGGCGGGGGGCGCACGATCCTTGCACGAAATGTCCGCTTGAACCGAACAAGCTATAACATCACCATCGGTGCAGGCGGCGCGGGTGGTGTAAACGCCGCTGCGCCGTTGGGGAGTAACGGCGGCACGACTACCGCGTTCGGGCACTCTGTCCGTGGGGGCCTCGCCAGCCCCGCCGAAAGAATGCTTGACGGCGGTCCCGGCGGTTCCGGCGGCGGAGCCAACGGCGGAGATGAAGTAGGTGGGACCGGTGGCTTCGGTGGTGGTGCGGGCGGCACGGGTGCCGGAGAACACGGACGCGGCGGCGACGGTGCCGGGTCAATAGGGACATATCCAACCAATCCCTACGACGGCGTGATGTATGGCTGCGGCGGCGGTGGCCCACGTGCAAATGGCGGCGGAGCGGGCGGCAGCGGTAGCGGTGGAGACGGTCCCGGGAGAAACGGTTCGTTTGGTGGCGGTGGCGGCGGCAGCAGGAATGGAAATGCCGGAAACGGTGGGGTCGGCGGCGGTGGCGGCGGAGCGGCACAAGGCACAGGCCGTGCAGGCAACGGTGGTGCAGGGTTGGTATATATATACGCCTATCGACCGCATGAGCCGTGCTGCTGTGAAGATGAAGAGTGGGAAGAATTTTCGGCAACGACGGCGGAGGTCTCCAAGTTGTCAAAAGGCAAGTTAGTTACTGCTTCTGGTGAGCTGACATTTGCAGATGTTGCGGATTATGAAGCCGAGGCCCAAGAAAAGGGAACCTATGTCGCCGTGCTTGCGAACGGGAAATGTATTGATGTCTCCGCATTTTGTGACATTGGTACGGCAGAGAAATTTTTGATGGATGGCGTATGGCCGGGTGCCGATGGTGTTGTAGTTTTGCCAGAAGGATATGGCATCGGTGATGCTTTCGACGGTGTGGCGTGGAGCAAACAGAGGTTGCAGGAAGAGGGGGGAGCGCATGGGCTGGCTTGACATTTTTAAACGGAAAACTGCCCCGCAGACATCAACGTCTGCGGGGCAAACTGCGGCTCATAATACGGTCGTAGCCGACCGCACGGTCAGAAACCTTGCTCTTGCGCAGATGATTTATGCCGATAGCCCGCCTTGGCTGGACGAGGAAAGCCCGGCGTTAACAAGTAGCGGCCTTGGGCCGTTGATTGCGGCTGAGGTCGCCCGTCTAATCACGATTGAAGCGAAGATATCTGTGGACGATGACGAGGCTCTCAACGGCACGCTGCAACGCTATCTATTGAACAATCTGCGCCACGAGGTCGAGAAAGGCTGGGCGTTAGGTGGCTTGATTATGAAGCCATACTACCGCAATGCGACGTTGCGCCTCAACGAAGACGGCACCGTCGTAGACGGCGGAGTTAGCGGGAATATGAAGCTTGCATTTTTGTACCCGTCGAAATTTCTGATCCATGACTACGATACTGCAGGCGCAATCATTGATGTATCAATGTTCTCTACTATTACGCAGGATTCACAGTTCTACACCTTGGAAGAGCGGCAGATGTTCGACGAATCCGCAAGGATGTTGACAATTACCAACAAGGTATATCGCACAACGATGAAGCCAACGGTTTACAAGTGGGATAATCTCGGCGCGGATTTGGTGCCGCTCGGTTCAATAGAGCGGTGGCAGCACATTCAATCAAAGTACGTATTCCAAAAGATGCGCGGTGTTTTGCTTGGGTTCTATAAACCCGCGATGTGCAACAACACAGACCTTGACAGTCCGTACGGGATGAGCGGACTTGTGCGGGCGGCAAACGCACTCAGGCGGGCAGATTTGACAACGAACGCACTCGATTGGGAAATGGACACCAGCCTTGCTAGATTATTCATTGATGCGGTTTCCCTTAACCCGACAGAGGAAAACCGGCTGCCGAGGAAACTCAGCAAAATGGTAGTCAAGCTCCTTGGTAGTGGAGAAAAACGCTACTTCGAGCGGTTTGCGCCGGACATTCGCCATACGAGCTACTTAGAGACACTCAATCAGCACCTTATGAGCGTGGAGGAAAACGTTGGGCTGGCACACGGGACGATTTCACAGGCTCCGGCAACTGCAAGGACGGCCACAGAAATCGTAATGATGAAGCAACGCACGATGGCTACGGTCATGGATAACCAGAAAGCTCTTGAGTGTGCCATTCGGCAGCTCGTTGATGCGATGCGCGTCTGGGCGAATCCGACGAAGCTGCAGGACGAGGAAGTCAAGATGACTTTCGATTGGGACGACAGCATTGTCAGCAACCCGGAAGACCAACTCAAATCCCACCTCGCGCTTCAAGCGAGCGGTAATATTGCCCCGTGGCGCACCAATATGGCGTTCTTCAACATGAATGAGAAGGACGCAAAACGGATGTGGATGGAGGCGCAAGGACACATATTCGATGATGCAGGCCAAAGCGAGAGCCCTGATGACGCTTTGGACGGGTTAAAGACATCTGGCAGCCCCTTGACAGCGCAGGGAAGGGTGATAAACCGTGCTATCTCCGCAGGAACTGAGTAGGTTTGCAGACCAAATCGTCCCAATATATCAGGAGTTGGAGGAATATGTACTCCAAGACCTAGCAAGGCTCACCCGCGGTGTAGTAGACGGTGTGAATGCCGGGTCAATCCAATATCATGCGGAATTTCTTGGTGATGTCAATGTGTCGATGCAAGAGATTGAACGGCGGGTGCGAGAAATCAATGGCCAAGCGATTCCGCACTTCAATGAGCAGTTTGAAGTAGTAAACCGCCGCAGTTTCAATCGGGAGAAGGCTATGCTTGCCCCCGGCGACCCGTCTTTCACGATGACCGCCGCAAAAACAAGCTTCGTTCAGCAAGCGGCGGCAACGGTAGGTGCGCAGTTCGTCAGCTTGACCGGGTCGCTCGGGATGGGTGGTATGCAGCTCCAGCAGTTTTATACACAGACGCTTAATTTTGCGTTTGCGCAGGCCTCTAGTGGTGTGTTCAGCTACGACCAAGCAATACGGTTAGCAGCTCAACGGCTACGAGGGAAAGGACTTCAAACAATACATTGGGCATCTGGCCGCAAAGAGTCTGTCGAATCGGCGGTGCGTCGGTCGGTGCTTACGGGATTGAAACAAGCGACCAACGCGGTGAGCGATCTGAATGCTAACGAGCTAGGGTGTGACGGCTGGGAAATCACGGCGCACATGGGCGCGCGGCCAACCCACAAAGAGTGGCAGGGCAAGCAGTTTGCCCGTTATAAAGGGCGGACACAGGGGTTTTCGCTGTTTGACGAGGTTGTTGGTGACCAAATGCAGGAACCGAACTGCCGTCATACCAAATTTGGTATTTTTCTTGGGCAGTCGCCGGTATGGTCGCCGGAAGACCTTGCGGGCATTGACCCGCCGGACTTCGAGTTCATGGGTAAGGAGTACACGGCCTATACTGCGAGCCAGAGGCAGCGTGAGCTGGAACGGAGAATTAGGCAATCGAAGCGGGATGTTGTGATTGCCGAGGGCATGGGCGACGAGGAAATGACCCTCACCCAACGCTCTAGGCTTGTGCAGCAACAAAGACAATACAGGGAATTTAGTCAGGCTGCAGGGTTGCCTCGGCAGCCTGAACGCTTATGGGCGGCCTAAAGATTGAGTATGCCTCCACAAGGGGTTTACGATAAAAAAACATAGCCGACGGGCTGAAAACGGAGGAGACGTAATGTCTGATACCACAACAACCACGGGGACAACCCAAACAACCACAACGGGTACGGTGACCGCAACGCCGGACAATCAGCAGGGGGTAGCGGATGGTGCCACACAGGCCCAAACAACGTCGCAGGCATCGACAACTCAGCCCGCTGGTGAATCGGTGAGAATGTACGATGAAAAATCGTATAACGATTTCGGACTGAAGCAATTCAACGCTGGTTTGATGAAGGCGATGAAAGATGCTGGATTCACTCCGGGGTCGGAAAAGGACTTCAAGGCTGCTTTGGTGGCGTTCAAAGCCCATCAAGAAAGCCAAAAGACCGAGGCGGAGAAGCAGGCTACCGCTTTGCAAACCGCTCGGCAGGAGAGGGATGCGGCTGTAGCAGCGGCGCAGGAGTACGAACGTGCCGAGGCCGTTCGTGCCGCAGGCGTCGATGCACAGTTTGCAGGGTACGTGGCGTTCGAGGTTGGAAAACTCGTAACGGATACGGCAGACTTCAGGACTGCTCTGGCGACGTACCTAAAAGCCAATGCAGAAAGGTTCAACAAAGCACCTGATACGAGAAGTGTACAGGTGACTACAGACCCGCCGAAGGCCGATGCCACGACGGACGATTTCGATTTCGGATTCACCGGGGTTCGGCCAATGGACAAAAAACAATAGGAGGCAGAAGAAACTATGGCAGCTCTAAACTATGCAGAACGGTATCAACGGGCACTCGACCAAGCGTTTCCGTACGTTCTAAATTTCGGTGCGCTACGCACGACTTCGAACAATCGGATTTTCCGCTGGGTTGATGCGCAGACGATTAAAGTGCCGACCATTAGCGTGACTGGCCGCGTGAACGCCAACCGTGACACGATTGAGACTGCGCAGCGGCGTTACAACAATGATTGGACACCGTTGACGCTTAAAAATCATCGGAAATGGAGCACGCTTGTACATCCGTTGGATATCAGCGAAACCAACATGACAACCACAATTCAGAACATTACCAGAGTGTTCAACGAAGAAGAGAAGTTCCCGGAGATGGACGCCTATCTGATTTCCAAACTACATGCCGAGTACATTGATGCAGGTGGCACAGTTGACCAAGGTGCGCTCACGACGGCTAATGTTCTCGAGAAATTCGACGCAATGAATCTTAAAGCGACGCAAGCACGCACCCCGGCAAACGGCAGGTTGCTATATTGCACGCCGGAGGCTGCTAAGACCATTCGGAACGCGCAGGGGCTTCAGCGCACGCTCGACTTGAAGGACAACACTCGTCGCTGGACAACTGCGGTTGAGGGTATTGACCTTGTGGACATCATTGAGGTTCCGGCAGAGCTGATGATGACGTTGTACAACTTCACCGAGGGCTGGACTCCCGGTGCGGGTGCTCGCCAGATTAACATGATGCTCGTGCATCCCTCGTGCGTAATTACACCCACGCAGTACCAGTTCTCGCAACTTGACCCGCCGAGTGCAGGTTCCGAAGGCAAGTGGGTGTATTTTGAGGAATCTTACGAGGATGTGTTTATCCTGAAGCACAAAATCGGTGGCATCCAATTCCAAGTCGCTCCGGCCTAAATTCAGCCTATTAAGGCAACACCATAGGAGGTGAATATCATGCCGACTGTACAGCGCAAAAATGTTCAACTGACGGTGAACGAAGCGGATGTTCCGGGTTTTGAAGCCCAAGGGTACAAAGTCATTGACCTTGCGAAATCGACGGCGCAGCCGAAGGCTCCAAAGCAGCCCAAAGACCCGAGGCCGACGGCGCAGCCGAAGGCTCCGGCAGTTTCGCCCGAATCGCCCGAAGGAACGAAGGGCGGTGATGGGTAATGGCGACGGTGACAATGAAGAAAGCCGGGGCGCAGATTACCGTATCAGCAACTAGGCGCAACTACTACGAGACCCTCGGTTACGTAGTGGTCAAGTCTGAACCCGTTGCGGCGAACCCGCAGGCCGAGAGGAAACCGCCAACGAACAAGCCCACGGCCGGGAAGCCGACGGCGACAGATGAAAGCGAGGGATAGCTGATGTATGCAGACTACGGTTTCTATAAAGAACACGGATCCGGGAATATCCCGGAAGAGAAGTTCCCGCGTATTGCAAGACGGGCACAACAACAGATTGATTACGTGACCTTCGACCGCGTCTCGGCTCATTCGCTGGGGGAATTGTCGTGGGAGCGTATCAAGATGTGCCTGTGCGAGCTTGTTGACCATCTATGGGATGTCAGCTTGACGATTGAGCAGGACGAAGATGGCATCTCAGGGGTAATCAGCAACGAGCGTGTAGGACCGTGGTCTGCCAGCTACCAACTGCCGCAACATTTGCTTTCGGAGAATCTCGACGAATCAATGCACAAAATCTGCCAGCGATGGCTGACAAGACCAATAAATCTTATGTATGTAGGGGTGTCATGATATGTCTATGGTAATCAGAGGAACAGAGGTAAGCTTTGACTTTGACGTAAGGGCGGATAGGGTGAAATTCTTTGAGATTCACGCGCTGCTCACCAAAGTCGGAGATGGCCTTACTGAAGCGGTCATGGAGCGAGTGTTGAAGATTGGGCTTGGGGATGATGTTGCCGACCTGATTCTATCTGACGGCCGTTACAGCACTCTCAACATGGCGTTTCTTGAGTTTACCGACCAAGCAATCGACCAGTACGAAGCTGCGAAGCAGGTCGAGCGCGAAATCGAGGAGAAAGCAGACGCTGTACTCGGGAAAGTGAATCGGGTTACCGGGCGTTTGACGGCCGAGGAAGGAGAGATCGATGCCGCTACCACGGAAAGTCCAATCGGCGGTGACTCTGTACAACATCGACCGGGAGTCGAAGTCGAGCCTGCCGGTGGTCCTTTCGGGAGCATTTTGGAACGCGGCGTACAGAATGTCAATGCAGGACAGGTCGGAGCAGACGAACGACCGCGTGTCGGTCACGATTCCACAAAGCATCAAAGTTGTGGGCAAAACATTCCTGCCGACGGACGAGTATGCCCGGTTGCCGAAAGAGCAACGGGAACGCCATTGGACGTTGTCTAAAAACGATAAGCTCGTCCGCGGCGCAGTCATGGACGTGTTTGACCGTGCGACGGCAATCGAACAGGCCTTTGGTACTGATCGAGTAATCACGGTTACCGAGGTGTCGTGGAATGACTTTGGCTCAAAGAAAATGCGCCATTGGTTTGTAGTTGGGAGGTAGTTGCGATGGGCGGTACTGTAAAAGTTAAGCTTGACATGAAGCCCACGTCGGAGATTCTTTCTCGGCGTGGGCTTGAACGCGGCGGCCGTGTTCAGCAGCACGTGGCGACGCAGGTCGCAGCCGGGGCGCACAGTTATGTCCCGTTTAGAACAGGGAGGCTTGCGGACACCGCCATAGCCAATCTGTCCCCGCCGTATGAGGATGTCGTCTACGACGGCCCCTATGCGCGGCGGCACTACTACAATACCGGTGGCGTTGACCGCAGGGGTCGCAACTTCAGTTCTGCCACGTTCGTGGGCGCGCCGAGAAGGGGTGCACAATGGGTAATGAGATGGTGGGCGGACAACAGGGGGGCGTTTTTAAGCAATCTTCAGGCGTTCGTCAACCGCGGGGGTAGGTAAAGATGACAATGGTTGAAAAACTGAGGGATTTCTTGTTGACCTGCCCGTTTCTCAATACCCCGGATGGCGGTAGTTCACCGGCACTATCCGTAGACTACCTTTCGGAGGAACCGTTAAGATACGCCATCGACGTTACACCGTCGGCTCCATGGGTCACAAGGTATGTTGATGGCGGTGGTGTGAAGCAACTGCTGTTTGTGTTCCGCAGCCTCGAATTTTACGGGAAAGCGGATATTGAGCAGAACACAAGCAATTTGGCTTTCTATGAGCGGTTCTCTGAGTGGTTGGCGGCAACAAGGCCGACCATCCCCGGCTGGGTTGCGGTAGAGGCATTGACCGAGGGATATTTTCAAGACGTATCCACCGGGCAAGACAAAGCAATGTATCAAATCCAATGCCGAGTTAAATATTCGGCCTAGAATCATGAAAGGAGCAACACTATGGCACAGGCACAAATGGTTGGAACTCTGAAGCTGCGTAGTGACAAAATACCGTTTCTCGCTATTCCTACAGGGGCTTCGGGGCAGTATACCTACAAGCGGATGCAAGGATTCACGGGGTTTTCGACATCCAAGAACCCGAGTGAATATTCCAGACAGTACGTCGATGAGGCGTTTGAGCAGACCGATGTCGTCGGATACAGCCCGTCGATTTCCTTCGGTTTTGACCGCTATGTCGGTAACGAAGTCCATGACTTCCTTGCTGAGATTATCGACAACGAGGTCATCGGTACGGCGGCTGTCGTCCAAGTTGTCGTGATTGATTTGTCAGTCACAGAGCCGTCGGCAAACAACGCTTTCGTTCGGCCGTGGGCGGTTATCGCCGACACCGAAGGCGATAGCATGGACGCATACACCTATTCCGGGACGTTCGCCGTCAAAGGGAATCCCGTATGGGGTAGAGCCGAAATTGCGGCGGATGGCCTGACCCTCACTTTCACGCCGACGGTGTAAGGCTATGTTTAACATCCTGATTGATGACCTCCCAAGAACTGTAGAGGTCGATGGGGTAGAGGTGCCAATCAGGTGCCAAACAAACGTATCGATTGCGATATCCCTGCTAGACGAAGAGAAGGTTTTTCGCCCGGGTGATGCAGATTTTGCATTAGAGACGGCGGTAAAGCAATTATCATTGTTTTACCCCGTTATCCCGGGTGACGAAATGCTTGCACTTCAACGATTGATAGAGTTTTACTCATACACCCCTCTAGCGGGGGCGCAGTCGAGAGAGGGACGCCCTCAAACATCCCTCGAACAGCACAAGAGGAATTTCTCATTCAAATACGACGGAGGACTGATTTATAGTGCTTTTCTCCAACAGTACGGAATCCGTGGTTTTGATGAGCTTCATTGGTTCGAGTTCCAAGCGTTACTTGAGGGTCTTACCGATGAAACGCAGTTTATTAAGGCCATTCAGTTTAGAACGATGCAGATTACAAAGGAAATGTCCAAGGCTGAGAAGGCGTACTACCGCAAAATGAAGCGGCGATATGCCTTGCCGGATGAACGGCCGCAGGAGGTCAGGGACGCTGCCTTTGGCAGCCTGTTTGAATAGAACATAGCCGTCGGCAATGCGCCGGCGGTTTTCTTTATCGCAAAAGGGGAGGTGATGGCGTGTCTGACGGAAGCATTCGCATAAACGTAGAGCTGGATAGCGGCCCATTTAAGCAAGAAATTAAGCAGATGGAATCCGCTGGAAAATCAGGCATGCAACGCCTCCGTGATGGAATCGACAAGAATATTTCTGCCGTTGAGCAATTAGAGGGCCGCAAAAAAGAGCTAACAGACGAAATTGAGCAACAACGGGAGGCTCAAGAGCGGCTCGCAAGAGCAATCAGCGAAACGGGAGATGAGACTGGCGCATTTGCCCGTGAGCAAAAAGAGGTTGCTAACCGAATTAGCGAACTTGAAGGTGAACTCCACGATGTAAACCAGCAACTTGCGGGCCATCAAAAGAACCTTGCGGAAGTAACGGGTAAGTGGACTGCATTCAGGACAAAGCTTGATGACGTTGGCCAGTCGATGGAGGCGACAGGAAAGAAGTTGCAAGAGGTCGGCCAAGGGATGGCCGATATCGGGAAAAACCTATCTAAGAAAGTGACCGCCCCGCTTGTTGCCCTCGGCACCGCGGCCGTCGTTGCCTTTACAAGCTTCGACGATTCCATGCGTCAGGTCAAGGCAAACACGGGGGCCACCGCAGAGGAGATGGATAATCTCAGAGCGAAAGCCCTTGAGATGGGCCGCACTACTCAGTTCTCCGCCGGCCAAACAGCGAACGCTTTTAGCCTAATGGCTCAAGCCGGTTGGAATACCGGGCAAATGCTCGATAGTGTCGAGGATATTATGGCAGCGGCGGCAGCAACGGGCGAACAGCTCAGTACTGTCGTCGGTATCACCAAAGACGGGTTGACCATGTTCGGCATGGAATCCTATCAGGCGGGCCAATTTGTAGATACTCTGGTGGCTACTGCCGCAAATGCGAACACTAATATCCGTTATCTGGGCGAATCGCTAAAGTACGCCGGCCCTATTGCCGGAACTACAGGTTCAAGCATTGAAGATGTTTCGCTGGCATTAGCCATGATGGCAGAGAACGGCTTGAGAGGGTCGATGGCCGGAACATCTTTAGCCAACGCCATGCAGGGGTTGATAAATCCCGGCACCGAAGCCGCCGCGGCTCTCGACCGCCTCGACATATCCGGGACTAACGCTGACGGCAGCATACGCCCTCTCAACGACATCATGATTGACCTGAGAGCCGCTACGGCAGATTTAACCGAGGAGCAAAGACTCAACTACCTTACCATGATTGGCGGGCAGCAAGGCTTTAGAGCCTTGAGTGCTATTGTAAATACAAGCGAGTATGATTTTGGCCGCTTGTCATACGCAATAAACAACTCCACAGGATTAGCGCAAGAAATGGCCGAGACAATGGAGGGCGGCCTCGGCGGTGCATTTAGAAACCTAAAGGCCTCTGCCGCAACTGCGCTCGTTATTCTCGGGGATGCGCTGGCACCGGCAATCCAACGCGTAGCTGAGGTCGCCGCCGACTTAGTGGAACGCTTTATGGCCTTTGCTGAGGCCAACCCGGAACTGATGCAAACAGCCGTGGCGATTGCTGCGGTAGCCGCCGCGGTTGGCCCGCTGCTCTTTGTTATGGGCAAGCTCACCAAAGGTCTCGGGTCGGTGATGGTGGCGGGCGGAAGAGCGGCGCAGGCTATTGCAGGTACGGGAACCGCCGCAGGTGCCGCGGCTCCAAAGGTTGGTTTGTTAGCCGGAGCGTTTACGGCATTGAAAAAACCAAAGGCACATTTAGTTATTGGTGTCGGCGTACTTGTAGCGGCGTTTAGATTGCTTGAAAACACAAGTAATCCGTTGTACATTGCGCTGATATCCCTTGCGGCCGGGTTCACCGCCCTCAAGGCGGTGAAAGTACTCACACCAATGATACTGAAACTCAAAGGAGCTTTTGCCGGGCTGAAGGTTGCCACTACTGGAATGACCGGTCTTATGGCTATTTTCAAAGATGGGTTAGTGGCTCTTAAAGCGAAGGTTATTGCCGCTAAGGTTGCGATTATTGCAAAAACAGTTGCTATGCTTGCTAACCCAATCGGGCTTGCTGTTGCCGGCGTGGCCGCCCTAGCCGCCGGGCTTGTTGGCCTAGCGATGTGGTTCAACAGGACGAGCGACGAGACTGCGAGATTAAGAGAAGAGACAGACGCATTGATAGGCAGAGCGAATGAGTTGATAGAATCAACTCAAGCCGGTGCTGATGCTTTCAAAGACAATAATCGAGAACTGCAGGTCAACAGGAAGGCAACCCAGCAGCTTGCTAGTGAGATTCTCAGCCTATCTAATGTTCAGAGCAGGTCTGCGGAGCAAAATGCTCACCTGCGAACCCAAATAGATCGGCTGAACTCCTCTGTGCCGGGCCTTGCTCTCGCAATGGGGGACTACGCCAATGGCCTGAATATGTCCACGGCGGCTCTTCAAAACTATCTTAACGCTGCGGCTAATAGGGCCGAGCTGGACATGAAAATGGACGAGTCGAACCGCCTTCGCCGGGAAGCCATAGGACTCGAGCTTGAACAGGCGGATATTGCACGTCAACGAGACGAACTTTTGCGCAGAATAGCCGCCGGTGAGTACGATCGCAACGCAGACCGCAACGCCATGCTTGCTCAAGCGTGGTTGCTAAACGACGCATACGAAGACCTTAATGACGCCCTCGCCAGCAATGCCTATCAAATGGAAACTCTTGAGCCGTTAATGGCCTCTGCTAACGAGGAGCTTGCAAAAGCAGAGTCCGCCTACTATGCAGCCGCTGAGGCGGCCAGAGAGTATGAGGCCGCGCTGTGGGGGGTGTTGCCGGTTCCCAAAGTGACGCAATAGACAAGATGACGGGCTCATTTGAACGTTACTACAAGAGCGGGACAGATGCGTTCAATGGCGTCACACAAAACGCTGTCACAAGTATTGACGACATGATTGCGAACATGAAAGCCCGCGATGCGGCGTATGAACAAGTTTGGCGCAACATTGAAATACTCACGGCTGCCGGCGTAGACCAAGGGCTTATTCAACCTCTCGTCGATGGCAGCTACCGTATGGCCGACCAATCGCAACACATGGTTGACAACCTTGACCGCATTCTTGGCGAAGATGGGTTGCAATCTGTTTATGAGGCGAATGTTCGCAGAGCTATGGAGCGCGCTGCCCTTGAAGCTCTTGACCCACAACAAAGGCTTGCGGTTTCGTCCTTGTTGGCCTTTGATGACGTAGCGGCCGCAATTATGGCTTCGGAGAACGTCCCTGTGGCGTTTGAAGATAAGTTCCGGGAGGCGCAGGCGGCGGTTGAAGCCGCGATGTACGACCCGGCAATGATTGACGCTGCGAATGAAGCCCTTGACCGTGTGCGTGAGGCCATTGAGATTTACGAGCTGGACCCCGCGCTCGTAGCACTATGGGAAGATGCGGAGGAATCTTTTGCACGTGCTGCGGAATCTCCGATACCTCCTGCCGCAATGCAGGACGCGCTGAACACGATTGATGAAGTGGTCAACTCTCACGATTCGCTACGCACAAGCGTCGAAGGTCTCGTGAGAGATACTTATGACGCAGCGGCCCAGCAGGTTGAATCGTCTGACTTCTCGCAGATTGGTTCCAACATTCCACAAGCCATGTCTTCGGGGATGGAAGCAGGTACCCCATGGGTTAGAGGATCTGCTCTACGAACAGCGGCAGAGCTTCTCGAAGGGTATAACAATGCGGGCGTTCCTCAAACAATGCAGGAAAGCGGCCAAGAAGCCGGTCGTGAGCTTGCCGGCGGAGTTGAATCCGAGTACGGAAACGTAGCGGATGCAGGGCGGCGTTTGGCCGAAGAATGCTTAAACGCCTGTGCTGACGCTATCTTACAAGACCAGTCCATAGATAACGAGACCCGTCAGAGAGTGACTGCGGCGCGGGATACTGCGCTCGCCGCAGTCGCCGCAGCGGGGTTTTCTGTTGCCGGGTTCAACATGGCACAGGGCATTGCCACCGGTATACTCAGCGGCACGTCTGTTGTAAATGCCGCCGCAAGGAAAATCATCAACAGCGCACTCGCATCAATGCGAAAGGCGGCCGCGACGAACTCGCCGTCTCGCAGAACGATGGAGATTGCGGACGATTTGGCAGACGGCCTACTGGTACAAACACTCGTTCGCCTAAAAGACGTTGAAGAATCTGGTACACAGGTGATGGATGCGTACCTCGGCGGGGCAAAAGGCGCATACCGCACCAAAGGCGGCGTGCATTCTTTGATAGACCAATCCCAAGTTGCAATGGTCACAAACAAACTTTTGCAAACAGACACAGGGCCTTTTGCGGCAATGGCAAAGGCTTTGGAGGGGGCAATCCTTAACTTGCCGTCGAAGCTGCTTGGCGGGGTTCCAAGAGCCGGAAACAGCGTATCGACGGTAACGAACGCTCCGCACCTTGAACTCGTATTAAACTACTACGGGGATGGATCCGAAGACGATGCCTACACCGTGGGCGAGATGTTCGCTGATGCGATTCGCAGAGAGACCCGCAGCCTTGGAATAGAACCCATATAGGAGTGAGTTGATGCTACCAATAATACCGCCAAACAGTTTCACTTTCGGTGGAGTGAATAGCCTAGACTCTTACGGGATTAAGTGCATAGCCTATGACCCATTCAGCGCATCCAAGAGGGATAGGAGCCAGACAATCCCTTTTAGGCACGGGCAGCATGACCGCGGGGAGAAATTCTACAACGACAAGCAAATCCGCTTGAGGTGCATCCTTGAGAGACAGCTTACCAAGGCAGGAATGCGAGAGATTATTTTCTGGCTGTCTCAGCGTACCGCGCTTAGGTTGTGGGATGAGCCGGACAAATTCTACATGGGGGAGCTTTTAAACAGCGTAGATATTACTATCTTCCCCCAGCGAATTATGCAAGAGTTTACGTTGCCGATTCGGTGCGGCCCTTTTGCATATTCCGACCAACACTCGAAACCGCTATCAATTGGAAATAATTATATCGACTACGAAGGAACGGCAAAAACTCCTACGACTATCGTTATAAGGAATCCGTCAACCGGAGCAACTTCAATCAGCAACATCGTTATTAGTGTAGTATCACATCGAAGAGCTTAACAGGAGGCTATTATGTACGCAACACATTTTTTCGAATCAAGGGTTCTTAATACGCTCAGAGGTACGTCTGCGCCCGGTTTCGGGAACTTGTTTGTTGGTCTGTTTCTCAGCAATCCAACGAACACGGGCGCGGCGGGTACCGAGTTATCGTATTCTGGCTACGCCCGACAACCTATTACGTTCTCGGAGCCGTCTGCGACTACGCTACCGTCTATTCAGGTTCAAGGCGGTCTGAGTATCCATAACACCGAAACAATCACTTGGGAAAGCGCACCATCGGCAGCCGGAACAGTTCGTTTTATCGGCATCTTTGATAGCGCGGTGGGCGGTAATATGCTTTTATACGGCGAATTGGCTGTGCCACTTGCCATAGGATCAGACCAGCAACCATCGATTTTAGGGCAAGACATCATCTATTTTGCCATCGGTGATTCGAGCCTCTTGTTCAAAACACAGATACTCAATCTTTTGCGCGGGGAGACAATGCCGGGGTCTACGCCGCACCTTGCGTTGTTCAGCGGTGACCCTGAAAACGCCGGTGTCGAGCTTTCTGGCCCTAGCTACGCCAGAGCCACCGCTACATTCGGCGCACCGGCGGTGCAAGTCGGCGGGCAATCCCAAATCGCAAACACAAACTTTATCCAGTTTCCAATCCCTCTTGCGGCATGGGGCAATTGGGCTTGGGATGGTGTGATGAGCGCGGCCACGGGTGGTGTGCTGCTCTTCAAGTTCCAAAATCCGAACCCGGAAATCGTCCACAGAAACTATGTGCCGCAGGTGCATATAGGGGAGTACAGACTTGAGGTGAATTAGCCGTGGCATTTAATTCTGGTCAGTTCAATTCACAACAATTTAATACTGGGGCTGACCAAGTTAGGGCAATTAACTTTTCCCGCCACGGCATCGTCATCATCGGTGCCGATATTGGTATCACCACACAGGCGTTCTTTGTGCGCACCGGATCGGTACAAATATGGGGCAATACCTCCGCGCACATCGTTAGGCGTTTCAAGCGAACCGGCAGGGCAACAATCCGAGCCGCTGTTTCTGCCGGCAAGTTGATGAACGCCGAACGCACCGGGCGAGTTACTGTCGGCAATAAGTTGACGCACGTCGGCAAATTAATGAATGCCGCGAGAGACGGGCGAACATTGCTTGGCAACGAAACGTATGTTGGCAAACTGATGAACGCTACACGTATCGTCCAGGCGTCGTTCGGCAACGAAACGCACGTTGGCAAGGTAATAAGTGTAGCCAGAGAGCAAATGACTGTGATAGGTGCCTTTGTTTTGATGGGTACCCGCGTTGAGTCAATAACTACGATAAACGTTAGAATACCGCCCAATTCTGAACTTCGCATTAATAGTGACAACTTTACCGCAACGGTACATACCAGAGTGCCTTGGGGCGGAGTCGGCGGTTGGATTGCGAGCGCGTTGCCGTATTATGAAGGTGATTGGATTTTCTTCGATAGAGATACTGTTGAGCTAAACATCCAAGCTTCCGCCGGATGGCCGTTTGAAGCTTCTGTTGAAGGTTCCGAAGTTATCTATAATCAGAGGTACATCTAATGCTTGAACTTTTAGACCGCCAAATGCGGAAGATTGAGATTCTCGAAAACGCATACAACATCCGAGAGACTGAATCGCTTAATGCGGTTAATCATCTCGAATTTATACTACCAGACACAGATATAAAAGCCGCCGCCTGTCTACCTTTTCTCTTTGTTCGTTTCGGGGAAAGTGGGGATGCGTACAGACTGATTGGCAACGGCTTCGTTTTGACCGAAAAAGGCCACTACCTCTTTAAAGCCGAGCACGTATTTGCCCTTTTGATTGATGACATTCTTGAGGGAGACCACCGTGTTGGAAACATAGGCACATGGACTCGAGAGTCAATCCAGTATGTACTTGACAGGCAATTGACCGAGAACTGGGTTCTTGGCGACTGCGAGTTTGACCGCCAATTTGAATACGAGTGGACGGACGAGACCCTCTTGTCCGCAATTCTCTCAATTCCTCAACCCATTGGCGAACCATTTATGTGGACATTCGACACTTCTACTTACCCGTTCCGGCTCAATCTAGTTCGGCTCAACATGGATAGAAATCCTGATATTTACGTTCGAGCCGGAAAAAACGCACTTCGGATTGGCCGAGAAGAAGATGCCACGACAGTCGTTACGAGGCTATACCCGAAAGGCGATGGGGAGGGGGTCAACTCCTTGACAATAGCCAATGTCAATAATGGCGTTCCGTACCTGCAAAGCCCACCTGAAATAGTCGAAAAGTACGGCATTGTTCAGCGTGTCTGGCGTGATAAGCGGTTTACCGTGGCGCAGAACCTCCTAGACGCAGCAAAGGCTATGCTTCTCGATTTACAGGAACCTTTTGAGCAGTACGAAGTTGAATTTGAGCTCCTAGATGACCGCCCCCAAATAGGGAGCATTGTGGAAATAGTTGGGTTTAAACGAACCGTTATTACTCAAATCCAATGGCGGCACGATGAGATGAGCCAGACCAAAATATCTGTTGCCAATAAGCCGAGAACGGCGGCGGGCACAATATCCGCCATGTCAAACCGGCAAAGAATCCAAGCTAACTATGCGTTGGGTTCTACTTTTTTTTATTCGGAAAATACCATGGATAACTCTGATGGCGTGGCTCCTGTTGAGCTGCGCTTCCGTATACCATTTCAAATGGCTGTTATCAACGAAATCCGGTGCTTTGTGCGTCTGTCACAGTTCCGCACAACCGCGCCGCCTATTCAGAGGTTTGGAAATGCAACGCAGTTTGAGGTGCGCCTCAATGGCCAATACCTTATGACTATTCATGCAACTGAAAACCAGTTTAGCTTAGTTCCGCATCTATTGCAAAATAGCACAATCCAAAGGGGCATTTTCCACACCGTAGAAATCGTCCCCAACGATGCCGCACGGGTTGATATTTCCTGCTACATACAGGGGTTTGTCCGTTCTACCGGCACATACGCAATAACTTAGGAGGTAGCAAAATGAATCTTAAACCAATGCGCCCGGGGATGCCGTACTCGCCGGAAACGGAGTTGAGAGAGGCCATTGGGCCACTCGCTACCGAGATTCCAATAGTAGACCCGGAGGCATTACCGCCCGCACCCAACGACGCCGTGATTGGTACCCGTGCGGTGGGGGAGACCATCTCTTACACAGGCAAGGTGCAGCACGGGGACGGCTGGCGTCTGACCGGCGTACAACGAGCGGTGGAAACGGGGGATGTTGCCCGTACGTGGAACGCAGGTGCGCCCATTTCCCGTGTTATTACAGAGCGGGATTTTGCCGCTATTAGAGAGAACATCCTGTCGCTGTGTGACGAAATAGAGGGAGGGGCCTCCCCAACAGGCCCGCCCCGCGTTATCCACGTTGCCCTGTGGCATCGAAGCCAACACGCACCGATACAAGACCACCAACTTATCCTCACCTTTGAACGCCCTACGCCCGCCGGGCATTGGGTAGGTTTC
>WRAK01000008.1 GCA_009780235.1 Oscillospiraceae bacterium
ATGCACACGCTCACTCCCGGCCCTGCCTGCCGGTCACAAATAGAAAAAAGCATGGGCTTTAACACCCATGCTGCGCCTGTGGTATCGCAATTATAACCTCGTACTTGCCACAGTAACACGAGATGTGTTATACTTGTGACTGGCGGCAGGGCCGAGAGGTTACGCATGGGGTGTATTTGCTTACACCCTGTGACGGTAGTGGGGTTGCCGCCCCGAAGACTACCGCTGCCGCTATTGTATATGATAACGCTCGAATTTGCAAGAGGTTTTTGTAGATTCGGGTGTTTTTTGTCTTTGTCGGGGGGGCGGGGGGTATCTTTGGCAGTACGGTTCTTCTTGGTTTTTACGTTGGTTTCGCCTGGCCGGCGGGGCCTTACTTTTGGCTCGTGCCAAAAGTAAGCAAAAACACGCTCAGGGGTTTTACCCCTGAGAACCCCGCTGCGGGTATCTACGTTGGATAAAACGGTGTACTCGTGCGGTATAGGTATTACGCGCCTTGCGCGCCCTGTTGGTACGTTTGTGACCCGCGATTATAGGCGTCTGCGGGCAGACTGCCCGGACGTTCTCCCCCGCGCGCGGATGGTGGGCGGGGCGGGGGGCGGGGTGAGGGGGGTGCTGTAGGGAAACCCTCCAAGTCTCCACTTGTTTGTCGGTGCGTGTTTTTTTGTTTCGCCAAAAGAACGCCGCCAAGGGGCAAACCCAACGTAACAATACAAATAAAACGGCAGGGGCGGAATAAATCCCCGCCCCTGTGAACACGCCGTATCGTTTGCCGAAGGCCTCTACCCCCGCTGCTTCCGCACCACCACTACGCTCAGGAAATAAAACACCAGCGTAAAGCCCGCCAGTACCGCCGCGGAGAACCAGAAACTGCCGGTATAATCGCCGTAGGTGTATACGATGCCATACACCTCTCGGAAGTTTTGCAGATACTCCGGCGGCGCGCCCGCAAACAGGGCCTCCAAGGGGCCGTCTGCCATAATTTGGCGGAACATGGCGGCGGCGTGGCTCATGGGGAAAAGGCGGATGACCCATTGCACGGCGGCCGGCATTGTGCCGATTGGGATGAATACGCCCATGATGAAGCCGAGCATAGAGCCGAACAGCGCACTCAGAGCGGAAAATGCGGCGTCTGTTTTTACGAACGCCGTAATCAAAAACATCATAGAGTTTGCACAGAGCACACTAAGCACAAGCGTAAGTGCGAGCCGACCCAAGTCACCAAGTTCCGGCAAACCGCCGCCGCTGATTGCGATGTAGGCCATGGAGATGACAAGTGTTACAAGCGTCATCACAAGTCCGACCACCGCAGACCCCAGCATATAGCCGCGGGTGAGCTTGCCTCTGGAGATGGGGCTTGTGAAAAAGTCCCGCCCGGCGGTGCCTCTGTCGGCAACTCTCGTCTCCAAGGCACCCAAACAACCGCTCACGCTGGTCACCGCCACCATGCCAGCCATGACGATGCTTGCCATGACGGGACGGATGAGGTCGGAATCAAATCCCAAGGTTTGACGGAGACCTTCTTCCATCATGTTGCCGAGGAAAAGGATATAGAGCATCAGGATAATTAGTGTCCCGAGCAGGGAGAAGAACACGCTGGCCTTGTCTCTGAAGAAGAGCAGTACATTTCGTTTAATCAGCATGGCTCAGGCCCTCCGTCAGATTCAAAAATACATCGTCCATCGTACCGTTTACGATTTCTATGTTTGCGAGCTGTGCTTTGTATTGCTCGATGATAGGCAGCGCGTCCGTGGTTTTACCCAGTTTTTCTTCGATATAGGTGCCGTCTGTCAGCGTTATCTTCAGCAGGTCGGAACAGTATTGCATTTTCAGCTCCAACGGCGTACCCTGCGCTTTGATTTCGCCCTTGTGGATGACCACAATGTTATCGCTCTGCGCCGCCTCTTCCATATAGTGCGTTGTGAGGAAGACGGTCATGCCCGTGTCTTGCTGTAACGTGCGAATCATGGCCCAGATGTCCCGCCGCGTTGCGGGGTCGAGACCTGTTGTGGGCTCGTCAAGGAACAGAAGCTGCGGCGTGTGTACGAGCGCGCGGGCGATATCCGTCCGCCGCCGTTGGCCGCCGGACAGCTTGCCGTAGGGGCGTTTTGCGAACTCAGAGCTGTCCGTGAGGGCAATCGCCCGTTCCACGGCTTGCTTGCGTTTCGCGCCGTCCATGCCGTACAGGCTGGCGCGGACGGCGAGGTTTTCCTCTACGGTCATCGTCTTGTCCAGCACACTCTCTTGGAACACGACACCGATGAGGCTGCGCACTTTGTCTGGGTCACGTTCGACATCAAAGCCGCCCACAGCGGCCGCGCCTGATGTCTTGGCGAGCAGGGTGGTCAAAACCCCTATTGTGGTCGATTTCCCGGCACCGTTCACGCCGAGGAAGGAAAACAGCTCGCCGTCTGCAACGGTGAAGCTGATGTCACGAACGGCCTGTACGTCGCCGTAGGACTTGTGCAGGTGGTCTACTTGTATCATTGCTTTTCCATGTCTCCTTTGATTTTATGATGAGATTATATCAACATTTTGATACGATGCAAGAGATTTCATCTAATTCTAATCTACATTTAATCTGTGCAACCCATTTTCCTCAAATGGGTTGCAGCCTATTTTTGTGAAGTAAGCCGTCACCGCCGGGACAAAAAACGCATGAACGAGCTGTTGCCGCTTTTGCCATTCCTTGTCCTCTATTGCCCCCGCAAACTCGATCATCTTGGAAAACAAGCTCATGTCGCCGCCCATAAACGCCTCGATGAGAGACCAATATGCAGCAGCAAGGGCTTGTCCCGCTTCGCTTTCCGGGGCTATCCCGTCTGATTGCAAGCGAAGCATCTCGTCAGCGATTCGGTTTTGTTTTTCAATGAAAGCTTTGCTGCTTTCTCTGTCAAACCGATTTTTCACATGCTCCATCATATCATCATCCATATGCTTGATGGCCCAGTACATCTCATTGTTCATCTGCAAGCATACGATGATGTCAGCGTATTTTTTGAAGTCTACCATCTGCATTTGCAGCACTTCCGCTCTGAGCGCCTCGATTGCACGCAAAGACTCCGACAGGGAATCCAACTTCTCCCGGATGGCAACCGCGTGTTCCGCCAATGCGCCGGCCACATCCTGCGGCGTATCCAGCGTGATGAGGCGATTTTTGATATCGTCCAAGGAAAACCCCAAAGACTTCAGCGACAGGATTTGGTGGAGCTTGATGACATCCTTGTCCATGTAGAGTCTGCGCCCGCCCTCGCTCGTCGCCGAGGGGGAGAGCAGTCCCTCCTTGTCGTAATACTGCAAAGTGCGGACGGTGGTACCCATTTTCTTTGCGACCTCGCCGACTGTCATGCAGCCCTGCGGGACGGCGCGGTATTTTGACATAGAAATCCCCTCCTCATGTCCCAGTATAACTCATTACGCCAGGTCACAAGCAAGGGGTTTTTCAAAATTTTTTGAACTTTTTACGGAAGTGTGTGCAGAACCGCCATAAACTGGGCGATGCTGCCGAGAAGAATAAACACATGAAATATCTCATGACAGCCGAAGCGGGGATTATGCTTCCCCGGCCATTTGACGGCATAGAGTACGCCGCCTGCCGTATAGAGTACCCCGCCGAAGATGAGCCAAAACGTCCCTGCACCGCCGATCGCGAGGGAAAGCGGATAGATAGCCCCGATGGCAATCCAGCCCATGGCGATGTAGATGCCGGAGGTCAACCAACGGGGGAGGTGAATCCAAACGATATTCACCGCCGTCCCCGCCAGAGCCAGTCCCCAGATGACGCTGAGAAGCACGATTCCAAGCGTCCCGCCCAGTGCGAGGACGCAAAAGGGCGTGTACGTCCCGGCGATGAGGTAGTAGATATTCAGATGGTCAATTTTGCGGAGGGCAATGCGTCCCTTTTCGCCGGTACGCAAGCTGTGGTACAAGGTGCTGGCCGTGTACAGGCCGATGAGGGTCGCGAGGTAGACCGCCATAGCGGGTACCGCACCGGAGAGCCCGGAATTGTAGGCGCGGAGCAACAAAAACGGTGCCGCGCAGAGACCCAGAGCCGCACCCAATCCGTGGGTGACAGCCGACCAGGGCCGCAGTCCGTCATAGGGGTCACGTTGGCGTTCGGTTTTGGCTGACATGGCATGTTCTCCTTTGTCCGTATGAAAAATGGACGATGCCGGGGTATTGCGCCGTCCATGGTGTATCCTCTATTGTGCCTTTTTTAGTTCCGATATGTCATCTTGCATTTGGCGCACGGTGGTTTTGAGGAGAAGAACATCGTCTTCCAAGTCATCGACGCGGCGGTCGGCGGTCAATTTTTCTAAAATTTCGGCATGGCCTTCCGCAATGAGTTTGAATTTCGGGTCAATGAGGTTTTCGATGAGAAGCATCATGTTGCGGTGTCCTTCTTGCAGAACACGGCTCTCCGACGCCTGCAGGTTATCTGTCATACGTGCTTCTGACGCCTGCAGGCTATCTGTCATGCGTGCTTCTGATGCTTGTATGTTATCTGTCATACGTGCTTCTGATGCTTGTATGCTTGCTTGGAGATTTTTGCTTGTCTCCTCTAAAATTTCGTCTTTTTGCCGAGCAATCAGTTCTCTGATTGCACCCGTTTCTTCCAAAATCTCGTTTTTTTGTTGAGACAGCAACACTTTTATATTGTGATCAGTCTCTTGTAAAATCTCGATCTTCTGCTGAGACAGCAGGCCTTGTATCGCATTCAGCATCGCTTGATCGACCATGATACGCACCTCGTCTTCGTGTAATATGGGTTTCTATTATACGCCCCCCGCTCCCCCTTGTCAATGATTACCGACCCGGTTCAATAAAACCACCAACGCACCGTCAAGGCCGCCACGAAAAAGCCCGCCACGTCAGCTGTGAGGGCCGCCGGGATAGCGTAACGGGTCTTCTGAATCCCGGCCGCGCCGAAGTAGACGGCGATGGTGTAAAAGGTGGTCTCCGTACTGCCCAAGAGAACGGCAGCGGTGCGCCCGATGAGCGAATCCGGCCCGTGCGCCTCGATCATTTCCGCGCCCACGGCCAAGGCCCCGCTGCCGCTGATGGGCCGCACCACCATGAGCGGCGCAATCTCCGGCGGGATACCGAGAAGGCCGAATACCGGGGATAAGAGTGCCGCAAACGCCTCCATCGCCCCGGAGGCACGGAGCATGTAAACCGCCGTGAGGAGGCAGACGAGGTTGGGAAAGATTTTGACCACCGTACCCAGCCCCTCGGCGGCCCCGGCGGTGATGGCACTCCACACGTCCACCCTCCGATAGAGTGCCCATGCGGCGGTGCCGAGGAGGACAAGGGGGATGACCAAGTCAAACAGGCTTGTCATCATAGCGGCTTCCTCCGGGCGAGAAGCCTTGCCATTCCTATGCCCACGACCACGGCTGCGAGGGACGTGACCCATACGGCGGGGAGGATATCAAAGGGCGACCCCGCTCCTGCGGCGGCGCGCACCCCGGCCACGGTGGCGGGGATGATTTGGATAGAGGCGGTATTGAGCACCACGAGCATACATTGGTCATCTGTGGCGATGCCGCCCCGCTTCATGGCCTGCACGGCACGGATGCCCAAGGGCGTAGCGGCGTTGCCGAGGCCTAAGAGGTTGGCAGAGACGTTGGCGGAGAGGGCCTCCATCGCCTCCGGGTTCTCTCGATTATCCGGAAAGAGCCGAGCGAGAACAGGGCGGAGCAATCGAGCCAACCCCGCCGCCAAACCGCCGCGGCGGATGACCTCCATAATCCCGCTCCAAAGGCAAATAACCCCGGCGAGGGTAATAGAGAGCGTCACCGCCGCGCCTGCGCCCTCCATGGCGGCAGTTGCCACTTGGGAAACTCTGCCGTTTAACAGGCCGAAGAGCAGAGCGAGGGCCACCATGCCCGTCCAGATGCGTGCCATTGCCATAAATCCCGCCTCCTTGTCTATGCTTATGTATAGACAAGCGGGCGGGATTTATGACTGTTGGCGCGGATTGGTTTTCGCAGGAGCGGCCTTTGGCCGTCCCAACAAAAAAGCGTCGCACTAGCGACGCTTTTTTAATGACTCCTCAACCTGACCCAATTGTTCTACCGTGTTCACCCCGATAATTTCATCCCCCAACTTCCGCATACAGATGCCGATCTGCATGCCCTCGCCCTGCAAGATTGCAGGCACGTCGGTGAGATAATACTCACCCTGACTGTTGGAACGCCCCAAACGTCCCAGCGCAGACAGAAGCGGGCCGGATTGGAAGATATAGACACCCGCATTCAACTCCCGGATGTTCTTCTGCGCCGGGGTGCAGTCCCTGTCCTCGACCACTTCTCGGAACTTGCCGTCTGCGTCTCGGACAATGCGGCCGAAGGCCATGTCGAGGTCGGTGGTGCCCGTGAGAATGGTGCAGACGTTCCCCTGTGTCTCGTGGGTACGCACTAAGTCCTCGTAAGTCTCTCGGCGCAAGAGGGGCATGTCGCCGCAGCAGACCAAGACGGCGCAGTCTTCGCCATCTAAGGCCTCCCGTGCGGCCATGACGGCGTGGCCCGTGCCGAGTTGTTCCTTTTGCTCGGCGAAGACGTAGCCGGGGAAATGGGCGGTCACTTGCTCTTTTTGGTAGCCCACGACGATGATTGTGTCCTGCGGCGGGATGAAGGCGAGGGCATCCAGCACATAGTGAAGCAGCGGCTCGCCCATGACTTGGCGCATGACTTTGGGTAAATCTGACCCCTCCGTGCGCAGACGTGTTCCTTTTCCGGCAGCCAGCACGACGGCTTTGATTGGCATAGAATCAACCTCCTGAGAATAAAGACAGGGGCGACCGAGGACGGTCGCCCCTAATGTTATGTGGTGATTAGTCTTCGATGAGCGGTTTGCGGGCCGCCTCGAACTCCTTGAGCATCGCTTCGGACGGCTTCTTCGTGACGAGACTTCCGACAATAATGGCAATCAAGGAAAGTGCGAATCCGGGGACAATTGAGAGCAGCCCGGTCTCCGCCCGGAGTGTAACATTTTCCTCAATGCCCTGTACAAGCGGCGCATACTGCCAAACAATAACGGTCAGACCGCCAACCACAATACCGGCCACCGCCCCCACACGGTTTGTGCGCTTCCAGTAGAGCGAACACAATACAATCGGGCCAAACGCTGCACCGAAACCCGACCATGCCATAGCGACAAGCATCATAACGCCCGTGTTGCGGTTCGGGCCTCCGAGTTCGGGGTCATAGGCATCAAGGGCAATCCACAGAGCCACTAAGGCAACCGCCAGAACGGCACCACGGCTGAACCAGACCAAATGTTTGTCGGAGGCTTTTTTGTTTGCCAGTTTGTAAATATCTCCAATGGCTGAAGAACCAACCAAGAGCTGTGAATCCGCAGTAGATTTAATTGCGGCGAACATACCGCACAAGAACAGCGCACCCAGCAAAATCAGCCAAACCGGCGCACCATCGCCGAGGAAGATGCCTCGAATCATTTGGATAAACACGGTTTCTCTGTGTGCTTGGCCAAGGTCCGGGACAAATGCGCGCCCTACGATACCGACCAATACAGCAGATGCAAGTGCAATCAGAACCCATACAATTGCAATCACAGCAGAGCGGTGTACGTACTTCTCTTTCTTAATGGCAATCAGCTTGACCAAAATATGGGGCATACCGAAATACCCAAGCCCCCACGCAAGACCCGAAATAATGGATACTGCCGGGAGACGGTTGCCCTCACGATCTGCCAAGAGGTTGAAGAATCCGGGTTGGTCGATTGCATCGACCACATTGCCCCAACCGCCCAGAATCGTCATTGCAATTAGCGGGAGGAACAAAACTGCAGCGAGCATAAGCATGCCTTGAATCGTGTCAGTCCAACTAATTGCTTTCAATCCGCCAATCAGCGTGTAGAGTACAACGAAGCTCGCAAGGATGATGACAGCTGTTTGGTAGCTGATCCCGAAAATTTGCGGCAATAGTGTGCCGCCGGCAACGAAGCCGGATGCCGCATATACAGTAAAGAATACAGCAAAAAACACAGCTGCGGCCAGTTTCACGACATGGGACTTGTCATGAAAGCGGTTTTCAAAAAATTCGGGTAGTGTAACGGCGTTCTTTGCTACAATCGTATAACGTCTGAGTTTCTTTGCAACAAAGAGCCAGTTGATTATCGTACCGATGGTCAGGCCGATTGCAATCCACGCATCGCCTGTGCCAAACCAGTACACGGCACCGGGCAGCCCCATCAAGAGCCAGCCGGACATGTCCGACGTCTGCGCAGACAATGCGCCGACCCACGTGTTCAGTCCTCTGCCTGCCAGATAGTAATCCTCCATGTTTTTCGACTTTCTGAAATGGAGTGCCATACCGATGATAAAACTAAAGTACACTACGAAAACAGCGAGAATCATCCAATCCATATTAGACATATTTCACACTTCCTCCCAATTTTAGCATTTTCTGACAATGACAATGCTATAACTAACTATAATAGATTGGAATGCTTGGTTTGTCAATATAGAAAAGGGCAAAAGGACGCGTTTGAATTGATTTTGCAGAGACAAACGCAAAGGGCAGCCACACAGAGCTGCCCTTACAAAGGATAAGGGGCTGATTTTCATCAGCCCCTGCACATTAAAAATACCGCTTCAGCAATCCCGCAAATCCACGTCCATGCCGCGCCTCATCTTTGGCCATCTCATGCACGGTGTCGTGAATCGCGTCGTAGCCCAGCTCTTTGGCGCGTTTGGCGAGCTCGAACTTTTCGCTTGTGGCCATCATCTCTGCCTCGGCGCGGCGGCGTACGTTCTCCTTCGTGCTGTCGGTGACGGCTTCGCCGAGGAGTTCAGCAAACTTTGCGGCGTGTTCTGCCTCCTCGAAGGCGTAACGCTTGAACGCCTCGGCAATCTCCGGGTAGCCCTCTCTGTCGGCCTGACGGCTCATGGCGAGATACATCCCCGCCTCGGCGCATTCGCCGTTGTAGTTGGCGACCAAACCCTCATAGACATCCGGCTCGACCTTGTCTTTTGCGCCCTCGCCGATGAGGTGCTCGGTGGCGAAACCGTTGCCCTCCACGAGTTCGGCGAATTTCTCCGGGCCGACTTTACACAGCGGGCATACGTCCGGGGGAGCCGCCCCCTGATGTACATATCCGCAGACTTTACAGACAAATTTTTTCATAGTAAGTGCCTCCTTCATGTTGATATCAATCTATTCATGCAAGCCACGCTTAAGCGGCTTCCAAACACACTTTACAAATTCCGTAAGCCGTGACATCTACCCGCTCGGCTCTGTGGCCGATATCTTCGAGATGCGTTGCGGCCTCTGAACGCTCGACAGGGTCATCAAAGTCAATCACCGCACGGCAGATGCGGCAAACGAAATGCCCGTGGGGGGCGACATTGCCGTCAAACCGCTCCTGCCCGGCCACCGTGCCGACAGAAACGATTTCACCGCCCTCCTTAAACAACCCGATGTTACGGTACACCGTGCCGAGGCTGAGGTCGGGGTATTCGGGTTTTAGCTCCTGATACACCCACTCCGCCGTGGGGTGGGTGGTCGTAGAACGGATTTTGGCCAGAATGGCCTCTCGCTTTTTACTGTAGTTTCTGGTTCTCATTCTTTCCCCTCCGCGCATAAAACAAGAATAATTCCTGTTTGTGAATTTAGAATACCAAATTGACCGGCACTTGTCAAGTCTTTTTTAAAAAATATCCCGCCCATCCGGGCGGGATATGCAGACGAGCTAAAACGCAATCACATTTTCCACGTACGCTTTCAGTTCCGCAATCGGAATCCGCTCTTGTGCCATCGAATCCCGATGGCGGACGGTGACGCAATCGTCTTCGATGCTGTCGAAGTCGTAAGTCACACAAAGCGGCGTGCCGATTTCGTCCTGACGGCGGTAACGTTTGCCGATGGAACCCGCATCGTCGTACTCGGCCATAAAGTGCTTTTGCAGTTCGTGGTAGATTGCCGTTGCGCCCTCGGCCAGTTTTTTGGAGAGAGGCAGGACAGCACATTTGATCGGCGCGAGTGCCGGGTGGAGACGGAGCACGGTGCGCACATCGTTTTTCTCGGCGTCTACGACTTCCTCGTCATAGGCGTCCACCAGAAACGCCAATGCAACGCGGTCAACGCCGAGGGAGGGCTCAATGACGTAGGGGATGAATCGCTCACCCGTCTCTTGGTCGAAGTACTCCATGGCCTCGCCGCTCTCGGTCTGGTGGGCGGTGAGGTCGAAGTCCGTGCGGTCGGCGATGCCCCAGAGTTCGCCCCAGCCGAAGGGAAAGAGGAACTCAAAGTCCGTTGTCGCTTTGGAGTAATGGGACAGTTCCTCAGCCTCGTGGTCACGCAGGCGGAGGTTGTCCTCTTTCATATTGAGGTCTAAAAGCCATTGTTTGCAGAAGTTGCGCCAGTATTCGAACCACTCCAAATCCGTGCCGGGCTTGCAGAAGAATTCCAGTTCCATCTGCTCGAACTCACGGGTGCGGAAGGTGAAGTTGCCGGGTGTAATCTCATTGCGGAAGCTCTTGCCGATTTGGCAGACGCCAAAGGGCAGTTTGCGGCGGGTGGATCGTTGGATGTTCTTGAAGTTGACGAAAATCCCCTGCGCTGTCTCCGGGCGGAGGTAGACCTCGGCGGCGGTGTCTTCGTTCACGCCTTGGAAGGTCTTGAACATCATATTGAATTTGCGGATGGAGGTAAAATCCCGCTTGCCGCAATGCGGGCAAGGGATGTTCTTCTCTATGAGATAGGCCGTCATCTGGTCATTGTCCATAGCCTCGACGATAACATCCGTGATGCCCTCGCCTGCGTTCCAGTCTTCGATGAGCTTATCCGCACGGTGGCGCATTTTGCAGCCTTTGCAGTCTATGAGCGGGTCGTTGAAATTGACCACATGGCCCGATGCGACCCAGACCTGCCGATTCATCAGAATCGCCGAGTCCAGCCCCACGTTGTGGAGGCTCTCTTGGACGAACTTCTTCCACCAGACTTTCTTGACGTTGTTTTTGAGTTCTGCGCCCAGCGGCCCGTAGTCCCAAGTGTTGGCCAGCCCGCCGTAGATTTCGCTCCCGGCGTAGACAAACCCGCGCCCTTTGCACAGGGCGACAATTTTGTCCATGGTTTTATCTGTGTTTTGCATTGGTGTCCTCCGTGTTGCGGTTAATGTGACCCTCTTGACAAATATGGATTTGTCGGGGTATAATGGGTATATAGATGGGAACTACCGCCTGTAGCATGGCGGCTCAGCCCTGGTATGACAAGAGTGAGACGCCTTACTGCGTAAGGCGTCTCGAATTATTTACGTCTGTACTCGAAGCACAGAGCAATAACCGCTACCAGCAACATGCCGAACTGAAACAGGTCGGTATATGTAACCATAGCATCACCCTCCTTCAACAGAGAGTGACCGAGCCACCTGACGGCAGTCCCCGATAGCATTATACAGGGCGAAGCCACATATAGCAAGCTTTTCTTGAAAGGACGAACCCCGATATGAACTTCACCGCCAACCCGTGCGATATCGCCGTTATCGGCGCAGGACATGCAGGGATTGAAGCCGCGCTCGCCGCCGCCCGTATGGGTGCGGAAACGGTTTGTTTCGCCATCAATCTCGACAGCGTGGGCAATATGCCCTGCAACCCCGCTATCGGCGGGACGGGGAAAGGGCATCTCGTCCGAGAGCTGGACGCCCTCGGCGGCGAGATGGGGCGGGCGGCGGATGCGGCCTGCCTCCAATACCGTATGCTCGGTGCCAGTAAAGGCCCCGCCGTCCAATCGCTCCGTGCGCAGGCGGATCGGCGGGAATATCAGAAAGTCATGAAGCGCACGCTGGAGCGGCAGGGAAATTTGCTGCTGAAACAGGCCGAGGTCATCGCCATTCAGGTGGAAGACGGCAAAGTGGCCGCTGTCGTGACCCGCACGGGGGCGGTGTATCCCTGCCGTGCCGTCATCATCGCCACGGGGACATTTCTGCGCGGCCGTACCATCGTGGGCGAGTGCGTCCAAGACGGCGGGCCGGACGGGATGTTCGCCGCCACGGACTTGTCCGACTGTCTGACGGCACTTGGCCTCCCCATCCAACGCTTCAAAACCGGCACACCGCCCAGAGTTTCCGCACGGAGTGTGGACTTTGACGAGATGGAAATCCAAGCGGGCGACGAGACGCCGGAGCCGTTCTCCTTCTCCACAGAGCTTCCGCCGGAGAACAAAGTCGTCTGCCATCTGACCTACACCAACGAGGCGACACACGAAATCATCCGGGCCAACCTGCACCGCAGTCCCATGTACGCGGGTGTCATTGAGGGCGTGGGGGCGCGGTATTGCCCCTCCATCGAGGACAAGGTGATGCGCTTTGCGGATAAAAACCGCCACCAACTCTTCGTGGAGCCGATGGGGCTGGATACAGACGAGCTGTATATCCAAGGCTTTTCGTCTTCTCTGCCGGAGGATGTGCAGATTCAGATGCTCCGCACCATCCCCGGCCTCACCCGTGCCGAGATTATGCGCCCGGCCTATGCCATCGAATACGACTGCATCGACCCTACGGCTCTGCTCCCGACGCTGGAGGTCAAAGCAATCTCCGGCCTCTATGGGGCGGGGCAGTTCAACGGGTCTTCTGGCTATGAGGAGGCGGCAGTGCAGGGCTATGTGGCGGGCGTGAATGCGGTACTGAAGCTGCGCGGAAAGCCGCCGCTCATCATCCGCCGTGACCAAGGTTACATCGGCGCGCTCATTGACGACCTCGTAACGAAAGGCACAAACGAACCCTATCGCATGATGACCAGCCGCACGGAGTACCGTCTCCTGCATCGGCAGGACAACGCCGACGGGCGGCTCACGGAAGCCGGCCATAGTGTCGGCCTTGTGACGGATGAAACGCTGGCCGCCGTGCGTGCCAAGTATGAGACCGTGGAGCGGGAAGTCAAACGCCTCGGCGCAGTCCATCTGCCGCCAACGGCGGAGCTCAAAGCGTTCTTGGGTGCCAAACAAACTGCTGTGCCCGTCTCCGGCGTGAGCTTACAAGCCCTCATCCGCAGACCTGAAATCAGCTACGACGACCTCGCTCTCTTTGATTCCGACCGTCCGCAACTCGGCCGCCGTGTGGCAGAACAGGTGGAAATCGCCGTCAAATATGAGGGCTACATCGCCAGACAACAGCGGCAGGTGGAGGCCTTTGCGAAGTCCGAACGCAAAGAAATCCCCGCAGACATCGACTATAATGCCATACAGGGATTGCGCTTGGAGGCACGGCAGAAGCTGTCCAAAATCCGTCCGCAGACGCTGGGACAGGCCGGACGCATCTCGGGTGTAAGTGCGGCGGATTTGACGGCACTTATGATTTGGCTGGAGCATGGGAGGAAGTAGAAAAAATTAGCCCCAAAATGAGTACGTTTGTCAAGGGATAAAATGATGTTTCTGCAAAAATATAGGCGGAACCGAATATTCAGATCCGCCTATCATTATAACATATATGCTGTCTCGTCAAACACGTTTTGCCAAGGGTAAATGTCCAATAAAATGAAAAAACCTACAAGGCTGATGGCTACCTTGCAGGTTTTTCCCTTTTCCTTGTACTGCTCGGAGTACCGTCAGATTTCACATGCTGTAAGATGGCTTATCTTATTCCAACTATATCCCTAACTATTTCTCTTTCTGCGTGGACGACTATTTCGCACTAAATCAACCTTTGTTCTGTTGTCAAACGCTTCTTGAACCTTGCTTTCAAGTTGCCATGATATATTTCCCCATTTCATTGAAACAGCATACCCGCTATCAAGATTGTCTTGCAATCTGGCAGGGGCATCGCCAGCAGTTGGAAGGTAAATGGCCAGCAAACCATTGCGCGTCCGATCTCCGTATGGACGTAAAGAAGCGTATATTTCCCAATCAACCCATTTGCGATTTGCAGTCTCAGAACCTATAAGTACAATAGTGACAGTAGAATTTTTCAAATGATTTGTGCGAATTAGTTCCAGGATTTCATCATTGGTTTTATCATCGTATGCATCTGGCAATGAACGGTCTAAGAAGGTATTATTACTGCCATAAGTCTCCTTCAAGTGATTAGCTCGGTCTTGGTCGTTTTCATGATGATAACTAACAAATACTTTGTGTGCCATTAAAATTGCTCCTTTATATTTTATTTATTCAGGACTTTCCTCCTAATTATTACGAGGCTCCCATTTCTTTGTATCAACCTCAAAGATTTTAACATATTCCAAGAATGCAGAATTGAGATTGTCAAAATCTTCAACTACGGCCGCATATTCCTTATATTCTTTTTGAATTTCTGTAATACTTTTAAAGTCATCGCATGTGCTTCCCATTTTTTCAAGCATAGCTTTATACCATCTTTTATAGTCACTCTGATGATTGGTTAAAAATTCGTTCAATTCATATAGCATTCCGTTGGCAGTTTTGTAATACTCACTTTTCTGAGAGCTTTTAGTATCATACACGCTCATGTTCTCTCTTATGAACTCATATATTTTGTAACAAGAATTTATGCAATCGTAGATGTTATCTCTTGTGGGGTCAAAATAAAACAGAGTTCTCTTTGTATTTAAGAAATTTTTTATTTGTTGTCTGAATAACTCCTCTGGTCTCTCAAATATTACACTCATCCCACCAACATCTAGCTTTTCTACTCGTACTACCAATTTTGTAGCAATCTTTCTCCAAATATATATCAAAAGCAAAAAAACAATTAAAGGAGTGGAGCGGGAAATCACTCTTATAATATATAGGACATTAGTTTTCAACAATAACAAGCTGTTCCTTGACTCTATGAAGTCTCTAAAATTGAAGCAAAGCGATAGGAGTAACAATACCAAAAGAAGCGCAATTATAATGATATTAACTCTATTATCCCAAATCTTTTTACGAAATTCACGCATTAAATCACTCCATGTTGTAAGCTCATTTTTTGCAACATTGCATTGCAAAGCTATTTTATAAGCACAGCCTAGAACTCCTGTTGTAGCAAGTTGTGTATAAATATTTTATATCTCAAATTGTAGCATAAAAATATCCAAAAGTCTAGTTTTTCGTTAAATGCTACAAAGGGGGCACGCAATGCGTGCCCCTCGCTGTTCTATCTTTCTATCTCCCACCCTCTATCCCAGTCTATTTGCCATGTTGTAAATTCTCCTTATGATTTGTAGATTTTGAGGTGCAAAAAGCGGTCACTCCGTGAAATACGGAGTGACCGCCTGTGTGGTTGGGTCTATGCTGTTTTCTGCTTTCGCTTGGGATTTTCACTCGCTCTCGCTTGGGATTCAGATGATGTTTAGCTTCATGTTGACAGACGAGAAGAATCCACTCCGTATGTGTGAACAATGTCATCGTATCTTCATCGGAAAGCGGACGGACGCGAAGTTTTGCCGCCCTGAGTGCAAGAACCAGCACAATGTGAGCAGGAGCAGAGGGAAACAGGAAAGCGAGATTGAGTAACGATTCTTTACTCAATCTCGCTCTTTGATCTGCTAGTGTGACCATCTACTCTACTTCGGATCGTATCACCGACCTTTCCGCAAAGCATTGGAATTACTGCAAATGAACCGCTTACTCTGCTGTTTTAGTAGTGGAAACTATCATTTCCACCCTTTACAGCATACGCCTAATAGTGCGGGCCTTTTTCTGTGGCCGGTGCTTGCAGGCGACAGATTTATTCTATAAGCTCCCCGCCGCATAACTACCGTCATCTGCGAATGTTATGGTGTAGCGTTCCGTTGTAAAACGTATAATCAATAAGGTCGGATCGTCCACTCCGCTCCAATGTACGCCGTCGTTAAACATCGGAAGCCAATTTTCTTTTTTGGTTTCCATGTCGGTACATGCTTCGGCCGTGCCGACAAGATTGATTGTGTACGCGCTTGAATTGATACATACACAGGCTTTATTGTTTTTGCTGATGCGTTCGGCATACGGTCTGTCAGTAGCCGTATTAAATGTCAGCCGGTTTATGCCGTCGGCTCTTGTAATGCAAAACGTAGTGGCGGAGGGGTAGCCCTTATCATCAATCAGGGAAAGCGCGGCGTAGCCCTCCATGCCGCCGGCTTTATACTCTGCTTTCGAGTTGATGAGTTCGCTTGCTCTCCTAAGTACCTCTTGATTCATTGTGCAACAACCTTTCTGATTTTTTTATTAGTATATCATACTGCACGTGGCAACGGTGTGTCTTATTTGAAAACATTTGTTAAAACACTTTCACCAGCAAAAGCTCCTGTGCCTGTGCCATCGGTGTGCCGTCCAAAAACAGGCCGCCCCTGTCCACATAGCCGAGCTTCCGATAAAAATGCTGCGCCGCTTCATCTACATTTGTTGAGGTCATCACCATCTGATGTCCCCATTCACGCATCTCCCGTTCCCAAGCCGACATGGCCTGCCTGCCGAGGCCTTTTTTGTGGTGGGCATCTTCTATGTATATGAGCGTCAGGTATGGGATGCTGTCCAAGAACAGGTTATACCGCAGGATGCCGACGGGCTTGCCGTCGTTGCTGATGATATAGCCCCGTTTGTCTCGGACTTTTCGCGTGAATTCGTCTTCGTGCATGTGATTGTCGAGGGTGAACCAGTAAGATTTGTCGCGGGTTGTGACAGGGCGGATTTTGAACATTGGTATCATCTCCTGACAAAATGGGGCCGGCCTGACAAGGCCGACCCTGTTTTTCATTCCTCATCGCTCATTATCAAATCAAGCCGCCCGCCAAAGGCCGCGGCATCGCCTGTGCGGATGAAATATACAGCCGCTGCCTCGTCCATCATCACGGCATCTATGCGGCCTTGCTCCAAGTCCACCAGTGCAGCGTATAAGACCTCCCGCTGGTCAATTTCACCGAGCCTGTTTTGAAGCGTAATATCCTCCGACAAGGCAACCTCCGCCGCCGAGCCCGAGCGCACCGCCATTGTCTGACCCCGCAGGCCGCGCAGGTTACGGATGCCGGAGTCGCTCATGGTGACCACCACTTGGCGGTTCTCTTTATAGGGGCCGATGTAGTACAGTCTGCTCCGGACTGCGTCCGTCAAGGTCACGCCGCCCCAGAGGCTGTCAATGTTGCCGCTGGCGAGTTCAAACTCCCGGTCGGCCCATTGGATGGGCAGGAGCACCAACTCCCACCCGTAGAGGTCGGCCACCGCACGGGCGAGGTCAATGTCGAAGCCCACCAACTCGCCCGTCTCATTGAGGAAACTCATGGGCGCGGAGGACGGGTCAAACCCCACGATGAAAGCTCTCTCCCGCACCTCTTCTTCCAAGGCCGCCGTGGCCTCAAAGTCGGGCGGAATGATGGTCGGGTCATGCCCGAACCAGTAGCGGGCGATGCGGCTCACCGTCCCGTCGGCGGAGAGTTCTTGCAGCGCAGCCCATACCTGGTCTCGCAGGAGGGCATTGCCGCGGTGGAAAGCGATACCGAACTCGTAAGTCGCCGCTACCTCGTCCACGAGGACGGGCATGGGGACATAGACCTCTCCGCCTCCGCCGCAAGCGGCGAGCAGGAGGACAAGGATTAGTAAGATGGCGATAATGCGATGTTTCATGCCGGAACCTCTATGTCGGGGCGAACCGTGTTCGCCCGTGGTACGGGGGATGCGGACGAACATAGTTCGCCCCTACGAATCCGTCGAGCCAAACCCGCCGGTGCGCTCACCGTCGGCCTTGTCGTCATGTGTGATGCCATAGGGCAGGAAAATCCCCTGCGCGAAGCTGTCTCCTTCGGACAAGCGCAGGTGTTTTCCCGTCATACTGTCGTTGGAGATTTTAATCATGATATGTCCCTCGTTGTCGGCGTTGTAATAATCCGAATCGATGACACCCATCGTATTGTCGAGTTGAATCCGATACTTAAATCCATGCCCGGAGCGGGGCAGGATGCCCAACCACCAGCCGGGCTCTATCTTTGCGCGAATGCCTGTGGGGATGGTAATGGTCTCCCGCGTGGAAAGGCTGAAGAAGAAAGGGGTGAAGAAATCATAGCCCGCCGAACCCGCCGTGGCCCGCGCAGGGTGGGCGATGCGTTCATAGGCGGCGAGGAGTTTGTCGCCGTAGAGGGGGACGTTGCACAATTCTGCGCCCAATTTGAACTGGGTGAAGCTGACTTTTTCGAATGTTGCGATGCGATGCAATGGGGGTACCTCCAAGCTGGGATTAAAAGATGAATGTTTATTATAGCATAAATTCTTTTGCAAAGCAAAAGGGTTCGGCGCAAGGGAGCAAGGCACGATAGTGCCGCCTTCTATGATACAACGTTCCGGGGTGCCCGCTTGCCGCCTCTGGCGGCTTAGCGGGTCTTGTTGTTATAGCATAGATTTTTGATTTGTGCAAAATTTGGGGGGTATGCTTTGGTTGTCGGGGGCTTATATTAAAATTGAACTGTTGGTTATGCCTGCCGGCGGCGTTCTTTTTGTTTCGCCCAAAAGAACCAAAAATGCGACTTAGGGGCTGCGCCCCTAAGAACCCGCCGCGGGTTCTTACGCTCGATAAAACGCCGTACTTGTGCGGCATGATGCACAAACGCGCCATGCGCGCCCCATTATTACGTCTGTGACCCGCGATGATAGGCAATTGCGGGCAGACTGCCCGAATGTTCTCCCTCGCGCGCGGCGGGGTTGTGGGTGCAGAAGCCGTCTAAGCTCTATCTTTCCACAAGCGCAAGCCTTTTGCCGCAATCGTCCCATTCCGGCGGGCGAGCCGGAAGATGACGCGTTGCATCTACCACGAACGAAAAGTCAAAGGAAGAGATTCTAAAGAGAAACCCTAGTTTCTCTTTAGTCGCATTTCTTTGCACTTTCTTTGGCTAGACAAAGAAAGTAGGCCCCGCCGGCAGGCGAAAACAACGTATGATTAAAGATAAACTACACGGGCGGCCAAGGACGGTCACCCCTACAACGCCCACGCCCCCCACGCGCCGAACAAGTGCGGCTCCTGCAAAGAGCAGGGGCAATGCACATTTTTGGGCGTCAAACACTACGGAGGATTCCCAATGAAAAAACGACTACTAACACTCCTGCTCCTCACAGCCCTCATCTTACCCGGTATAGCTCAAACCACCCAAGCAATCCAAACGATCACAGACCTCCCAATCATCATGTACCACAAAGTAACAAAAGACCCCGCCCAGCTCGGGAAATTCGCCATCACGCCCGCCGAATTGGAGGCCGACATGCAATTCATCCGAGACAGCGGCTATCAGGCCGTTACCATGCAGGCACTCATCGATTTCGTCCACGGCGCGGGCAAACTGCCGCCCAAGCCTCTTGTGCTCACGTTCGATGACGGATACTTCAGCGACTATCACTACGTCTATCCGCTGGCCCGGCAGTATAACATCCCCGTCGTCTCCTCCATCATCGGCAAAACCACGGACGAATATACGGCCGAGGGGCGGGAGGATATCATTTACCCCCATCTGACTTGGCCGCAGATTGAGGAGATGGCCCGCTCCGGGCTTGTGGAGACGCAAAACCACGGTTACGACATCCATTGCGCCCGCTGCGGCGCGTCCGGCGCGGCAAGACGGCAGGGCGAGGACTATGAGGCCTATGCCGCACGCTTGGGCGAGGATTTGACGCGCCTCCAACGCCGCATCGAAGAACATTTAGGGACGGCCCCCACCACATTTACCTACCCTTTCGGAGCCAAGAGCGAGGGGAGCGATGCGGTGTTGCAAAGTCTGGGATTTTCGGCCAGTCTCTCGGTGCGGGCGCAGCGGAACACGCTGACCCGCGGTGAGCCGGGGTGTCTGTTTTCGTTGGGGCGTATTCTGCGTCCGCACGGGCGGAGCTTGGAGCAGATTTTGGAATCCGCAGCGTGAAAAACCGTCATCATAAGGCATCGGATGCCGGTAACGTAATGTAGGGGCGGCCGGCAGCCGCCCCTACATGTTTCCATCGATTTTTTGAAAAGGCTTGAACCCGATGCCACGGTCATGCTATACTGTGTAAATGAAAGGTGCAACCTTAGACCCACCATATACAGAGGGAAACGAAAGGATGATACTACACCATGAAAATTGTCAAAGCAATCTGCGCACCGGGCCGTACCGGGTTTTATTTCGATGACCAGCGGGCCATCAAAACCGGAACGGCCGTCGCTGACGGGGCTACTTATCGGGGGCTTCCCATAACCCCCGGCTTTACTGCCGTCCGTCAGGCGGGTGAGGCCATCTCCGTCATGCTCATTCTGGAGGACGGCCAAATCGCCCACGGCGACTGCGCCGCCGTGCAATACTCCGGGGCGGCGGGACGTGATCCGCTGTTTCTGGCCGAGGAGTTCATCCCCGTCCTCGAATCGCACATCCTTCCCGACCTCGTCGGCGAAGAACTGGACAGCTTCCGTCGGTTAGCGGACAAGCTGGAGTCTGTGCGGGTTGACGGCAAACTCCTGCACACCGCCATCCGCTACGGGGTCTCCCAGGCGATTTTGGATGCCGTAGCGAAAGCCAAGCATCAGCTCATGTGCGAGGTCATCGCAGACGAGTACAATCTCACCCTGACCACCGAAGAAGTCCCCATCTTCACCCAGTCCGGCGACAACCGTTACGACGGGGCGGATAAGATGATAGTCAAAGGCGCGGCTATTTTGCCGCACGCGCTCATCAACAACGTGGAACTCAAGCTGGGGCCGAAAGGCGAAAAACTTCTCGCCTACATCACTTGGCTCCGCGACCGTATCTTAGCCTTGCGCTCGGACGAGAGCTATCACCCCGTCCTGCATATCGACGTCTACGGCACCATCGGGCAGGCATTCGGCAACGACAACTACGAGGCCATGGCAGATTACTTAGCGACGCTGGCGGGGGCCGCCGCACCGTTCCGCCTCCGCATCGAAGGCCCGATGGACGCAGACGACAGGGAGCTGCAAATGGAATGCCTCGCCGGTCTCACCCGTGAGGTGGACTCCCGTGATATCCCCGTCCAACTCGTGGCCGATGAGTGGTGCAACACCTTGGAGGACATTCAATACTTCGCCGACAATCGGGCGGGTCACATGGTGCAAATCAAGACCCCCGACCTCGGCGGCATCGGCAACACCGTGGAGGCCGCACTCTACTGCAAGGCCCGGGGCGTGGGTGCCTATCAGGGCGGCTCCTGCAACGAGACCGACCGTTCGGCGCAGGTTTGCGTCCATCTGGCGATGGCGACGAAGCCCGTGCAGATTCTCGCCAAGCCCGGCATGGGTGTGGATGAGGCATTTATGCTCGCGTATAATGAAATGCAGCGGATTCGCGTAATTTTAGAGGCGAAAGCGTAGGCGAGACAGTAACAGAGTGCCTTGCAGACCAATTGGTTTGCAAGGCACTTTTTGTTTGTTCGGGCGTTGGGTTGCCCGGTCGGCGAGGTCTTATTTTTTGTAGGGGCGACCGCCCCCGGTATCCCGCATAACAGCAGAAATTTACGGTGTTGGTTGTAGGGGCGGCCATTGGCCGTCCGCGGACGCGCAATGCGCGCCCCTACACGTTGTACATTGTAGAATGCCACCCTCGGTCGCCCCTGCGCGCCTTCTTGTCTCGCCTCGCCGGCAGGCATAGCCAACGTATGATAAAGAAAGCGGGCGTTGCAAACCAAATAGTTTGCAACGCCCGCTCGCTATATACGTTACCCAACCTCAAAATAAAACTCCGCATCATCCTGCGCGGCCGACCGCTCGCCCCGCCAACCGAGGGCGGTCAACAGTTCTTCATTATCCGTGTGGAAGAAAAACGTGGCATTCACAAACGCATCTATCTCTTCCAACCAAGCGGAAATATGAATGGAAAGATGCGTCTTCTCCGCATCCAAGGGCGTATTGCCCTGCGCACGGATGGCGTCCAAGAGCAGAGGGACGAGGGTTTCATAATCCCCCCCGGATCTGCTGTCCCATTCCTCGAAACTGCGAGAGACGAGGCCGTGCGGGTTCAGGCTTTGCATGTTAATCCAATAGCCCGTGAGCGTACCGGCCAGCAGATGTTCCAGCGCAAGCTCGGTATGGTTCCGACTCTCGGCATTGGAGTGCCGCACGAACAGTTCTGCCGCACGGGGCGTCAGGCTCGTGACGGGCAGCCAGCCGGTATAGGTCTGCGTTCCGGCAAAGCCGCGGATGTTGAGACTGCCGTAGGTGACAGGGACATATGCGTCCTCCGGGAAAGCCATATCCCAGCCCCAGCCGCGGGAAATGGCGTTCCATTCGGTCAGCTCCAAGCCCCGCACCTCTTCCCGCAGGGCAGCGTAAATCTCTACGACGGCCTCGGGAGAGAGACTTGTGTGCGCCATAATCTCAGCCGGGTCTTCCGGCAGAGAGAGGAATGCCTCGGTGTAGACGGGGTGTGTACTCAGAAGCTCGGAGAGCGTTCTGTCGGCCTCCTCGTCAAAGAGAATGTTACGCCGAATCGTGCGGCCGTTCTGCATCTCGAAGAAGACTGTGTGCTGGTGAATTACGTTGTTGCCCCAAGGGTGATCGAAGAAGCTGCCCCCGCCGCGGACGACACCGAGATGGTGTTCAAACGTCTCTACGAGAAATGCCGCCAGCCGCTCGTCCTCGATGGACACTTCACGGGCGCGGATTTCTTGGTAGCTGATGTGCTCATCGCCCCAATTGCTGTGAAACGTGTTCGTCTGAATCCGCACGGATGCGACCTGGGCCGGGGGAATATCCCGGTTCAAAATGGCATTCCCCGTAAAGATTGCGCCGACGACGAAGACGACATTCAGCACCGCAAGAATCCCCAGCCCCGGCAGGGCTTTTTTGATGTTGGAGAGCTTCTTCGTCGATATCAGCTCATAGGCAAAGTAGGCCACCACAGCAAGGGCGTAGATACTAATGAGCAGGACAAGATTGTCGCCGCTGCGGTACCGCGCGACGGAAAGAAGTATCATCGCCGGGATGCAGACCACGAATGCCAATGCAATGCGAATCATGTTCTGCAATATACTACTCTGCGCCGGGTTGCTCGCCGTCTCACTCCTGCGCCGCTTAAACAGCACGATGGCAATGGCAAAGTAAATGAGTGCCAGCACGAAAGTATACAGGATACCGTAGACAAATGCGTCACTCATGCCCCCGGGGGTGCTGAGGATATTCCACACGAAGCTGAACGGAATGTTGTGCGAACTGTCACCCAGGATGCCGAATGTCTCCGGCGAGATGACAAAGCGGGTTGCGTCCATCACAGTCTGGGTAAAAGCGACGAGCAGTATTCTGGGCAGGAAGAGTATCAAGCCCGCCGTTGCAATGTTGGAGAACGTCGTCCCCGTCACGCTCATGGCAATCAGCACAGCAGCGATAACCAGCAGACAGCCAACCGTAATCCCCAATGCCGTAAGCAAAACGGAACTGAAATTGATAATCGCAACGCCCGCAGGAGCCAAGCTGAAAATAGCAAGCGTAATCCCCGTGCAAAGCCAAATGCCGCCGATGACCCAAGTCACGATTGCAGCTAAGAACGAGCCGAATATCGCTTCCCGTTTGTGCGGGATGGCGTGGTAGAAGTCGCTGCTGTTGCGCTTGTTGAGGAAAGAGAACAAAAACAGCGTCAGAATCGGCGCAAAAGCCGGCATGGCGAGAAAGAGGGCAAAGTTGGTCGCTATGCCGTCAATGGCGACTGCACCGCCCTGCCACCCGTGCGCCATGTCCCGGAGTTGGGACTGAATCATTGCCGCCGGGAGCAGGGTTGCGCCCAAGAGCAAAATTGCGAGGAACAGGCCCGCCAGAAACGCCGAGCGGCGCAGGGCCTCTTTGTATAATTTCAAGTTAAACATCTCTACTCCACCTCCAAAATGTGGTCAAAGGCATAGCCGAGGGCCTGCATCTCGTGGATAAAGACTTCCTCCAAGGAAAGCGGCAGGATGTCCAAGAGTGCGGGAGACTTTGCGGCCAAAAAGTTCTTCGTCTCCGCCCTGTCGCCTCGGACGATGAAGCTCGCCACGGATCCGCGCTGGTTGTAGTCGAGCAGGTCGAGGCCTTGGAAGAGCTCTCTGTCATATGGCTCCAGGAAGGCGACCTGCACTTTGAAGAGTGCGGTTTTCAGGTTCTGCACGTCCGACTCGAAGACGATGCCGCCCTTGTGCAAGAGTGCCAACTGGTCACAGGTGTCTTCCAACTCACGCAGACTGTGGGAGGTGATGATGGCCGTTGTCCCGCGCTCCATGACGTACTCGGTGATAAGGTTTTTCACGAGGTTGCGCACCACGGGGTCGAGGCCGTCAAAGGTCTCGTCGAAGAAGATATATTCGGGATTCGTACACAGGGCCAGAATCGTAGCCGCCTGACGGCGCATCCCCTTGGAAAAGGTATTGGTGCTCGCCTTGGGATTCAACCCGAAGATTTCTGTGAGTTCTTTATATCGCGCGCGGTCAAATCCCTTGTAGATGCCGCCGTATAAATCCGCCATGCGATTCATGGAGGCATTGGCCAGAAAGTAAAGTTCATCCGGTACGTAGGCCATGCGGCGTTTGGCGGCGGGGTTTTCGTAGACGCATTCGCCGTCTAACGTGACCTGCCCCTCGTCCGCCCGGTATACGCCCGTGACCAACCGCAGGAAGGTGGACTTGCCCGCCCCGTTTGCGCCGATGAGGCCGTAGATACAGCCTTTCGGAATCTCGCAGTCCAGCTTTTGCACCGCCGGGTAGGTTCCGAATAATTTGGTGACTTGCTCCGCTCTAATCATGACGCCCCTCCTGATACGCATCCTCTATGACTTGAAGGATTTGTTCCTTTTCCATGCCGGCGAGCTTCAGCTCGGCCAGCAGGGTTTTGAGTTCCGATAGTGACATTTCCTTTCTCCTCTCCTTGAGTGTTTCCGCCCCCTCGTTGCTGACGAAGGCCCCCCGTCCCGGTGCCGTGACGAGAACGCCGCTCCGTTCCAGTTCCGTATAGGCCCGCTGGACTGTGTTCGGATTCACGTTGAGCTGCACGGACAGGCCCCGCACCGAGGGCATTTTTTCCCCGCCTTGGAGTACGCCCGTGAGCAAATAACGCTCGACCTGCTGCACAATCTGCTCATAGACCGCCTGCCGGGACTGGTTGTCAATTTGGTACATGCCGCACCTCCTTGTCGCTAGTGTTCTAGTTGTGATGGTACAGTTATATCATGTGGCGGATGGTTTGTCAAGGGGGAATTTGGAGTTGGGGTGATTTTTTTGCGAGCGGGGGCGTTTCTGATTACATGTACGGTTTCTTTGTGGCACATACCACAAACCGCAAAGGCTCCTTTTCCAAAGGAGCTGTCGGCGTAAGCCGACTGAGGATTCACCTTTGGAATGCCGGCGGTAGAGGGAACAAATCCTCCGTCAGGCTGCGCCTGCCACCTCCTTTGCACCACAGGCACCCCTTCCGCCGAGCCAATCGCTTCGCTCTTGGGGCGTCAGTTGGAAAAGGAGGCTTCGCAGTTTAGGGCGTTTGCGCTGAATGCGCGGCGCGCCCCCTACAACGCACCCGGCGAAAAATTTCACGCAGTTTTCATCTTTTTTCGGCAAACCCCTTGACAGCATATATAGATGCTATATAGTGTAATTATCAGGCAAAACGCCTAAAAATACGAAAGGGGAAAAGAATATGCGTTTTTGCACGGAATGCGGTGCGCAAATGGAAGAGGGATTGAGTTTTTGCCCGAATTGCGGCACAAAAGTAGCCGGAGCTGCACCAAACGAGGCGGCAGCATCTGCGGGAGGGAAGCCTGTGAGCAAGAAGTATCTGGCCATTGTTGCGGCGGTCGCTGTGATTGCGCTCGGCGTGTTGGGCTTTGTAATCTTCGGCGGCGGGGGATCCATTGTCGGCGAGTGGGAAATAGCGGAGATTGGCGGGGTGTCACGCGCTGAACAAGCCGAATTTGAAGCGTGGCTGGCAGATGGAGTCAATACGATTCTTTATTTTTCCGCAGACGGAAGCGGGAGCATGACTGAAGTCGAGGATCGGTGGCGTGACAGTTGGCCGTTTGAGTGGTCGGTGAATGGAAATCGCCTGACGATTATAGATGAATGGGGTCATCAAGATGTCATTGATTTTCGAGTTTCAGGCTCCAGGCTAACGATGTATGATTTTTATGGCTCTGATGTGAATGTAATCTTTAGAAGAGTCAGGTAAGGAAAAGGGGGAACGGAACATGCGGTTTTGCACGAATTGCGGTACGCAATTGGAAGAAAGTCTGAGTTTCTGTCCGAATTGCGGCACAAAGGCCGGCAACGATGCGCCGAATGAGGCAGCAGGGCGCGTCGGCGTTGTTCCGAATTCGAGAGCGATGGGGATATGCGCACAGAGAGTCGTCCTTATCATTGTTTCCACACTTGGCGTTGTGTCGATGCTTTTGCTCCCGTATCTTTCCATTTTTTCAGGTACTTTTATTGACCTGATGCGCCGGGACGAGGGGGCGTTGGGGGCGGCTCTCGCTTATCTTTTTTGCGCTTTTTATGTAGTCGTTTTAATTGTCAGCCTTGCGGGCGATAAATCTCAACCGTTTAAAAAACTCTCATTTGTGCCTGTTACAGTCGGGTTTATGCAGAGCCTTATTCTGATTCGGACAGTTTATTATTTTGCTGAACGACGTCTTTTCCCGTACTGGCCGCCGCCACCGCAATGGGCATGGCACCATAGATATGCAGAGGTCGGTATATCCGACTGGGTATCGGCACTTGGCGCAGGTGCATTTATCAACCTTGTTGCGGCGGTGGCCCTGTGTATCGTACCTTTTATTAAGTGGACAAAAAATCAAGCGAAAGGAGGCTGAACACAATGCCAAACTTCTTAGACAAAGTAGCCGGCGGCATCAACAAAGGCGTTGCCACCGTCAGCGCGAACTCCAAGGCCATGATGGAGAAATCACAAGTCAAAACCATCATCAAAAACCTCGAAACGGAACGCAAGCAACTCGCCGAGCTCTTAGGCATGAAGCTCTACGAAACCTGTACCGAAAGCGGCGAAACGCTTGCAGACGAGAGCATGGCGAACTTCATTACAGAAATCAAAAAGCGGCTTGACGGCATCTCCGAGCAAGAGGCGGCTCTTCTGCGCATTGAGGAGGAGCTCAGCCGAGTAACGGGGGCAAAGCCCGCAGTCAGCGGCGATGGGGTTGCCTGCGCTTGCGGGCACACGGCTCCGCAAGGGGCAAAGTTTTGTGCCAAGTGCGGGAACACCTTGGTGTAGGGGCGGAGTTCCGTCCTCGTCCGTCAACCCACATGATTGAAACAAACAGACGGCCAAAGGCCGCCCCTGCAGCACGGGACAACCCATAGGGGCGGCCTTTGGCCGTCCGCACGTTTTCATCGTGCCGTGTGCGGAACCTATAAGATGATGCGGTGCGCTGTGGGCATCGCACCCTACGGGTTACGTATCTTGCAGGAGCGGCCGGGCCGGTCGCCCCCACAGAGGACAACCCCCTGCAACAACGCATTCCTTATGCCATTTTTTCTCCCGCAAACGTTGACTTTTGCCGCAATTTGGTATAATGTATGGGGATAGACATTTTTTACAAAGGGGGCAACCCAGCAGATGAAAATTACAGAAGAACTTATCGCCTACGTCGCGGATTTGGCCCAAATCGAGCTGAATGACGCGCAAAAATCGCTCATGTTCCACGAGTTGGGACAGATTTTAGGCTACATGGACGTACTCAACACTACGGACACAGAGGGCATAGAGCCGATGACCCATGTGTTCCCCGTCACGAATGTCATGCGGCCCGACGTAGTAACAGGGGCATACGACAGGGCAAGCCTGCTCGCGGGTGCGCCGGAATGTACAGATGAGGCATTCGTCGTGCCTCGGACTGTAGGTTAGGGGGCGCACAATGCGAATTGAGAATATAACAGCCCTGGAGTTGGGGCAAAAAATGCAATCGGGCGAAGTAGCAGTTGCCGACGCGGTCACGTCCGCGCTGGATGCCATCGCATCTCAAGACGGCCGGCTCAACGCCTTTATCACCGTCTGCGAGCGGGAGGATTTGCTCGCTCGTGCGGCGGAAGTGCAGGCGGGCATCAAAAACGGGACGCTGACCTCGCCGCTGGCGGGTGTGCCGATTGCAATCAAAGATAACATCTGCACCAAAGGGCTGCGCACGACCGCGGCCTCGAAGATGCTGCACAACTTCACCCCGCCCTACAGCGCGACGGCAGTCGAACGTCTGGAAGCGGCCGGGATGATAGTCATCGGCAAACTCAACATGGATGAGTTCGCCATGGGTTCCTCCTCCGAGACCTCCTATTTCGGCCCGGTGAAGAACCCGTGGGACTTAAAGCGTGTTCCCGGCGGCTCCTCCGGCGGGGGTGCGGCGGCGATTGCGGGCGGTGAAATTTGCGTTGCCCTCTGTTCGGACACGGGCGGGAGCATTCGTCAACCCGCGTCCCATTGCGGCGTAGTCGGGTTTAAGCCCACTTACGGCGTTGTCTCCCGCTACGGCGGCATCGGCTATGCCTCATCGCTCGACCAAATCGGCCCCATGGCGCGGGACGTGGCGGATATCGCGGCCTTGATGGATGCGATGAAAGGCAAAGACCCGCTCGACAGCACATCCTTAGATGTAGCTGAGACACGGGAGAGCTATCTCGCAGGTCTCACGGGCGACATCAAGGGCAAACGCATCGGTCTCCCGAAAGAATGTTTCGGTGACGGCGTGGATGCGGGTGTGAAAAAACGCGTCCTCGAAGCCGCCGATATACTGGCGGCGCAGGGGGCGGTGATTGCGGAAATCAGTATGCCTTTCCTCGACTACGTCATCCCCGCCTATTATGTGATTGCGACGGCAGAAGCGAGCTCGAACCTCGCCCGCTTTGACGGCGTGAAATACGGTTACCGTGCCGAGGGTGCCGCAAGCGTAGAATCCCTCTACCGCAAAACGCGGAGTGAAGGCTTCGGCGCAGAAGTCATCAAGCGGATTTTGCTGGGGACGTTCGTGCTGTCCTCCGGCTATTACGATGCCTACTATAATAAGGCTTTGAAAGTGCGGGGTCTCATCAAACAGCAGTTTGATGCCTTGTTCGAGGCCTACGACGCCATCCTCTGTCCGAACGCACCTTATACCGCCCCGCTTGTGGGTGAGGAGACGGATGCTTTGCAGCGGTACCTCTCGGATATCTTCACCGCCTCGGTCAATCTGGCGGGTCTGCCCGCGCTCTCGCTCCCCTGCGGATTTGACACGAAGGGGATGCCCGTGGGGGCGCAGATTATCGGTAAGCCCTTGGCTGACGGCGCGGTATTGAACCTCGGCTATGCACTTCAGCAAGTGACGGACTACCACAAGCAAATTCCGAGAGAGGGGGCGGCAGTATGAGTTGGGATATCGTAATCGGATTGGAAGTACACGTAGAACTGTCCACCCGCTCCAAGATTTTCTGCGGCTGCCCGACTGACTTTGGTGCCGCGCCCAATACGCAATGCTGCCCGATTTGCATCGGAATGCCGGGCGCGTTGCCCGTTCTGAACGAAAAGGTACTGGAATACGCCGTCAAGGCGGGGCTTGCGCTGGATTGTGAGATTCAGCGGAACAACCAGTTTGACCGCAAGCACTATTTCTATCCCGACTTGCCGAAAGCCTATCAAAATTCGCAGCTCTATCTGCCTTACTGCAAGGACGGCCATGTAGACCTCACACTCTCCTCCGGCGAGACGAAGCGGATACGCATCCGCGGGATTCACATGGAAGAGGATGCGGGTAAGCTCATCCACTCCCCGGCGGGGGATTGCACCTATCTCGACTACAACAGAGGCTGTGTGCCGCTGATTGAAATCGTCTCTCAGCCGGACATGTGTTCGGCGGAAGAAGCCGTTGCCTACGTATCGCACATCAAGTCTACGTTGGAGTATCTGGAAGTCTCGGACTGCCAGATGCAGGAGGGCTCCCTCCGTGCAGACGTGAACCTCTCCGTCAAACCCGGAGGTAGTGAGGAGCTGGGGACACGGACGGAGATGAAGAACCTCAACTCGTTTAGAGCCATAGAGCGGGCCATCGCTTTCGAGGCCGAGCGGCATATCGCCATCCTCGAAGACGGCGGCGCGGTGAAGCAGGAGACACGGCGTTGGGATGACAACAAGGGCCAATCCTTCGCCATGCGCTCGAAAGAGAACGCACAGGACTACCGCTACTTCCCCGACCCCGACCTCCCGCCCCTCGTGGTGGAAGATGCGTTCATCGAACGGCTCCGTGCAAACCTGCCGGAATTCGCGGCGGCGAAAGCCGCGCGGTTCGTGGCGGAGTGCGGCCTGAATCCCACGGACGCGGCAACGATCACGGCGGACAAAACGATAGCGGCCCTGTTCGAGGACACCGCCGCCCTCGCCAAATCGGCGAAAGAAGTCTCCGCTTGGATGTTGGGCGACATGATGTATCACATGAGCGACCGGGGGATGGATTCCGGTGCGTTGCAGATAAAACCCGCCGCCTTTGCGGCATTTGTGGGTGCCGTTACGGACGGACAAATCAACCGCACGGCGGGCAAGAAAGTCTTTGAGTACGTGTTTGACGGCGGCGATGACGTGGCCGGGTATATCGCCGAACACGGCCTGCTCCAAATCAGCGACGACGGCGCAATCGGCGCGGCGGTGGACAAGGTGCTGGCCGCCAATGAGAAAGCCGTGGCCGAGTACCGAGAGGGTAAGACGAAAGCCTTTGGGTTTTTAGTCGGGCAGGTGATGAAAGACTTACAGGGCAAGGGCAACCCGGGACAGATTAACGCGATGCTAAAAGAAAAGCTGGAAGAGGTATAGTATGAACACATACAGAACACACAACTGCGGGGAACTCCGCAAAGGCGACATCGGCTCCGCTCCCGTCAAGCTGGCGGGCTGGGTGGACACCATCCGTGACCACGGCGGCGTAATTTTCATCGCATTGCGTGACCACTTCGGTATCACGCAAATCGTCATCAATGACGATGCCCTATTGCAAGGCGTCGGGCGGGAGAGCGTTATCTCCGTCGAGGGCGTCCTGCGGGAGCGGGCGGCGGACACGGTGGACGCAAAGCTCGCAACGGGCGAAGTGGAGCTCAAAGTCGCGCGGCTCGCATTGCTCGGCAAGTCGCACACGCAACTCCCTTTCGAGGTAAGCGAGTCCACCAAAACACGGGAGGACGTGCGCCTCAAATACCGCTTCCTTGACCTGCGCAACCCCGCCGTACACGGCAACATCGTCAAACGGTCGGAGATTACGCAGTTTATCCGCAACAAGATGACAGAGCTGGGCTTTTTGGAAATGCAGACCCCGATTCTCACCGTCTCCTCGCCCGAGGGGGCCAGAGACTATCTCGTCCCCAGCCGCAAGCACAAGGGCATGTTCTACGCCCTGCCGCAGGCACCGCAGATTTTCAAGCAACTGCTTATGGTGTCCGGTTTTGACAAGTATTTCCAGATTGCCCCCTGTTTCCGGGACGAGGACTCCCGCGCCGACCGCTCACCGGGCGAGTTCTATCAGCTCGACTTCGAGATGAGCTTCGCCACGCAGGAAGATGTCTTCGCCGTCGCGGAGACGGTGATGTACGAGACCTTCACCGCGTTCACGGACAAGCGCGTCAGCCCCGCACCGTTTCAGCGGATTCCCTATGCCGAGTGTATGCTCAAATACGGCACGGACAAGCCGGACTTGCGCAATCCGTTGGAGAATGTGGATTTGACGGACTTCTTCGCAGGTGTAGACTTTGCGCCGTTTAAGAATAAACCCGTGCGGGGCATCGTCGCCCCAAACTGCGCCGGGTCGTCTAAGGGCTTTTTTGAGAAAATGCTGGCCTTTGCGACTGAGATTGGCATGAAAGGTCTCGGCTACATCTCCGTACTCGCGGGCATGGAACTGAAAGGGCCGATTGTGAAGTTCCTTTCGCCGGAACAACAGGCATCGCTGATTGACCGGCTCGGCCTCAAGGAGAACGACACCCTCTTTTTCATCTGCGATGCCCTCAAACTCGTGGACAAGCTCGCCGGGCAAATCCGCTCCGAACTGGGCGTGCGCTTGGATTTGATTGCCAAGGACGTGTACGAATTTTGCTTCGTCACCGACTACCCCATGTACGAGCGCAATGAGGACAGCGGTCAAATCGAGTTCACCCACAACCCGTTTTCGATGCCGCAGGGCGAGTTGGAGGCCTTGGAAACGCTCGACCCGCTGGAGATTAAGGCGTATCAGTACGATATCGTATGCAACGGCGTAGAGCTGTCCTCGGGTGCCGTGCGGAACCATCGGCCAGACGTGATGGTAAAGGCCTTTGAACTCGCGGGCTACACGCAGGCGGACATTGAGCGGGAGTTTACAGCCCTGTTCAACGCGTTCCAGTACGGCGCACCGCCCCATGCGGGCATGGCACCGGGCTTAGACCGGATTGTGATGCTGCTCACGGAGCAGGAGAGTATTCGGGAGGTTATTGCATTTCCGATGAATGCGAATGCGCAGGATTTGCTGTTGGGCGCGCCCGCTCCGGTGACGGAAGCGCAGCTGCGTGAGGTGCATGTGAAGATTCGGTAGTGAACGTGAGAAAAGAGCAGCCGGGAGGCTGCTCTTTTTTGTTTGCGGGGGACGGCCGAGAGCGGCCGCCCGTGCGTTTTCTGTTTTTGCTACGTTGGGTTCGCCTCGTCGGCGGAGCAAACCCGGCGTAACAACATAGAAAAAACAGACGGCCAACTAACAGCCGTCTGCTCTTCACATCAATCACGTTACACGTCCGTCTTCCACATCCCATGCAGATTACAATACGCATACACCGCCACCGGCGCATCGTCGATGAACGTAAACCGACAAATCGGCTCTTCGCCGATTTTGAGCATCTTCCGCTGACCGCCGTTTGCCGTCTCGACGTATACAAAAGAAATATGATGCTCCGGCAGCATCGGGTGCAAGATACTGCCGACGTGGACCGTTAGCACGCCGTCTTCCGTCTTGACAGCGGGCAGATGCTTCTCCACGGCCGCCTCTTCGGTGTTGGGGATGAGTTCCGTCATCGGCTCGCCGCAGCATATCATGGGAACGCCGCTGCTCTCAATCAGCCCGGTCAGGTTGCCGCAAATCTTACAGAGAAAAAATTTCTTCATCGTGGTCTCTCCTCTTTCCTTTTACTCGTCTGCGGTAAACTCTTCTTTTCCTGCCCCGCAGAGCGGACAGACAAAGTCGTCCGGCAAATCGTCCCACTTCGTGCCGGGGGCGATGCCGTTGTCCTCGTCTCCGACGGTCTCGTCGTAGACCCAGCTGCACACGTCACATACATACTTCATAGTTCTTGTCCTCCTTTTTGATGGTTAAACCGATTCCTTCCCTGCGTCCCTCCCTGCCGTAAGCGGGGCGTGACACAGGGCTTTTCGTTCTAATAGTTGATAACGCGCAATTCAAAGTGTGCCTGCGGGTGGTCACAGACCGGGCAGTCCGCGGGCGCGGTCTCACCGTCCGCAATGTGTCCGCAGTTGCGGCAAATCCAAATGGCCTTCTCGCGCTTTGCAAAGACGGCACCCGTCTCCACATTCGCCAACAGTTTGAGGTAACGCTCCTCGTGCTCTTTCTCAATCGCACCGACACCATCGAACAGAACAGCGATGTCATCGAAGCCCTCTGCCCGCGCGTCGGCGGCCATGCGTTTGTACATTTCCGTCCACTCGTCGTTCTCCCCGGCGGCGGCCGCTTTGAGGTTCTCCATCGTCGAGGGAATCGCTCCGCCGCAGAGGAGTTTGAACCAGATTTTGGCGTGCTCTTTCTCGTTGTTCGCCGTCTCTTCGAAGATGGCGGCGATTTGCTCAAAGCCGTCCTTTTTTGCCTTGGAGGCGAAGTAGGTATACTTGTTCCGCGCCTGGCTCTCGCCGGCGAAGGCTTCCCATAGGTTTTTCTCGGTCTTGGTTCCTTTTAAGTTTGACATTCAAATTTCCTCCATAGTTCGATTTTTCTTTTTTGTCTTAATGAGCAAAATATGCGTTGTTACGCATACACCCACAATTACCAATACTATGCTGACCCACAGCCTGCCAAGGACGATCATCGAAGTCGTCAACCCCGCCCAGACGGAGAGGATGCTGATGGCTTTTAGTGTGACCGTAATGCCCTGCTTGGTGCGGTAGTTCTCAATAAACGAGCCAAAGAAGGGGAGCCGGGCGAGCCACGCTTCAATTTTCTTGCTGCTTTTTGAGAAGCAAATAGCGGAGAGCAGCACAAAGGGGGTCGTGGGTACGAGCGGCATAACCAGCCCTACCGCACCAAATCCCAAGAACAGGCACCCCAGCGTCAGAAAGAGAAGTTTTCTTGTCACCGCATTACCGCCATGCGGCCTCGCTCGTGGCCTGCAACCGCTCCTCACGTCCCATCTTTGCCAACACGATAACCCGGTCAAGCTCCAACTCCAATGCCTCGGCAAGACGTGTACCGTATTCCACGTCCGCCAGATAGCAATGGGCGGCGTGGCGGTATTTGATGTTGTCGGTGACAGATGCGATGTTGCCGGCGGTGTTTGCAATCAGCGCGGCACGCTTGTCCTCCGTCATCAGACGATAGAGGTCGCCCGGTTGGTAAAAGCAATTGTCGCTTGCCGTGTACTGACTGTGGTGGTCTATGGTGCCTTCCATATCGAGCGGCGGCTCCGCGTATTCTTTTTGCTCTGCCCACTCGCCGCAGCTGTTGGGGTGATAGCTTGTCGTCGCGCCGTAGTTCCCGTCCACACGCATCTGCCCGTCCCGATGATAGGAATGCACCGGGCATTTGGCGGCGTTCACGGGGATGGACGAATGGTTCACCCCCAGGCGATACCGTTGGGCATCCCCGTAGGAAAACAATCGGCCTTGCAAGAGCTTGTCCGGCGACAGCCCGATACCCGGGATGATGTTAGCCGGATTAAATGCCGCCTGCTCGACATCTGCAAAGTAGTTCTCCGGGTTGCGGTTGAGTTCCAACACGCCGACTTCGATGAGCGGGAACTCCTTTTGACTCCACACCTTGGTAATATCAAAGGGGTTGTCCTTATGCTTCTTGGCCTGCTTCTCGGTCATGACTTGGATGTTCACCGTCCAGCGAGGAAAGTCGCCTCGCTCGATGGCATAGAAGAGGTCATGCTGCGCGCTCTCCCTGTCCTTTGCGATAACCGCTTCGGCCTCTTCGTTCGTGAGGTTTCGAATGCCCTGTTGGGTCTTCAAGTGGAATTTCACCCAGACCCGCTCGTTTTTCTCATTGATGAGACTGTATGTATGGCTCCCGAATCCGTGCATGTGCCGATATCCGTCCGGGATGCCGCGGTCGGACATGACGATAGTGACCTGATGCAATGCCTCCGGGAGCATGGTCCAGAAGTCCCAGTTGTTCTGCGCCGAGCGCATATTGGTCTTGGGGTCACGCTTCACGGCGTGATTGAGGTCAGGGAAGTGAATCGGGTCACGGATGAAGAACACGGGCGTGTTATTTCCGACTAAGTCCCAGTTTCCCTCCTCGGTGTAGAACTTCATGGCGAAGCCTCGGATGTCCCGCTCGGCGTCTGCCGCCCCACGCTCGCCCGCCACAGTAGAGAAGCGCACAAAAGCCTCCGTCTCTTTACCGATTTCAGAAAAAATCTTAGCCTTGGTGTACTGCGTCACGTTCCCCGTGACGGTGAATTTGCCGAAAGCACCGCTGCCTTTGGCGTGCATCCGCCGCTCGGGGATAACTTCTCTGTCGAAGTGTGCCATTTTCTCTAAGAACCACACGTCTTGCATTACCATGGGGCCGCGCGGGCCGGCGGTCATCACGTCGTTGTGGTCCGCAACGGGTGCACCGGTCTCTCGGGTCAGTTTTTTCTTATGATCACTCATGTACGTTCCTCCTTATATTCTATTGTTTATCTTGACAGGCTATACAAACGCCTGAAAAAACCACATCGTGGCCGTCCACTTGAAATCCGTGTTTTTCCCGCACCTCATCGTTAATCGCTGTAAGCGGCGCAATCTCCACATCGTGGATGCAGTCGCAGGCTCTGCACCGAAAATGATAATGCCGGTGCACACGCTTGTCATACCGCTCCAAACCGTCCGGCAGGGAGACGCGCCGTATTATGCCGGCCTCGGCCAATTGCCGTAGATTGCGGTATACCGTGGTCTTGCTGATGGACGGATGTTCGGCTTGGATTTGGGCGTAGATTTCCTCGATGGAAGGGTGGGTATCTAGTTTTATGAGGGCGTCCAATATGATTTGACGTTGGATTGTGTTGCGTTTGATGATGCTCACCTCTTTGACGTTTAGTGGAGTTAATGAGATTATATGCTAAATGAAACTGTTTGTCAATTAACTTTTTGTGAACAAGTGGGGAGAACAAAAAAACATCCTCCCAAAACTCCGCTTCGAGTTTCAAAAGGATGCCCAACAACCGAAGCAAGCCACCCGCCCCTCACTCCATAAACTCCGTCATATGCGCCCAATACCGTTTCGGCATATTCCCCATCCGCAGTTTCGGGTTAATCCGGCCCTCTATCGCAATCGTGTCATAGAACCGCTTCCACAAGGCTCTGTACTGCTTCTCCGTTGCGTCTGCTTCCGGGGGGGCAAAATGTTCTAAGTGAATCAGGCTCCGCTCCCCGTTTTGATAGACGAAAGCGGCTTTGTGTGTCTTATCATAAATCAAAAACTGCTCACTTGGGAATCTGTCACAAAAGTGGGGAGAGGTGATGGGCAGTACAAAGTTCTTCGGCTCGATAATCGCCACCAAGGCCCCGTTGTATTCGGAAAAGCGCAGGGACTCCCGATAAAAATGGCTCTCGCTCGCCACGTTCTGCGCGTTTTTCGTAATTGCTCGCACCACGTCATGCGCCAGCATATTCGTGACTGACGAGCCGATTTTATAGCCCATGCGCAGGAAATGCAGGATGGTAATCTCTCGGCTCTCCATGTGCGAGAAATAGCACAGACGCACGAGCCGCAAGGCCTCTTTGGAAATGGAGCGGCCGATTGAATCTTCCACTTTTTTTGCGGCGGCGGAGTCCGTCGCAATTTCTTTCACGGGGAACAGCGTCTCCTGCGGCTCTTCGTAGGAAAAAATCATGGACGGCAGCTCTTTTTGATAGTAGCTCTCATACACGCAGCACAAAAGTCCCTCGAAGGAGCCGTCGTATAAATAGGCTAAATCTGTCCTGTAAGGCATTTCACCAAATCCTCTTTCGTGCTGTCTTCAAATAGGGAGAGCTGCTCCATCGGCGGTTGGGCGAGGGCGGCTCCCTGCTCGGATAAAAGACCGCGCAGCACCGCGTCCGGGTTGCTTGGAATCCCCATCGCGGGCTTCCCGCGGCAGGTGATGAAGTATTGCGCTCGTTTTAAAGTGACGCCCATTTTCTTTAAATCGGGGAAGTCCAAGGCCCCCGACCGCCGTGCTCTTATGATTTTCTTCGCGCTGATTACACCCAGCCCCGGTACGCGGAGCAGGGTCTCATAGGGCGCGGTGTTGATTTCCACGGGGAAGAAGTCGTAATGGTTCAAGGCCCAGTTGCATTTCGGGTCGATGAGGGGGTTGAAGTTCGGGTTTTTCTCATCCAAGAGTTCTTTGGCGTCGAACTCATAGAATCGCAGCAGCCAATCCGCCTGATACAGCCGATGTTCCCGTAAGAGTTGCGGCTTCGTGTCGAGCGAGGGCAGATTGCGCCCCGTCACAACGGGCATGTAGGCGGAGTAAAACACCCGCTTCAGTTCGTATTTCTTGTACAGAGCGGCGGACAGGTTGATAATCTGATAATCCGTTTCCGGCGTGGCTCCGACGATCATCTGCGTACTCTGCCCCGCCGGGACGAACTTGGGCGTGTGCCTGTACTTTGCCAAATCCGTCCGATTTTCGTGGATGCCGGTCTTGATTCGCCCCATGGGGACGAGAATACTCTCTTTGCTCTTGTCCGGCGCGAGGAGTTTCAGGCTGTCATGGGACGGCAGTTCTAAGTTGACACTCATACGGTCGGCCAACAGGCCCAGCGTGGTGAGCAGTTTATCATCCGCGCCCGGGATGGCTTTCACGTGGATATATCCCCGAAACCGATAGTGGTTGCGGATAAGGGACAGCACTTCTATCATCTGCTCGCAGGTGTAGTCCGGGTTACGCACAACGGCAGAGCTGAGGAAGAGGCCTTCGATATAGTTGCGCCTGTAGAATTGAATCATCAGTTCCGCCAGCTCATGCGGCTCAAAGGTCGCCCGGCGGATATCGTTTGATTTCCGGTTCACGCAATAACTGCAATCGTACACGCAGGCATTGCTCATGAGCACCTTGAGCAACGCAATACATCTGCCGTCTGCCGAAAAACTGTGACAAATCCCGCAGGCCATCGCGTTGCCGATGGAGCCGGGCGCGCCCTTGCGGTCTACGCCGCTGGACGTGCAGGCCACGTCATACTTGGCAGCGTCGGATAAAACGGTGAGTTTTTCCAGAATATCCATCGCAATCTACCCAACCACTTTCCCGAACACCCGCACATCATCATGCTCACCGATTGGGATGGGAGCGTACTTGTTGTTCAAAGAAATCAGACACCCGCGCCCGAGTTTTTTCAGGTAGACATCTTGGTTGAAGCAAAAAATGCCGATTTCGCCCTCGTCTAACGCCGGTTGTTCGTGGACGAAGATGATTTGGCTGTCCACAAAGCGCGGCATCATACTGTCGCCGCTGACGCGAAGCGCGTAATCCGCTGTGCGCGGCACGGTGTTATCGACTTCTATCATCTCGTGCGTGCCGTCATCCAAATAATTGCCGCCCCCGGCGGAGACCGGGGTGTCATATAGGCGTAGCAGCCGCTTTTCGGCGAAGGTTTGGCGGATATCTACGACACGGCAGATGTCACAGACCGCCAAAAACGCCTCCACGCTTGGGTTTGACGCGCCGGTTTCCCATTTGCCGATGGTGTAGGCTTTTACATCAAAGCCTTTTTGGCAGAGCAGCTCGACCAGTTGTGCGCGGGATAGTCCGGCGGCCTCTCGTACTTCCGCGAGTTTTTTTCCTAAATCCATGTGTGCCACCTCCGTTGTTTTATTATACACGGATGTTTGCTTTGACGCAAGCGAAATGCGCAAAAAATGCGCGATTCATTTTTGTTGTGCGCAAATTTTGCGCCGCCGTGTGTGCTTGCTTGTGTGTTTCGGTGCAGAGAAAAATAAAAAACCGTCGATGTAATCGACGGTTTTTTGACTTTAGCCCGAAACGCTATCTCGGATATAAATTCTCCGCAATGCTCCTTGTAAATCAACTTGTATCGCTGTTTCGATACGCCCCCGCACTCCGGCACAGTAAAATATCCCTACGGCAAAATGTTCTCGTGTGGACGATGATACAGCAGCTCTACCGACTTATCTGCCCTTACGCCCATGACAAAATCGACGAGAGAAGCATTCGCGGCTGCGTTTTTGTTCCACTTGTCAGACGGAAACCCCACGCCATAGTATATTTTATGTACAATATAATTCGCTAAAAGTGCCGCGATATCGTTTGTGTACTGATTATCGCTTATCAACGATGCCACCTTTCGGAAGTCGCTGACGACAAGCTTATCTTTATTCTCAATGAACAGGCAAACGCCGCCTTTGACTGCGACGATATCGGGGATAAGACCGCCCTTGTTCTTCTCGGAAACATTATTATTGGGGCGAAGTAATTTCCCGGATCCGCTTTGCGGAAAATCGAACGTTACAATATTCCAGCCATTATCCGTTAAAAAAGCTAAAATCGCCTTGGTTACTTGTTCTTCTGTCATCAAGCGTCCCTCCAGAACGAGCCATCGGGGAACAAAATCGCATCAGCAAAATAGGAATACACGCGAATGTGCTTAACTTTTGAATAAGTCGATCCATATCTGACCTGCATAAAATAACGTGGTATTTCATAGTTACGCAATGCCGAATAATCGCGGGACAGTAAATTGTGCCGCTCGCTGTTCTTTACGTCAGCAATCATAGACTGTATTGACGAACCGTTTACATCCGAAACAGATATTGTCTCTGCGGCATCATCAATTGATAAATCACCGAAAACTAATATTAAATTATTTCGCCTGTCCTCAAACGTCTTGCCCTCACGGCACAACAGATAATCAATCGCCGCCAAGGCTCCCGGATACGGATCACCCCTGAACCTTGCGTTGACCTTGTAAAATACAGTATTTTCACGGTTCCGCAACAGCTCACCGATTTGATAGCCGTCAGTTTCATATTGGCTCAAATAGTTAATCAAATAGTGGCTCGGTACTGTTCGCGTTGCGGAAAGCGGCGACATCGCTGACAGAACCTGTCCATTTGATTTTGTTACAAACTCGCTATTCATAAAATCGCGGCGTTGGCGAATGATAAGGCTTCTCAATAATGTAATTCTACCGTCCAGCACACCCTTTGTTTCTGTTATTCTGATAACCTCATCAAGCGCGCTAAACATATCTGTCATCTCGCTGCTTTGAGCGTCGGGACATGCGGGATATCGCACAATATCTCTGTCATAGTGCAAGCCTTTATTCGCAAAATGCGGCGCATCTGCCGCATGAGGGTTGGGGAATTGCCTGATGTCACTTGGAAAGTAATACAACAGGGCGGGAATGTCATAAATGCTCATAACCGCTTCGAGAGCCTTGAAAACAGCAGGGTTAATGACATCCCAGCGGGAGTTTGCGCCTTGCCTTGTAATAATCGCCCCTTCAGGATAAATGTAAAATGCGGGCACTTGGTTTTCCACCGATGCGGCTATTCGGGCAAAACGCTGAAATGCGTTATGCCCTGTTCCCGCTTCCGTCGTAACCTCGATCGAAAATATAGGCTCGTTGTCTTTTTCAACAATCAAATCAGGCGCATCCAGATATAGAATTTTCCGTATATGGTCGGGCGTTGCGTGGAAGTTTCTTGGGTTGTTCGCATCGCTCTCATACATTTTGTTTTTAACGACTTCACGCCGGCGCAACAAGGTATGGTCAATTATATAATCAGCGAAACTTTCTGTGCTGTACCAAACTCTATACATCTTTTTTCTCCTCGTCACGCCTGCGGATATCTGCAGCTATGGGCTTTACCAATTCATATATCATAAGAGGAGGGACTGCGTTACCCGTAAGCACACGCTCTTGCACTATGCCGCCCACAAATTCGTATGAATCGGGAAAGCTCTGTATCCGCGCCCTCTCTCTGATGGAAAGACCGCGCGGTTGGGTCGGATGCCCAAACTGGAATTGCGGGCGTATCCCCCCCGCAAGTTGTGTTGGGCTCGGGGCATCAAGCGACAGCCGTATTCTTTGCTTGAATTTCGGATACATAGGCTTGCCTTGTGGGGTGTCTCTGATTTTTTCGATTGTTTCGGGCGGATGATTGGGGGCAACGTGATTGCTGAGTTTTGAGGGTTTATCAATCTCTATCTCCCCACTACCTCTCATGAGAGCTTGGAACTCTGATTGCGCCGATACATGATAAGTTGTTTTTTGTTCACCGTTGCCCAAGTGCGGCAAGTCAGATATTGCCATTTCAACAGTCCTGTACTTTTCGGGCTTTTGAAAATCTCCACACGGAAATATATATGGGATAGTGAGCGCACTATCATTTTTAACACCAACGAAGACAAGGCGATGACGTTGTTGCGGAACGCCGTACTCCAGCGCGTTTACCATCTTAACCTTGACCGCATAACCCAAAGACTCCATGTGTTTAATAATATCTTTTTCAAATTGTCCGCCCGCTGTGCTTCTGAGCCCCGACACATTTTCAAGGATGATGTAATCAGGCTTAAAAACTTTGACGAACTTCATATACTCCAAAAACAGAAAGTTTCTGTCATCGTTAGCGTTATGCTTTCTGTTGGCGATAGAAAAGCCCTGACAAGGAACACCGCCCGTTATGAGGTTTATGTGATGTATTCTCTTGTTTTCAAGCAATTTCTTGATTTTGTGCGGGTCTGCCTGACGAATATCCCCTAAGCAGCATAGTGACTGTGGATGGTTTTTCCCCCATGTTTGGATAGCGGGCTTTAGATAATCAATTCCGAGCACAGGGAAGAATCCGGCCCAAGAACAGCCAACAGAAAAACCGCCTGCCCCACAAAACAAGTCAATCATTGTTAAGGCGTTTTCAGGCACGGACATGTTTTTATCGTTGAAAAACATAAGGTCCGTTTCTTGAATATAAGCACTCTTTTCCACAGGAGCAGATTTATCCCAAACATCGCGAGGCTGCTCTTGTTGAGGAGGCGATATATGCAATTCGTCTGTTTTTAATGATGCCATATGCTCCGCCCTCCAAGCTCAGTATCGCATATTATTACAAGGTAATTATACCGAGAAGTCTCATATTTTGCAAGGTGAATTTTTCGCGCCGAAAGGTGTATTTCCACAAAATTGCATTTCTGCTCATCGTAGCGGGCGTAGATATTATAACGCTCAATCGTCCCTGATGCCGACAAAAATATACTCAATGTACACGATAGTTGAACAATAGGTAGAGAAAACCCCTGATAAAACGGTTGTAGCCGTTTTATCAGGGGTTTTCTATGAAATTTTGGTGCGCGAGGGGGGACTTGAACCCCCACGCCATACGACACACGCCCCTCAAACGTGCCTGTCTACCTATTCCAGCACTCGCGCAAGTGCAAATGCTATTATAGCGAGTGTCGGCGGGTTTGTCAATACAGGATTACGCGGGATTCTCAAGCACTCCGATAAACAGCGGAATCCCCGCCTCCAAATCGTAGATGGCGTAGAGGTACGGTGTGTCGAATGTAAGTGTGATAAAATCCATGGGGCGAGGTGCAGCACCGGCGACGAAGATGCCCGTTGCAGCAGCGGCTTCCGTCCCCTCTTCGTCTACGATAAGGCGTACTCGTTGAAACACAAGGTCAATCCACAGCGGGGGGTCTCCTTCAAGCAGGCCGGGAAAAGCGGCTTGGGCGGGAATAAACGCCGCTTGGAGCCCCATATTTTGGAGTATCTCCGTCAAAAATATCCCAAACTCCAAATCCAGCTTTGGCATACGGACGACCACTTCGACTTGTTCCCCTGTTCGCGCTATGGTTGTACCCAGCCGCTGCATTTCCAGTCCCGCCACAATCATCCGCAAATCCTGTGCCGCCGCGAACTCCCGCACGGGGGTGCCGTCTGTCGGGCGGACGAGCAGGAAGCCGAGACGGCCATCGTCATAGGGCAGCATGACGGCCTCATAGGTATCGGTGATAGATGCGGCGAGGTCGGTTCCCCCCGTGGAGAGGAATAGAACTTCTACGGAACTGCCGCGCTCCGGATGGAACATATCCGGAAACTCCGTCATGGGGCGAAACACCTCCGCCCATTGGCCGGAGAAATACAGGGTATTGATGAGCATCATAAACAAAGCCGGGTCGAGTTCCGACAGAAATCTATCAATCAGCCCTTCTGTGCGTTCGGAAACCCAAGCGTTAATCTCATCCAAGGTCTCCGGCAGGGCGAAGTTGCGGCTGAGGGCGGGCGCATCGAAATAGACCCGCATCGCCTCGGCGAAGGCCGGGTGGATGGCGAGCGGCTCGTTCGTCCAAATGGAACCCGCGATGTTCAGCTCCGTACTGCCGCCGTGTCCGTGAGGCTTTGGGTCAGCGCGTAGAGTTCCCCGGCCAAAGCCGCCGCGGGACGGCCGAGGACGGCCTCGAACTCTGCGCGGGTCTCCCCCTCCGCGCCGAGCGCGGCCATCGCGAGGACATAGTAAGCCGACAGGGGCGAGATGACGGGGTTCTCTTCCTCCATAGCCAAAACTTCCCGGAAGAGGGCGTGAGAAAAGTTGAGGATTGCGGCATTGGTATCTTCGGCCTTGCCGAGCGTGACTATGTCCGGCGGCGGGGGTTCTTCCATCGGCCCCGTCGCCAAGGGTTCCGGTGGTTCGGCGCAGGCGGCGAACAGGCCCGCCAACAAGGCCGCAATCAGCACGAGGGCAATCAGTCGTTTTTTCACAGGGGAATACCTCCATATGACAGCATTATAAGATTAGACGTATCACCTCGAAAAAAGTTCCGCTTGACAGCCTGCACGTTTTGCATTATAATCGATAATGCAAAAGGAGGTGCTCCTATGCTACTCTCGTTGGACTTTTCCGGGGATGTCCCCATCTATCAGCAGCTGCGCAATCAAATTGTGCTGGGCATCGCCGCGGGTGATTTGCGGCCGGGGGAGAAATTGCCCACAATTCGGGCTTTGTCTTCGGAGCTGGGCATCAACATGATGACGGTGAGCAAGGCCTACCAGATACTCAAGCAGGAGGGGTACATCGCCTCCGACCGCCGCAGCGGGGCTTGGGTTGCCCCGAGAACGGACGAGGGGGCGGCTCTGCGCAAGCTGGAGGACGCTCTGCGTCTCATCGTGGCCGAAGCCAGAGTGTCCGGCATCGGCTTGGACACGGTGGAAGAGATTATACGAAACCTATATAGTCGCCCAAGTTAAAAATGGTTTGATGCTTTGCGAGGATATTTTTAACTTGAACGACTATATCAAGAAGGAGAGGGCTAGACAATGGATTTTTTGATGACGGCAATGATGGGGTTAATTTTGTACGCAATTATGATCCCCCTGTATTTCTTCTCGGCGAATTACCGCCTGCCGAAGAAGAATATCATTTTGGGCGTTACGGTGCCCTATGCGCACCATCAGGATGCGGAAGTCGAGGCGATTAGTAAGATTTATTTGCGGCGGCTCCGTCTGGTGACGCTTGGTTGCTTGGTGCTGGGGGCTCCGGCGTTCTTTGTGCCCATGTCCGTGCAGATTTTGATTATGCTGACTGTACTCCTGCTCTACATCGCGGGCGGTTTCTTGGTCTTTGTCCGCGCCAATCGGGCCTTGATGACAATCAAGCGGCAGTCCGGTTGGCAAGGGACGCATACCGTCCCTGCCGTGGCCGATTTTCGGGCGATGGAGGAGAAAAGCCGTCCGCTGCCTCGCCTGCTGTTCATCCTCCCGTGTTTGGTAGCGGCGGTTCCTCTCGTGCCGCTTGTACAGCAGGTGATACAGGGCCGTGTCGTTTGGGATGAGGTGCTCGCTTACGCGCTTACGGTCATTTGGATTCCGCTGATTCTCGTTCTCAGCGAGGCCATCCGTCGGCAAAATGCCGAAATCGTGGGGGCGGTCAGCGACCTCAACGTCATTCTCACCCGCATTCGGCGCAGAGAATATCTGCGGTGTATGGCTCTCACCGTCTGGCTCCTCGCCTTGACGGGGCTTGCGATTTGGTTTCAGACAAGGGTGTCGGAATTTTTCTTCCTCGCCCTTATGCTGATTCTCACCGTCGTGGTGGTGGTCTATGCCTTCAAAGCGGAATTTGCCGTGCGGCGAGCACAGGAGAAGTACACGAAACTCGTCGGCGACACGCTGGCCGTGGATGATGACGAATATTGGCTCTGGGGCTACTTCTACCACAACAAAAACGACAAGCGGCTCATCATCAAAGAACGTGTCGGCATCGACATGGGTCTAAACCTCGCCAAGCCTCTTGGATTGATTTGTATGCTCCTCGCCGGGTTGGCCCTGATTGCCATGCCCCTAATCGGTGTGTGGATGGTAGCGGAGGAGTTTACCCCCATCGAGTACAGCGTGGAGGGCAACGTGGTCACCGCCGCACATCTGACCGCGCGGGAGTTCGACCTCGGCGAACACTTCGAGATAGACGTCATCGACGTCTTCCCCTCCGGTACGCGGACGATGGGGACAGCGATTGGGACATTGCGGAAAGGGAACTTCAACTTTGAGGGGATAGGCCCCGCCTATGCCTTGCTGCATACGGATCGACCGCCGTTTGTCGTGATTACGGCGGAAGACGGGCAGGTGTTGGTGTTTAACTTTGTTGCGGTGTTTGAACCGCTGCTACGATAAAAAAGGGGCGCACGATGTGCGCCCTTACTTTTTCCCGTTCCGTTCATAAATCCCCCACAGACCCTTCAAAATCAAATGCGAATCCGTGACAATCTCTTCCCGTTTGCAAAGCTCCGCCATCAGCTCCGCGTGTTCGCCTGTGAACACCACCGTGGGCGGCGTACCGAGCTCGGCCTCTATGCGGTCCAACATGCCGTCCAGCATGGCGGCGAAGCCGTAGAGCATCCCGCTCTGCATACACTCCACCGTGCTGCGCCCGATGACGCGGCCCGGCGGCGTGAGTTCCACGTTGGGGAGTTGGCTCGTCCCCGCGGCGAGTGCCGCCAGAGACAGCGGCAGACCGGGGCAAATCGCACCGCCGATATAGTTGCCCTTGGCGTCCAGAACACCAAGGATGGTGGCAGTTCCCATGTCCGCGGTGACACAAGGCAGCGCGTAATGCCCCAACGCACCAACGGCGATGGAGACCAAATCACTACCCATTTGCCCCGGGTTGTCCAACAGGATATTCAGCCCGGTTTTCATCCCCGGCCCCACAATCAGCGGACGCTTGCCCGTCACCTGTGTGACCGCCTCCCGCAGCTTTGCGGTCAGCGACGGTACCACGCAGGAGATGATGGCCCCTTCGATATCGCCGGGGTCGATGCCTCGGATTTCCATAAGGTTTTGGAGCAAAATGGCGTACTCGTCCCCCGTCTTGTTCTTGTCGGTGGACAGCGTGGCGGTAAAGACGGGCATACCGCCTGTGAGACCGCCGGCGGCGATGTAGGTATTACCTGCGTCGATGGCGAAAAGCATGGGTGTGTCCCCCTTTTAGATTAGTTATACCTGATTTTGGGGCGGATGTAAAGTGTTTGTCTGTTTTGGGGCATGTTGCAGGGGCGGCCATTGGCCGTCTGTGCCCTTAATCGTACGTTGGCAACATGGGAAGCGGCGGACGGCCAACGGCCGCCCCTACATTTATCTTGTCTTGTCATTCTGAGTGCAGCGAAGAATCTTATGCCGCCCTGCAAAGAAAGAGATTCTTCGCCAAAAAGCCAAAAAACAGGCCAAAACCCTTGACAACACCTCGCCTCTCTGCTATACTACTCAAGCGTTCCAAAGACCGCAGGCAACCATAAGCCCTGCCGAGGAGGGTATGATACGATTTACTTGTGTCCTCCCGTCTTTCTGAACGGAAGGACATTTTTTATTTCGAGGAGGTGAAAGAACAACATGCCAAGCAAAAAAATCCTTAGTGAAAAGCAAGAACTGGTCAAGGCCTTAGCTGAAAAGCTGGGCGGCAGTATCTCCGGCGTTTTGGTGGACTACAAGGGCACAGACGTGACCATGGACACCGAGATGCGCCGCAAGATGCGGGAGGCCGGTGTGGAGTACACGGTCATCAAAAACACCATGCTCCGCTTTGCAACGGCAGAGGTCAATCTGGAGGGATTGCATCCCTTCTTGGAAGGCCCCACAGCTGTCGCACTTCACGTGGATGACCCCGTCGCCCCTGCCAAGAACGTTTTTGCCTACATCGGTAAGGACAAGCCTATGCAAGTCAAGGCCGGGTTCGTTGAGGGCCGGGTGATTTCCGCCGCCGAGGTGGAGGCCCTGTCCAAGCTGCCGGCGAAAGATGTCTTGGTGGCGCAGGTCTTGGGCACCATGATTGCGCCCGTCACCGGACTTGCGACCGTACTCAACGCCAACATCCGCGGTCTGGCAGTTGCGCTGCAGGCAATCGCCGACAAACAATCCGCCGCATAATTCCCCACAGAGCAAGCTCTGCGGGGGCCCCTTTGATTTTATCTATAACGGCGGGCAAAGCCCGCCTATATCAAGGTTTTACCCCAAGGGCATGGACTCAACTAATCATTTGCGCAAAGTCATCCGCAAATGGAGTTTCGTTCGATGCCTGCGGCAAAACGCTTGGACGCCGGACTCCCGGCGAAAGGTCAAGGGCGATGTACCACAAAAAACCTAAAAATTAAAATTACATGATGGAGGAATCATAACAATGGCTAGCGAAAAAGTAACTGCTCTAATCGAAGAAGTAAAGGCAATGACTGTCCTGGAGCTCTCTGAGCTCGTAAAGGCTCTGGAAGAAGAGTTCGGCGTATCCGCCGCCGCGCCCGCCGCTGTGGCTGTCGCCGCCGCGCCCGCTGCTGAGGCAGCAGAAGAGAAGACCGAGTTCGATGTCGTCATGACCGATTTCGGTGCAGAGAAGATTAAAGTCATCAAGGTTGTCCGTGAGGTCACCGGTCTGGGTCTGGCTGAGGCAAAAGCCAAGGTTGAAGCTGTCCCCGCAACCCTGAAAGAGGGCGCATCCAAGGATGACGCCGAGGCTCTCAAGAAGCAGCTTGAAGAAGTCGGCGCAAAGGTTGAACTGAAATAAGCAAACCAAATGCAAGCATTTGATTTGGGATGAACAAGGTAAAAGGGCTTTCGGAATTCACTTCCGAAAGCCCTTTGGCCGTCCGTGTGGTTAAACCTATCGTTCTGCAAATCGAAACATAGGGATATGGGACGTCGGAGACGCCGCCCCCTATTATGCCCCTACAAACCCGCATCACTCATCGTCAAACAAGGTCTCGTTCATCTCAGGAAAATCAAGCAGCTCGGACAGCGTCATGCCGAACCCTTGTGCGATACGGTGCAATGTTCGCAGGCCGGGGCTCTTTGTGTTTCCTTTTATGATGTTGTCCAGCGTGGATTGTGTCACGCCGGATTGCGTGGCAAGTTTGTTGACTGTATAGTCGTCGTAGTTGGAAAAGAGCTGATGAAAAGCGAGGATAATTTTCGCATAGCAAGGATGACGACGCAGGCGGGATTTGTTCCCGCCAAGGAGAAAGACGCAGATATGCGGAGATTAGACCGCATTGCGTCAGCTCTTTTCCAACTACGACGACTATAATGCCATGCGCTTGGCACAGTCCCAAAATTCGTTTTGTAATCGCTTTTGCGTATGTCATGACATCGGCACCTTTTACCCGAATACGGTTGGTACCATTGTAACCACAGCACTACAGAAAGCTTACCCGTGTTAGGTTGACCTCGGGCACGCACTATGTTAAACTACTGCTAGTGTGCAACGCACAATCCAAATATGGAGGAGGAACGCAACTTGATTGCAATGAACAATATCGTCAAACGCTTTGGCGATAAAACCGTGCTCAGCGACGTGACCTTCGATGTAAAACCGAAAGAAATCTTTGGCCTGCTCGGCCCGTCGGGGTCGGGTAAAACAACGATTATCAACATCCTGACCAATCAGCTCACCCCGGAGGGCGGAAATTTCCAAATCGGTGCAACGTCCAATGAGACCGGTCTGATGCTGGAGGAAGACGGCTTGTACAAACGCCTCTCCACCACGGAGAACCTGAATTTGTTTGCAGGCATCTACGGCGTGGACAAGAGCAAGGTGCAAAAGGCTCTGGAAAACGTCGGTCTCGGCAAAGAGGGCAAAACCCCGGTGTCCAAGCTCTCCAAGGGTATGCGGCAGCGGCTTGCGCTTGCCCGTGCGATTTTGCACTCACCCAAAATTTTATTCTTGGATGAACCTACATCCGCCCTTGACCCCACCACGGCACGGGGCATCCATAAGCTGATTCTCGGTCTGCGTGACCAAGGGACGACCATCTTCCTCACCACGCACAACATGGAAGAGGCCGTGGATTTGTGTGACATCGTAGCACTCTTGCACAAGGGTAAAATCGTGGAACATGGCAGCCCGAGAGCGATTTGCGACAAGCACGAGTCTTACAAGACCATGCCGGATTTGGGCGCGGTCTTTATGAAAATGACGGGGGTGGCGGCAGAATGAATGCAGTAAAAGCGATTTTTACCAAACAGTTGAATGACCTGACAAAAAACGTCTCCGTCACAATCATGTTTGTATTGTTCCCCGTGATGGCACTTATGCTGGGCTCTCTTATGGGAGGAGAGGAGGGTGCCATGCAGGTCGGCATGTTTGCCGCCATGTTCGTGGGCAGCACCCCCATGATTGTAATCGCCAATAATGTCGCGGAAGATATTGAGTACAAGGGGCTTCGTTTTCTGGTGATGGCCGGGGTTCGGCCTTGGCAGTATCTGCTGGGCCTGACCGGCTTTGTGCTTGTGATGTCGGCGGCCTCTGTCGCCGCCTTTGTCTTCATCGGCAGTTTTTCCGGCGAGCTTTTGATTCGTTTTATCGCCGTTGCCGTACTGGGTCTCATCGCCTCTTCCATCTTAGGCGGCGCAATCGGCATTTTTGCGAAGAATGTACAACAGGCATCCGTGATTTATACACCTTTCATGATGCTGCTCGCCTTTTTACCTATGGCCTCTATGTTCAACGAATTCATAGCCCAAATTGCACCGTACCTCTTCTCCTATCAGGTGCTTCGGGTCATAATGGATCCCTATGCCGACTTCACACACGCGCTCATCGTGATTGGCGTCAATATCGTTTTGCTGTTGGCGTTTTTCATCGTCGCGTATAAGAAGAAAGGGTTGCGGGGCTAGAGTTCGGTTTGTTGTTTTGATTTGTTGTAAGGGCGGCCATTGGCCGCCTTTACTTTTGCCCTTACTCCCCTCCGCAGGAGGAAAATAAGGGCAAGGGCCGGGCGATTAGTAATCGCCCCTGCACATACAAAAAATCCCCGCTCCAACCGGAGCGGGGATTTTGCTGTCTTGTTCTTACGCCTTGCCGTCAGACCCCAGCACATTCACAATCTTATGCGCCACCATCTTCTTCACTTCTTCCCGTGCCGGCTTCAGGTACTGCCGGGGGTCGAAGTGGTCGGGGTGTTGAGCGAGGTGCTGACGGATGGTCGCCGTCATGGCGAGACGGAGGTCGGAGTCGATGTTAATCTTACAGACGGACATCTTCGCCGCTTGACGAAGCATCTCCTCGGGAATGCCGATGGCGTCCGGCATGGCACCGCCGTATTCGTTAATCATCTTCACATACTCCGGCACGACAGAGGACGCCCCGTGGAGCACGATGGGGAAACCCGGCAGACGGCGGGAGATTTCTTCGAGGATATCAAAACGCAGTTGCGGCTTTTGGCCGGGTTTGAACTTGAACGCCCCGTGACTGGTGCCGATGGCGATGGCCAAGGAGTCCACGCCCGTGCGCGCGACGAACTCTTCGACTTCTTCGGGCTTGGTGTAGCTCGCGTCTTCTTCGGAGACGTTCACGTCATCTTCCACCCCGGCCAAGCGGCCGAGTTCGCCCTCGACAACCGCGCCGTTTGCGTGGGCATATTCCACGACCTGACGGGTGAGGCGGATGTTTTCCTCGAAGCTGTGGTGACTGCCGTCAATCATGACGGAGGAGAAACCGCCGTCGATACAGCTTTTGCAAATCTCGAACGTATCACCGTGGTCTAAGTGGAGGGCGAGGGGGAGATTCGTCTCTTCCAGCGCGGCCTCAACCAGTTTCATGAGATAGGTGTGGCTGGCGTACTTGCGCGCGCCTGCGGATACTTGGAGGACAAGCGGGGAATTGAGCTCTTTCGCCGCCTCGGTGATGCCTTGGACGATTTCCATATTGTTGACGTTAAAAGCCCCGATGGCGTAGCCGCCCTCATAGGCTTTTTTGAACATCTCCGTGGTTGTGACTAGTGGCATGGTGTGTCTCCTTTTCCTTTGTGGTGTAAATGTTCGTCGTAGGGTGTGATGCCCACATCGCACCCTATGACAAGCGTTTTGTGCCACCATTTTAGCACAGATACGCGGATAATGGAAGAGATTTTTCCCATTTCCTCTGTACTGCCAAGGAAAAATGTGATATACTGCTCCTATTCGATGGATATAAAATGTAGGGGGCGGCGTCCCCGACGCCCTGTGCCCACGTTGGTAAAAATCGGAACAACAGGGCGTCGGAGACGCCGCCCCCTACAAAACATGATTATTTTCACAAGGAGGAACTTCAACTATGCAAACCCCACTCAAAGGCGCGTGTGTCATCGGACAATCCGGCGGGCCGACATCCGTTATCAACGCTTCGGCTTACGGCGTCATCCGCACGGCCTTGGACAGCGAGCACATCACGGCCGTATACGGCGCGGCGCACGGCATCAAGGGCGTGTTAAACGAACAGCTCTACGATATGGGCCAAGAGGATGCGGCAGAGCTGGAACGCCTGCGCAACACACCCTCGTCCGCGCTCGGCTCCTGCCGTTACAAAATCGCAGACCCCGATGCGGATGAGACAGACTACAAGCGGATTGTGGAAGTGTTCGAGAAACACAATGTCCGCTATTTCTTCTACAACGGCGGCAATGACTCCATGGACACCTGTAATAAAATCAGCCGCTATTTCGCCAAAGTCGGCTACGAGTGCCGTGTCATGGGTGTGCCGAAAACCATAGACAATGACCTTTTCGGTACTGACCATTGCCCCGGCTTCGGCTCCGCCGCCCGCTATGTGGCGACGAGCTTTATGGAAGTTTACAAGGACGCTCGAGTCTACGATACGGGGCAGGTGACCATCATCGAGATTATGGGCCGCCACGCCGGATGGCTCACGGCGAGTGCCGCCTTGGCCTCTCACTTTGGCTGCGGACCGGATTTGATTTATGTGCCGGAAATGGCATTCGACATGGACAAGTTCCTCACCGACGTGACCGCTATTTACGAGCGGCAGGGCAATGTCCTCGTCGCCGTGTCCGAAGGGATACACGACAAAGACGGAAAACTGATTGCCGAGTACGGTGCAACGTCTGAAAAGTCACGGGATTCTTTCGGCCACGTCCAGCTCGGCGGCCTTGCCGCTACGCTGGCGGCGATTGTCAAGGCGCGCACCGGGGCCAAGGTGCGGGGGATTGAGCTGAGCCTTTTGCAGCGTTGCGCGGCGCATTTGGCATCGCAGACAGACATCGACGAGGCTTTCCTTGCAGGCAAGACTGCCGTCGAAGCCGCTGTCGCCGGGGAGAGCGGTAAGATGGTCGCTTTCGAGCGTGACATGTCCTCCGGGCAATACGTCTGCAAGACCGTGCTGTTACCGCTGGAGAAGGTGGCGAACTTCGAGAAAACGCTGCCCCTAGAGTGGGTCACACCGGACGGGAGCGGGATTACGCAGGAATTTATCGACTATGCACTACCGCTGATTCAAGGCGAGCCGCAACGGGCGATGCAGGATTCGTTGCCGCGGTTCGCGGAGTTGAAGAAGATTTTGGTGTAATACGTCTGCTGAGAGCCACTCAAATGAGTGGCTCTTTGCTTGTAGATAAAGTCCTTGCCCTACATTTCGCCGAAGGCGAAATGCTTTTTTGCCGACAAGTGCATGATAGTGTGCGCCGGAGGCAAAAAAGGTGGAATCCGTTTATTTTCAGGACATGCGCCTGAAAATAAACACCACAACCGCCGCAGCGACCCGGCCCGCAGGCCGGTTCCCTTGGAAGGCAAAGCCCAGCGAAGCGGGTTTGTCTCCAGCCTGAGAGCCACTCATTTGAGTGGCTCTCTTTTTAGTCAGCCAATCCCCTGCAATACCGGCTCAAAATTAAACTGTGCGGGCGGCAAAATGGGGCCCCTGCGTTCGTCCCGCCCCTGCCAAAATCCGACAGACCTTGACGGCATCCCAAAAGACAATTATAATTTAAAGCATGACATCAGACAAGGAGGCGGGCACCATGAAAAGAATACTGCGTTTCGGCACATGCTGCCTCGCCCTCCTGTTGCTCATACAAAGCGTAGTCCCCGCCGCCCATGGGCGCACCGCGCAGTCCGGCATGTTGTTGCAGAACCTCGTAGACTTATTTATCCTCGGCCCGGAGCATCAGCCGGAACCGCCCGAATCGGAAGAACCGTTGCCAAACCCCGCTCTGCACCGCATCGATTGGCGGTTTATCCTCTATGACGCGCCCGATTTCAGGGCCGCACAGGTCGCAGTCTCCGGCCCGCAGGTGGTGGAGATTCTGCGGGAACTCGACAACGGTTGGGCACAAATTCGCACCGACAACGGCTCCGCTTGGGTTTTTCTCCCGGCCGATGCGCGCTTTATCAACCGAGGGTTTTCGATTTACGAAGAGCCCGACTTCCACGCGCCCCGCATCGCAATGTTCGCTCCGCAGGTGGTGGAGATTTTGCGGGAACCCGGCAACGGCTGGGCGCAGATTGCCACCGATTACGGCGACTACTGGGTCTACCTCAACGCCAACATGCGTTTCATCGAACGCCCCACGGGGCTTTATGCCGAACAGGGCGACGCGCTCCCGCTGACGGCACTTGCGCCGCAAGTGGTGGAAATTTTAGCGCAAGTCGGAACTTGGCTGCAAATCTCCACACGCGAGGGGCCGCGTTGGATTGACTTGGACTTTACACCGCCCACGCAGGAACTGACCGCGCTTTTAGGGCGGCACGGGAATCGCCTGTCGGTGTATTTTGAGAACCTCGAAACAGGCTTTGTCTTCCGCCACAACGCGGAGCGGGTGTATGTCTCGGCTAGTGTGCCGAAAGCGGCGTTTTCCTTGTATATCTTTGAAAAAGCCGAGCGGGGCGAGACCGACTTAGGCACCCAACTTACATTTACCTCGGCAGATTTCACACGTTGGTACAGCGAAATGAGCCGAAACTATCGCATCGGCACGACTTTTTCGCAATTGGACTTGCTCCGCTACAACGTGAGTTGGAGCGACAACGCCGCAACGGATATCCTGCGGCGGCATCACGGATTGAACGGATATCGGCAGTTTCTTGAAGATATCGGCGGGAACCGAAACTTTGTCGGGAGCAGAATTGTCAACTCGCAACTGACCGCGAACGAGGCGGGGCTGCACGCAAGGGAGATTTTCCGCTACCTCGAATCCGACGGCAGATTCAGCGAGACGTTTTTGGAGCAGCTCTTGAACAATCAGTTCCCCTTCATCGTGTCGGACTACCCCGTGGCGAGCAAAAGCGGCTGGACACCGCCCTCGGCTTGGCACGATATGGCGATTGTGTACGCGCCCTCGCCCTATATCCTCGTGATTTTATCGGCTCGGAGCGGTTGGACTGCCGCAGACTATAGAGATTTCGCGGAAATTTCTATGGCCTTTCAGGCGTTTAATGATATGTGGTTTGTATATTAGAATTGGAGGGAAATGATATGGCAAGGCAAAACATACGGCGGGTTTTGGCAATTCTTCTGGCGGCGGTGCTGCTCTTGGGCGCGGTGCCGTATACGGGTGACGTGCAGGCGGGGGATGGAGACGACGGCGCGGCGGAGTTTTATGCGTGGCAGACAGACAGCACCGGATATTCCTTTTGGGAGGGCATCCGCGTCATAACTACACCGGAGGAACTACACCAGCAAACCGGACTTTCCAAGACAGTAACAGAACGTTATGCAGACGCGTTTTTCGAGACACACTATCTCGTTATTCTCGCGCCGGTGGAGGGGAGCGGCTCCATTGGACATCGTGTAGAGCGCATTGAGGAAAACGGCGATATTATACTCAACCGACTTGTACCGCCGGGGGCCCTGACGGATAATGCTCCGACTTGGCATATTGTCATCGAGTTGTGCCAGGGTTTCCGGCCGGAGGCGTTTCGTGCAGTAATTAGTACAATCATGCTTTCCGACCTCGCTCAGCTGCAAACCCTCGTCGCGCAAGCCGAAACCCGCATCGGCAGTCACTACACCAACGTAAGCTGGCGCGCCGTCTCGGATGCTGTCGCCGAAGCTGAGGCCGTTCTGGCCAATCCGATGGCCGCGCAGTCCGAGGCAGACGCGGCATACACCGCCCTGCAAAACGCCCTCGCCGCCCTCGTCACCATCGCCTCTTTCGGCAGCCCATTCCCCGATGTGCCTGTGCGTGCTTGGTATTTTGATGCCATCCGATACGTCTACGCAAACGGCATCATGCAGGGCAGCGGCGGACGGTTTACGCCGGGCGGGACGCTCTCCCGCGCGATGCTGGTCACGGTGCTCTACCGCATCGAGGGCAGCCCGGAAGTCGATCGCAGGCAGGTGTTTGACGATGTCCCGTCATATGCTTGGTATGCCGATGCCATTCTCTGGGCGAACGAGAACGGCATCGTACTGGGCGTCGGCGGCAATCGCTTTAACCCGGGCGGCAATATCAGCCGCCAAGAGATGGCCGTTATGCTCTACAATTATGCGCGGTTCAAAGGCTATGACATGGCTGTCCCGGATGTTCCGCTTTCGGCTGTCTTTTCAGATTACGCGCAGGTCGCCCATTGGGCACGTAGTGCCGCCGGTTGGGTTGCCCATAACCAAATCATGCAGGGGCACGGGGGACAATTTAGCCCGGGCGGCACGGCAACCAGAGCCGAGTGCGCCGTGATGCTGCGCAATTTTGTAGACTATTTTGAATTCAGCCGCCGTCCGGCTCCGCTCCCGCCGCCCGACCTCATCTTTCATCAGATAGACTGGACATTTTCCATCTACGCGGAGCCTGATTTCCGCGCTTCTCGTATCGCCACCTTTGGCCCGCAGCGGGTAGTCCTCCTGCGGCAAAACGGCGACGGCTGGGCGCAGATTTCTACTTATCGCGGGGAGTACTGGGTGTTCTTGACCGACAACAGACGCTTCATCGAACGCCCCACGGGGCTATATAACCAACGGGGCGAAGCATTGCCTTTTACATCCATCAATCCGCAAGTGGTGCAGGTTTTGGCGCAGGAAGGGAGTTGGCTGCAAATTTCCACTTGGCTCGGGCCACGGTGGATTGACCTGAACTTCACGCCGCCCACACAACATTTGGACGCCCTCTTGCGGCGGCACGGAAACAGCCTGTCGGTGTATTTCGAGAATATTGAGACGGGCTTTGTCTACCGCTATAATCCCGGCAGGGTCTACCACGGAGCGAGTGTACCCAAGGCGTTTTTCTCCATGTACATCTACGAAAAGGCCGACCGCGGGGAGACGAATTTGGACGCCCGCATCCGTTTCACCAACGGCGGAACGCTCACCCAACGGGAGATGTTGCGGCGGAATTTGATTTACAGCTGCAACGCCTCCACGCTCTCCCTGCGGGACTTCCACGGCACGGCGGGGTTCCGTCGGTGGGTGGCGAATCTCGGAGCGAACCCGAACTGGGTGTCAAACAGCATCATGGGACATCAGCTGAACGTGGACGAAGCGGCGATTTTCGCTTGGGCGATTTATCGGTACATCGAGTCCGACGCTCCGCACGCCGCTGAGTTTCGGCGGCATCTGCTGAACAATCAAATCCCCTTCATCGTGTCGGACTATCCCATCGCCAGTAAGACCGGCTGGCTCAGTACCGCACGGCACGACATGGCAATTGTGTATGCGGACTCGCCGTATATTCTGATTGTGTTGAGCGCGAATCCGCGGGCGTCCTACGCGACGTATCGAGAGATTTCGATGGCGTTTCAGCAGTTTAATGATATGTGGTTTGTGTATTAGGGACAGAGAAAACCGGGGCGCATGGTGCGTCCCGGTTTTTTTGCTTGTTGCCCTTTGCCCTGATTTCCCTCTTTGGAGGGGTGACAGGCGAAGCCTGATGGGGTGGTTTTGTTGTAGGGGACGCTGTCCTCAGCGTCCCGCCATTTCAAATTTGCAATACGCGAACGGGACGCTGAGGACAGCGTCCTCTACGAAGAGCAAGGGCGGGGCGGCCGCGTGGAGCCGCCCCTACATGGACGAGACTAGTATTTGTAGCTCCCGCCGCCGATAAACTCCCGCATCAGCGAATCGGGTGAGACCAAATCGGCCGACAAATCCGCAAAACGGTCAAGTGCGGGTACGATATCGGCCAACTCCTCACCGCGTTCTACATCGGGCGAGAGACCCGCGAAAAGCGGGGCGGCGAATTGCTTCATCAGGCTCACCTCATAGGGCAGCGAGGAATCAAAGCGGTAATCGGCTCTGTCCTTGTAGGGGGAGATGTAGAGCTTCTCGCCCCGCCGCACATTCGCCCAGAGGGCGAGGGTGAAAGCGGCATCCGAGCCGCGGAAATTGTCATCCCGCACAACACGCCGCACAAGGCGCATCCATGTACCTTTGAACACAGTTTCGTCTCCGTCCACGATGTCGGAACGGGCGGAGACATAAAGCTTGAACGCCTCGGGGTGCCGTCCCGCGATGTCGTCATTGAGTGCGTGGATACCCTCGAAGATGACGACTTCGTTTTCTTTCGGACAGACGGGTGTGAACCGCGTCGCGCTGCGCCGCTGTTGGGTGAACATGAAATACGGCACCAAAATTTCCTTGCGCTCGTTGAGCATGGTAAAATGCTCGTCAAGCAGTTCCATGTCGAGGCACTTCGGGGATTCGAGGTCGAGCATCCCGTCCGGCGTGCGTGGGACGGTTTTGGGGTCGAAGGTTTTGAAGTAGCGGTCTAAGCTGATGGTGGTACAGCTCACCCCGCGCTCCAACAACTCCCGCTCCAACTTGAGAGCCGTTGTCGTCTTGCCCGAACCCGATGGGCCGGAGAGCAGGACGATAGGGGACGTTGCCATGTTCTTTTGAACCAAATCCGCCGCTTCTATTACTTTGTGCCTGTAGGCGGCGTCGCATTCAGCGACGAAATCCTCCGGGTCACGGGCCAGTCTGTCATTAATGGTGCCGAGGTCATAAGTTAGTGCCATGGGTAAGGTCCTCCTCTGTATAAAATGTCCGAATGTTTTCTTTTGATGCCAGTATTCTATCAATCCCCTCGGCATATTCCAAGGGGAATTTGGGGTTATACATCCGAGGAATGCGCCCCGTGTGGGGGTTGACCAGTTTGGTCGAAGCTCCGCCGCCGAGGGAGAGGATACTGCAAAGCTCCTCCATGATGGCGATGTTGTAAAGGTTTTCCGCCCCCGGTTTGCACCAGCCCACGTTCTCAAACCCGCCCGCGGTGAACTTTTGGCGGTAGAGATAGTAAGGTGCGTAGCCCGCATCGGGCAAGGCCGTAAGCGCATGGCCGAGCATCTCCTCCACGGCCTCGGAACCGGGTGCGGGAACGTCGTCCGTCTTAATTTGCGCGCCCTTTTTGCGGGCGAGGGTGTGGACGGTGATATTTTCTGCGCCGAGAGCCAAGACCTGTTCCAAGGTTCGGGCGAAGCCCGCCGCCGTATCGGCGGGAAGTCCCGCAATCAAATCCATGTTCAACACGGGGAAACCCACAGACCGAGCCATTTCCACCGCCCGTACAATATCCCCGGCCGTGTGCTTGCGTCCGATTGCCGTGAGGACTGCGTCATCCATCGATTGCGGGTTGACGCTGACCCGTGTCACACCCGCATCTCGGAGGACGTACAGCTTCTCCATATCCAGCGTATCGGGTCGTCCTGCCTCTACGGTGTACTCCCGCAGATGCGAGAGGTCGAAGTGAGCCGAGAGCGACCCCGTGAGGGCAGCAAGCTGTGCCGCTGTCAATGTGGTAGGCGTGCCGCCGCCGATGTAGAGTGCAACCGGCCGAAGCCCCAACGCCCGCACCACATTCGCTGTGGTTGCTGTCTCCCGCTCCAATGCTGCGAGGAACGGCTCCACCAGATGCGTGGACTTCTCCACGTCCAAGGCAACAAAACTGCAATACGCACAGCGGGTCGGGCAAAAGGGGATGCCGACATAAAGGCAAATATCTTGCGGTGCAAGGCTTGCTTTGACCGCAAGCCCTGCACGAGCTGTGGCGATGCACAAGGCCGCCCGCTGCGGGGCGACTTCGTACTCTTTCACAAAAATCCGCTGTACCTGTCCCGGTGCAGCTCCCGTCTCCAAGAGCGCGGTCGCCCGCTTGCCGGGGCGTATACCCGTCAAGGCACCCCACGGTGGCACCTGTCCCGTGGCCGCAGTCGCCGCACGATAGAACGAGAGCTTGATAATTTTCTGCATCGTCCGCTCTCGGACAAGCTCCGGCCGATTCTTCCCCGTCGCAGGGGCGGCATCCTGCCGCGCGGCTCTCGCCACGCCCCGATACCGTACGCCCTCATACCAAAGCACCGTCACCGCTGTACTGACTTTTGCGCCGTGTGAGAGTTGCACCCGGGCGGATATGGAATCCGCTCCTACGCAGCCGCCATACACGGGGCGTTCTTCGGGAAACAGCGTCAGCATCACCTGTTCCACGGCGTATTTATAATCGTGGCCGATGAGTTCTAAGACCATGACTTCCCCGTCGCTGCTTGCCGCAGGTAGTGGTTAAACCGCCGCTCACGGCCAAGGCTCGTGGCCTCGGCGTGGCCGGGGTAGATTTCGAGGTCGCCCTCCAGCGCATCAATTTTTGCCAGAGATTGCATCATGGTGTGCGCGCACCCCCCGGGTAAATCCATGCGGCCGCAGTCGTCACGGAAGAGCGTATCGCCGGTGAAAAGACAGCCGTCGCCCAGAATGCAGACGCCGCCGGGACTATGCCCAGGGGTAGCAATGATACGGAACGTCAGCCCGCCGATGGTGGCTTCTTCCCCATCTTCCCAATAGCGCGTGTCGCCGCTCGCCGCATAGCGGTAGGGGTGTGGGCGGCTGTCCGTACTCACGTCCGCCGCGCCGATATACACGGGAATGCCCCATGCCCGCACGAGGTCGTCCGTTGCCATCGTGTGGTCATAGTGGCCGTGGGTGATGAAAATTGCCTGCGGCGTGAGACCGAAGTCCTCCAAGTACCGCTGAATCACAGGACTTTCATCGCCCGGGTCGATGATGATGCAGGCTTTCGTGTCGGGGTCTGTGACCACGTAGCAATTGGTTTGCAACTGTCCGACCGGGATTGTTTTGATGTGCATATTCACGCAACCTTTCATGTTGTGTTCTATGTATCATGCCCTTAGGCCCCCTCGTTTTGAGGGGGTTGTCAGCGAAGCTGACTGGGGGAGTTCGCGCGTTTCACAAGGTCAAGCGCATACTCCCTCCGCCCCTGCGGGGCACCTCCCTCGTAAACGAGGGAGGCTTTGGGTAGCCTACAACGCATCCGTATCCAAAACCAATGTCACAGGCCCGTCATTCACCGACTGCACCTGCATATACGCCCCGAACTCGCCCGTCTCCGCCTCGAAGCCGCGGTCGCGGCACTCGGCGAGGAACCGTTCGTACAAGGGAATCGCTGTCTCGGGTCGGGCGGCAGACAGGAACTCCGGCCGTCTGCCCTTTTTGCAGTTGCCGTACAGCGTGAACTGCGAAATGACTAGCAGTTTCCCGCCGTAATCGGCCAGAGAGCGATTCATCTGGTCGTTCTCGTCCCGAAAAATGCGCAGGCCGCAGACTTTATCCGCAAGTTTTACCGCCTGCGCCTCGCCGTCGTCCTGATGGATGCCGAGGAGTACGAGGAAGCCCTCACCGATAGCACCTTTTATTTCTCCGTCGATGGTCACAGATGCCTCTGTGACCCGTGTTAAAACCGCCCGCATAAGCGAAGCCTCCTTATTTCCCCACGCGGCAAGCCTCGCGGGGGCCCCTTTTTATTTAATCTGTACGGCAAAGCAAAGCTCCGCCTATATCAAGGTTTTGCCTTTGGCAAAACGCTTGGGCACCGGACTCCCGGCGGTAGACCTCGATATTGCCACCTGAGCTTTTGGTGGAGGAACACCGTAATCGCCCGCTGCGGGCAGAGATTCACACAGCGATAGCACACGGTGCAGTTGTTTTTATGGACGATCTTGTCCTGCTCGTTCTCCAAGTTCCGCATCGGGCAAGCGGATACGCATAGATTACAAGCGGTGCAGTTGTCGTTGATTTTCAGGTTTTGTCCCATGATACGCTCGCCCTTGCGTAACCAAGCCGGGGCTTGGAGCTTGCCGAGTACGCGGGAGAATCGAGAAAACCCTCGTCTTTTCACCCGTCCGGCCTGCATATCCGCCGAAACAGCGGCTATCTTGCCGTCGGCGCGGGCAAAACGCCGTGCAATCCCTCGCTTGCTCTGCCGCCGAAACAGCGGCCAGAGATTGCAAACGTTATTCGGCATGTTGAAGTGTTCGGCGTAGACGACCTCCACGTGGCCGGACGGCAACAAGTCCAAGAGTGACCGCGCCCCGTCACCGGAGAATGCGACTTGGGTGGCGAAAATGGCGAGTTTCTTCCCCCGCAGGAGTTCTGCATGTTCCGTCACGAACCGCCGCATAATCAGCGGCGCGCGGGAAGCGTAGATGGGATAGCAAAACGCGATGGTGTCATGCGCTGTGATTTCGGCACGGAAATCGGCCTCCTCCTCGATGGAAAGGCAGGTTGCGCCCATTGCTTTGCTGAACAGGCGGGCGATGTATTTTGTGTTGCCCGTGGCTGAGAAATAGAGTGTCAGCATAGGCTAATCCGCGCTGCGGCTCACATCAACAACGCCCGATATCCCCGACAGCTTGTTAATCGCGCTCTGCAATTCTTTCAAATCTGCCACCTCCAGCGAGAGAAATGCCACGGCATTCCCGCCGATGTCGCGGGCGTTGAGGCTCCGCATACGGATTTTGAGTGAGGTGAGTGCGGTTGCGATATCCAATACCAAGCCGTCCCTGTCTTTCGCTGTAACGGCGAGGTTGGTGAGATAAGTCTCCCCCTCGGTGTCCGCCCAAGACACGGGAATCCAACGGCCCATGTCTTCGGGTTTTGCGGCGGCGTTGAGGTAGTTGACGCAGTCCCGCCGATGCACGGAGACGCCGTGACCGCGGGTAATAAAGCCCACAATCTCATCCCCCGGTACGGGAGAGCAGCAACGGGAGAACTTGACCAGACAGTTATCCACGCCCTCGACGACAATGCCGCGGACGGCCTTGGTCGCAGTCTGCTGCTTCTGTTGATTGATGCGGTCTACGAGGCTCTTGCCCGGCTTGGCGAGCTGAATCAGCACGTCCCGCGCTTTGCCGACCGCTTTCTGCGCCGACAGCCCGCCGTAGCCGATGGCGGCGTAGGCGTCCTCCAACGTAGGGAAGCCGATGCGTTTGATGACCTGATCATGCACCTCGCCTCGTGTGATGGCGTCCATAGCGAGACCTTGCCGCCGCATCTCGGCCTCGAACGCACTCTTGCCGTGGACGATGTTCTCTTCCCGCTTCTCTTTCTTGAACCACTGGCGAATTTTGTTCCGCGCCTCACTGCTCTTGATGATTTTCAACCAGTCACGGCTCGGCCCGTGGGAGTGGCCGGAGGCGATGATTTCGACAATATCGCCGTTCTTCAGCACGTGGTCAAACGGTACAATCCGCCCGTTGACTTTCGCCCCCGTCATCCGATTGCCGACGGCGGAGTGGATGGAGTAGGCAAAGTCAATCGGCCCCGCGCCTGCGGGGAGATTGATGACATCGCCTTTGGGCGTAAAGACGAAGACCTCATCCGCGAACATGTCGATGCGCAGGTCGTGGAAGAAATCCGCCGCGTCGCCCGCCTCTTGCTGGCTCTCCAAGAGACGGCGTACCCAAGCGAAACGCTCCTCATCCCCCGCACGCTTCTTGCCGCCGGGACCGGGGGTCTTGTATTTCCAATGTGCGGCGATACCGTACTCCGCTGTGTGGTGCATTTCCCATGTGCGAATCTGCACCTCAAAGGGGATACCCTCCTCGCCGATGACGGTGGTGTGCAAGCTCTGGTACATATTGGGCTTGGGCGTGGAGATATAATCCTTAAACCGCCCCGGAACAGGGTTGTACATGTCGTGAATGTGTCCGAGGACATTGTAACAGTCTGTTATATCTTTCACAATTACACGGAATGCACAGAGATCGAAGATTTCCTCAAAGGTACGCTTTTGTGTGTACATCTTGCGGTAGATGCTGTAGATATGTTTGAGCCGCCCGTAGACCGTGCCCTCGATGTCATTTTCCGTAAAGCGTTCCGTCATCTTGCGCTGCATGTCGGACATAAAGGCATCTATCGTATCACGGCGTGTATCCAAATCCTGCATGATGGCATCGTAGGCGGTGCGGTCGAGATAGAAGAACGATAAGTCCTCTAACTCCCATTTGATTTTTTGCATACCCAAGCGATGGGCGATGGGGGCGTAGATTTGCATGGTTTCATAGGCTTTTTCCAACTGCTTCTTGCCCACCTGATAGGCCATGGTACGCATGTTGTGGAGCCTGTCGGCCAGTTTGATGAGGATGACACGGATGTCGCTGGCCATAGCCATGAGCATCTTGCGCAGATTCTCCATCTGCTCCTCTTCCTTACTGGTGTACTGCACACGAGTCAGCTTCGTGACCCCCTCCACAATCGCCGCCACCGAGGGGCCGAACGCATGTTGAATCTCGGCATGGGTGACAGACGTGTCCTCCAAGACATCATGCAGCAGGGCGGCGATAATACTGTCCTCATCCAACCCCATCTCCACGATAATATGCGCGGATGCGATCGGATGGGTGACGAAAGGCGTACCGTCCTTGCGCATCTGCGCCCCGTGGCCCTCTGCGGCCATGACGAATGCCCGCCGAATTTTCTCGCAATCGGCGGCGGGGTTCGATTTTCTCACCAGTTCCAACAGGGCGTCGAATTGCTCGGATGCAACTGCCATGCCGGGGGTGTCCCATATGTTGTCGTGTTTGTGTTCGCTCATAGTCGTGTATCCTGTTGGGTTATTTTGTGGGGGCGACCGGTGTTCGCCTGTGGTTTCTGATTATATCGTGGTATCTCTGTGGTAAATGCACATAAGGTGCAACGGCTCCTTTTCCAAAGGAGCTGTCGGCGCAGCCGACTGAGGATTCATTTTTGCAATGCCGGCGATAGAGGATACGAATCCTCCGTCAGGCTGCGCCTGCCACCTCCTTTGAAAAAGGAGGCTTCGCGGCTTGGGTGCATTTGCGCTGAATATAGATATGCACCATCGTAGGGGATGCCACCCCTACAGTACGCCCATTAGTGTACTGAGCAGCCGCGACGCATGTAAATCTACCTTTTCCGCCTGCTCATTCAGCTCAATCTGCACCGTATCGGCTTCTTCCGTCACATTGGCAAGCCCCAGTTCGTCCAGCACCTGTAAACACAAATACGCTTTGCCGTGCCCGGTGTCGCCCAAGTCCCTCGACAACACCTCCAACACATGGTACAACTGCCCGCGGAGCAGTTTGCCCTCCTTGCGGAGCCGCAGCCAGAGCCGCACAAAATCTTCCCGTCCGGGGCAAAAATGCCTTGCCTCGTCAGTAGTGGGGATGTGGCCGTCCGCAAGCCTGCAGCAGAGCCGTCTCGCACGGCTGACCAAGCGCAATTCGTGACGGGCGAGGTCACAGAGCAAAAACTGCACCGTCGTCTTACCGCGGAAGCGGTTGAGCTGCGGGGTGAACGCCAAATCAACCATGTCGCCCTCACGCGCACCCAAGGCATCGGGCGTGACGCCGAAGAACACGCCGTCATAGACCCGCCCCCATTTCTCAGCTTGCAGTTTCACATGCTTGCCGCCGCCGATGGGGAAACACTTGCGCAAAATGGCCCCCTCCATCACCAACACAGGGCTGGGATTGCCCTTGCCGCAGGGCTCGAGCCGGTCGAGGCTCTCCACTTGGTCTAAGGTAATCAGCTCCGGTCCCGTCAGAGTCAAATCTGCTTGCAGCACATGCCCCTCCGTGCGGGGCGGATGTGCCTTGTAGTATGCCTCAAACGCGGCGGTGAAATCGGCGATAGATGACATGGAAATCGTCAGCCCCGCCGCCTGTTGATGGCCGCCGAAAGTCTCCAGCGTATCTCCGCAAGCGGAGAAGGCGGCTACGAGGTCAAATCCATCCACACTACGGCAACTGCCTTTCCCTACCTCGCCCTCAACGGCGAGGAGCACGACAGGCTCTTGATATTTCTCTTTCAATCGTGCGGACACGATGCCCAAAACGCCCTTGTGCCAGTTCGGCGAGTGCAGCACGATGGGGCCTGTGGTGTAGCCCGCGTCGGCGAGCATATCGTAGGCCTCGTCGGCGATGGTCTGTTCGACCTTTTGCCGTTTTTGGTTGAGTTCCGTAATCTGCTCGGCCAATGCCGCCGCTTCTTTCGGGTCTTTGGTATCGAGCAGGGAAAACGCCAGCATGGCATCTCCCATACGCCCTGCGGCGTTTAATCGCGGGGCGATGCCGTAGCTGATGCCCGTAGCGCGGATATTCGCCTGCTCCAGTCCCGCTTCATCTATGAGACAGCGGAACCCCGCGCGCCTGCCCGCTTGGAGGGAGCGCAGCCCCTCCGTGACAAACACGCGATTCTCGCCCCGTAAATCCATCACATCCGCCACCGTGCCGACGGCAACCAAGTCGCTGTATCGTGTGAGCAGGGCTTCCGTGTGTTCAGGCCCCTCCGCGGCGGAGATAAACTGAAATGCAACGCCCACCCCGGCGAGCTCCTTGTCCGGATAAGGACAGTCCGGCCGTTTGGGGTCGATGACCGCAGCGGCATCGGGCAATGCGCCCTGACACTCATGGTGGTCGGTAATGACCATGTCAAGCCCCAAAGCTTTTGCCTGTAAGACTTCCTCTGCCGCAGTCACGCCGCAATCTACGGTGATGATTAGTGTCACGCCTGCCGCCGCAAGCTCCTCTAAGGCCGTAAGGTTCAGACCGTAGCCCTCTTCCAACCGGTCGGGGATGTAGACAGAGCAGATAAGCCCCTTGGAGCGCAGATAGTTTGCCATGAGCACACTTGCGGTCACGCCGTCTGCGTCATAGTCGCCGTACACGGCCACGTGTTCTCCGTGTTCGATGGCTTTATGAATCCGAGCAACCCCTGCCGCCATGTCGGCCATCTGCATGGGGTCGAGCAATTGCGATGTGCCTGAGGCAAGTGCCGCCTGCACGTCCGTCCTCGTCTGTATTCCTCTCGCCCAGAGTACGGCCGCCACCAGCTCCGAGCAGGCCTCGTCCAAGGCATCCGCCGAAAGCAGTCGGGGGTCATATTGGATACTGTTCCATATATCCCACTTCATAGTGATTCTCATTTCTTTATTCATATCCCAATAGTATACCAGAAACAGACCATGAGAGCAAGGTGTATATCTGCCGCAGATTCCGTCTATGCTATGCGATATGTAGGGGGCGGCCTTTGGCCGTCTGTTGCCGAACCCCCAAAACCACAACCCCCAAAGGAGGCTACCCCATGCACCCGAACATCCGCACCGACCTCGCTGTAGAAGCCAAAGAACTCTGGGCCGAATCCGCACCCGAAACCACCGCCCTCCCCGGTGTCAAAGCAGAGGACATCAAATGCCGCGGCTATGATGTCACCCGTGTACAAATCCTGAACCGAGAGGGCGAGCGCGCCCTGAACAAACCGCAAGGCACCTATGTCACAGTAGAACTTGATGCCCTCATCCGCCGAGAGGAGGACGCATTCAGCCGCGGCGTGGAGGCCATTCGAGAACAACTGCTCCCCCTGCTCGGCCTTGTGAAAAACGACAGCGTTTTGGTGGTAGGCCTCGGCAACCGAGCCATTACGCCCGACGCCATCGGCCCCGTCACGGCGAAACACACGCTGGCAACCCGGCACTTGGTCGAGCAAGTGCCGGAGCATTTCGGCAACTTTCGGCGTGTCACGGTCGTGCAAACGGGGGTGCTCGGCACAACGGGGATGGAGAGTGCAGAAGTCGTCCGCGCGCTGGCGTCCCAATTTCGTCCCGACCGCATCATCGCCGTGGACGCGCTGGCCTCTCGCAAACTCAGCCGCATCTGCCGCACGGTGCAAATCAGCGACACCGGCATCGCGCCCGGATCGGGCGTGGGGAATCATCGGGCAGAACTCAGCCGAGAGACATTAGGCGTCCCCGTGATTGCGGTCGGTGTACCCACCGTAGTAGATGCCGGCACATTGGCGGCGGATTTGCTGGAGGAATCAGGCCGCGGACAGATTGCGCCCAATGACTTCGGTGATTTCGGCGGCGGGATGATAGTTACACCAAAAGAAATTGATACGCAGGTGGCAGACATATCGAAATTGGTAGGCTACGCGCTGAATTGCACCTTGCACGAGGGATTGACAGTAGAAGATGTGGATATGTTGACATCGTAGAGGGAAAATGTTTCACGTGAAACATCACGCGCTTGCCCGCTCCTGCAATCCGCCAATGTTTCACGTGAAACCCTACATCTTGTGTCTTGCTCTCCTGCGCAATCGGTGCTATAATCAATAGCACGCTCGAAAAAAGGAGAACAGACTACATGGGCAAAATCATAGCCGTCACCAATCAAAAAGGCGGCGTAGGCAAGACCACGACTTGTATCAACCTCACCTGCGCTCTGGTCCAGTTGGGCAAACGGGTGCTTCTTTGCGATGCAGACCCGCAGGGCAATGCCACCACGGGCATGGGCGTGGACAAAAACAACGCGTCCCCCGGCATTTACGATGTGCTGGTGGGCGGCATAGACGCAGAAAAAGCCATCGTCCGCACAAGATACGGCGACATTTTGCCGACAAACCGCACATTAGCCGGTGCCGGTGTGGAACTGGTGAACATGGAGCATAGAGAGTACAGACTGCGGCAAGCATTAGCTCCGTTGCGGGACAAATACGATTTCATCTTCATCGACTGCCCGCCCTCTTTGGAAATGCTTACGATGAACGCCCTCTGTGCCGCAGAGAGCATCCTCATCCCCATCCAATGCGAATTCTTCGCGCTGGAAGGGCTGAGCGACCTAATCAGCACCCTGCGGCTCATCAAAAAACGCCTCAACCCGGACTTGGATGTCGAGGGCGTGCTACTTACAATGTACAACGGGCGCACAAACCTCTCGCTCCAAGTGGCGGCAGAGGTGAAGAAGTTTTTTTCGGGAAAAGTCTATAAGACACTCATCCCCCGCACCGTCCGCCTATCCGAAGCACCCAGTCACGGCAAGCCGGTGCTGGTGTATGACCCGTCGAACAAGGGTTCGGCGGCGTATCGGGAGTTGGCGCGGGAAGTGATTGCGCAGAACGCGTAAGGGAAACCCACAGGGCGTGATGTCCTAATCACGCCGTAACTTGCCATCGAAAATGACACACGGCGCGATGAGGACATCGCGCCCTACAGAAATGCAAAGGGGAAGATATCATGTCACCAAAAGGCGGTCTCGGTTCAGGGCTCGGCGCGATTTTCGGCGCGGAGGTGTTGGAAGCCGACCAGACGGACTTCATCTACCTGCCCATCAGCAAGGTAGAGGCGAATAAAGAACAGCCCAGAAAATATTTCGACCCGGTCGCATTGGCCGAGCTCACGGAGTCCATCCGAGAGCACGGTGTGCTTGACCCTTTGCTCGTGCGCAAGCTCGCCACGGGTTACTATCAAATCATCGGCGGTGAGCGGCGTTGGCGTGCGGCGCGTGAGGTGGGGCTGAAGGAAATTCCCTGCCGTGTCATTGAGGCCGATGACAGACTGGCGATGGAAATTGCCCTCATCGAAAATCTCCAGCGGGAGGACTTGAACCCGCTCGAAGAGGCAGAGGGCTACAAGGCGCTCATGGATACCTTTGGTCTCAAGCAGGAAGAGGTCGCCACTCGTGTCGGCAAGGGCCGCTCGACGGTGACGAATGCGCTGCGTCTGTTGGGTGCGGGAGAGGAGATTAAGAATTTCCTCGAACAAGGTACGCTCTCGGCAGGCCACGCCCGCGCGCTCCTCAAACTCAAGGAGAGTGACCAGTTAGCTTTGGCGCAACGGGTCATTGAAGAAGGCCTCTCCGTCCGTGAGACGGAACGGCGCGCAGACAAGTTCGGCAAGGGGAAAGCAGGCGAGCCGAAGTCCGCGGCCGCCGCAAAGAAGCCGAAGCCCTTTGTGGACTATACCAAAGAAGCCGAAGACAAGCTCACCCGCAGTTTGGGCCGCAAGGTGAAAATCATCTCCGGCAAAACCCGCGGCTGGTTGGAGATTGACTTCTACGACGCAGACGACTTAGAGGTGGTTATAGACGCCCTAGAGTCGCTGAAACTCTCAAAGGGGAAAAAATAGATGCTGGATATTCGATTGATACGGGAAAACCCGGATGCAGTAAAGGCCGAATTGCTGAGAAAAGGCGCAGACGCTGCAGCGGCCATTGACGGGATTTTAGAGCTGGACGGCAAGTTGCGCCAACTCATACAGAGCACCGAGCAAAACAAGGCAGAGCAAAACAAAGTCTCTAAACAAATCCCCGCCATGAAAAAAGCGGGCGAGGACACGACGGAGATTATGGCACAGATGAAAGCCTTGTCCGAGGCCATCAAGGAAGCCGACAGCCAACGCCGCACCGTCGAAGCGGAGCGGGAGAGTTTATTACTGGGCCTGCCCAATCTTCCCGATGCCGATATCCCCGACGGCGGCAAAGAAAACAATGAGGAAGTCCGCACCTTCGGTGCGCCGAAGACATTCGGTTTCCCGCCCCAAAATCACGTAGACCTTTGCACAAACCTCGGCCTCATCGACTACGAGCGGGGCGCAAAGATTGCGGGGAGCGGGTTTTGGATCTATCGCGGTTTCGGCGCACGCTTGGAGTGGGCTTTACTGAACTATTTCGTGGACACGCACCTCGGCGACGGCTACGAGCTTGTGCTTGTTCCGCACTTGCTGAACGAGAGCGCGGGGCTCACAGCGGGACAGTTCCCGAAGTTTGCGGATGATGTGTTTTGGATCCATTCCGACGAGGGCAAGCGGGAACGCTTCCTCCTCCCCACGGCGGAGACGGCACTCGTCAGCTTGCACCAGGGCGAGATTATCCCCGAGGCGGAGCTACCAAAAAAATATATCTCCTACACCCCCTGCTATCGGCGGGAGGCCGGCAGTTACCGCGCCGATGAACGGGGCATGGTACGGGGGCATCAGTTCAACAAGGTAGAAATGGTACAGTTCACCCGCCCGGCGGATTCCGACGCGGCCTTTGACGAGCTGGTCGGCAAAGCGGAACGGCTCGTGCGTGACCTCGGCTTCCATTTCCGCACAGTAAAGCTCGCGGCAGGCGATTGCAGCGCGTCTATGGCGCGGACGTATGATATCGAGATTCACATTCCCTCGATGGAGGGGTATAAAGAGGTCTCCAGCGTTTCAAACGCCCGTGACTATCAGGCGCGGCGCGGCATGATGCGCTGCCGCAACGCGGAAACAGGCAAGCCGGAATATCTGCACACGCTCAACGGATCGGGGCTTGCGACAAGTCGGATTCTCCCCGCCATCGTGGAGCAAAACCAATTGGCCGACGGTAGTGTCGTCGTGCCGGAGGTGTTGCGGAAGTATCTGGGTGGCCTCGAAATTATCACGCCATGCAAGAACTGAAGCGGGGCGCGGAGGATTTCGGCCTCATACTGTCCGACAATCAACTGGCGCAATTTGAGACCTATTGGAACCTCTTGCAAGAACGCAACAAGGTCATGAACCTCACCGCCATTACAGACAGAGCCGAGGCAGTCGAAAAGCATTTTTTGGATTCGCTGGCTCTCACATTAGCGGCGGATTTTGACGGCAAGCGTCTCATCGACATCGGCACGGGGGCGGGTTTCCCCGGTCTGCCGATCAAGATTGCGACGCCGAGCTTGGAAGTCACGTTGTTGGACAGTTTAAACAAACGTGTTCGTTTTTTGGAAGAAGTTTGTTGTGATTTACGACTAAAATCTATTGCCTGCATCCACGCCAGAGCGGAGGAATGGGTCGCTCGGCCCGGTGAGCGGGAGAGTTACGACTACGCCACAAGCCGTGCCGTAGCGGAACTGAATGTGTTATTGGAGCTATGCCTCCCCTATGTGCGCGTGGGCGGTGCGTTTTTGGCGATGAAGACGGCGCACGCGGAAGCCGAAATTGAAGCGGCCGTTTCGGCGGCGGCGATCTTGGGCGGTGAGATTGAGACATACCACGACTACACCCTCCCAGGCAGTCCCGATGTAGTGCGGCGGATTATGGTAATACGCAAGGTCACGCCAACGCCGGAGCGGTATCCGAGACGGTTTGCACGGATGCAAAAACAGCCGTTGTAGGCCTGTATATTGTCATGCAGGGGCGGCCATTAGCTGTAAGCCGTTAACGACTTATCCCTATCTCTCTGTGAAAAAATGCCCATAAGCCGCGCAGGTTCCTTTGGAAAAGAAACTGCGCGGCCTATGGGCATCTCTGTGTAACATGCGGAGTGATTTTTACATACGCCGCACAAAAAAAGCAAAAGGGCGAACACAAGGTTCGCCCCTATATCACAATTATAATGGGTCAAAAGGTCAAGCCCCTACCCCAAAGAAATATTATCCATCCCGTTTTGCTCAAACTCGGCGATATATTCATCCATCCGACCCGTCAGCTCTTTGAAATTATTGCCGCTGATCGGCTCGTTGTTCATATCTCGCCGCGCCAATTCTTCTGCGAGGATTTCAAAGAATACGGCGTCTTCATAGTCCATAATAGCCTCGTGAATGCCGCCCTCTACGTAGGCACGGGAGGGGGACACGCCGTCTGCGTGGACTTCCAACAATTCAGGCATCCCGGCGGGGATGCTGTGAGAAAAAAGTTTGGCCTCCAAATCGTCATAGGGCGTGAATCTATCCTCACCCCGCGTGGAGTTGAGAACCCAGTTACCGACATAGGCCATATCTAAAAGCAAACGAAATTCTTGACTTGTTAAATCAATGTGCATAATGCTCTCCACCTTCTGCATCTTGTGCTACTAACATAGTATATCACAACATACAGAAAAATTCCACACAAATTTTTCTAATATTCTGTAAATTTGACTTAGGGCCTGTACTGCGGTATCATATTAGGGTAAATTTACCATGCAGGGGCGGCATTTTGCCGCCCGCCCTTGCTCTTTGGCTCCCTTACAAGCGAAGGCGGCTTTGCACGTCCCTACAACCACATCAAGGAGGCTAACTCATGACACCAAACAACCGACCCATCGGCGTTTTCGATTCCGGCCTCGGCGGGCTTACCGCGATGGCGACCCTCATCGAGCGTCTGCCCGGAGAGGATATCTGCTATCTGGGCGACACCGGGCGTGTGCCCTACGGTGTACGCAGCCGGGCGACCATCGAGCGGTACACGCGGCAGGACATGGCATTTTTGATGGAACTGGATGTCAAGGCCATAGTCGTAGCCTGCGGCACGGTGAGCGCGGTAGCCTTGGAGCAAATTCGGGGCGAATATACGATCCCCATCTACGGCGTGCTGGAACCCGCAGTCGATGCGGCATTGGCACGCACAAAGACGGAAAACATCGGTATCATCGGCACGGAGGCCACCATCTCCAGCGGAGCTTATGAGCGGCTCCTGCGTGCGGCGCGGCCGGACGTGAGGCTCACAAGCGTCGCCTGTCCGCTTTTCGTACCGCTTGTAGAAAACGGCCGAGTGGAGCCGGGCGATGTTGTGATTGAGACGATTGTTGCGGAATACCTTGCCCCCATCAAAGCCGCGGGAGTGGACACGCTGATTCTGGGTTGTACGCACTATCCCTTGCTGGAAGCGGTCATCGGCGCATATTTAGGCGCGGACACAGCCCTCATCTCCTCCGGCCGTGCGGCGGCGGAGCGTGTGGCCGCAGACCTCGCCGCGCAGGGGATGCTCGCGGCGCGGGAGACAGGCAGCTGCCGCTATTTCGTCACCGACAGCGTGACAGGGTTTGAGAAGCTTGCTTCGCTGTTTCTTCGCCGGGATGTATCGGGTAAGGTGGCGCAGGTGAGTTTGGAATCGCTTTGACAAGCGAGGGGAACAGAGGTATAATAGGTAGCCTGTCCACCCCATAGGGCCGATACCCACATCGGCCCCTACGAAAGATATTCCGAGGTACCCATACACCATGAGAGACGTAATCATATCCATCAAAGGCGCGCAGCGTCCCTACCTCGCCGAGGAAGACCGCGTTGAGTTTATCACCGGCGGCGAATATTGGAGCGACGGCACCGAGACCATGTTCACCTACATGGAGAGCGAGATGACAGGTATGGAGGGCACACGGACGACGTTCCGCATCAGCCCCCACAGCGTCGTCCTAACCCGCGAGGGCAGCACAAATGCCCAGATGATTTTCGAGCAGGGCAAAAAACATCTCTTCCTCTACGAAACCCCCTACGGCGCAACCTCCATGGGCGTAGACACCCGCCGCCTCATGACAGGCTTAGACGCTTCCGGCGGCGAGATGGAGATTGACTACACCATAGATGTAGACAGCGTAGTGGTGAGTGAGAACAGCTTTATTATTCGTGTCCGAGAAAATACTGCGTCGTAGGAGCGGATTCCATATCCGTCCGACAGGTAACGTGTGATTGATACGAGGGCGGATATGGAATCCGCCCTCTACAATGAAACCCCGGAGGTTTGTGCCATGTCAAACTTAATCGAAGTTGCAAAAAACCAAATCAGCGACCTCATCGCCGCTGCCTACAAACGGGCCGTGGCAGAGAACACGCTGCCGCCCGGCGGAGAGACCGTCATCGGTACCATCGACATCCCGCGTGACGCCAACAACGGCGACTACGCAACGGCGTGGGCGATGGCGGCGGCAAGGCCGCTCGGTCAGCCGCCCCGCAAGATTGCGGAGGCATTGACGGCACAGCTCGACCTTGCGGACAGCTATTTTGCCGAGGCTGAAATCGCAGGCCCCGGATTTATCAACTTCCGCCTTGCCGCGCGCTGGTATCGGGAGGTTTTGCAGACGGTTGAGACTATGGGTAAGGACTACGGCCGCATCAATGTGGGCCAAAACCAAAAAGTTATGGTCGAATTTGTCTCCGCCAACCCGACGGGGACGATGACCATCGGCAACGCCCGCGGCGGCGTATTGGGCGACACAATGGCTTCCGTCCTTGATTGGGCGGGGTATGACGTGTTTCGTGAGTTCTACGTCAACGACGCGGGCAATCAGGTCGAGCTGTTTGCGCAGAGCTTGGAGGCGCGGTATATTCAGCTTATCAAAGGCGAGGATGCCGCGGTCTTCCCCGAAAACGGTTACCACGGCGAAGATATCCGGGATTTAGCCAAGTGCTTCTATGACCAACACGGCGAAACCTATCTCGATATTCCCGAAGCGCAACGCCGTGCGGATATGATGACATTCGGTTTGGAATACAACATCGCCAAAATGGCCGCAGACTTGGAGCGGTACGGAATCACATACGACAACTGGTTCAAAGAGTCCGAACTATACGATTCCGGCTACTTGGAGGAGACGATTCAGCTCCTCATAGACGGCGGCCACACCTATGAAAAAGACGGCGCGCTGTGGCTCAATCTCATGGATTTGGGCGCGGAGAAAGATGATGTTCTCCGTCGGCGGGGCGGCCACTACACCTACTTTGCCGCCGACATAGCCTATCACAGAGACAAGTTCATCAAACGCGGCTTTGACCGCGTCATCGACGTCTGGGGCGCAGACCACCACGGCCATGCAATCCGCTTCAAGAAAATCCTCCCCGCTGTGGGCATAGACCCGGAGCGGCTGGATTTCCTTATCATGCAATTAGTCCGCCTCACCCGTGACGGGGAGACGGTGCGGGTGTCGAAGCGTACGGGTAAGTCCATCACGCTGGCGGATTTGTTGGACGAAATTCCGAAAGATGCCGCCCGTTTCTTCTTTTCCACACGTCCCGATACGCACTTGGAGTTCGACCTCGGCCTCGCCGTGCGACAGGACAGCGAAAACCCCGTCTACTACATCCACTATGCCCACGCCCGTATCTGTACGCTGGTCAAGGCCTTAGCGGAAGAGGGCGAGATCGTCCCCGCTGCCGCCGATGTGGACTTGACGCAGGTAACGGGAGCAGATGAGCAATCCCTAATCAAAGCCATCGCCCGTCTCCCGGAAGAAATCCGCATCGCCGCACGGGATTACGACCCCTCGAAAATCAACCGCTACGCGCAGGAGTTGGCGGCGGCTTTCCACGGGTTCTACAGCCATTGCCGCATCAAGGGTGAGACCCGGGAGGTGCTGCGGGCAAGGCTCAAGCTCGCCGACACAGCACGGTGCGCGATTGCTTGCTGTTTGGATATTTTGGGTGTATCCGCACCGGAACGCATGTAAGAGAAAAACGGCTCTCCGAGCCGTTTTTCTCTTAGGAGTGATAGACCGATAGAACCGCGCGTATACTTCGTAGGGGTCGATGCCCACATCGACCCGCCATCCGAATTATGGGCACAGGTCGATGTGGGCATCGACCCCGACAAAGAGATGGAGAACAGATATGACACACAAAGCTAATCTCGCCGAAACACCGCCCGTGCGCCATCAGGGTTTGTATCTCTGGATGAAAAGTGCCGTTTCCATTTTTTTGGCATTCGTTCTCGTACTTGCACTCGGCGCACAGCCGATTGCGGTCATCGGTGATTCGATGAATCCGACCCTTTTAGACGGCGATCAAGTGATTGTACGCAGCATATTCTACACGCCGCGGCGCGGGGACGTGATTGTCTTTGTCAGGTACGCTGTCCAAGACGGTACACCTTTGGTCAAGCGTGTGATTGCGTTGGCGGGGGATGTCGTAGACATCAACGCGGCGACGGGCACCGTCTATGTGAACGGTACGGCCATCGATGAGCCGTATAGCAGCGAACATACAACACAGGCGGGAAATATCAGTTATCCGTTTACGGTGCCGCCGGGCTATGTGTTTGTCCTTGGCGACAACCGCAGTCCATACGGCTCCCTCGACAGCCGCCATACAATGCTCGGCCCCGTAGATGAGCGGGAGATTGTCGGCGGGGTGATTGCCGTAGCTTCACCGCTGGAGCGGGCGAGGTTGATGGTGAGGTAGGGGGGGAGTGCGCCTACAATGCACACGTATATTCAGCGAAAATGCACCGCAAGCCGCAAAGCCTCCTTTTCCAAAGGAGGTGGCAGGCGCAAGCCTGACGGAGGATTTGTTCCCTCTACCCCGTTCCCCGTAGGGCGCGATGTCCTTCATCACGCCGCATCCCCACTATAGGTTCAGCGCAGGGCGCGATGAGGACATCGCTCCCTATAAGGTCAAGGGCAATCCTCAGTCAGCTTCGCTGACAGCTCCTTTGGAAAAGGATTATGTGCATGTGCCTCTACCCCACCAACAGGAGATTCTTATGACAATCTTCATCACCCTAGCCGCAATCGCCCTGCTTGTTCTGGCCGCAGTCGCCCTCGACATCCGCCTCGCCGTTCCGCACTACCGCCTGCCTGCAAAGCCCCTTACTCGCCCCCTGCGCATCATCGTTCTCGCCGACCACCACTCCAGCCCTTACGGCAAAGCGCAGATGCGTCTGCTCGCCCTCATCCGCAAGCAAAACCCCGACCTCATCCTCATGCCGGGCGACATGGCGGACGACAAGCGGAGCAATCGGGAAGTGGAACTGCTCTTCCGCGGACTCCGTGACTACGGCCGCCCCGTCTACTACACCACGGGCAACCACGAGAGCCGCCGGGGTGCCGATATGGCAAGGGTCAAGGCCATGGCGGAACGTTACGGCATCACCGTGCTCACGGACGAGACGAAACGCATCGAAATAAA
>WRAK01000009.1 GCA_009780235.1 Oscillospiraceae bacterium
CGTCCCCGTCACGGAGAGGCCGTACTTCGGCACGGGGTCGGCAATCGAGTGGCCGCCGCAGAGTACACCGCCCGCCTCCTTGACTTTCTCCGCCCCGCCCCGCAAAATCTGGGCGAGGACGCTCAAGTTCTCGTCCTCGGGAAATGCAACAATGTTCAAAGCAGTCGCCACCTCGCCGCCCATGGCGTAGACATCGCTCATCGCGTTGGCGGCGGCGATTTTGCCGAAGAGATACGGGTCTTCCACCATAGGCGGGAAGAAATCCGTCGTGTGAATCATGGCGAGGTCGTCCCGCAATTGATACACCGCACCGTCATCGGATGTGTCAAAGCCCACGAGCAGCCGCTCATCGGCGAATGTCGGGATGTTTTGTAACACGTCCTGCAATAGCCCTTGGGGTAGCTTCGCTGCGCAACCACCACATGAGGTAAATTTGTTCAGTTTTCTTGCGTCCATAATCGCTTCTTCTCCTCTCATCGACAGGCCTCGTGAAAAGTAGTGCCCAATCGTGTGATTATTCGGGAAAGCCCCGCCGCATTTCGCCACCATGTGCACCAGATATAGTATATCCTTGCTTTATCAGCACAAGATGTGTGTAAATGGGGTGAATCGCTTGCAACTCGTGAAAAAGCACGGTCTCTATCAAACCGACCAACTCTATTTCCTTGCCCTCTCGGACATCGTACCAAATCCCGCCCAGCCGCGCAAGTATTTCGACGCCGCCGACCTCAGAGAACTCGCCGACAGCATCACCCGCTACGGCGTACTCCAACCGCTCACCGTCAGACGGCACAAGATGGGCTACGAACTCGTCGCGGGAGAACGCAGGCTCCGTGCCGCAAGGCTCGCGGGCCTCGCCAAAGTCCCCTGCATCGTTCTGGACGTAGACATGGAGGAGTCCTCGCTCATCGCTTTGGTTGAAAACCTCCAACGCCGTGACCTCGACTACATCGAGGAGGCCGAGGGCCTCAGCCAACTCATCCAGACCTTCGACATGAGCCAAGAAGAGGCCGCACGGCGTGTGGGCAAGAGCCAGTCAGCCGTTGCCAACAAGCTCCGCATCCTCAAACTCCCCCGTGAGATGCTAAACCGCCTCAAGCAAACAGGCCTGTCCGAACGCCACGCCCGCGCCCTCCTCCGCCTCGGCAGCAACCGGGAACGGTATGAGGTATTGGAGCACATCATCCAACACGAACTCACCGTGGCGCGGTCGGAAGAGTACATCGACGCCTACCTCACCGCCCCCCTGCCGGAAGCGGCAGAGGAGCCGAAAGCCCAGCCGCCGAAGCCGCTCTACGTCATCAAAGACGTGCGCCTGTTCCTCAACACGATTCATCGGGGGATTGCCATGCTGAAACAGGCGGGCCTCAACGCCTACATTGAGCAAGGTGGCACGGAGACGGAGGCGGTGATTATGATTAAGATTCCAAGGCCGAATCGGGTATAACCGATTGTAGGGGCGGCCAATGGCCGTCCGCCGTTTCTCGGATTACACAAGGTATGATACGGGCACGGACGGCCAATGACCGCCCCTACATTATACCACTACCAACTACGCCCCCGCAACCAAATCTCCGCCTGTTACAAAAGCCTCGGCTGTCATCAACACCCCTAATTTGTAGCCGTAAATCCGATTCTTCACGGCAGTCAGATGATTCAGCTCCAATTGTGCCTCACTATAGTCTGTAAGAAGTCCATGTTTTTCCAAGGCCAAAGCGGAGAAGAGTGCCACCTCGGCGTTTACGATTTGCGTTAGTGCCTTGTCCTCAGGCGAACCTTTCTCGAGCGATTGGTTTTCAGGCGAGATATTTCCAAGAGCAAATTGTTCTAAAATGCTATACATAAAAATCTTCCTTTCATGTTTCCGACAACACCTTGAAAGGATACGCAGCGCATGATATAATATTTACGCTGCGATTGCCTTCGGGCAGTTGTTGGTGTGTGGGAAGTGGCGGCTTTCTTTGTGGGATTTGCGCCGCTTCCCTCTATTTTTTTTTGAGGCTACCATGTATCTTGTCAATCCCTTTTCGTACAATGTCCGAGCGTGTGGTCTTTAGCTCTTCTGCGCATTCATCTAGTTTTGCCACGTAAGCACCATCAAGGCGAACACGGAACATCGTGTCTTTCAGATTGAGCGATACCGGCCGGCCTATCTTCTTTTGCGACATATTCCACCTCCTTTTTTGTCGCTACGTTAATTGTAGTTTTGTTGCGACAAAAAGTCAATAGAAAAATTAAAAAATCCTCTCCAACAAAGGAGAAGGTAAGATCAAGAATTGGGCTATTATATTGCGCAAAGGCTCCTTTTCCAAAGGAGCAGTCAGCGTAGCTGACTGAGGATTGCCCTTGACCCTGTAGGGCGCGTCGCGCCCTACGAGGTGACGTGCCGCTCGGAATCCTCCGTCAGGCTGCGCCTGCCACCTCCTTTGGAAAAGGAGGCTTCGCCCCCATAAACAACAAATTAAAAGGGCAACCAATGGCCGCCCCTACACCCCTTCTCCTGTCCCCAACTTCGAGAGCACCTCAACAAAATATCCCGGCAACTCCGTCGTAAGCAAGACCCGCTCCCCCGTCACAGGATGCGTAAACCCTAAACTCCGCGCGTGCAAACATTGCCCTGAAATCCCCTTGTCCCCGCGCTTTCGCCCATAGGCCAAATCGCCGAGCAAAGGATGCCCGATGCTCGTCAAATGCACCCGAATCTGATGCGTCCGCCCCGTCTCTAAGCGGCAGCGGACGTGCGTAAACCCGTTGTATCGGGTCAAAACGTTAAAATACGTCACAGCATCCCGTGCGACCTTGGCCGAAGTACTCATCCGCTTGCGGTCCGCCGGATGCCGCCCGATGGGCGCGTCAATCACACCCTCGTCCTGCCCGATGCGTCCGATGGCAACGGCTTCATATACACGGGTCAAACTCCTGTCCCGAAGCTGGTCGGACAAAACCCGATGCGCTTCATCGGACTTCGCTGCAATGAGCAATCCCGACGTATCCTTGTCCAACCGATGCACGATCCCCGGCCGCATCGCACCGCCCACGCCCGACAAACTGGCGGCGCAATGATAGAGCAAAGCGTTCACCAAAGTCCCGTCGGGATGCCCCGGCGCGGGATGCACCACCATCCCCCGCGGCTTGTTCACCACGATAACGGCATCGTCCTCATACACCACGTCCAGCGGAATATCCTGCGGCACGGCCTCGATTTCCTCAGGCTCCGCCAAATCGCAGACGAAACAGTCTCCGGGCGCGGCGACATAGCTCTTGGCAATCGCCCGCCCGTCCGCAAAGGTGATTTCACCGCTCGCAATCGCCCGCTGGACGGCGTTGCGGCTCATGTCCTCCAACCGAGCGGCGAGGAATGCGTCAATCCGCACCCCGCCCTCGTCGGGGCCGACTATGATTTCCCTATTCACTATCCCGCTCCGTCTCCGCTTGCCCTTTTCGCTTCTCCCTCGCCCGCCGAATCTCCGCCATTGCATAGACTGCAACGAACACAATCCCGCCCACGGTGATAAACGCATCGGCCAAGTTAAAGATGGCAAAGCGCATAAAAACAGGCTCGAACATGTCCACCACGAAACCGTAAGCCAATCGGTCTACCCAGTTCGCAAGCCCCCCGGCCATGATGGCAACCAAGGCCAGACGCTGCACCTTACAGGGGAACATATTTTTCACAACAATCACACCCAAACCGCCCAAAATCAGCGGCGTGAGCACAATCGGAATCCAAGAATGACCTGCCAAAAACCCGAACGCCATCCCCGTATTCTGCGCATAGGTGAGCTGCAACACGCCGGGAATAAAGTCCCGTGTCTCGCCCAGCGCAAAATTGTTCAAAATGAAAATCTTGATAATTCTGTCCGCCAGAAAAATCGCAAGTCCAAATAGTAAAGCTAAAAGCATAATCCGTTCTCCTTCCAATAAAGGGCGGCCGTTTGGCCGCCCTTTGTCTGTATTCTATATATCATCCTCGTCGTGGAAATTTGTGCCGAACTGCAAATCGTCAAAATCGAACTTCGGACGGGTCGTGGTCGGCTGTCCCTCGTCATCGTAGAAAGCATCCCTGTCCACGGAAATCTCCTCCGTGTCACCCAATGCGCTGGAGATACTGCGGGCGATGTCAAGCTTCTCGTCCGCTCTGGCATCACTCGTCTGAATGGGCGCACTCTTGAGTTCCGGCTCCGGCGCGGGTTCCGGCACAGGTTCTTCGATGTGGTCTTGGTCAAACATCTTGAGAAAGTCTACATCGGCGGTCTTCTCAGGCTCGTCAAAGGGGTCTCTGGCAACCACTCTGGCCGATACGGTCACGTCCTCCACAAAAGGCGAATCATCATCCAAAGACTCCTCCGGATCCACCGACATGCGGCTGACCTCCTGCGCTAAATACGCACCCACGGAAGATTCCATCTCATCCAATGAAAACGCGTCCTCTACAGGGGCCTCAGCCACGGGAATCGGCACGGCGATGACAGGCTCAATCGGCGTGGCAATCGGACGCTCCTGCACAGGCTCCGGTTCCGCCGCGGGGACGGGTTTCGGCGAAGCGGAGAGGGCCGGGTTCGGCTCTACTGCCGCCGGGTTTGCAAGACTAAAATCTTTGAGCTGCTCAATAAAGGTCTGCTCCTCGGCAATCATGTCCAACACCCGCTCGCTGAAGAGAGCCGTCTTGCGTTCCGCCTCTTTGAGCCGCGCTTCTTCGGCGGCTAACTTCTGCCGCAGCTCCACGCTCCGACGCTTGGCCTGCTCGTGGGCATCGGCCACAACGGCATCGGCTTTCTTCCGCGCCTCGGCTTGAATCTCGCCCGCCATCTTCTGCGCCGTGAGCAGAGCCATGCGCATGGAGTCTTCGGTGGAACGATACTCCTCCACCTTTTCCACGAGCACCTTGAGCTTGCTCTTCAAAATCGCGCCCTCTTTGTAGAGTGCGCTGTAATCGTCGTAAACCAACTCCAAAAAGTCGTCCACCATAGCCGTATCATAGCCACCAAATGCGGCTTTTCCAAAGATTTTTTCTTGAATATCCTGGGGCGTCAACATAGATTATCAACCTTTCTGACGGGGGTTTGGGGTCTGTGGGTCATTGTGGGGGCGAATACTATTCGCCCCCACAAAATACAGCATACGGTTAGAAATACAGCCCGTTATTCTCTAACTCATCAATCAAATCGCCCATCAAATCGACGTTATAGGGCGTGATGATATACGTGCTCACGGCAACTTTTTTAATCTTCCCGTCCTGCGCGTAGGCAACGCCCGAAAGGAAGTCAATCAGCCGTCTGGCGATTTCCTTGTTGGTCGATTCCAAATTCAACACTACCGTCCGCTTGTCCCGCAGGTGGTCTGCAATCTCTGCGGCGGCCTCAAACCGCTCCGGCTTCACCAAGACAACCTGAAGTTGGGTCGTAGCGTGGATGTTGACAACCTTGTTCGTGTCCCTGCCGTGTGTCTCGGGCGTGAAGTACCCGCCGCCGCGCGGACGTGCAGGCGGCTCGTCTCGGTCACGGCTCCAATCACGGTCTCTGTCACGGTCGCGCTCTCTGTCACGCTCCCGCTCACGGCGGGGCGCGGTCCGCGGCTCTACGGAAACCCGCTCGGCCTGCCGAGGGGAGAAATCCTCGAACTCGTCGTCGTAATAGTCATCCGTAGGGCGCGCGAGCTTTCTCAGCTCATCCATAAAACCCATGCGTGTGTCCTCCTGCTTGTTATATCTTTTATATGTCTTCTATATCTATCTATGTCCGAAAATCGTACTGCCAACACGAATCATATTCGCGCCCTCTAAAATGGCCTCATAGAAATCGCCGCTCATACCCATCGACAAATAGTCCATATCTATAGTATCATACAAGTTTTTTCGTTTTATGTCAACAAAAACTTGATACATCTGCGCAAACAATTTACGCATCTCCTTAGAATCCGCCTCCAAAGGCAGCATCGTCATCAGGCCCCGCACCCGAATATGCGGGAGTGAAGCCGCCTCGGCGATGAAATCCGCAAGCCCCTGTGCGTCCAGCCCGAACTTGTCCGCATCCAGTCCGATGTTCACCTGTATCAAGGTCTCCTGCACAATCCCCAACTCTCCCGCCACACGGTCAATCGCTGAGAGTAACGGCAGAGAATCCACGGATTGAATCAAATCAACCGCTCCGACCACTTTACGCACCTTATTCTTCTGCAAATGCCCGATAAAATGCAACGGCGCGCCCACATAAGCTTCGGCGGCCTGCTTCTCCATAAGCTCTTGCACCCGATTTTCCCCGCAAGCATCCACCCCGCCGGCGATCGCCGCCCGAACGGCCTCGGCACTCTGCATCTTCGTAGCCGCCACAAGCGTGATGTCCGAACCCGAGCGGCCGGATTGCACCGCCGCACGGTCAATATCCGCCCGCAAGCGGGCTATGTTGTCTGTGATATTCACGCTGCACCGCTCCCTTTGTCAAATGTAGAATTTAGAATGCAGAGTGCAGAATGGCGATATGCCGCAAAGCCGCATCATTTAAATTTACAACAATTCTACATTCTAAACTCTACATTTTACATTATCCCAAACTTACCGAAACACCCTGCCGTCATACAAATCTCTCGCCCGCACAATAATCGTATTCCCGTCCCGCAGCGCGCCCGCGTCCGTGCTCCTGCTCATATCGGGACGCACGAGATAATAATCCGGCCCCTCAAAGAGCACGGTCACAAATCGCTGCTCGGCAGTCCCCACCGTGAGCGTGAACACATAGGCAGGGGCGATTCCCGTCTCCGCGTTCGGCTCACCCCGATGCAGGGCCTCATGCGGAACGCGTATTCCCGTAAAAGTGTCATAGACGATTCTCGCCTCCGTCTGCCGCAGGCCCATCGTCTCCGTCAATGCCGTATTTGCAGAAAACACGGCCAAGCGATACCCGTCCTGCGGCACACCCAGCGAGTGGATTCGCATGGGAATCTCCACTCCGGCGAGCTCCGAGAAAATCACCGTCACCCGATTGGGCAAACTGCCCACGAGCCGCTCGGCCAGATGCCCCGCTTCCGCCTCCGGGACAATCGCCGCATAGTACCAGACAGACCCGGCGATCAGCTTCCCCGCCCCGTGCTGCGGCGGCGAGACGCGCCGTTCCAAAATCTCCCGCACAATCTCCACATCAAACCGCTCCAAATCCGCGGGCGACAGAGACTCATACCCGTCCAACCGCGCACTATACACCCCCGCCCGGTCAGCGACAATGGGCGTCACATTGGCAGCGGCGGCCGCACCGAACAATGTCTCAAGCTCCGACTCCAGCGTCTCCAAACGCCGTGCCAGACCCTCCCTGTCCCCGGCCAGAGCCAAGGTGCGCAGCGCAATGGTCTGGTCTTCCAGCTGTCCCAAATCTCCCTGCCGCGCAGCAAACCCGAGGTCACGAATCCCTTGCCGAATTTCGGCCTCCACGCTCGCCGTTGTATGCAGTCCGCCGTCAGCCGCGAGCCGAAGTTCCAAGCCCGCAATCTCCTGCTCCAACTGACCGCGCCGCATCTCCCGCTCTCGGTCGGCCTCGCTCGCATAGGACACGAGATATGCCATACCCACGGAGACCCGCTCACCCTCCCGCACCAAAGCGGCCACCACGGGATAACGCACGTTGATGACCGTCTCGTCCCGAATCAATACGCCGGGCGCGAAAAAGCTGTCCTCAGACTGCATGGTAATCGCCGGAGCCGTCCGCAGAGGATTACGCGCCGACTGCACGAGGTTCACGCCGAAGTAAATCAGCAAAAACCCGCAGAGGATGATGGATATCACTTTTGTAAAACTGGCTCGTTGCATAGATTCTGTCCTTTTTACGCTTCCCCCGTCAAATCCACCGTCCGTGCCGGCACAATCGTGGAGATAGCGTGCTTGTAAATCAACTGCTGTTTCCCCTCCGAATCCAGCACTACAGTGAAGTTGTCAAAGCCTGTCACCAACCCCTTGAGTTGGAACCCGTTGACCAGAAAAACCGTCACCGGCAGTTTGGCCTTCCGCACTTGGTTGAGGAATGTCTCTTGCAAGTTCAATGATTTTTGCATTATGTACCGCCCTTTCTTTCTCACAAATAAAAAAACGGCTCACCTTAGTTTACCATAATCCGCCGTTTTTGTCTACCTGTCCATTATACCCGCATCTCGGCAGAACTCTGTCGAAACTCGGACAGCCTCGGCGAAATCAGGCTCGCCGTCCCATTCAATCCACCGCACCGTCTCGTCACGCCGCAGCCAACTGAGCTGCCGCTTGGCATACCGGCGGCTCTCCTGCTTGATGAGTGCCGCAGCCTCCTCAAGCGAAATCTCTCCCGCCACCGCACGAGCCATCTCTTTATACCCGATCGCCTGCATCGCCGTACACGCAGGCGGCAACCCGCTTTGCAAGAGGTCGGCGACTTCCGCATAAAGCCCCGCATCCAGCATCGCATCCACCCGTTTGTCAACCCGCCGATACAAATCGCCCCGCTCCCGTGCCGTGAGTGCGATTTTTACCGCCTCATATCGGGGCGGCACCCGCCGTGTCGCCGCGTTGTGCGCCGTCATCGTCTGCCCCGTTAGCTGATAGACCTCCAAGGCTCGCAGTACCCGTTTTTTGTCGTTCGGATGCAGTCGCTCGGCGGTCTCGGGGTCAACCTCTTGCAACTCCCGCCACAAGGTCTCAGCACCCTCACGCTCATAACGTTCAGCCAACGCGTCTCTGTAGGGGCGGCATTCTGCCGCCCGTTCGTCTCCCTCCTCCGACTTCGCCGCAAAGTCCCGTCCCGCAAGCAAGGAATCAATATACAGCCCCGTGCCACCCACCAAAATCGGCAGCTTCCCCCGCCGCAAAATATCATCCGCACAGTCCCGCGCCTCCGCCACATACCGCGCCACACTATACGCCTCACCCGGTTCCGCCACATCAATCATATGATGCGGCACCCCGTCCATCTCCAACGCAGACGGCTTCGCCGTCCCGACGTTAAGCCCACGATAGACCTGCATCGAGTCCGCCGAAACAACCTCACCGCCGAACTGCTGCGCCAACCGCACCCCAAGCCCCGTCTTCCCCGCCGCCGTAGGTCCTGTGATGACTACTATTTTTTCAAGCATACACCCTACCCCAACCAAAAAAATCTGCATTTCCGCATTACTTTAATTATTAATTGCTCCGCCTGACCTGCTTGTCCAGCTGCGCCCGCGACAACGTGAGCGTCACCGGCCGCCCGTGCGGACAATACTGCACCTCACCCCGAAGCACCCGCTCGGCCAATGCCGCAAGTTCCTCCGGCTCACTCCGCCGCCCCGCTTTGATGGCCGCCTTGCAGGCCATCGTGTGCAGCACCTCGTCCCGCACCCCGGCAAAATCCGGCGTGCGGCCCATGCCGAGGCCCTCTGCAAGCTCCGTGAGGAAAGGCTCCATCTCGTCCAAATCAATCTCCTCCGGCACCTGCCGCACCGCCACGGTCCCCGGCCCCAGCGCATCGAGCTCAAACCCAAACCGCTCCAACACCGCCGCCCGCTCCGTCAAAACCGCAGTAAGCTCCGCCCCCAAATCCACCGTCACGGGCGCAATCAGGGGCTGCGGCATGGCGGCATAATCCGCAGCTTTCAAGCGGTCAAACAAAATCCGCTCATGCGCGGCGTGCTTGTCGATAAAGAGCAATTCCTCGCCCCGCTCAACAAGAATATACGTCCCCAAAGCCTCACCCAACACCCTGTAGGGCGTGATGTCCTCATCACGCCGCTCCGCCGCTGTAGGGGCGGCACCCTGCCGTCCGCTCTCCTGCGGTGCTGTCAAGCGCACTTGCTCCGGTGCAGGCTCCGTAACCGCCTCTCTCCCCCCATAAATCACCGCAATCGCATCCCGCAGCTCACTCCCGTCCGCCGCAAACGGCAAGGGGTAATCTCCCGTGTCCTGCCGATATAAAGGTTGCTCTGCTCTGCCCTTGCAGGGGGCGGCGTCCTCGACGCCCCGTGGCATTGCGGTGTTGGGACGCGAGGCATCGGGGACGCCGCCCCCTGCGGGCGCCGCAGGCACATCCAACACCTTCTGCGTGTCTTTCGACAATACAATCTCCGGCATATAACTGCTCTGCTCCAAGGCGTGCAGCACACCGTAATACACCCCGTCAAACACCTGTTTCTCATCCACAAACTTCACCTCGGTCTTGGCCGGATGTACATTCACATCCACCGCCCCCAGGCCGAGCGTGATATACAACACACAGCCGGGAAACTTCCCCGAAAACTGCACATTTTTATAGGCCTGCTCCAAAGCCGCTTGTAAAAGCTTCGAGCGCACCAGCCGACCATTCACATAAAACCGCTGATGCCCGCGGCTCCCTCTGGCGTGTGCGGGTGCGGTGACGAAACCCGTGACCTCCGCCGCCTCGCCGCGGCTCTCCACCTCGATTAGCCCCTTGGCAAAGTCCCGCCCCAAAAGCGTATACACCGCCGAGCGCAAACTCCCGTCCCCCGGCGTGTGATACTCTTCCTTACCGTCCCGGATATAGCGAAAACTCACCCCCGGATTCGAGAGCGCGACCCCTACAAGCATCGCCGTCACCGCGGCGGCCTCGGCTCTGTCTGTTTTCATAAATTTCAAGCGCGCGGGCGTGTTGAAGAACAAATCCCGCACAATCATCGTCGTCCCCACGGGACACCCCGCCGCATCGGCGGCGGCAACCTGCCCTGCCTCCACCGTAACGCTCGTCCCCTCGTCGCTGCCCTCGGCGCGCGTGAGTAAATCAATCCGGCTCACAGCAGAGATGGCCGCCAAAGCCTCTCCGCGGAAACCCAAGGTTGCTATCGCTTCCAAATCCCGCCCCGTACGGAGCTTACTGGTGGCGTAGCGCAGAAAAGCGAGCTTGGCGTCCGCAGGCACCATACCCTTGCCGTTGTCCGTCACCCGAATATAGGTCAGCCCCCCGCCCTGTATCTCCAACGTGATAGCAGCAGCTCCTGCATCCAACGCGTTTTCAATGAGTTCTTTCACCACGCTCGCAGGCCGCTCCACCACCTCGCCCGCGGCGATGAGGTCTGCTACATGGGGGTCTAATTGTTTGATTATTGCCATGTGATATTCCTTTTCAATGGTCTTTTGTGGGGTCCCGTGTGGTCGCCCTGCCCTTGACCTTAATTCCCCTCCCGCGGAGGGGTGGCAGGCAAAGCCTGACGGGGTGGTTCTGCGGGGTGCGTATGTTGTAGGCGGCGGCGTCCCCGACGCCCCGTGGTATTGCACATGTGATATGCGAAGCGTCGAGACGCCTCCCTCTACAAAGGTCAAGGACAACCACCCCACCGCCTGCGGCGGCACCCCTCCATGGAGGGGAATTTTCAATCCCTGCACCTAATTATACCGCATCGACCTTGTAAATTCTACAACAAAATGGTAAAATACCAGTTATTCACGATTCCTTATTCACTCCGAAAGGAAGATTCCCCTTGTCAAAACGCAAAGAAGTCTCCCCCGAACTCATCACCCGCCAACGAGAAATCGCAGGCGAAATACAAGCCATCCACGCCGCCAAAACGACACCGCCTTTGGCCCTCGTGGACACTTACGGCTGTCAGCAAAACGAGGCCGATTCCGAAACCATCCGCGGCTACCTCCGAGACATGGGCTATGCGTTTACACAGTCCGAAGCCGAGGCCGACCTCATCATCATCAACACCTGCGCCGTCCGCGAGAACGCCGAAAACCGCGTCTGGGGCAACGTGGGCGCGCTCACACATACCAAAAAAGCCAAACCCGAACAAATCATCGTCCTCTGCGGTTGCATGGCACAACAGGAATCTGTGGCGAAAAAAGTCGAGACCTCTTTCCGCCACGTAGACTTAGTCTTCGGCCCCCACGCCCTCTGGCGTCTGCCGGAGCTCCTGCAAAAATTCATGACAGAACAAGGCCGCATCGTAGAGATTTCCGACCCCGACGGCGTGATTGCCGAAAACCTCCCCTCACTCCGTACCGAGGGGCCGTCGGCGTGGCTCACCATCATGTACGGCTGCAACAATTTTTGCAGCTTCTGCATCGTCCCCCACGTCCGGGGCCGGGAACGCAGCCGCACGCCAGAACACATCCTCGCCGATGTCCGCCGCTTAGTGGCAGACGGCGTGAAAGACATCACGCTACTGGGCCAAAACGTCAACTCCTACGGCCACGACTTAGACGGCAATGCTGACTTCGCGTGGCTCCTGCAACAAATCAACGCCGTACCCGGCGATTTCCGCATCCGCTTCATGACCAGCCACCCCAAAGACGCAAGCGAGCGGCTGTTCGAGACGATGGTAGCCTGTGAAAAAGTAGCCAAACACCTCCACCTCCCCGTCCAAGCGGGCAATTCGAGGGTCTTAGCCGAGATGAACCGCGGCTACACCAAAGCGCAGTATCTGGCCCTAATCGCCGCCGCCCGCAAACACATGCCGAACATCGTCCTGACCAGCGACATCATAGTCGGCTTCCCCGGCGAAACGGAAGCAGAGTTCGAGGACACGCTGGACGTGCTGGAACAAGTCCGGTTCGACGCCCTCTTCACCTTCATCTTCTCCCCCAGAACCGGCACCCCGGCGGCAGACCTCCCCGACCCCGTCACCAGAGCCGAAAAACAGCGTTGGTTCGACCGTATGCTAAGCCTGCAAAACCAAATTTCCACCGACCGCCACAAGGCATACATCGGCACAACCGAACGCATCCTAATCGACGGCAAAACAGATGACGCCCGCTATCCCCTAAAAGCGAGAACCGACGGCGGCAGACTGGTACGGCTCGCGGGCGACGAATCTTTAATCGGCGAGTTTGTAGACGTGGAAATCACCGATGCCTCCACATGGTCATTGACAGCGCAATTGCCCCTGTAGGGCGCGATGTCCTCATCGCGCCGCATCCCCCTACATATACCGACGCACGGCGCGATGAAGACATCGCGCCCTACAACAGACGTAAGGAGCCACCACCATGTCAGACACCCCCATGATGCGGCAATACAGAGAAATCAAAGCCCGCTATCCCGACACCATCCTTTTCTTCCGCCTCGGCGACTTTTACGAGATGTTCGAGGACGACGCCCGCCTCGCCTCGGCGGAACTCGACCTCACGCTCACCACCCGCGACAAGGGCAAAGCCGAAGAGGAGCGCATCCCCATGTGCGGCGTCCCCTACCACTCGAGCGAGGCCTATATCGCCCGTCTGCTCGCCAAAGGCATCAAGGTCGCCATCTGCGAACAGATGCAAGACCCCAGCGAGGCGAAAGGGCTTGTAGACAGAGACGTCGTGCGTGTCATCACCCCCGGCACCGTCATGGAAAACTCCATGCTCCAAACCGACCGCTCCACGTACTTAGCCGCCGTCACATTGGGCGACACCCGTGGTGCTGTCTGCTTCGTGGACATCTCCACGGGCGAAATCAAAGCGACAAGCTTCGACGGCCCCACCGCGCCTGACCGCCTCGTCAACGAGCTGGGACGATACAACCCATCGGAGGCCGTGCTGGATATCCCCGCAGCAAAGAACCCCGTTATCAACCGTTACCTCACACAGCACAAAGACTGCCTCTATCAAACCGACGAGGAACGTTTTGCCGTGCAATTAGCCGAAACCCAAGTCACCCGCCAATTCGGGCAGACTTTAGACGAGCTAAAAATCGCACATAACCCCGAGGCCGTCTCCGCCATTGGTGCGGCACTCGCCTATCTCGCCGATACGCAAAAACGCGACCTCGCCCACATCAACACGCTCCACTACTACGAGACAGGCGCATTTATGGAACTAGACCCCCACACCCGCCGTAATCTTGAACTCACCGAATCCCTCCGCAGCCGGGAGAAAAAAGGCAGCCTGCTCTGGGTGTTGGACAAGACCAAAACGCCCATGGGCGCAAGGCTCCTCCGCAGCTGGCTGGTTGCCCCGCTCAAGAACCCCGTAGCAATTTTAGAGCGATTGGAAGCCGTCGGCGAGCTCGCTGCCGACACCGTTGCCCGTAGTGAGCTCATGCTCGCCCTGCGGGAAGTCGGCGACCTCGAACGGCTCATCGGCAAAGCGGTCTACGGCACCGCAAACGGCCGTGACCTCAAGACGACGGGCCACTCGCTGGCCCAGCTCCCGAAACTCACCGCCCAACTCAGCGGCAAACAGAGCGCGAAACTGAAAGCCCTCGCCAACATCGACCCCCTCGCCGATATGCAGAATCTCATCACCCGCGCCATCGTAGACGCCCCGCCTTTCTCCGTCCGTGAGGGCGGCATCATCAAAGACGGCTTCGACGGCACCGTAGACCGCCTGCGCAGTCTGCTCAAAGATTCAACGGGCGCACTAACGGAAATCGAAGCCAAAGAGCAGGCCCGCACGGGGCTGAAGAAACTCAAAATCGGCTACAATAAGGTCTTCGGCTACTACATCGAACTCTCCCGCTCCGCCGCCGACCAAGCACCGTCAGATTACATCCGCAAACAGACCCTGGCAAACTGCGAGCGTTACATTACGCAAGAACTCAAGGAGCTGGAAAACGCCCTGCTCACGGCCAAAGATTCGCTGGAAGCCCGCGAGTTCGAGCTGTTTACACAGGTGCGGGAGGCCGTAGCCCGCGAAGTCACCCGCTTCCAGAAAACCGCCGCGGGCGTGGCGGAACTGGATGTGTTTACCGGCCTCGCCGAAGTCGCCGTCAAGCAGAACTACACTATGCCCGAGATTGACGACGGCCCCGTCATCGAAATCCGGGACGGCCGTCACCCCGTGGTGGAGATTGTCCAAAGAGACAGCCTCTTCGTCGCAAACGATACGTTTCTTGACAACGGCGAGAACCTCGCCCTCATCATCACAGGCCCCAACATGGCGGGTAAGAGCACCTACATGCGGCAGACCGCCCTCATCGTCCTCATGGCGCAGATGGGCAGCTTCGTCCCCGCCAAACACGCCCGCATCGGCGTGGTTGACCGTGTCTTTACCCGCATCGGCGCATCGGACGACTTAGCGGCGGGACAATCTACCTTCATGGTCGAGATGACCGAAGTCGCCGACATCCTCAAACACGCCACAAACAAGAGCCTCGTCATTTTGGACGAAATCGGCCGCGGCACCAGCACCTATGACGGCATGAGCATCGCCCGCGCCATCTTGGAATACGGCGCAAACCGCAAGACTCTGGGCGCGAAAATCCTCTTCGCCACCCACTACCACGAGCTGACCATACTCGAAGCCGAACTCCCCGGCGTGAAAAACTACCACATCGCCGCCAAAAAACGGGGCGATGACATCATCTTCCTCCGCAAGATAGTCCCCGGCGGCGCGGATGACAGCTACGGTATCGAAGTTGCCAAACTCGCAGGCGTCCCGAACAGCGTCGTCAGCAGAGCTAAGGCTGTCCTCGCCGCCATAGAGAGCGGCGACCATATCGCCCCCGGCAAAGGCGGCAAACATCCCCAACAAGACCCCGATTTGCAAGTCTCCCTCACCGACCTCGGCGGCAACCAAATCGCCGACCGATTACAAGGCGTAGACCTCAACACGCTGACACCGTTAGAGGCCATGAACCTCCTCTACGAGCTGAAAAACACCCTGTAGGGGCGGCATCCTGCCGCCCGCACATCGCCGACGAAACAACCCCTTGCAGGGAGCGGCGTCCCCTACACACATCAAAAGGAGCCTCGCCATGCAAAAAGACCCTTGGGACTACCCCTATACCCCCTCCCCTCCCGAACCCGCGCCGGAAGAATTCCACCCCAAAGCCTACCGCTTCATCGGCCCCTCGCTCGGTGAAATAATCGCAGGCCTCGTCTACCTCTTCCTGCACATGTTCATCCTCGGCCGATTCCTCTTTGAAATCCTATGGGTGGTAGGCTTCCGGGTTGATCTGGTCACGCTCAACATTATCTATTTCAGCGTGGGTGTCCTCTTCCTCGCCATCGCCATGCGCCGCTATCTCAAGGAAAGCTTCACCCGTTTCCGACAGTACGGCATATCCAACCTCTGGGTTATCCTGACAGGGTTCGGCCTCGTGCTTGTCCTTGCCTACGGCCTTGGTGCCTTGCTCCTCATCCTGGCCCCCGATGCCGTGAACCACAACCAAGAGGCAATCGAAGAAATCGTCAGGCAGAGCTTCTTCCCCGCCCTTTTCATGACCGTCATTCTGGCACCGATTTTGGAGGAACTGCTCTTCCGCGGCGCAATTTTTGCACCCCTGCGCAAGAAAAACCGCATTTTGGCCTACGTTGTCTCCGTACTCACTTTTGCTTTCCTGCACATTGCGACCACAGTATTTTTCGGCAACCCCAACGCAGACATTCTCCTCATCATGTTGCTCTATATCCCGCCGGGACTGGTTTTTGCTTGGGTCTATGAAAAAAGCGGCACCATTTGGGCACCTATCATCCTCCATGCCGTTTGGAACCTTTTCGCCACGCTGATGAGTTTCCTCGTTCTCGGCGGCCTCGGCATCTACCAATCGCTTCTGTCCCGCATCCTGTAAAAATGATTTTTTACATTTCTCCGCCTGTGACAGGGGAAATGTAATCCTTTTGGAGGTATCTTCATGCAACACGGATTCGCCCGCATCGGGGTCGCCATCCCAAAGGTAACGGTGGCCGACTGTGAGAAAAATTTAGCCGAGATAAAGGCTCTGGTCACCAAGGCCGACGCCGCCATGGTGGACGTCCTCGCTTTCCCGGAACTCGCCCTCACCGGGGCGACCTGCGGAGACTTGTTCTTCCAGTCCACGCTGCTCGAAGCCGCAGAGCGTGCGCTGGGGGATTTGATTACACATACGAAGGGGTTGCGGCCGTTGGTTGCGGTGGGGCTGCCGATGATGGCAGATGCAAAAATTTGGAACTGCGTCGCCGTCATCTCAGACGGGACGCTTCTGGGGCTTGTGCCAAAAACATGCGCACCAGACCAAACAATCACCTATCTATTCAATCAAACTATTCCGATTAGTCAGGAGCTTTGTTTTTCCTGTACAGATTCTCCCTCCCTCACCGTGGGTATCGATGGTGACAAATCGGACGCCGCAGTACTTTTAAATCTTGCCGCTGACCCCGAGCAAATCGGCGGAGCCGAAACCCGCCGAAGCATGATTGCCCACCAATCTGCCCAACACAAAGCCATCTATGTCTATGCCGGCACAGGCACGGGTGAGTCTTCTACTGATGCAGTATTTTCCGGCCACGGTCTCATTGCGGAAAACGGACATATTCTGCTGGAAACACAACGTTTCCAACCCGATAGTCACCTCTCCTACTGTGATGCGGACATTGAACTTTTGCAAAAAGAACGGTGTGTGAATACAAGTTCAACACAGTTAAAAAACACGCCTCCGGATGTCCGGCGCATCCCCTTTCACCTCCCCGCCGTCACCCGCCCGCTCGTCCGCACCGTATCCTCCACGCCCCATCTCCCCCCCGGCCCCGTCAACGGCCATTGTGAGGAAATCTTCGCCCTCCAAACCGCCGCCCTCCGACAGCGATTGGACGCAAGCCGCAGTAAAACCGCCGTCCTCGGCATCTCCGGCGGCTTAGATTCCACCCTCGCCCTCCTCGTCACCGCGAATGCTTACAAGGTCATGGGGCGTAACAAATCGGACATCTTAGCCATCACCATGCCCGGCTTCGGCACCACGGCGCGCACCCACGCAAATGCCGAGTGTCTCATGAAGCTCCTCGGCGTGACAACGCGTGACATCCCCATCGAAGCCGCCTGTACCCAACACTTCGCCGACATCGGCCACGACCCGGCAATCTGTGACACGACCTATGAAAACGCCCAAGCCCGCGAGCGCACGCAGATTCTCATGGACATCGCCAACCAGACCGGCGGTCTGGTCATCGGCACGGGGAACCTATCGGAAATGGCTCTCGGCTGGTCTACCTACGGCGGCGACCACATGAGCATGTATGCCGTGAGCGCAGGCGTCCCCAAAACGCTGGTACGCAAGGTGACGGAATGGCTCGCTCAGTCCGACCGCTACACCCCGGAACTCACCGAAACCCTGCAAGATATCCTCCGAACCCCCGTCAGCCCCGAACTTCTCCCCACCGATGCCGCAGGTAAGAACCATCAAAACACCGAGGCCATCATCGGCCCCTACGAGCTTCACGACTTCTTCCTCTACTACGTCGTCCGCTGCGGCTTCTCACCCGCCAAAATCGTCTGTCTCGCCGAAGCCGCTTTCGCAGGCGAGTACAACAGAGCCGCCATCATCAAATGGCTGGAAGTCTTCTACCGCCGTTTCTTCGCCGCACAATTCAAACGAAGCTGCACCCCGGACGGCCCGCAAGTCTGCGCGGTATCGCTCAGCCCGAGAAGCGGGTGGCAAATGCCGAGCGATGCGGCGGGGGATGCGTGGTTGCGGGAGTTGGAGAGGTTGAAATAGCAAAACCGGGCGCATATGCGCCCGGTTTTACTATCTAACAAATATCCCGTAACACGCTCTGCTGCGGAACTATAAATGCCTCCAACATCAACCCTGTGCCGATTCGGAACCCTTCGCCGAACCGTTCAAACTCCATAAATCTGATAATTTCATTCTGTGCATTCATTATCCTAGCGAGTGTTTGTTGCTCTTTTTCAGCTTGCGGCAGAGCCTTTAGAAATGCCGTGAGTTCCTGTTCCCCATCAACTATCATGCCTTGAAATTTAGCATATTCCGATTTGCGGTCATAACATTTTGCGCTGGGGTCAATATTCCCGTAGTATAACTCTTCCAACATATTCATGTGTTCATTTCCTTTCAAATTTTGTGCGCCCCTTGAAAGAATGTACAACGCATGGTATAATTTACGTTGTAGTCGCCTTTCAGGCGGTTGCGTGATGGGAAGTGGCTTCGTTCTCTGGTGGGATTGAGCCGCTTCCTTTTATTTTTGGTTTTTTTTCAGGCTGGCATAGATTTTCTCAATACCAGCCCGAACAACCTCTGACCTTGACTTTCCAGTCTCCCGGCAACAGTAGTCAAGTTTTTCCAACTCGTCTTTCGTCATCTTCGTCTCAACCCGCTCATGCCGTGGGTTATCGGAAAGTGGTCTTCCTGTACGCGGACTCAATGCATCACCTCACTTTTAATCCGTATCAAAATTATATTATGATACGACTGAAAAGTCAATAAGAAAATCAAAAAATTCCTCTCCAAAAGAGAGGATAAGGTCAATGGGCAGGCGAACTGTGTTAGCCCGGCGTTCCAGTTTTGAACTTCTCGAATCATATATAGCACATGCACCCAAGCCGCACAGGCTCCTTTTTCAAAGGAGCTGTCAGCAAAGCTGACTGAGGATTCATTTTTTTGCAATGTCGGGCGGTCGAGGACACAAATCCTCCGTCAGGCTGCGCCTGCCACCTCCTTTGGAAAAGGAGGCTGCGCACCTTGAGATGCGTTTGCGTTGAATACGGGATGCGTTGTAGGGGCGGCGTTTTGCTGCCCGCATGTTACATCATGTACTTAAACACACCCCCACGGGCGGGATAACCCCACCCCTACAGGGCACACGTTTATTCCGCATCTTTCCGATTCCGCCGCAACCCCAACGTCGCCCCGCCGAACAATACCCCCAACCCAAGCGCAAAGAAACTCCCAATCAATACCGAAATCGCAATAAAAAACTCATACGGCACAATGTTCACGAGCAAATCCACACGCGCATCCAATATCCAATAGTCATTATCAAAGAAAATCTCATGAAATATCACAAAAGCGTGATGCCAGTTAATCGCAATCAGCGCAATCAAAGTCGCAAGGCTCAAAAACACAGCGGCAGCCCCAATCTGCCAACTTTTGAACAGGTAACGCACCCATTCCCGTCCCCGGAAAATGAACAATCCCAAGGTCAAAAGAAACAGCACAACCAACACATTCTGCACCACAAGCCCCACGACAAAGAGGTCCTGCACATCCTCCATATGCCGAATCTCAATCTCGCTGAAGAAGGTCCGCTCCTCACCGCCGACGGTGGTCAGAATCTGCAAATCCGTCTCCCGCCCCTGCATATAACGAATCATATGCCGTGTGACCTCATGCAAATCCTCCGGCTCCATATCTACCCGCGCATAGGTTTCGTTCGCCTCATACTGTAAGCGGTAAAACCACATCCCGAACGCAGGCAATTGGATACCCACGAAGAGGGTGAGCGCGATTAAGCAAATTGCGTTGACAACACCGCTTGCCAAGAATAACTTTTTCATGTTGATTACCCCCGTAGGGGCGGCCCCGCGTGGCCGCCCTCATTTCGATACGAAATGTTACGTGAAAAGGGCGGGCGGCCACATGGGGCCGCCCCTACAAAAATCTACACATTAAACCGAAACAAAACAACATCTCCGTCCTGCATCGTATACTCCTTACCCTCTGACCGCACCAGACCTTTCGCCTTGGCGGCCGCCATGTCGCCGCATTCCCGCAGGTCGTCAAAGGCCACCACTTCCGCACGGATGAAGCCGCGCTCGAAGTCCGTGTGTATCTTCCCCGCCGCTTGCGGAGCGCGTGTGCCGCGTGTAATCGTCCACGCCCGCACCTCCTCCGGCCCTGCGGTAAGGAAAGAAATCAGCCCTAAGAGCGAATACGAACACTGAATCAAGCGGTCAAGCCCCGACCGTTCCAGTCCGAGTTCTTCCAAAAACACCGCCCGCTCCTCCGGCGGCAGTTGGACAATCTCCTGCTCCACCTTGGCCGAAATAGGCAATACCTCCGCCCCCTCGGCCGCCGCGTGGGCGACGACTTGGTCGTAATAGGCGTTCACCCCCGCCGTCCCGGTGAAACTGCTCTCGTCCATGTTGGCGGCGTAGATGACGGGCTTCGCGCTCAAAAAGTCTCCCGCCTGCACCAGCGCGAGGTCGGAGTCCAAAGCGGGCGCAAAGCTCCGCACAGGCTGTCCCTCGTCCAAGTGCGCAAGGAGAGCCGTGAACACGTCCACTTCCCACTTTGCCTGCTTGTCCCCGCTCTTGGCGACCTTCTGCCCTTTATCAATCCGCCGCTGGACAGCCTCCATGTCGCTCATGATGAGCTCCAACTCGATGATACCGATATCCCGAATCGGGTCCGGCTTGCCCTCAACATGGATGATGTTCTCATCGTCAAAGCACCGCACCACATGGATAATCGCCGCCGTCTGGCGGATGTGGGACAAAAACTGGTTCCCCAGCCCTTCCCCCGCGTGTGCGCCCTTGACGAGCCCCGCGATATCCACAAACTCCACCACCGCCGGGGTGGTCTTCTTGGGGCTGTACATCTCGGTCAAAAAGTCAAGCCGTCTGTCCGGCACGGCTACCGTACCCACGTTGGGGTCTATGGTGCAAAAGGGATAATTCGCACTCTCGGCGTTCGCCGCCTCCGTGATGGCGTTGAACAATGTGCTCTTGCCTACATTGGGCAGGCCTACGATACCTAGTTTCATCTCTTTTTCCTCCAAACATACATAGGGGCGCACAATGTGCGCCCGCTCTTGATTTTTCGCCCTTATTCCCCTCTGCGGAGGGGTGCCGCCGAAGACGGCGGGGGTGGTGCCCTTGACCTTGACCTTAGGCCCCTTCGCTTGCGAGGGGGCTGTCAGCGAAGCTGACTGGGGGAGTACTCCCTCCGTCCACCGCTTCGCGGCGGCCACCTCCCTCGCAAGCGAGAGAGGCTTTGCACGACCCGCGGAACCACCTCGTCAGGCTTCGCCTGCCACCCCTCCCATGGGAGGGGAATCTTCTACTCCTCATCCTCAAACGGCAAATCCGACAACATCGCATTACCGTCAATCTCAATCGTACCGTCAGGCTTCACTTCCACATGATCGAACATACTCGCACACTTCAACTGCTCCGTCGGAAGCTCGCCATGCTCGCAGAGGTAGGCAAACACGTTGCCATCCATCACCTCATGCTCCAAGAGGTATTCCGCCGTCTTGATCACGAGGTCATTATGCTCCGTCAAAATCTGCTCACAGAGTGCCATCGCCTCGTCAAAGATGCGCTTGACTTCCTCGTCAATCGTGGCGGCCATTTGCTCGGAGTAGGACTTCGTCTGCGCAAAGTCCCGCCCGAGGAACACAGCCCCGCCGCTCGAATCAAAGGAAATCGGCCCGATTCTGTCACTCATGCCGTACTGCATCACCATCGCCCGCGCCGTAGCAGACGCCTGTTGAATATCGCTGGACGCACCCGTCGAGATGTCGTTCATGTGCAGCTTCTCCGCCACACGACCACCCATGCAGGAGACAATCCACTCGAACATCTCGCTCTTGGAGGTGTAGTCTTTCTCCTCACGGGGCCGATAGATTGTCATGCCGCCGGCTCCGCCGCGGGGAATAATCGTCACCTGATGCACGGGGTCAATGTGAGACAGATACTGTGCCGCAACGGCGTGCCCCGCCTCGTGATAGGCGGTGAGCTTCCGTGTTTTTTCCGTCACCACACGGCTCTTCTTCTCCGGCCCCATCATGACTTTGAGCACGGCTTCTTCCATCTCGGCCATTGTGATAAAACGCATCCTGCGCCGAGCAGCCAAGAGTGCCGCCTCATTGAGCAGGTTCTCCAAATCCGCGCCCGTAAATCCGGGCGTCCCACGGGCTAATGACCCGAGGTCTACATCCTCGCCCAAGGGCTTGCCTTTGGCGTGGACTTTGAGTATCGCCTCACGCCCCCGCACATCGGGCAACCCGACATAGACCTGACGGTCAAACCGTCCCGGCCGCAGAAGCGCGTTGTCCAAAATATCCTTGCGGTTCGTCGCCGCCATGACGATGACGCCCGCATTGGTACCGAAGCCGTCCATCTCGACCAGCAGTTGGTTCAAGGTCTGCTCCCGCTCATCGTGACCGCCGCCCATACCAGCCCCGCGCTGGCGGCCGACGGCGTCAATCTCGTCGATGAAGATGATACACGGCGCAACTTTCTTCGCCTGGTCAAACAAATCTCTGACACGGCTCGCACCGACACCCACGTAAAGCTCCACAAAATCCGAACCGGAGATGCTCAAAAACTGCACGCCCGCCTCACCGGCCACGGCCTTGGCAATCAAAGTCTTACCCGTACCCGGCGGCCCGACAAGCAGCACACCTGTGGGAATCCGCGCACCCAACTCCGTGTAGCGGGCGGGGTCTTTCAGGTACTCGACAATCTCTTGCAGTTCTTCCTTTTCTTCATCGGCCCCGGCCACGTCAGCGAAGTACACCTTTTTCTCCATCTCGCTCCCGAGACGGGGCTTAATCTTCCCGTGACGCATCCCGCCCCCGCGCTCACCGCCCTGGGCGGCACGGTTGAGAACAAAGAACCAGAAAAAGATAATAATGGCAATCACAAGTACCACGGGGAGAAAGCTCTGAACCGCTGCGAGGATCTGACTGGCAGCAGGGTAGTCAACGCTTTCAATAATTCCCGCATCTAACTGCGCCATCGCGATCGGATGCAAATCCTCGAAAAAGATTGCAAAACTCCGCAGCCGATAGCGAATCTCCCGCCGCTCTTCCGCCGGTTCTTCTGTATATACGTCTGTGTCCGCGTCTGCATCTATGTCCGCATCCGCATCGACATCTGCGTCCGCGCCTGCATCAATGTCTGCGCCGACATCTGTGTCTGTGTCTGCATCAACGTCTGCATCCGCATCGGAAGCCATGTCCCCGTCTGCAACCGCATCCACAATTGTAAGCCGCAGTTCTTCTCCAACAACCCGAACCGTCCGTACCCGCTCTTCAACAAAGAGCTGTCGGATGTCCGAATACAAGATAGTCTCCCGCTCCGATTGGTGCATCTGGACCAGCAAAAACAATCCAATCATGAGAAGCATCATCACGGCAAAAATTCCAAAATTAGGTGCCCGCGTCGGCGGCCCCTTCGTCGGCTTTTGATTCAATACATCAACCCCTTTTTTCAATTAGCAATTAACAATGAGCAATTAACAGTTGATGTGCCGCCTGCGGCGATTATTTAAATTATCCGCGTAGCGGATCCCCATCATTGCTAATTGCTCATTGCTCATTCGTAGATCTCCGGCTTCAAAACCCCGATATACGGCAAGTTCCGATAGCCCTCGTCATAATCCAATCCATAGCCCACAACAAATGCGTCGGGGACGGTGAACCCCTTATACTTGGCGTAGACTTCCGCTTTGCGCCGCTCGGGTTTGTCGAGGAGGGTGCAGATTTCCATGGATGCGGGCTGGCGGTTCTTCAGATAGCCCATGAGGTATTGGAGCGTAAGACCGCTGTCCAAAATGTCCTCCACCACGATAACATGCCGATCGGCGATGTCGGTGTTCAAGTCTTTTGTGAGCCGCACGGCACCCGTGTTGGTCGTGGCCTTGCCCTCGTAGGAAGACACACCCAAAAACTCAATCTCACAGGGGATATCCATCGCCCGCACCAAGTCGGCCATGAAGACGAAAGAGCCTTTCAACACGGCGACCATCATCGGATTTTTACCCTTATAATCGGCGGCCATCTGTGTTCCCATCTCTTGGATTCTGCGTCGAATTTTTCGTTCTGTGAACAAGATTTTTCCTACGTCTTTGTGCATGTCGCTGCTCATATCAGTTCCTCCACAACTATAGTCACGGTTTCGTCCCCCGCCTGCGGGGCCACTCGTTCGGCAATGCCGATGCCGCTAACGGCAATCACTCCCGCCTCGTCGGCAAAGATGAGCCGTCCCCCTCTCTCTTCGGCGGGAACTTTGGCTTCAATCATCAGTTTCTTGACCGTTTTCGTCCCGCTCCGACCCGCCAAACGGAGTTCGTCTCCCGTCCGTCTGAGCCTAGCGGTTATTCTACCACAGATGGCAATACTTTTAAAGCAAAAATCAGAAATTGTTGCCAATGTTCTCAAATTCTCTGCGCCGACAGTAATTCTCAAGCCCGCTTCCGGGATTAAAATCGTCCCGTTCTCAGGCAAAACCGCCGCCTGAAACGATACGGTCTCACGCGCCCTCGCCCCAAACACTAACTTATCATACACCCGCCGCACCATCACACCGCCCCGCACCGCAGTCTCCGCAGAGGGGGCGCAACCGCCCGCAATCTCCAACACCTGCCGCACATGCACGGCATCCGCTTCGCCGCCTGCGGCTTGCACCGCTAAGACTACAACACGAGATGCAATCGACGGGTCTAACGCCCCCAACTCCGTTATATCTATGCTGTAGGTGGCGGCGTCCTCGACGTCCCGTTGTCCGATCTTCGCAAATACCTCTTTCGCCACCGCATCCAAACACCGTCCGTCCTGCCGCAAAACCCCCGACTGCCGTAAAACTGTCCCCGCCAGCCCCGGATTCATCTCCCGCAAAATCGGCATCACCTGATGCCGCATCGCATTCCGCCGCAAGGCCGTATCCCGGTTGGTCGCATCTTCCACAAAATCCTGTCCCAACGCGGCCAAATAATCCTCAATCTCCCGCCGCTCCAACGCAAGTATCGGGCGAATAATCCGACCCCGACACGGCGGGATTCCGGCCAAACCCCGCAACCCCGCGCCCCGTATCAGATGAAGCAATACCGTCTCTGCGTTATCGTCCGCATGATGTCCCGTGGCAATCTTAGAAGCACCCGACTCACGGGCGGCATCCTCCAAAAACGCATACCGCATCTCCCGCGCCGTTTCCTCTATGCCCCGCTCAGACGTCCGAGCCGCCTCTGCCACGTCACCCGAACCCACGACAAGCGGTATATCAAACTTCTCACAAAATTGCCGCACAAACCCCGCATCCCGCTCCGATGCCTCTCCCCGAAGCCGATGATTATAATGCGCCGCCACAATCCGAATATCCAACTGCGCCCGCAAGGCCATCAAAACCCGCACCAAACACACCGAATCCGCCCCGCCGGACAGAGCCGCGAGCACGGTATCCCCATCCTCAATCAGCCCCTGCCGCCGAATCCAATCCAGCGTCTTATGCTCAATAGCCCGGGTCTTCACGCCGTCTCTCCAAAGTCGTATATGTCGTATACTCCGGCAGCCACAGGAGTTTCACGCTGCCCGTCTCACCGTGGCGGTTCTTCATGACAATACACTCGGCCTCGTTGGGATTCTCCGCCTCTTGCGCGTAATAGTCCTCCCGATAAAGGCCCAGCACGATATCCGCATCCTGCTCAATCGAACCGGATTCTCTGAGGTCAGAGAGCTGCGGCCGCTTATCCTTACGGTCCGCCGAGGCGCGGTTCAATTGTGACAGGCAGACCACAGGCACATTCAGCTCCTTGGCCATAATCTTGAGAAAGCGGGAAATCTCCGACACAATTTGCGTCCGATTCTGGTTCGCCGCCCCCTGCCCGACCCCGGCCGAAGTCATGAGCTGAAGATAGTCAATGACCACGAGCCCCAAATCGTTCACCCGACGGCATTGCGCCTGCATATCCGACACGGTGGACATGGAGTTATCGTCAATCAAAATCTTCGTGCGGCTAATCTCCGCCGCCGCCGAGGCAAACCGCCGCCAGTCATCCTGCGTCAGCCGACCGGTCTGCAATTTCTTCGTATTCACATGGCTCTCACCCGCGAGCAGTCGGAGCGCGAGCTGTTCGCGGCTCATCTCCAGCGAGAAAAAGGCCACGGACTTCCCCGACGCCTTCGCCGCCGACAAGGTGACGTTCAAAGCGATACTCGTCTTACCCATACCCGGCCGAGAGGCGATGAAAATCAGGTCGGACTTATTCAGACCCATGATAATGCGGTCAAGGTCATGCAGGCCCGTCGTGACACCCGGGATTTCCTCATCCCGCTTGGCCGCCGCGCTGACCTTGTCATAGGCCTCCTGCAAAACCGTACTTACAGGCACAAGCCCGCCCGTGGTGCGCCCTTGGCGGATGGCATAAATCTTCTGCTCGGCGGCCTCCAACACGGCATCTGCCGTCCCGCCGCCGGTGTGGACAAGTTCCGTAATCTCCCCGGACGTCTCCGCCACCTGCCGCAGAAGCGACTTGTCCCGCACGATGGAGACGTACTCCATCACATTCGCCGCCGTGGGGCGCAGGGTCACAAGCTCGGCGATATACCGCGCCGTCCCCTCCCCGGCGACACCATCCTTGCGCATCTGCTCCAAGACCGTCACCGGGTCAATCGCCTTCGACTGCACCGACATGGCGAGAATGGTCTCATAGATATTCCGATTCGCTTCCAAATAAAAATCCGCCCGCTTCACGAGCTTAATCACATCGGGAATCCGTTGGGCGTCGAGAAACATAGCCCCCAACACCGCCTGCTCCGCCTCCAAACTATGCGGCATCACACGGCTGAGCAGTTCATCCATAACCATCCCCTCCTTTCTAATTGACAATGTACAATGGACAATTGCAGTATCGCCTACGGCGATGATTAAATTTGTCTGCGGAGCAGACCACATTCATTGTCAATTATCAATTGTACATTGCCCTTTACGCTTCCGCCACAACCAGATGAATCACACCGCTCATCTCATGGCCGAGCTTTACCTTTACCTCATACGACCCGAACGCGCGAATCGGCTCGTCTTGTACGAGTTTGTTCTTCTCCAGCGCAATCCCGTGCTGTTCCCGCAGGGCGTCCGCAATCTCCGCCGTCGTGACGGAGCCGAAGAGCTTACCGCCCTCGCCGCCGCGTGCGGAGACTTTAACCATCAGGCTTTCAAGCTTCTCTTTCACCGCCTTGGCCTCGGCAATTTCTTTTTCCAACTGCTTGGCGCGTTTGGTCTCCTGCTGCTTCAGCTCGTTCATGCTCTTCGCCGTGGCTTCCGCCGCAATTTTCCGGGGAATCAGAAAATTTCTGGCGTGGCCGTCGGAAACCGTAATCACATCTCCCGCTTTGCCCTGACCTTTTACGTCTTGTAATAGAATGACTTTCATATTATGAACCCTCCTTAGTAGATTGTGTTGTCTCTTTCACTTCGTCCGCGCAGTAGTTGTCAATCGCCGTTTTCAACGCCGCCAACACCTCCGCGTGACCCTTATCCTTCACCTGCGCACCGGCTGTCGAACGGTTTCCGCCTCCGCCGAGCTTTTCAAGAATAAACTGTACATTCACATCCCCGATACTCCGCGCGGAAACAACTGCTCCGCTCTCGACGGGATAAATCACAAAACTCGCACGCACACCGGAGATGTTGAGCAGCTCATCCGCCGCCATAGCCGCTATAACACGGTCTACGGTCTCCGTCGGTGCGGCGATGACGATGCCGTCCTTATACAGTCCCGCCTGCCGAATTACGTCATAACGGGCCACCGTGCCGTCAAAATCGCTCTGCATGAGCCGCTTGACCTCGGCGGTGTTCGCCCCGGCTCTGCGCAGGAACGCCGCCGCTTCAAAGGTGCGGCTCCCCGTGCGGAGCGTGAAGTTCTTCGTATCCATGCAAATCCCCGCCATCAAGGCCTCGGCCTCTAAGCGCAGGATATCCGCCTGATGTACCGTGTATTGCAAGAGCTCCGTCACCAGTTCGCAAGCAGAGGAAGCGTACGGCTCATGGAAGTTAATGGTGGCATTCCCGATATACTCCGCCGCCCGCCTGTGATGGTCGATAACCACTATATGTTCGGTGATGTTCAGCAAAGCCGGAATTTCGAGTTGGTCGGGCCGATTGGTGTCCACAATGACCAAGATGGTCTCCGCGTCCGCCTCAGCGAGTGCCGTCTCACGGCCGATAAAGATATCCGCATACTCCGGCAGCACCCGCAGCCGTCCCAAAAGCGGCGCGACGGCGTGCTTTTCGGGGTCGAGGATAATCTTCGGCTTCTTTCCCAAAGTGCGGGCAATACAGCATATCCCGCAGGCCGCCCCCAGACTGTCATAGTCGGCATAGGCGTGCCCCATGATGAAAATCTTGTCCCCCGCACGGAAGAGCTGCTCAAGCGAATCCGCCGTGACACGGCTCTTGACTTTCGTCCGCCGCTCCTGCGCCGTGGTCTTGCCGCCGTAAAATTCAAAGTTATAACGGTCACGCACCACCGCCTGGTCTCCCCCGCGGGAGAGAGCCATCTCAATACCGAGCTTGGCATATTCGTAGTTCTCGCCGAAGTTCGCCCCGTCGTGTCCGATGCCGATGGAGAGCGTCGCCGCAACCCCTGCACTATTCACAATCTCCCGCACGTTGTCGAGCAGGGAGAACCGCCCTTGAATATATGCTTCGAGGTTATGCTCCTCCACGATATAGACATAGCGGTCTCGGTCAAAGCGGCACAAAAACCCGTCCGACTCGCTCGACCAGTTGCTGATTTTATCGTCAATGCTGGCTAAAATGGCACTCTTTTCTTTCTCCGTCAGACTGCCTAACAGTTCACCGTAGTTGTCCAACACCAAAAGACAGCAGACCGGGCGGCTGCGATTATACCGCGCCTCCGTCTCGGCGAACTCCGTCACGTCCATCCAATAGGCGTTGCCGAGGAACTGATACGGCCCTGTCTCCGTCTCCGTCCGCACGATGTTGCCGAACACCTGATACGTCCGCCCGCCAATGGTTTGAAGCTCGGAGCATTCCGTCTGCCCCTCCATGAGCCACTTGGTGTCGAATCCGGGGACGGCGTCGGACAGCCCCGTCTCAAAAATATGTTCCCGTGCGCCCGTCATGTCGGTAAACCGCTGGTTCGACCAGACGATCTCTCCGTTGTCCAACCGAAAAATCACCATGGGCATGGGGAAGTTAATCATGTTGTCTTTCTTCACCGACTCCACGCTGTAAGAAAGCTCTTCCAAATGCGCCAGCAAGGCCTTCTTTTGCCGCCGCACGGTGAGCTTGGAGTAGACGAAGAGAATCAGTCCGACCGCAAGATACCCCGCGGCAAGATAAAGACTAAACAGCGCGGCCGCACCCGCAAAGAGCACAAGCACGATAAAATAAAGCCGCATCCCCGGCTGGAGCAAGCGTACAATTTTCTTATTCAACAGAGCACACCTCCCTTACAGATGGGCATAGGTATCGTATTATATCAAAAATGTCGCGGGAACACAATATAAATCTGTTGGGGGACGCAACGCACATGTACGGGCGGGTGCATACCACGAACACCCCCTACAGCCCCCGCACGAACAAATACAGCTCCTCTAAAGCCAGTTGCGCCTCAATCAGCGGCACCACCGCGGCGTCATCCGCTTTCAGCAATGCCATAGCCTCCGCAATCCGCGCCCCGATTCCGGGGATTGCTTTCTCAACCTGTTTGATGCGTAAGTCAATGATTTCTCTGCTCATAGTAGATGCCTCCTGTAGTGAAATATCACTAATTATATCACATTTTTCGCACTTAGTGAATTATCACTAACATTCTTTCTTGCCACCCCATATCATCTGATTAGTGATATGTCGGCAGGGAGGGTAACCATGAATACGCAAGAAGCTGTTGCACGCAGAATCAGGCAATTATGCAAACAAAAAGGATTTACACCACACGGAATTGCAATTCACTCCGCCGTGCCGCAAGGCACAGTAAAAAGTATCTTAAACGGCGAAAGCAAAAATCCGGGCATCACCAATATCAAAAAACTCTGCGACGGCTTTGAAATCACCCTGGCAGACTTCTTCAACACCCCCGAATTCAACAACCTCGAACAAGAAATCAAATAAAAAAATCGCCCCCGGTGGGGGCGATTTTTTTATTAACCGGAAACCGGCAACTAAAACTTAATAATTCTCCGTCCAAAGCTCAAAATACGCTTTCGGATGCTTACAAGCAGGGCAAATATCAGGCGCACCCGCTTGCTCCATCACGTACCCGCAATTGCGGCAAATCCAATAGGTCGTCTTATCCCGCAGGAACACTTCACCGCTCTCGATGTTGCCGACGAGTTTGAGATACCGCTCCTCATGGTGCTTCTCCACCGTACCTACCTTGTCCATCTGGTCAGCGATGTCATCAAAGCCCTCTTCCCGCGCAACGGCGGCAAATTCTTTGTACATCTCTGTCCATTCATAGTTCTCACCGGCGGCAGCGGCTCTGAGATTCTGCTTCGTGTCACCTACACCGCCCAGACGCTTAAACCAAAGCTCCGCGTGCTCTTTTTCGTTGTCAGCGGTCTCTAGGAAAAAGGCGGAAATCTGCTCATAGCCCTCTTTTTTTGCGACGCTTGCGAAATAGGTGTACTTGTTCCGCGCCTGAGATTCACCCGCAAAAGCGGCCCACAGGTTGGCTTCTGTTCTGCTTCCTTTTAATTCCGGCATAGATATTTCTCCTTTCAGAAATCTGTGGTATAATCTTATCACATGAAGAAGCCCTTGGCAATGAAAAAATCACACTTCTCCTGCTGTTGCAATAAAAACGACACCAAAGGAAACACCGCCCTATGAAGAATGTGCTCACTCCCATGTTCCATCGCGTCCAAAGATTCGATGAAAAAAGCCCGCGCAACAAACGCATCGTCTATTACACCGTCTATACGATTCTGTTCGGCATCGTAGCGGCCTTGGTATTTTCTTCGTTTTTTCGAAACGACAAATCTTTCATCTGGCACGCCGATGGCCTGTCCCAACACTATCCTACCCTCATCTATTACGGGGCAACTCTCAGAGAAATCCTCCGCAACTTCTTCGCCACAGGCGCACTCGACATCCCCCTGTGGAGTTTCAGCATCGGCTACGGCTCGGATACCCTGACCACCCTGCACTATTACGCAATCGGTGACCCGCTGGCACTCCTCACCGCCTTTGTTCCCCTCAATCGGATGGAACTGCTTTACAACGCGTTGGTCATCCTCCGCATGGGCTTGGCGGGCATCGCTTTTTCCGCCTATTGCCACAAGATGGGCAGAGGCCGCTTTGCCACACTTTGCGCCTCTTTCACCTATGCGTTTTGCGCATTCGCCCTGCTCTTATCCGTGCGGCACCCCTTCTTTATCAACCCCATGATTTACCTCCCCCTGCTGCTCTTGGGCGTTGAGAAAATCCTGCGCAAAGAGCGGCCGTATCTGTTCATCGTCATGGTGTTCATCTCGCTCACGAGCAACTTCTACTTCTTCTACATGCTCGGCATCTTGGTGGCGGTCTATGTTCTGATACGCCTGTTCTTCATGGAATCCGGAACGGGGACCCGCATCCGCAATCTGCTGTCGAATCTGCCGAGATTCGCCCTCTACGCCGGCACCGGGATACTCATGGCCTGCGTCATATTCATCCCCCAGCTCATTAAACTCTTCGCCACGACCCGTTGGAACGTAGAGCCCACCGTGGACATGTTCTATCCGCTTGAGCACTACCAAGGGCTGCTGACCAATTTCATCACCTCGGTCACACCGAGCTCCTGGACATCGTCCACCATAGGTACCACACCCATCGCCTTCCTCGCGGTGATTCTCTTATTTAGTACCCGAAAAAAACACAAGGCCCTAAAAGCAGGGTTTGTCGTATTGACCGTATTCCTGCTCTTCCCCTTCTTCGGCCATGTGATGAACGGATTCTCTTATGTCGCAAACCGCTGGCTCTTCGGCTATGTCTTTGTCATCTCCTTGATTTTAGCCACAATGCTTCCGCAAATGCTCAAGGCCACAACAAAACAGCTTCTTGCGGCCTCGGTGTTTTCGGCTGTCTGGCTCCTCGTCTACCTCACCGTACGCACCGCGCATACTGCTCACTTTTTGACGCCCTTTGCGGTCTTTCTCCTGTGCCTCGCCCTGCTCTGGGGCATACACGTCTTCAGAGCGCGCCCCGATGGATTGGGCAAGCACGGCAGAACCATTGCAAAGTCGGCCATCTTGGCACTAACACTAATCGGCATTCTAATACACGCCGGGCACAGATATGCCATCACGGGTATGAACTACATCCATGAATTTGTCGACACCAACCAGTCACTCCACAGGCTGATAAACTCCGAGGCAGGGCTAATCGGCCGCATGGACAACACAGACCCCTTTCGGCACGACATGTGCAGGTTCACCACCGACACCCCTTTCCATGGGACAATGCTAAGCGGCACCATGGGCACCGAATACTTCTTCAGTTTAAACGAGGGGAGCATCTCCGCATTCGCGGAGGAAATCCTGCTCGACCGCTCGTTTGAAAACAAATACAGGGGGAATGATAACAGAGCCGCACCAAGCCTCCTCGCGAGCGTGCGCTATTTTGTCGTAAGACCCGGCCTCGGCGCGGCGATTCCCTACGGATTTACGAGAACCGAAATCGAAACCGACCACTTTGTCGTCTACGAAAACGACCACGCCCTCCCCTTCGGCTACACTTTCTCGGCTTACATCCCCCGTGAGCACTTCAAGGAGCTCACGCCCCTGCAAAGGCAAAATGTCATGCTGCAAGGTGCCGTACTGGACGCAAGCCCGACCGTACTGCCTCGGATAGAACCTGTGCTGACCGATGTAACCCTTCCCTTCGAGCTGGAACTCGCAAGCGGTGTCACCCACGGAGACGGTGTGTTTACCGTAACCCAAGGAAATACCCACGTCGTCTTCCGCTTTATCGGCCTCGAAAACAGCGAGACCTATCTATACATCGAAAACCTGCACTTCGAGCCGTTCCACCCCTTTGACCTCATCAGCGATGACGAGTGGGAGGCCATGTCCGTACATGAGCGAAACACACTACACATCCGAAACAGGCACTGGACCCGACCGGGGGGAGCTATCCTGTTCACACAGGCAGGCGCAGTACAAAAAAGCAACTCCATCCTCACCACCAGAGACCTCTACTATTACGGCAAACACGATTTCCTCATCAACATGGGCTACAACGAAGACGCGATGCAAGAAATCACACTCCGCTTCTCCACGCCCGGCATTTTCACCTTTGATGACCTCCAAGTCCTCGCCCAGCCCATGGACGGCTTCGCCGCACAAGCGGCCGCCCTGCGGGAGATCGTACCGCACCGCATCGAATTCGGCACCAATCGCGTATGGGCAGATATTACCTTGGACGACACAAGGCTGCTCGCCTTCTCCATCCCCTACAACGGCGGCTGGTCCGCCTATGTAAACGGCGAGCCGGCCGACCTCCTGCGCATCAACACCATGTACATGGGCGTTCTGCTGGAGGCAGGAGCACATAGCATCGAACTGCGCTACTTCACCCCGGGACTGGCCCTCGGCCTCATCAGCTCCGGCGTCGGATTCCTCCTGTTCGCCGGAATAATCGTATTTTTCGAAGTGCGCATCCGACGCAAAAAGGCGGCCAAGTCTTAGGGGAACCCTAAAACCTAACCGCCCTTCCAGCCCCCGTCCTTTTCGCTAAAGCGAAAAAATAGAATCCGTCTTTTTTCGGAATTCATTTCCGAAAAAACTCCATAACCCGCCGCAGCGACCCGGCCCGCAGGCCGGTACCCCTCAAAAAATGCTTGCATTTTTTGAGGAAATGCCAAAGGGGTTTTGGAATTTACTTCCAAAACCCCTTTCTCTTTGTTCAGTCCAAATCAAATGCTTACACTTGATTTGATAGTCTTAGAGAGGCTGTACGTTGACCGCTCTGCTCTTCGCGCTGTTTTTGGGATCCGGCTCAGTCTCGTACTGAACTTTCTGACCCTCTTCCAGCGTCTTGAAGCCGTCAGTCTGGATAGCGGAGAAGTGTACGAACACATCCTCGCTGCCGTCATCGTTGGAGATGAAGCCATAACCTTTGTCTGCGTTGAACCATTTGACTGTACCTGTCTGCATGTGGTGCCTCCTGAAAAAAAAATGAGTGTTTGAAATCTGAACTCGACGATCACTTGTTTTTAAAAACCCCGGAGCGGCTCCATAGCTTTTAAAAACAAGTGAGCAAACGGACAGATGACCTTGTAAGCATAGCACACGCTTTTGTTCATGTCAACAGAAAAAATCCGCATATGCCGTCGATTTGTGGTAAAAAAATTATTACCGACCGACTATGATTTAAAATACACTATATGTAGGGGACGCACACCCGGGCATCCCGCAAGAGAAGGAGCGTATATATGACCGAATTCGACCGCCTCGGCCTCAAAGCCGTCATCTTCGACATGGACGGCCTGCTTTTTGATACCGAGGCCGTATACCTAGAAGCTTGGCCCCACGCGGGCCGCGCCCTCGGCATCACCATCGCCATAAAGGACATCAAAGACACCGTGGGCCGCCCGCCGTGGGATTACGAGGATTTTTTCCGAACCCGCTACGGCCCTGCCTTTTGCATGATAAAAGCCTTGGATGCCATTCGGGAATACGTCACCGATAAGTTCGAGACATACGGCATCCCCCTCAAGCCGGGCGCACGGGAGGTGTTGGAATTTTTGCACCAAAAGGGAATCCCCACGGCGATGGGCACGTCCAACCGCTCAAACATAGTAGCCGCCTACCTCAAGGCCACAGAGATGACGCATTACTTCAACCCCATCGTCACCGGCGACATGGTAAATGAGGCCAAACCCGCCCCTGACATCTACCTAAAAGCCGCCAAAGATTTGGGATTACGCCCCGAGCAATGCTTGGTGCTGGAAGATTCCCCCATCGGCGCAGAAGCCGCCTGCAGAGCGGGGTGCCGCACCGTGATAGTGCCGGATTTGGTGCAGCCGGATGATGTGATTCGGAGTAAGGTCTGGCGGGTGTTCGAGACGCTGGGAGATGTGCAAAAAACGTTGTTTGCACCCCAATAAATTCTCTGCACCAATACTCCATTCCGGCAGTCGAGGGCGGTCGCCCCTATATTCAACCCCCCACTAAAAAAGAGCCGCATCCGCGGCTCTTTCCTCATATCACCCCTGCCGTATCGGCACAATCTGAAACCCCTCACGCGCGAGTGCCGCTTTAATCTCCGCAATCTGCGCAAAATCCCGCGTCTCCATCGCAACCGTCAGGAAACAACTCGTAATCGCCATATTCGGATCAGACCCCGCATGGTGTACACTGGTCACGTTTGCCCCGCACGCGGAGATAATGCGGCTCACGCCCAGAAGCTGCCCCGGCTTGTCCTCCAATGCGATCTGCAAAGTCGCGTTCCGCCCGCTGGTCACAAGGCCGCGGGTGATCACACGGGACAAAATGTTCACATCAATATTCCCGCCCGAGAGCAGGCAGACCACCTTTTTACCTTTCAGCGGCAACTTGTCAAACATCACCGCCGCCACACTAACGGCCCCCGCGCCCTCGGAGACCAGCTTCTGCTTCTCCATCAGCGTCAAAATCGCCGTCGCAATCTCGTCCTCACAGACGGTGACGATATCATCCACATACTTCTGCACCAAGTCCAGCGTATGCTCACCCGGCGTCTTGACGGCGATACCGTCCGCAAAGGTGGGAACCGTCTCCAATGTCACGGACGAGCCGCACTTCACGCTCTCGTACATGCTCGGCGCGAGTGCCGCCTGCACGCCGTAAACTTTGATTTTCGGATTCAAATTCTTCACCGCATAAGCCACACCCGCAAGCAAGCCCCCGCCGCCCACAGGGACAACGACGGCATCCGCATCGGCAAGCTGCTCCAAGACCTCCAATCCGATGGTACCCTGCCCTGCGATGACGAGTTCATCATCAAACGGATGTATCAAGGTAGCCCCTGTCTCGGCTTGGAGTTGCAGCGCATGGGCGTAGGCATCGTCATAGGTACCGTGCACCAACACAACCTCCGCACCCAACCGCTTCGTGGCCTCAACTTTGCTGATCGGCGCACCGTCCGGCATACAGATGACACTACGGATGCCCATCTCGGCAGCCGCAAGCGCAACGCCTTGGGCATGGTTCCCCGCAGAGCAGGCGAGAATCCCCGCCGCTTTCTGCTCGGGCGAGAGCTGACTAATCTTATAATACGCTCCCCGGAGCTTGAAGCTCCCGGTAAGCTGTAAATTCTCCGTCTTGAGAAAAATCTGCGCATTCGCACCCAGATTCGTCGCGTCAATCAAATCCGTCTTACGAGCCACATCCTTGAGCACAAACGCGGCATGGTAAATTTTATCTAATGTCAGCATATACGTGTTCCTCCGTTCGTTGTAGGGACGGCCATTGGCCGTCCGCCGTTTTCCTGTATTGCACAGCACATGATGAAAGCCGCGGACGGCCAATGGCCGCCCCTACCATACGAATGGTGCGTCGAAAACACGGCGGGGCGATTACCATCGCCCCCTACACCCGTATTCTCCAACCATACGTATCCGCAATCTCGCCCCGTTGGATACCCGTCACCGTCTCGTAAAGCCGTGTAGCCAGCGGCCCCGTCCCGCCGTCCGCGATGGTCATAACGTCGTCCTGATACCGCAAGCGACCCACGGGCGTGATAACGGCGGCGGTGCCGGTGCCAAAGACTTCTTCCAAGGCCCCGGATTTCTGTGCAGCAACCAACTCGTCAATAGAAATCGCCCGCTCCTCTACATCGAGGCCCCAGTCTCTACAGAGCGTCAGCACACTATCCCGTGTAATACCGGGCAAAATACTCCCGTTCAAAGCGGGCGTGACGACTTTGCCGCCTATCTTGAAGAAGATGTTCATGGCACCCACTTCTTCCACGTACTTGCGCTCCACGCCATCGAGCCAAAGCACCTGCGCATAGCCCTCTTTCTGTGCTTTCTGTTGCGCGGCCATGCTTGCGGCGTAGTTCCCGCCCGTCTTGGCGAACCCCACCCCGCCGCGAACGGCACGGACGTATTCATCCTCCACCCAGATGCCGACAGGCTTTAAGCCCTCAGCATAGTACATTCCGCTGGGGGACATGATGATGACAAACAAAAAGTTCTTCGACGGCGCAACGCCCAAGAAAGGCTCCGTCGCGATGATAAACGGCCGTATGTAAAGCGAGGTCCCCGGCTCCGTCGGCACCCAATCGGCATCCAAATTCACGAGGGTCGAAACAGCCTGCACAAAGTCTTCCACGGGGATCTGGGGGATGCAGATTCTGTCGTTCGTAGCGTTTGTCCGCTCCCCGTTCTTATCGGGACGGAAGAGATAGACCGCACCGTCCGCGCTCTTATACGCCTTGAGTCCCTCGAACATCTCCTGCCCGTAGTGGAACACCATACAGGACGGCGAGAGCGTCAGGTCGGCATAGGGCACGATGCGTGCGTCATGCCAGCCCTGTCCCTCGGTATAGTCCATGAGGAACATGTGGTCGGTAAAAATCCGCCCAAACCCGAGCGGCCCCGCGGGCTTCGGCTTGGGGGGGTGGTTGTTTGTGATTTTGATGTTTAGCATGGGGTATTCCTCCTTGGTGCTGTTACACGGAACGCATAAATGTGTTCCCTACATGTACGTGATTTCGTAGGGAACGGATTTATCCGTTCCGTCTGTTATCACAGGGGCGGCCGCCCGCGTCTCTGGTGATATGTTTTGTGGTTTGGGAAACGTGCGGACACGCAATGCGCGCCCCTACACTAGGTTGGCGGTATTTTGCAGGGGCGAATTGTGTTCGCCCCTGCCCTTATTCCCCTCCTTGGAGGGGTGCCGCCGCAGGCGGTGGGGTGGTGCCCTTCGTAGGGGTCGATGCCCACATCGACCCGTGAGGGGGGCGTTGTAGGGGCGACCGGGGTCGGTCGCCCCTACATAGGCCTATTTCGGCAAAATCGCGCCCTTATCGGCACTACTCACGAGCTTCGCATATCGCGCCAAATACCCGTGCTTCACTTTCGGCTCCGGACAGACCCAAGCCGCACAGCGTTTTGCCAATTCCGCATCGGACACTTTCAACTCCAGCTTGCTGCCCGGGATATCAATCGCAATCAAATCGCCTTCTTCCACGAGGGCAATCACACCGCCCGCCATGGCCTCGGGGCTGATGTGGCCAATGGCCGCCCCGCGGGTCGCACCGGAGAAGCGGCCGTCCGTGATAAGAGCCACGCTCTCACCCAAACCCATGCCGCTGATAGCGGCGGTGGGGGCAAGCATCTCTTTCATGCCCGGCCCGCCCTTGGGGCCTTCGTAGCGGACAACCACCACGTCTCCGGGCTTAATTTTATCATTGTAAATGGCCTCTGTGACCGCCTCCTCGGAGTCGAACACACGGGCAGGCCCCTCGTGTACCATCATCTCAGGCACAACGGCGGACTGCTTGACCACGCATCCGTCCACAGCCAAATTCCCCTTGAGCACCGCAATCCCCCCGGACTGCGAATACGGCGTCTCGGACGGTCGGATAACTTCGGGGTCTAAGTTCACGACCCCTGCCAAATTCTCGCCCATGGGCTTGCCCGTAACAGTCTGCACCGTCTCATCGAGCAGGCCCTTTTTCGCCAGTTCCCGCATGACCGCATACACGCCGCCGGCCATGTCCAAGTCCTCAATATAGCTGTCCCCCGCAGGGGCGAGCTTGCAGAGCGTCGGCGTACGTGCGCTGACTGCGTGGGCATCCATGAGCGTCAGCGGCACGCCCGCCTCGTTGGCGATGGCGGGCAGATGGAGCAGGGTATTCGTCGAGCAGCCCAGAGCCATGTCTACCGTCAGCGCATTGTTAAATGCGGCGGGTGTCATGATGTTCGAGGGCTTGATGTCATTCCGGATCAAATCCATCACCTGCATCCCGGCCCGCTTGGCCAGCCGCAGACGAGCGGAGTAAACAGCGGGAATCGTCCCATTCCCCGGCAGAGCCATACCGATGGCTTCACTCAGGCAGTTCATGGAGTTCGCCGTGTACATCCCCGCGCAGGAACCGCAGGTGGGGTTTGCGTTCGCCGTGTAGTCTTCCAGCGCGGCATCGTCCATCTTCCCGGCGTGGTGTGCACCCACGGCCTCAAACATATCGGAGAGACAAGAGCGGCTCTTGTCCCGCATCCGCCCCGCCAGCATCGGCCCGCCGGAGCAAAAGATGGTCGGGATATTCAACCGTGCCGCCGCCATGAGCAGGCCCGGCACGTTCTTATCGCAGTTGGGAATCATCACCAGCCCGTCAAAGGCGTGCGCCATCGCCATGGCCTCGGTACTGTCACAGATGAGGTCACGGGTAATCAGCGAATACCGCATCCCCTCATGCCCCATCGCCAGCCCGTCACAGACGGCGATAGCGGGAAACGCAATCGGCGTCCCCCCCGCGGCCAAAACCCCGGCTCTGACGGCCTCGGTAATCTTATCGAGGTGCATATGCCCCGGGACAATTTCATTGTGTGAGTTGACTATCCCAACCAAGGGCCGGGACAAATCCTCCTCGGTAAGCCCCAAAGCATAGAGCAAACTCCGATGCGGCGCACGTTCCACGCCTTTGGTCATTCGATATGAGCGCATGGCAAAAAACCTCCTAAATCGCTGCGTAGGGGCCGATGCCCACATCGGCCCGTTACACAGGTGCAATACCTTGAGAAAACGACGGGGCGATGTGGGCATCGCCCCCTACAAAAAACCTATTCCTAGTTAGAAGCCGTATCCAAATCCGAATCGTTCTTCCACAGCATGTTCTCGCGCAGCTCTTTGCCGACGATTTCCATCGGGTGCTTCTCCAGCGCGGCACGTCTTTCGTTGAAGAGCGGGCGGCCCGCTTTGTGTTCTTTGATCCAGTTCTCAGCGAACTTGCCGCTTTGGATGTCGGCCAGCACGGCGCGCATCCGCTCTTTGGTCTCCTCGGCGGGAAGCACTCTCGGGCCGGAGACGTATTCGCCGTATTCGGCAGTATCGGAGACGGAATAGTTCATCCCGGCTATCCCGGCCTTGTTGACAAGGTCAATGATGAGCTTCAGCTCGTGAATGCACTCAAAATACGCACTCTCCGGGGAGTACCCGGCCTCGACGAGCACTTCAAACCCGCAACGCATCAGGTCAACCACACCGCCGCAGAGCACGGTCTGCTCGCCGAAGAGGTCTGTCTCGGTCTCTTCGGTCATGGTTGTCTCCAAAACGCCTGCCCGTCCGCCGCCGATGCCTGCGATGTAAGCGAGGGCGATGTCCATGGCCTTACCCGTGGCGTTCTGCTCCACGGCAACCAAGCTCGGCACGCCTTTGCCCGCCATGTACTGCCCGCGCACCGTGTGGCCGGGACCTTTGGGGGCGGCGAGGAACACGTCCACATCCGCAGGGGGCGTAATCTGTTTGAACCGAATCGCAAAACCGTGGGCGAAAGCCAGTGCCTTGCCCGTGGTGAGATGCGGTGCGATTTCAGCGGCGTACACTTCGCCCTGTACTTCATCGTTGATGAGAATCATCACAATGTCGCCCGCCTTGGCGGCTTCGGCTACGGTCATAACGGTAAAGCCGTCCTTCTCCGCCTTCGGCCAAGACTTACTGCCCTTCCGCAGACCGACGACCACATTCACACCGGAATCTTTCAAATTCAGCGCGTGGGCGTGCCCCTGTGAACCGTAACCGATAATAGCGACAGTTTTGCCGTCTAACACCTGAATATTACAATCCTTCTCATAAAACATGTTTGCCATAATGAAACTCTCCTTTTTCCTTCGTATTTTCGTCAATGGTATATTGACCCCGTTCTAAGGCTATCATACCAGTGCGCACTAATTCTACAATGCCGAACTCCTTGAGTAAGGTCTCGACAGCGTCCGTCTTCTCCTCGGCCCCGATAAGCGACAGGGTCAAAGTCTCGGAACAGACATCTATAATAGAGCCGCGGAAGATATTGGCGATTTGAATCACCTCATTGCGGACCTCACTCGTAGCGGCTCTCACCTTAATCAACACCAACTGCCGCCGGATGGCCTGTGTCGGTTCTAAAAGCTTCACCGAGTGAACAGGCAAAAGCTTCCGAAGCTGATTGCACAAAAGCTCTGCGTGCCGGTCATCCGCAAGTACCTCTATGGTGATACGAGAAATCTTCGGCGTGTCCGTCGTCCCCACGGCGAGGGATTCGATGTTGTACCCCTTCCGGGAGAACAGCCGTGAGACTTGGGACAAGACCCCCGCCTCGTTGGCCGTTTGGACGGATAGGGTGTGGCGTTTGATGTTAGACATAAAATTCCTCCTCTGCCTTGTAGGGGCGGTCATTGGCCGTCCGTCGTCTCAGTTTTTAGCATAGTATACAAGTGCCGGACGGCCAATGGCCGCCCCTACACAACGGTAATCACGCTAATCAACCAAAAACTCCGTAATATGCCCGCCCGCGCGCACCATCGGACGCACCATCTCGTCTGCGTCAATCGCACAGTCAATCACATAGCCCGTGCCGCAGGTCAAGGCCTCTTGCAAAGCCGTCTCCAGCTCAGTCACGCAGGTGACACGCTTGCCGTGCAGACCATACGCCTCGGCGAGCTTCACGAAATCAGGGCCTCGGTCGAGCGTTGTCTCGGAATGCCGTCCGTCAAAGAGCAAGCTCTGCCACTGGCGCACCATGCCGAGGGTGCCGTTGTTGAGGATACAGGTGATAATCGGCAGATTATAATGCGCCTCGGTCGCAAGCTCGGTGCAGTTCATGCGGAAGCCGCCGTCTCCGGTGATGTGGAGCACCACCTCGTTCGGCTTTGCGGCTTTTGCTCCGATGGCGGCTCCCAAGCCGAAGCCCATCGTCCCGAATCCCCCGGAGGTCAAGAGCTGACCAGGGTAGTCAAAGCGGAAATGTTGGATCGCCCACATCTGATGCTGGCCCACGTCCGTGGACACGATGGTATGCGGCGGCAGAATCCGCGCGATGGCGGAAAGCACTTGCTTCGGCGTGAGCGCGTCGGCGCAGTCGTCGTAGATTGTCTCTGTGTGGAAGAAAAAGACCTCCTCTTTCCACGCCGTGTGATTCATCTGCGGCAATTTCTCATTCAGCCGTGCCAGTACCTGTCCCGCATCGCCGATGATGTGGTGGTCGGTCTTGATGTTCTTGTTAATCTCCGCCCTGTCGATGTCGATTTGCACGATTTTGGCGTTCTGCGCAAAGGTCTTAAATTGCAAACCCACCCGGTCAGAGAAACGGCAACCCACGGCGATGAGCAAATCACAGCGGTCCGCCGCATGATTCGAGGCCTGCGTCCCGTGCATCCCTATCATACCCGTAGCCAGCGGATTGCGCCCGGGGAAGCCCCCGCCGCCCATGACGGTAATCGCCACGGGGCTGTCGATGCGTAGAGCGAACTCCATAAGCTGCGCCTCGGCCCGTCCCCGCACCACACCGCCGCCGCAGATGACAAGCGGCTTCTCAGACGCCGCTATCATCTCTGCCAGCAGGTCAATGTCACCCTGGTCAGGCTCCGGCGCACCCAAGTCGTGGGACGCACGCCGCACCAATGCCCCCAGCCGTCCACCGATGTGGTGCTCCTCGCGGGGCAGGGGCGTGTACGCGGCAGTCGCAAAGGACACGTCTTTTATAATATCAATCAAAACCGGCCCCGGACGCCCGCCCCGGGCGACGGCAAAGGCCTCCCGCACGATATCCGCCAGCCCCGCCACATCCCGCACCAAGTAATTACATTTCGTAATCGGCATGGAAATACCCACGATGTCCACCTCTTGGAATGAGTCCTTGCCGATGAGGTCTTCGCCCACGTTGGCCGTGATAAATACCACGGGCGAGGAATCCATATAGGCCGTGGCTATCCCCGTCACTAAGTTCGTAGCCCCCGGTCCGGAGGTGGCGAAGCAGACCCCCACCTTGCCCGTCGTTCGCGCATAGCCGTCCGCCGCGTGGGAGGCACCCTGCTCGTGGGCGGTCAGAATGTGGCGGATTCTGTCGGAATAGCTGTAAAGTGCGTCATAAATCGGCATAATCGCCCCGCCGGGGTAGCCGAACACGGTGTCTACACCCTGCTCGAGCAGACACTCCATGAGTATATTCGCGCCGCTTAGTTGCATGGGAATTATCCTCCTGTACAATCCATTTGTAGGGGCGGCACTTTGCCGCCCGCGCTCGGGAACGGATGGCAGAATACCGCTCCTACATATTCCGAATGCGCAAAGCCCCGCCGTCAAAGCCAGACCGCAGGGCTCGTGAATCTGATTTTAAAGCTGCCAGCTGACAAAGTCTTACCAATAAAAATACCACTTTTTGTAGTGGGTGTCAATGATTTTTTATAGATGTTCGGCTACTCTCTGATTTCCAACAACTTCCCCGGCTCCACGCCCAAGGCCTCGGCAAGATTAAAGAGGACATCCAGCGACACAGACTTCTCCACACCCGGTGCTTCAATGTTAGACATATGTGTACGGCTGATACCGGCAAGCTCCGCCAAACGGATTTGTGTCAGCCCTTTGAGTTTGCGGTAATATGCGACGTTTAGCCCCAATTGGAGATAGCGGTTTCCATGCCTGTTTGTCATCCGATTCACCTCGATACCATTGTATCGAATGGGGCGTTGACGATAAACAACCTCATTTTGACGAAATGCAAAAATACGGGTTGCATTTCATCAGAACAAGTAGTATAATGCTTCTTGAAGATACACTATTTGAAAGTGTTCTCAATAGCAAGCAAAAAGATTTCAAACAAACTTTCAGGAGGAATGTAACATGAGTTTTTGTACAAGTTGTGGAAAGCCTTCAGGACCGAACACTGCCTTTTGCGGCACTTGCGGTGCAAAGGCGGGTACCCCCGCTCCAAATACCCCTGCCCCAGTAACACCTTCCATCCGTATAACGCATAAGGGTCGTTTAATAGTCGGAATTCTGCTTGCGCTATCTGGTGCATCTTCACTTATCGGAACGGCTTATATGCCAACAGAAAGAGAGGTTGAAAGATCTCTCCTTGGTATGCAATGGACGGAAACCAGGGATACCACGGGCGAAATCACGGCTATAATTATTATCAGTATTATCTTTCTCTGCGTAGGCGGTTTTCTGCTTTATTCTTGGTGGAAAAAACAGAAAAAGGCTATATAAAGCCCTTAGTTGGGGTTGAAATCAGTTGTTAACAAAAACAGGTTGGAATTTTCAAGTATCAACAAGAAAATCCAACCTGTTTTTATTCCGTTTAACACAAAAAGATAATCCTCACATCTCTCCCACCGCATACATCACCGCCGCCAACGCAACCACGGGCGCAGTCTCCGCCCGCAAAATCCGAGGCCCCAGCGACACCCTGGCAAGACCGCACGCCGTAGCCAAAGCCGCCTCCTCATCCGCAAAGCCCCCCTCGGGGCCGATGACAAGGCTCACCGTCTGCAACGCCGCCCGCCGCTCCAAGGCCGCACGTAGGCTCTGCTCCGTCTCGTTCTCATAGAAAAACAAGGCACAATCCGCACCCGCCGCTTCTGTCATGGCCGAGCGAAAATCAGACACCGCCGTCACCGCGGGGACGATGCCCCGCCCCGACTGTTTCGCCGCCTCCAGCGCAATCTTTTCCCAGCGGGCGAGTTTCTTTGCCAGCCCCTTCTCGTCATACCGTGCCACACACCGCGTCGCCGGGAACAGCCGAATGGCGTGTGCCCCCAACTCCACAGACTTCTGCACGGCGTAGTCCATCCGCTCCCCTTTTGTGTGAGCGAGGCAGACGGTACAGCGCACGGTCGGCTCTGCTCGGTTCTGCGTGCGGTCGATAATTGCCGCACTATCGCCCGACAAAACGCAAATATAATCCACCCCCGCTCCGTCCGAGACGGCGAAGGTCTCTTTAGCCCCCAGACGCAAGACGCGGATGTGGGCGAGGGTCTCCGGGTCAAGGTGGATGCGGGTGCCGGTGATTGCGGCGGGGTCGGTAAAGAATCTGTGCATGGGGGTATGCCTCCTTGATGATGTGTAATTTATTGTATCATATTGTGGTGTTTTGGCAAGCGAAAAACTTCACACCATGTAGGGGCGGCATTCTGCCGTCCGGCTCTTGACCTTAACCCCACCGGAGGTCAGGGAGAAGGTCAAAGGGGAACCAGTCCCCCTTCAAAGACGCATTGTCCGCCGCAGACAGACTGATACATTTCGCGCAAGAAATGTATGCGCCCCGAACAACCCCGTCAGGCTTCGCCTGCTACCCCTCCAAAGAAGGAAATTTTTATAACCTCTCAAATACCACACCACCCCTTGAACTTCCCCAAACTTTGCGGTATAATCATTTGAAGCACATACACTTATCAATATTAAGCGGAGGTTTCCCCATGATCGATTTGACCGTACATCAGGACACGCTGAAAAAGACCATTGCACACGCCCGCGAGCGGAATATCATTATTCCGACCTTCAAGCAAATGCAAAACCCCGAGCTGGCACCGCAGAAAATTAAGGACAAGCTGAAGAATACCGGCCTCTGGGACATCGACCCGGCTAACCTCTTCCGTGTCACTTGGCACAATGAGGCCGTGGAAGAAGGCGGCGGCTTCGGCGGCGTGAACTACATCGAGTTCCCCTCCGAGCTGACGGGCGTGAAAGCGCGCATCGTCGCATTGGCGGGCAAGTGGTTCCCGACAGGCTGCCACAAGGTCGGCTCGTCCGTTGCCTGTCTCGTGCCGCGTCTCGTGACGGGCCAGTTTGACCCCACCTACCACAAAGCCGTCTGGCCGTCCACGGGCAACTACTGCCGCGGCGGTGCGTATAACTCGGCTCTCTTGGCCTGCACCTCCATCTCCATCCTGCCCGAGGGCATGAGCCGCGAACGGTTTGACTGGCTGAGAACGCTCGACGGCGAAATCATCGCCACACCCGGCAGCGAGAGCGACGTCAAGGCTATCTTCGACAAAGTCTGGGAACTCAAGCAGAGCCCGCAGAACATGGTATTCAACCAGTTCGAGGAGATGGGCAACTGCCTCTGGCACTACCACATCACAGGCGCGGCCATGGTGGAAGTGTTCGAGAAGATCGCAGGGCCGGACGGCAACTTCGCCGGCGTCTGCTTAACCTCCGGCTCCGGCGGAAGCTTGTCTGCCGGGGACTATGTGAAAGACCACTACCCGAAAGCAAAAATCGTCGCGGCGGAAGCACTCCAATGCCCGACCCTGCTCGACAACGGCTTCGGTGAGCACAGAATCGAAGGCATCGGCGACAAGCACATCCCGTGGGTACACAACGTGAAGAACACCGACATCGTCGTCGGCATCGATGACAATAACCCTGTGAACCTGCTCCGCACCTTCAACGAGCCTGCGGGCAAAGAATATCTCGAAAAAGAACTGGGCCTCAAGCCGGAGTTCATCGAGAAACTTTCTTGGCTCGGCATCTCCGGCATCGCCAACGTGCTGACCGCCATCAAGTTCGCCAAATACTACGAGCTGACGGAGAAAGACGTTGTCACCACCGTGATGACAGACTCTGCCGTCATGTACGGCTCACGTCTGGAAGAGTTGACCGAGGAAAAAGGCGCGTACACCCCGATGCGTGCCATGGCCGACCACGAGCGTTACATGCTCGGTGCCGCAACGGACAACCTGCAAGAACTGACCTATGCGGACAGAAAGCGCATCCACAACCTCAAATACTACACTTGGGTCGAGCAGCAAGGCCGCACGGTCGAAGAACTCAACGCCCAATGGTACGACGACAACTACTGGAGCGGCATGCACGCCCAAGTCGAAGAGGTAGACGCACTCATTGAGGCGTTTAACGCAGAGGTGGGCTTGCTCTAACGAACTGCTGTAACATCGTAGGGGCGGATTCCATATCCGCCCCTACAAAAACAAAGGAGGGTGAATCAATGCGCCACGTAAAATATGCCCTTTGCATCAACAAGGCCTGCGGCCTGCAAGTCGAGCCGAAGCCCGATATCACACTCTGCCCCAAATGCGGCGAGGTGTTGGATATCACCTACGATTACGAATACCTGAAGTCCACCATAACACGGGAGCAAATTGAGGCCAGTACGGATAACTCGTTCTGGCGGTACAAGCCTTTCCTCCCCGTGGAGGAAACCAGCGAAGCCCCCGCCCTGCGCGTGGGCTGGTCGCCCTTATATGAAAAACACGGCATCTTAGGACTGGACACACTCTACATCAAAGACGACGGCCAAAACCCCACGGGGAGCCTCAAGGACAGACCCTCCGCGCTCTGTGTCGTCAAAGCCAAAGAGGCGGGCCGCACAAGCGTGGCTTGCGCGTCTACGGGCAATGCGGCGTCCTCGCTGGCAGGTAGTGCGGCGGCAGCGGGACTTTCTGCCTATATCTTCGTGCCGGAGCGTGCGCCGAAAGGAAAACTTGCCCAGCTTCTGGTGTTTGGTGCCAACGTGGTTAGTGTACAGGGCGATTATCAGGCCGCGTTCCGTCTCTCGGACATGGCCATTCAAAAATGGGGCTGGTACAGCCGAAACGCGGCCATCAATCCCTATCTGATGGAGGGCAAAAAGACCGTCGCCCTTGAGATTTGCGAACAATTAAACTGGCAAGCCCCCGACTGGGTCGCCGTCTCCGTGGGCGACGGATGCAGTATCGCCGGAGTGTGGAAAGGGTTCTATGACTTCTATCAAATGGGCTTCATCGACAAGCTCCCCCGCCTACTGAGCGTCCAAGCCGCCGGATGCTACCCGGTACACAAGGCGTTTCGCGCGGGTACAGAGGAGATTGTGCCGATGTCCGAAGACACCCTCGCCGACAGCATCGCCGTGGGTGTACCGCGCAACGGCTTGAAGTCCCTCCGCGCGCTTGAGGCGTCGAACGGACTGGCCGTGGAGGTCAGCGACGAGGAAATCTTGGCCGCCATGTGCGAATTGGGGCGGAGTACGGGTGTCTTCGGCGAACCCGCAGGCGTCACCGGCTTTGCGGGTCTGAAAAAGGCCGTGGAGCAGGGGCTGATTCGCAAGGATGAAAAGGTGGTCACCATCATCACAGGCAACGGCCTAAAAGACACAGCCAATGCGCTGAAGGCCGCCGGGGAACCGATTAGCAGCCCGCCGGATATGGATCGGCTGCTCGTTGAGTTTGAGAAGCGCGGCGTAAAGCCTGAATGATAGCAAACAATACGGTTTTTCCGAAAAATCCAAAGTCCCGGTATGACGATGTCATACCGGGACTTTGCTTATACTGTAACATCACTTGTCAAGGACAGGCATCCAAATTTCCCAAATCGAACTCTCGCTGCCGACGGGAAGCACTTCAAGGTGCGGCACGGTTTCGTCACGTTTGTAGTTGCTTGCCGGAAACCATTCCGTTAAAATACGTGCATACGCGGCATCATATGTCTCACCGATACAGCCTTCGATTCTAAAAACAGCCCATGTCGCAGCGGGGACATCTTTCATATTCAGCTCTATGTCACCGGGCTTTTCACCCCTATATTCCGCACCGATAATCACTTTGCACTTGTCGTCCATCGGCCGAAAATCATATACGCTTATCTGTTGAAACGGCGCAGTATAATACGGACTGAGCTTGGGATAGTAGTTTTCAAAAAACGCTTTCACAACAGCGGGCATACCATCTACAAGCTCACCTGCAATATAACCCGCGAGTCCCATGACTTGAAAGGCCTCTTTTTTCTCGATTCTAAAATTCATTTCATTCACTCCTTTTATTGTGAGTACGAAGTTGATTGCGGGGTAGGTTTTCAAAGACACACTTGCTTTGCGTGCAGACAAAGGCGTGGTACCGTGCAATTCCTTAAATGCTCTCGTGAACGCCGCCGGTGATTCATAACAGTATTTCAAAGCGATATCAATGGCTTTTTCCCTACCGCTCTGCATATCGAAAGCGGCTTGCGATAATCTTCTTCGACGGATATACTCTGAAACGGACATTCCGGCCATGAATGAGAATATACGCGAAAATTCATAAATTGAGCAGCCTACCATATGCGCCAGCGTCTCGTGCCGTATAGGCTGTGTTAAATGCTCTTCGATGTATGCAGTAACATTGTTCATGCCTCTGAGCCAATCCATGCAACCCCTCCTCTCACTCACAATTATAAGGAAATAAAACAAATATTTCTTTGCACTTATTGCTATATTCGGTCAAGTTCTCGCAACGAAGCAAAAAGACAATCCGTAATCTCCCCATGCGGCAACCCCAAGTCCAGGCAGCCGCACCGTTCCAAATTTTCAGGCAAAACCTTGCGATTTGGCTTGCGTTTCAGCCGGAGCAAGCGGATAATATCGTCAACCGGCAATTCGTCACGCACATCAAACCCAAGCCACTTACCGTCATGGTATGTGTCCGTCTCATCGTAGACTTTACAAACTGCCGCGCCGAACGTCTCCCGCTGTTCGTCAAATTTCTCCCGCTCTTCCTTGCCCAACACAACACACGCTATAAAGTACCCCTCACGAATACCAAGTATCATCAGCGTTTTGCCGCCGCGCCGAATGTATAAATTGTTGTAGTTCTTATGGTTCGGATTCCCTGCCTGCCACACCTCGTCCATGGCGTAGTAAAAGCGAATATGTCCGACCAGCTTTTCCCACGCATAGCTCGCGTCCCCGAGCATTGCTTTGACTTGTGCATAAGGTTTAATGGCTCTATCCATTCTTCACCCTCCAAAACCGATTTACCTATATAGTACCACAGCAAATGTGACAACAGTATGTCCTATTCAACCTCCGCTAAAACGGAAAAAACAAGGGCAGCACCAATATCACCACGACCCCAATCACAAACTGCAGCGGGGCACCAACCTTTATAAAATCAAGGAAGCGATACTTACCCGCCGCCATCACCATCGCATTGGGCGGTGTGGATACAGGGGTCGCAAAAGACATGCTGGCGGCATATGTAACTGCCATAACAAAAGGCAGCGGGCTGACCCCCATCTCCTGCGACGCTAAAATAGCGACCGGCAGGAACAAAACCGCCGTAGCCGTATTGCTGATGAATATCCCGAAAATAGAAGTCGCCACATAGAGTCCGGCCAGCACCGCAATCGGCCCCGCGTCCCCCAGGGCGGCTGTGATGACATCGGTTATAAAGGCGACACCGCCGGTATTTTCCAGAGCGGTCGCCATCGGCAGCATACAGGCGATTAGTATGACGATATCCCAACTCACCGCGCGATACGCCTGTTCCGTACTTCTGATGCTGCGTGTCAAAATCATAAGCAAGCCCGCTATGAGCACGGTCATTACTGCGGGAATCCACTCAAAGACCAACATGACCATCATCCACAAAAGAATCCCACCGGCCAAAAAAGCGCGGACGGGCTGAATCGGCGTCTCCGGGGCCGTCGCTTTGCGGCTGATTACGACCAAATCCCTTTTTTCACTCGCCAAAAGGTCTATATGTTTCCACGCACCATAAACCAAGAACGCGTCACCATAACGCAATTCATCCGTTATGGATGAGTGTTTCGGGCTTTGGTACTGATGCTTTATCGCGAGAACCGTAAGCCCGTATTTGTCCCTAAAATGAATGTCCTTCAGCGACCGGTTGATGAGATTCGACCGCGGGGTCAAGATGACCTCGGCGATATTCTCCTCTTTGATGTGGAGCCCTTCCACCGAATCTCGAGCACTTATTTCCAACTTCATTTCTTCCAGGAATCTTTGCAGCGAAAGCTCGTCTGCATAAAGCAGCAACATATCCCCGGCATGCAGTACGCAATTCGGCGTTGCCATTACCTGAGAAACGCTTGCCCTGGCCGAAAAGGGGAAGCTTTTTGCCTCTGCGTTTTTTTGTATCTCCAGAATAGTCACATGATACTGCCCGGGCCATCTCAGCTCCTTCAGCTTTTTGCCGACAATCTCGTGGCCGTCGGGCACCTGCACGTAATGAAGCTTCTCATCTATTTGATATTGACGCAGGGTCTCGGACACATTGATTGTATCGGCAACTTTTAGCTTTTCCTCATAGGGCTTGTCGAGTAATCTCCGCCCGATGAACCACATATACGTAATCCCCGTAACCAAGATGATCAGGCCCACAGGGGTAAAATCAAAAAAGGACAGGCCCGGGAACCCGGAATCAATCAGAGCTTCCCGCGCAAGCAAGTTCGGTGCAGTACCAATCAAGGTCAACGCACCGCCCATACTGGCACCAAAAGCGAGGGGCATCAAAAGCTTTCCCGGATGCACATTCATCTTCCTGCATAAACTGACCACAACAGGCATCAAAATAGCCACAGTCCCCGTATTACTGATAAAACACCCCAGCGCGGCTACTTTGAGCTTGACAAACACCAACATCTTAAATTCGCTGTTGCCGGTTACTCGCACCAGCAAATTCCCGGCCTTCGCCGCAAGCCCCGTCTGGAAGATTCCCTCTCCCACGATAAACAGCACCGCCAGCATGACAACCACCGTACTGGAAAACCCGGCCAATGCCTCTGATACGGTGAGTACACCCGATAAATATAGGGCCAAGAGCGCGCACAAAGCCACTAAATCCGAGCGGAACTTCGGTATCGCGAAGCATACTGTAGTAGCCAGCAGGATTAGAAAGACCAGTTCCATTTCGCCTATCATAAAACCACAACCCCATCCTCTTTGTAAAGATTTTCTCATGTGAGCGTTTGTCTTTATGATATATTATAATCCGTGTCGGCGGAAAAATCTACCTTTAAAAAACGCCCTTGACCTCGCCCTCAAAAACACAAAACCGAAGCCCAGCGAAGTGGGTTCGGTTTTGAAGCGAACGACGGCTTGGAGGAGTGCTGTTTTCGGCAACGGGCGCAGCCTGATGTTGGAAACGGAACGCAGCCAAGCCGGTAGTGAGCTGGCGGAGCGGATTGTGGTAAATCCGAAATTTCTATGTCAGCCAAGCTAATCGTTCGAGCGTCACTCTTGAAATTATACGTCAGCACAATCCTATCATCATAGAGATATATCGCATTCACAAAGACGTCAATTATCGCGCGCTGATAGGCTTTATCTGCAATGTTTCCACCCTTAAACTGGCTAATCCAAAAGATGATTTTCTCTTCCGTCAGCACATTCTTCTGTAACTCGGTTTGCAAGATTTTTATCTCAATCTCAGACTTCAATGCTTCCAATTCCTCAAGCCGCTGTTTGGTCGTGTTCGTGATGATACCCTGCTGGATCGCATCGGCAATATTCTTCAAGCCCTTGTCCGTTTCCTCAAGCTCCCTACGGAGCAGAGGTAAGGCCGTGTCTTCTCTCTCCTGAATCTCCATCAGCAATTTTGCGATGCGCTGAATCTCTGCATCCTGCAAAACATAATTCACAGTATCCTGCACGACAATCTGCTCAATCCAGTCCTTTTTGACCGCCTTCTTCCGATCACAACCACGCTTTCGTTTGTTAGACAGGCACTTGTAGTAATTATACTTCCTCAAAGTCTTGCTGGTGCCGCTCTCACCCACCATGAAAGTTTCGCATTTCCCGCAGTAGAGCTTTATTGTGAGCAGGTAATCCACCTTGGCTTTCGCCGCCGCTGGGGTGCGTTTGTTCCGTTCAAGCCGATCCTGCGCCCGGTCAAACAATTCCTGCGTAACAACGGCGGGAAATGCATCAGGAATAACCATTTCGCCGTAACGATACTCGCCCAAATATTTGCGGTTTTGAAGCATATTGCGAATGCTGTTGAAGTTCAGTTGATTGCCACCAGTTTTGGTTTTAATCCCCCGTGCAGACAACTCTTCCCGGATAGTAGCCACACTATCACCGTCAGCATAACGCTCAAATATTTCCCGTACTATAGGCGCAGTGAGTGGGTCTGGCTGATACTTCTGCTCATCATCAACCATCAAGCCGTAGGGGATGGTGCCGCCGTTGTGACGCGCTTTAAAGGCGTTCTCGGTCAAGCCTCTTTTTACTTTAACGCCCAACTCGACTGAATAATATTCTGCGAGCCCTTCAAGCATGGATTCAAGGAGGATACCCTCTGCGCCATCAGAGATCGCTTCGGTTGCTGATATAACCTTAACACCGTTCTTGCGGAGGATGGATTTATAATGTGCGCTGTCATATCTATTGCGCGAAAACCGATCTAATTTCCAGACGATGATTACAGCAAAAATCTGCTTTGCTGAATCCTTTATCATGCGCTTGAAGTCTGGTCTATCATCCGTCTTGGCGCTTAGAGCTCGGTCGATATATGTACCAACGACTGTGATGCCCTTGTTTTCGGCAAAGGCTTTGCATTCGCGGAGTTGTCCCTCAATTGAGTTTTCTGTCTGTGAATCGCTCGAATAGCGGCAGTAAAGAACTGCTTTCAAGGCTACTCACCTCCTGCCATCTGCATCATGACTTCCTTCAGCTTTTTGTTCATCGGTGAGCGCGGATCAAAGCAAGCTTCGATAAACTCCGACCACTCATCATCCCGAATAATCTTGCGTTTCAGCAACTCCGGTTCGTTGCTGAAGATAGTACCTTCCGGCTTGTCAGTACGTCCGAGGATATAGTCGGCGGACACATCAAAGAAGTCTGCATATTTCAACAGAACATGATCCGGCACCGACACGCTACTATGCTCATATCGAATGATTGAACGTGGCGAGTACCAAGTACCCGCCGACGCAATCGAAGCGTTGGCCCGGCGCCTGTACCCGGTGATCCGCTCTTACTTCGAGAGCGAGGAGGGCAAGGCGGCTTTCGCAGAATGGAAGTCGCAACAGGACGCCGAAGCACAGTCAGCCTCTGCGGAGCAAAAACAGGCAAGCTGACAAAGGTGGCGTGGGCGAAAGCGATCTCGTCCACGCTACTGCAATCAACTGAGAGGGGGCAGATATATGCAACAGAATCTGCAAAGAAATCACGCCATGACATTCCGAGTGACGGAAAAAGAGCGCGATATGATACGCCGCAAAATGGAGCAATCCGGCATAATAAGTCTGCGAGGATACCTGCTCAAGATGGCTGTAGATGGACGTGTGATCCGTGTTGAGCTTGATAGCGTGAAGGAGATGAATCGACTTCTGACAAACGCTACAAGTGCCATCGACCAGATGTCCGAGCGAATCAATGAAACTGGCAGAACCTATGCTGCCGACCTCGACGATATTAAGGCTCGGCAGGAAGAGATTTGGGTGCAGCAGAAAGAAATTCTCAATCGGCTGAACAAGGTGCTAGATGTAGCAAAATGACAGGGACTGTGTCCTCAGTAGCCCGCCGAAAGGTGGGTGCAGCAGACGGCGAAGCCGGCTTAACGGAGTGCGCAATTTTGCGCGCTCCGAATGGGGGTTTGGGGGCGATCAGCCACCAACAAGCCGGAAGATGACTGACATTTCGGAACGAAATGCAGTCACCTTCCATTGCTTGCAAATCGGTTATAGGGTGATACGGATAATCCACAAGGCGGAAAACCTTAGTGCTTCCCCAATTTTGATTTGATGCGCCAGTCTCAAACTTTTATATTTAGTATTGTCAATTGACACAACTCATATTATAATAAATGCGAGTGCGGATTGTAGGTATGCTGATCGTAGCACATAATATACACATTTATAAATTTGTGTTGCTAATGAAAGGGCTGTGAACAATGGAAAATGTACATATTGAAATTAACGGCGGTAATGTTAGTGATTACTATTACCTTGCCGATTTGCTTAAGAAAATAAATGTCCGCACAGAAATTAAAGAACAGGAAAGCACTGGCGAAGAGTTAGGATGTTGTTTTCAAGACCTCATAATTCTTTTGCCCTTGGCTACTCCTGTCATTGCTGAATTGCGCCAAATGCTTGACTCTTATTTGAGCTATCTATCTGTAAAAAACGCAAATAAACAAGTGAAGCTCATGCTGCAAAAAGGGAGTAAGAAGCTTGAACTTGAAAGCGAGAGTGGTAGGCTACCTGACGTTGAAGATTACTATGGATTTTTTGAATGATCCAAAAGGGGGAAGACCTTGTGTCACCTATGCACAAATTGAGACCGCTACTCATTTTTAACGGCACATATGAACGCGACTCCCAGTTGAACAGAGAGGGAGTTAATAACACCGCCAAATTAATGAAAGAAGCTTTCCTTTCGATGCCGGGTCTCAATCTTGAATGTGGCGATACGTTTTTAGAGAATGTTAGCTATGTACAAGGATGTGAGGAAATACAGAGATTTGTCAATGCCTTAGATTCGGAAAGTGAAATACCGTTAATTTACTTCTGCGGACACGGATTCCCAGATTTCAGAAATAATACCGTTCATTTAGCATTTTCTGATACGACAAAGGATACTGCATCAAAAACTGGGTACGATGCAAAAGAACTTATCCAGCTCTTGCAACAGCATGGTCAGAAACGATATATATTAATTTTGGATTGCTGTCATGGCGGCTATATGAATGCGTTAGGTGAACACGATGAAATTATATTAAGTTCATATTTAGAAGATGGGTATGTTCATATTTCTTCTGCCAAAGCTATGGAAAGCTGTGTACAAATTGAAATTGACGGACAATATCAAGTTCCCTTTTCATATAGCCTCGCAGACATTCTTTCTGACCCAAGTTCATTTGCTCAAGCGTTTTCTATGCGCGAATTATATGACAAAGTCAAAGAGACAGTGGAAAGAATTACAAAAGATACAGACTATAGGGCATCTTGTAGCATACAATGTAGCAACGATTTTTGTAATGAGAAAATATTCAAAATCTACAAACAAGGCAGATCGGAATATGGAACATCTGCGTTTGGATTTTCCAAGTTTTTTCAAATGGAAAAATTGAAAATTCTGCTTGTCAAAACAAGTATAAAATATCCGATAAAATACGACGATTTTGGCATCCCATTAGGCCTTTGGTTGCTCAAAAGCGAACTGAGTACGGCTGGGCATAACTTTGAAGTTGATATATATGATGAACGCTTGGCATTACACAAGTGTGGCGATGATGTTTCAAAAAGAAATGCAGTCGTTAAAGAGTTTGAACGCATTGTACAAAACTATGATGTTGTCGGCATTAGCGTAAGCACATCTGAGGTTTTTCCTGCGATTAAAAAATTTCGAATAGCAAAAAAATATGATAAAATAACCTTTGTTGGAGGAATTTTCACATCATCAAATGAAGACTTTTTATTGGATTCGGAAGTAGTAGACTATGTTGTTCCAGGCGTGGCGTCAAGGCCGTTGTGTGAATTATTATCAAAGCTATATAGAGAAAAAGAGAAGGGAAGGTTGGGCTCACAATTACTAACCATTTCTGGTGTTGCCTCAAAGAACGTTGCCCCAGTTGACTTCGCATGGGGTCCTACTCAACTACCTTCTATGCGAATAAATTTGTGGAATGAAATTGTTGATGTTTACGGAAATTATATTGATGGGAAGGTGGACATATATTCTTCTCGTGGCTGCGATAAGAATTGTATCTTTTGCTCTATCAATAGAGAAAGCCGACAAGTTGTGTCTCGAAAGAGCTTTAGAAGTACAATCGAAGAAATCAATCTTTTGAAAAGCTTGGGCATAACATATTTTTCCTTTAAAGATGAGAATTTTTTATCAGACTTCGATCGAATGAAACAAATATTAGACGAAGTAAAAGGGCCTGGTATAAAATTTAAAATTAGAGCACGCTATGACGATATGCGAAAGATTAATGTTACCTTAGAGCAATTACGCGATTATGGTGTACATGAAATACAGTATGGAATAGAATCACATGAGCTTAATATCAGAAAAAATGTGAGCAAGGGCGATTATCATGATAGTGATTTAATTGATTTTATTCGCAAACATACCACTATCGGGATAACCGCTAATTGCTCATTTATACTAGGAATAGAAGGTGAAGATATCCCATACTATGATGGTTTGCTACAGTTTATCAAGCAAATTTATGATGAATCAAGTCAACCTAAAATTTATATTAATTTTCTAACCCCACACCCATACAATTCAAAATTCTCATTGTCAAAATATTCTCTAGTTACAAAAGACTTGAATTATTTTACACATAAATTTCCTATTTGCATTGCGGATAATGCAAATAGGGCTAAAAGAGATAAAATGTTGCAGACTTATGATGCTATTGTTAAACACTCAAATAGTGAGCTATATAATCCGCTCACAGAAACAATCCCCACCAAACTAAAGAATTCCTTTTTGAGGGGCGATAAATGTAAGGTCAGTCAAATGGAATATCCCAAAAAAGGAGAGCAAAAAAATGGTAAAAAATAATGGGCTTGAATATTTAGTTGAGACGAAGCATATAGACGAGATTGTTAGTAATATGAAAAATAATATCTCAGACTGCAATCCAATAATGATAGATCGCATAGTAAAGCGAGCTTTATACAAGGTTAACCATTTAGACGATGGACAGAATCGCTGGATACGTATTATGGAAGGCGACATCGAATGCAGCGGTGAAACAAGATGCACTATAACTTACAAAAATAAAAAGCGCGATATGTCGGGTGAAGAATATGCCTTGTTAAAAGTTGAAAGCTTTGAAGATGCAACGCATTTATTTGATTTGCTGCGCTATGAACGCGCTTCATACCAAGAAAACAAACGTTCAAAATTTGTTTGTATTTTAGATGATATTAAATATACTATCCGCTTTGATATTTGGCCTAAAATTGAAGATTTAACATTCATTGCAATAAATGTAGCATCCTCTGCAAGAAGTGATGATATGGAGGGATTTGTTTCAGCTTTGGGAATTGATTTAATGAACATTGATAAGAATGACATGGTTGATGTAGATAATGAATATAAGAAACGAATCGGAAAAGTGGCTAGTGAAATCCCAATTATAACTTTTGACTTGAATTTTTAATCGACACTAACTTGGAATACATTTCTTCCCATAGTTATGGCGACCTATTTGGGGATAACTCGATGGACGCCCCAATCTGGGCTCAGCTAAAACTCCAAAATGGGTGACAAGATACAACCCCCAAAGCTGGGGGTTGTTAAAACCATTGAAAACACTGCGTTTCAATCAAGCTAAATGATTACACGGCGTACAGCAACATCACCACTTCACCCAACGAACAAATCCGAACCCATCGCCAATTGGCGTGAGTTCGGATTTATCACAATCTGGCGGAGGGCGAGGGATTCGAACCCCCGTGGGCTTGCGCCCTAACGGTTTTCAAGACCGCCCCGTTATGACCACTTCGGTAGCCCTCCGTGCACACCTCTACTCTACCACAAACCAAAGCCCTTGTCAAAGGCCGTCCGCTGCGCTATACTTGTAGAAATCAAACGACAGGAGGCCACCCCCCATGAAAAAAGTCATCCCCGTACCCGACGCGCCGAAACCGAAAGGCCAATACTCCCACGCCGTACAGGCCGGGAACCTGCTCTACACCGCCGGCCAAATCCCACTCGACCCCGCAACGGACAAGCTCGTAGACGGCGGCATCGAAGCGCAGACCCGGCAGGTCATGTGCAATCTCAAAACCGTACTCAACGCCGCAGGAGCGGACTTCCCGAACGTCGTCAAAGCCCATGTCTACGTGGACGATATCGCCAATATGCCCGTCGTCAACAGCGTCTACGCCGAGTATTTCCCGACAGACCCGCCCGCCAGAACCTCCGTCCAAGTGGCGGCCCTGCCGATGGGGGCACTGGTGGAGATTGGGCTGATTGCGATTGTCCAATAAAAAGGCTTGCAATTGTTTTAATGCTATGTTAAAATGTTATGCGCATAATGCGATAATTCCCTGCAAAAGAGGTGAACGATAGATGAAAGCAGGAATCCACCCCAATTACCACCAGACCACCATCCGCTGCGCGTGCGGCGAGGTCATCGAGACGGGAAGCACACACGAGAACATCAAGGTCGAAATCTGCTCCAAGTGCCACCCTTTCTACACCGGCAAGCAAAAGCTGGTCGATACCAGCGGTCGCGTAGACAAATTCAATAAGAAGTTTGGCATCTAACGTGTACCCATTCGGGGGTCTGAAAAGACCTTTCAGCCCACGCCAATTTCGGCGTGGGCTCTTTTGGCTTTACGGATAGTCCAAGCCGCATCCCAATATACTATGTAGGGGCGGCCGACCCGGTCGCCCGCCCGTTGCAAATCATGTGGAGGTGCAATATGCAAAAAGTAACCCTATCCCAAACCGGCGACATCGCAGACGTCATCCGCCGCATCGGCAAAGAGTGGATGCTCCTCACCGCCGGAACCCCCGACCGGCTCGGCACCATGACCGCCAGCTGGGGCGGCTTCGGCGAACTCTGGCACAGACCTATGGCCACCATCTACGTCCGTCCCGAACGGCACACGTATCAATTCGTCGAGGCCGAAGACACCTTCTCTCTCGCCTTCTTCGCCCCGGAACACCGAGAAGCCCTCACTTTCTGCGGCAAACACAGCGGCCGGGACGTGGACAAAGTCGCAGAATGCGGCTTCACAATCGCCCAAAGCGAAACAGGCGGCATCTGCTTCAAAGAGGCAAACCTCGTCCTCGTCTGCCAAAAACGCTACCGTGCCATCCTCGAACCAGACCAAATGACAGGCTTCGACCCAAACCAATACTACGGCTCCCACGGCGGCATCCACGTCATGTACATGGGGGAGATTGTGGAAACGTATATGTAGGGGCGGCCATTGGCCGTCCGCTCCTTCTCATCCCGAAACAAGCGGGCGGCCAATGGCCGTCCCTACAATAGATAAAAGGACTGATTACAATAATAGAAAAAACCAAAGCCCTGGAACGCGCCGTGCTCGCAGGCCTCGCCGCCGCCAGTATGAACCGTGACCAGCGCAGTACAGACGAGAGTCTGGAGGAACTGGAAGCCCTCTTGGAGACCGCCGGGGGCGTCTCCTGCGGTGTCGTACTCCAGTCACGGGAAAAACCGGACCCTCGCACCTTTCTCGGCAAGGGAAAAGTCGAGGAGATGAAAGCCATCATCGAGGCCGAGAACTGCGACCTCGCCGTGGTGGACAACGAGCTGTCCCCCTCCCAGATGCGTGCGCTCGGCGAGGCATTGGGCGTGCGGGTTGTAGACCGCTCAGGTCTCATCATGGACATTTTCGCCCAAAGAGCACAGACGCGAGAGGGCAAGCTCCAAGTCGAACTGGCGCAGTACAAATACCTCCTGCCCCGCCTCACGGGCATGTGGCAGCACTTGGTGAGCCAGACGGGCACCTCCGCCCCCATTGGCACCAGAGGCCCCGGTGAGACCCAGCTCGAAACCGACAGACGGCACATACGCCGCAAGATTCAAAAGCTGGAGGAAGAGCTGGAGCAGGTCCGCCGCGTTCGCTCCACCCAGCGACGGCAGCGGGAGAAAAACGCCGTCCCCGTCGTCGCCCTCGTGGGTTACACGAACGCGGGTAAATCCACGCTCCTCAACCGTCTCACGGACGCCGACACGCAGACAGGCGACCGCCTCTTCGACACGCTGGACACCACCACAAGACGCCTCCGCCTCGACGAAGTAGGCGAGATTCTGCTCTCCGACACCGTCGGTTTTATCCAACGCCTGCCCCACCATCTGGTGGAAGCATTCAAGGCCACGCTGGAAGAGCTGTGCTACGCCGACCTCCTCCTCCACGTCATCGACGCCTCCAACCCCGGTTGGGAGGAGCAGATGACGGTCGTCAATAAGCTCATCCGAGAGCTGGGCGCAGAGGAGACGCCGCGCTTGGAGGTCTTCAACAAGAGCGACATCCACACAGGTGAGATTCTGCCCCGCAGCGATGATATCCTGCGCATCTCCGCCGCCACAGGCGAGGGCTGCGACACACTTGTCCGCAAGATTGCGGAAATCCTGCTGGCACAGAGCAAGCGTGTGACCCTGCACATCCCCTATTCGGACGCAAGAATCATCGACCGCATCTACAAAGACGGCGAGATACTCGAACGGCAGGATTTGGATGACCACATCGCCCTCACAGCCATCGTCTCCGAACGGCTGCACGGGCAGATAGCGGCATATATTGTGTAAAACCGCCAATGCCCTTGCCCTGATTCCCCTCCAAGGAGGGGTGGCAGGCGAAGCCTGACGGGGTGGTTCCAGGCGCATACATTTCCTGCGAAAAATATATAAGGTCAAGGGTCGGGCGGCAGAATGGCCGCCCCTACGAAAGTCGAGGGCACCACCCCACCGCCTGCGGCGGCACCCCTCCTTGGAGGGGAATTTTCGCCCGCGCCCACCACCCGGAGGCCCCCATGAAACCCTACCAAATCCCCACCGCACCCGCCGAGGCGGAGCTCATCGAAAAACGCTCCCGCTTCATCGGCCACATCCGTCTCGTGACCACGGAGGCCGAGGCTCTGGCCGAACTAAAAGCCATACGCGAGACCCACAACACGGCCAACCACAACGTCTACGCCTACATCGTGCGGGAGAACAACATCATTCGCTGCTCCGACGCGGGCGAGCCGCAGGGCACGGCGGGCCAGCCGGTGCTGAATGTGTTTCTGAAAGAGGAAATCACCAACGTCCTCTGCGTCGTCACCCGCTACTTCGGCGGAACGCTGCTCGGCGCGGGCGGTTTGGTGCGGGCCTACGCCCAGACGGCAAAACTCGCCCTTGACACCGCCGGAATCAGCGTAGTTCGCGCGTGGCAGCGCATACAGCTGACCTGTAGCTATGCCCAATACGAACGCCTGCAAAAAATCGCCGCGGAACAGGGCGCAGTCATAGAAAACACCGACTTCGCCGCCAATGTAACGCTGACATTGCTTGTCCCCGACACGGACGCAGGGGCCTTTTGTGCGCATATGGTGGATGTATCGGCGGGGACGGCAGGGCTTGTACAGTTGGATACGCAGGAGATTCCCGTGCCCTTGCCCTAATTCCCCTCCTTGGAGGGGTGGCAGGCGAAGCCTGACGGGGTGGTTCCGCAGGTGTCCCCTACGGTTTCGGATAAAACCGAAACCGCGGACGGCCAATGGCCGCCCCTACAATGCAACCGAAACGTAACAGCACGGGGCGGATATGGAATCCGCCCCTACGAAGTCAAGGGCACCACCCCACCGCCTGACGGCGGCACCCCTCCAAGGAGGGGAATTTTGCCTTTTTACAACTGCCCACTCCCCAAAAAAGGACTTCCCCCGCCCCGCGGCGTATACAACTTAATAGAGATAGGAGGTGGCCCCCATAAGCACCCTGCGAGAACAACGAGAATCCATAGAACAACAAATCCTCTCCCCGGTCGCCACGCAGTCGGCACACACGCAAGGCCGCCCCCGACCGGAGACGGAATGTGATATCCGCACGGCTTTCTGCCGCGACATCGACAGAATCATCTACTCCAAAGCGTTCCGCCGTCTCAAACACAAGACACAAGTTTTTCTCCACCCCGAGGGCGACCACTACCGCACGCGGCTTACGCACACGCTGGAAGTGTCCCGCATCGCCCGCACGATTGCGCGGGGGCTGCGATTAAACGAAGACCTCACCGAAGCCATCGCCCTCGGCCACGACCTTGGCCACACCCCCTTCGGCCACGCCGGAGAGCGCGCCTTGGACGAGCTGTACTTCGACGGCTTCCGCCACTACGACCAGAGCCTCCGCGTGGTAGACCGTTTGGAAAAAGCGGGCCGGGGCCTCAACCTCTGCCATGAGACGAGAATCGGCATCCACCACCACACGAAAGGCGCAGACGATGACCCGCTCGAAGCCCGCATCGTCCGCCTCTCCGACCGTGTGGCCTACATCAACCACGACGCAGACGACGCGATTCGGGCAGGGCTTTTGACCGAGGGCATGATTCCAAGCGAAATCCGCACCGTATTGGGTGAGGGACTGAGCGAGCGCATCAATGCCATCGTCACGGACATCATCACCCAATCAACAGACAAACCAGATATCCTGATGAGCCATTCCATAACCGAGGCCGTGACCGCTTTCCGCGCTTTCATGTTCGAGACCGTCTACAAAGACCCCATCGCCAAAGGCGAAGAGGTCAAAGTGCGGGACGTCCTCGGCGGCATCTTCGACCACTACAGAGCCAACCCCATAAAGCTCCCCGAGGACTACCGCAACCTCATAGACGAGGACGGCTTGGAGTGTGTCGTCAAAGACTACGTCTCCGGCATGACGGATAAGTTTGCCATGGATACATACGCCGACTTGTTTATCCCCGCGAGTTGGCAGATTCGGTAAGCGAGTATTTCGTTGCAAGATTGGACAAAATCACCCCGTAGGGGCGACCGACCCGGTCGCCCGTATGTTTTCCATTGTTCCGACACACGGGCGACCGAGGTCGGTCGCCCCTACGACACCCCGTTCCACCCTAATGCAGCATCCAAAACACACGGACGGCCAATGGCCGCCCCTACACCTCTCACGAAAGGAGGCCGAACATGCCCTTCCCCGAGTCATTCCTCGAAGAACTCGCCGCACGCAACGACATCGTTGACGTCGTGGGCGATTACGTGAGCTTCACAAAAAAAAGCGGCGCAAATCAGTTCGGCCTCTGCCCCTTTCACGGAGAGAAGACACCCAGCTTCTCCGTCCATTCCGACAAGCAGATTTACTACTGCTTCGGCTGTCACAAGGGCGGCGGGGTCGTGAGCTTTATCATGGAGATTGAGGGCCTGCCCTTTCCCGATGCCGTTCACTTCCTCGCCCGCAGAGCGGGGATGACCGTCCCTGACGAGGGCGGCTATGATGAAGCCGTCCAACGGCGCACAAGGCTCCTGCAGGCCAACAAAGAGGCCGCCCGTTTCTTTCACGCCAAACTCTCGGAGCCGGACGGCAAAGCGGCCATCGACTATATCAACAAACGCGGCATTTCCAAGGAAATGACCAAGCAATTCGGCCTCGGTGCCGCCCCGGACAGTTGGAACGCCCTGACCGACCATCTCGTCAAACGGGGCTACAGTCAAGAGGAGCTGCTCCTCGCGGGCCTCGTCCGCCGCAGTTCCAAGTCAGGCGGGGTATACGACTTTTTCCGTGACCGCCTGGTTTTCCCCGTGATTGACGTGCGGGGCAATGTGCTGGCTTTTTCCGGACGTATATTGGGGGATGGTGAACCCAAATACCTCAACACCTCCGACACCCCGGTATACAACAAAAAGCGCAACCTCTTCGGCATCAATCTCGCCCGCAAGAGCAGAGCGGAACACTTCCTCATCGTCGAGGGCAACATCGATGTCGTCGCCCTGCACGGGGCAGGGTTCGATAGTGCGATTGCACCGCTCGGCACAGCACTAACACAGGAGCAAGCCACGCTCCTGCACCGCTACAAGGGCGAAGCCGTCCTCGCGTTCGACGCCGACACCGCAGGGCAGCGTGCCACGGAAACGGCAAGCAAAATCCTAGAAAAAACAGGCATCCGCGTCAAAGTCCTCCGCATCCCCGACGGCAAAGACCCGGACGACTTCATCAAAAAGAAAGGCCCCGGCGCATTTCAAGCCCTCTTAGACCAGCGGGAGACACACATTGAATACCGCCTCCTCACGCTCAAGCAAACCCACGACTTAGAGAGCGACCCCGGCCGGGTAGCCTATCTGCAAGAGGCGCAGAAGCTCCTCGCCTCGCTGGAAAGTGATGTGGAAGTCGAAGTCTACGGCCAGCGTGTCGCAACGGAGACGGGCGTGAGCGCGGAGGGCATCAAAAGCGGAATCAAAAAACTCCGTGACCAAAAGCGCAAACAGGCCAAGCGGGACATGGAAAAAGCGGGCACCCGCCCGAGCCAATCCATGCAGCCGAAAGAGCGTACCCTGCGCTATACAAATCCCGCATCGGCAAAGGCCGAAGAGGGCGTCCTGCGGCTCCTGCTGCAAGACCCGACGCTATATAATGAAGCTCTCCCACTCCAACCGGAGGACTTTTCATCGCCCTTTTTAGGCCGCGCCTACGAGGTCATCCGAGACCGCATCCGCGCGGGCCGCGAGAACACAGCGGCCACGCTCGCACCACTTTTCAGCAGCCAGGAGATGGGCCATCTCATCCACCTCCTGAACCAACCCGAAGACCCCGCCGAGACCAAACAGGCACTCAGCGACTACATAGGTAAGATACAGGCGGAAAAACGCAAGCAAAACCCGGAAGCAAACTTATTAGATATATATAAATTACAATAGAGGTGTGGAAAGTCATGAGTAAGAAGAAAACCAAAGAGACAGAAGAAGTCGTAGACGTCATCGTAAGCGACGAGCCCGATGTGGTCGAAGAGCAGGCCGACCCCGCAGTCGAGGCCGCAAACGAGGAAAAGCTCAAAGAACTCATTGAACGCGGCAAACAGGCAGGCAAGCTCTCCTCCAAAGAACTCTTGGATGTATTGGAAGAGATGAGCCTCGAGCCCGAGCAGGTGGACAAGTTCTACGACACACTGGAAAATCTCGGCATCGAGACCACGGGCGAGGACTACCTCCCCTGCATTGAGGACGAGCAAAACCCCGACGTGGAGGAACTCAAGGAATTAGAACTCGTCGAGGAAGAGGTCGTAGATCCTGAAAGCCTGGTGGACAACTTCACCACCGACGACCCCGTGCGCATGTACCTCAAGGAGATCGGCAAAGTGGCCCTCCTCTCCGCCGAAGAAGAAGTCGAACTCGCCACCCGCATGAGCGAGGGCGACGAAGAGGCCCGCAAGCGCATGGCCGAAGCCAATCTCCGTCTGGTCGTCTCCATCGCCAAACGCTATGTCGGGCGGGGGATGATGTTCCTCGACCTGATTCAAGAGGGCAACCTCGGCCTCATCAAAGCCGTGGAGAAGTTTGACTACACCAAGGGCTACAAGTTCTCCACCTACGCCACGTGGTGGATTCGCCAAGCCATCACCCGCGCCATCGCCGACCAAGCGCGGACAATCCGCATCCCCGTCCACATGGTGGAGACGATTAACAAAGTCATCCGCGTCTCCCGCCAACTCCTGCAAGAGTTAGGCCACGACCCCAGCCCGGAGGAGATTGCCGAAGAGATGGGCATCCCGGTGGAAAAAGTGCGGGATATCCTCAAAATCGCCCAAGAGCCCGTCAGTTTAGAAACCCCCATCGGCGAGGAAGAGGACAGCCACCTCGGCGACTTCATCCCCGATGAAGACGCCTCCGAACCCGCCGAGGCGGCCTCGTTCACGCTGCTGAAAGAGCAGCTCATGGGCGTTCTCTCCACCCTCACCCCCAGAGAGGCCAAAGTCCTCCGCCTCCGATTCGGCATCGAGGACGGACGCACCCGAACCTTAGAGGAGGTCGGCAAAGAATTTAACGTCACGAGAGAGCGGATCCGGCAGATTGAGGCAAAGGCCCTGCGGAAACTGCGGCATCCGAGCCGATCGAAGAAATTGCGGGATTTTTTGAATTAGGATGATATGAAATATAATCCTGATATCCACCACAGACGCTCAATTCGTTTGAAAAATTATGATTATTCCTCAAACGGCATGTACTATGTGACATTATGCACCCAAGACAACGCCCCGCTGTTCGGCGAGGCCGTAGGGGCGGCCCCATGTGGCCGCCCTGCCACGTGCGTCCCCAATAATGCCAGCCAAATGATAACAAAATGGCTAAAGAAAACTGAGGACAAATTCCCAAACACACGTATTGATAAGTTCGTTGTGATGCCGAAGCACATTCATTTCATTTTATGTATTCAAAACGGCCGTGCAGGGCGGAGCGGCCACGCGGGGCCGCCCCTACACACAGTCGTGGAGTGGTTTAAAACAATGACCACGAACGAATACATCCGCGGCGTCAAATCAGACCTATTCCCACCATTCAACAAACGCATATGGCAACGCAATTACTATGAACGCATCATCCGAGGCGAAATCGACTACCAACACGTTTGGCAATACATAAACGAAAACCCCGCAAAATGGGCGGAGGATGAATACTTCTCAAATTAGAAAAAGCCCTTGGAATTCCCGATTCCAAGGGCTTTTCAATCCCGATACCGTCCCCCGAACGCCTCATCCCCCAACACGTCCGCGAGTTCCGTCAAAATCAAATACATCCCCCCGTCGCCCTCTCCATAGGGCAGGGGATTTTCCTGCAAAGCCCCGTCCGTCTCCATCCGCCGCAGCGGGAGGCGCAAGAGCACCGTAGTCCCTTTCCCTGCACGACCGGTGACGAGCAATGTCCCGCCGTGGAGGCTCGCAATCTCCTGCGCAACAGCCATCCCCAACCCGACTCCGGCACGGGTGTCCGTAGCCGACCGCTCCCGCTTGTAGCGGGCGAACACATGCGCCATCTCGGCAGGCGGAATGCCCTCGCCCGTGTCCCGGAGCGAGAGGACGGCACCCTCCTCGCTTCCCGTGAGGTTTAGATGTAAACTCCCGCCGTTCGGCAGGTGTTTCAATCCGTTGGAAATCAGCCCCAGCAAGAGCTTGCTCATTTTCGGCCCGTCTAAGGCCGTGATGAAACTGTCGTGCGAGGACTGAAAATGTAGCCGATGCCCCAGCTTCCGCAGAAAATGGTCCGCCGACTGCACAAGGTCACGGCAAAATCGCACCAAATCTACATTTTCCGCCCGCAAACGCCCCTGCCCGTCCGAGAGCCGCACGAGGCTGTCCAAATTATCACACAAACGTTGAAGCTGAAAGTAGCTCCTGTTAATGGCCGTCAGATTCGACTGCTGCCCCGGCTCGTCCAGCCGCTCCACGGCGGGAGTCAAAAGTTCCGTTGCCATATTCAGTACCGTCAAGGTACGCCGCATGGAGTTGCAGACGTTCTCCAATAACCATCCATCTTCCGCACGGGACCCCGTCTGCGGAATCAGGGTATAGACGCGCAAATCGCCCGCACGGCTGCCGAGCACCGTACAAATTTCTTCCCGCACGGCCACAGAAGCGGTAAAGGTTTCCTCGTCCCGCTCCAATACCTCTTGCGGCAAGAGCCCCGCCGCCGGCACACCGGGCGCGAGGTCACCGTAGCGCACCTGTCCCGCCGGATTCACGAATACAATCGTTCCGTCCACGACACCGATGGCGGCATCCCGTTGTATGGAAAATAGTCGTTCGATTTGCTTGTGATTCATGGTTTATGCCCTTTGTAGGAGCGGCATTCTGCCGCCCGCCGTCTTTGGATATGTGGCACAATGGGATACGCGGGGGACAGAATGCCGCCCCTGCATATCGGCGCGATGAGGATAACTGACGCCCCAAGAACGCAAGGCGTAGCCGCCGCGTGATTGGATGGCGGAAGGAATGCTCTCGTGCATCACGCCATACGCACCATACACATAGCCTTACCAAACGAGCCCGCCGTCCGCCTGTAAATTTTTTCAAATCTCGCAGAGATTATACCAAATTTCGACCAATTTAGCAACCTAGTTCAGCAAACTTCGTCGAACCTTGTAGAATTTTATTGAAATTGCACCCCCAAAAATGGCAATATAAATCTTTTAATCTCCGAAGGTTTCGTGTATAATGTATTTGGTAAATTATTGCTCTGCGCGAAAAGGCTTGTGCATTTTCGTGCCGAACTTTGCCGTCAGGCGGTACGGAAAGGCCGCGGGAACATGCGCCTTCCAAGGTTTTTCCGTGCCGCATGCCGGCAAAAAGGCAAGCGATCATATGCAAGACTTATCGTGCGGAACAATATTGTACAACACACAACACAACAAGACGGAGGAAACACACTATGGGCATCAAAGTAGCCATCAATGGCTTCGGCAGAATCGGCAGACTGGTATTTCGGGCAGGGCTTGAGCGGGGCGACGTAGAGTTCGTCGGCATCAACGACCTCATCACACCCGACTACATGGCCTACATGCTAAAGTACGACACCATCCACGGCCCCTTCAAGGGCGAGGTCAGCTTCACAGAGGACACGCTGATTGTCAACGGCCAAAAGATTAAAACCTTCTCCGAGCGTGACCCGGCGAATCTGCCGTGGGGCGAGCTCGGCGTATTCGCCGTAGTTGAAGCCACAGGTCTCTTCACCACCACGGAGAAGGCATCCGCCCACATCAAAGCCGGGGCGAAGAAAGTCGTCATCTCCGCGCCCTCCACAGACGCCCCCATGTTCGTCATGGGCGTCAACCACAAGAGCTACGAGCCCGGCATGGACGTCATCTCCAACGCATCTTGCACCACCAACTGCTTGGCTCCCATCGCCAAAGTCCTCAATGACAACTTCGGCATGGAGAGCGGCCTCATGACTACTGTACACGCAACGACAGCCACCCAAAAAACCGTTGACGGCGTATCCGCCAAAGACTGGCGCGGCGGCCGTGCGGCAGCGGGCAACATCATTCCCAGCTCCACCGGCGCGGCCAAGGCTGTGGGCAAGGTCATCCCCGCCCTCAACGGCAAGCTCACGGGTATGAGCATGCGCGTCCCCACGCTCAATGTCTCCGTGGTTGACCTCACCTGCACGCTGGAGAAGTCTGCCACTTATGCGGAAATCTGTGCCGCCATGAAGAAAGCTTCCGCGGGCGAGATGCAGGGCGTACTGGGTTACACCGAAGACATGGTCGTCTCTTCCGACTTCATCGGCGACCCCCGCACGTCCATCTTCGACGCCAAAGCCGGCATTGCGTTGACGGACAACTTCGTCAAGGTAGTAGCTTGGTATGACAACGAGTGGGCGTATTCCTGCAAGGCACTTGACCTTGTGGAGTATATTGCGAAGCAATAGTTGGTAAATGCTCAAAGGCCCGCACCTTTCAGGGTATGCTGTAAAGGGCGGGAGCCGGAGCGGTAGAGGTGGGTCTGTGAAACGCGGACCCACCTCAAAAGGGCTTAATCCAACTGCCCCCCGTTGAGATGGCTTATATATTCTCGCCCCTTACATTTCAAAAAAGTTTGCGTTTTTCTTCCTCGGTATGCTATAATTATTTATTCAGGAATTTCCGAGAAAGGACTTGAAAAGTATGTCGATTTGTGCCACAATCGTTGACGCACGCACGCACGCACGCACGCACGCACGCACGCACGCAAAGCGGAAGCGGTAGTTTGGCACGCCCCCAAATCGAATACGGTTCAAGTCAAGGCTGGCGGTTGTTCTCCCTGCGCGGAGAATAGCCGCTTTTTTGTATTTGTTGATATGTGAAATTGATAGGAGGAAACCAAAATGAAAAAGAGAAATTCGATTAAAAGAATCATCGCCCTAACTCTAGTCGTCCTGCTGATCTTCGGCATGGTGCCGCTAACGGCGGCGGCGAGTACCCCGGTAAGTTGGAACAGCAATACCCCACCGATTTTGGTGGGTAATGACTACACAATAACCCTATCCGGCACACCATCCGGTACATTAGCAATACCCACAGGAGCAACGGTTAATATAACAGGCGTGGTAGCGGTTGATCTCGGATTTTGGGATTCAATTATCCTTAATATGGGCGGCGCAGGTGCAACAGTCAATTGGACAGCTCAAGTAAATAACCATAGTGTTACACAGACTGTGAATGTCTTGGGTGCTGGTACATTCTATATGAGCGACGGATTTATTACGAACACGTCAGATGGTAGTGTTGCTTTACAGATCAGCGACGGCATCACTCTTAATGTCAATAGTGGCACTATTGGCACGACCGGAAATAACAGCACCTCAATTCAAACTACTGGAGCAGCCAACGTAAACATCAATGATGGCACTATTAGTGCCACAGGTAGTAACAGTCTTGTAATATGGGCAGATGCGACAACTAATCTATCTATTACTGGTGGTACTGTCATTGGTGATATTCTTATCGGTGCTACGACATACTTTGTCGTAACGCTTGCCGCAGGAACAGACGCAACAGGCGGCGGGCTTCACGCACAAGGTTCTACAGTAAACATCACAGCAGGAACACCACCCACAGGGCAAGTGTTTTCACATTGGTCTGCAAGCCCTGCCGTGACGTTTGATGATGCCGATAGCCCAAATACAAGTTTTACAATGCCGAATAGTGCCGTGACTGCTACGGCACATTGGGCAACACCTCCAACCATAACTGCCTATAACGCAGCACCCGGCAGAGTAGGCGATAGTTACGGCTTTACCTTTGTTGCCACAGGTAACCCGGCACCTACATTTTTACATGCAGGAACTTTGCCTCCGGGCTTAACCCTTAGTAGTGCAGGTGTTCTGTCAGGAACGCCTACAGAAGCCGGAACATTTAATTTCACGATAGTAGCAACAAACTCAGCAGGTACGGACGATAGAGCAGTTACAATTGTGATTAACCAAGCACCGACTATGACGGTTTATAATGCGCCGGGCGGCACAGTAAACACCGCCTATAGCTTCACCTTTGAAGCCATAGGCAGCCCAACGCCTACATTTTCACATACAGGAACTTTGCCTCCGGGCTTAACTCTTAGTAGTGCAGGTGTATTATCGGGGGTACCCACAACGACGGGTACATTTAATTTCAACGTAATGGCAACAAATTTTATCGGGACTGATGCTGCGCTAGCGATTACCGTCATGATAAGCAACCACCCTGTCACGGGCGGCGCAATCGCAGCCACAGCCCCGGTCAGAAATGAACCTGTCGCAAGCGCAACGGCAACCCTCCCCAATACAACGACGGGGGCTATCACATGGACGCACCCCGACGGCGCGGCGGGTGCAAACTTTGGGGCAAGCAGAGTATACACAGCCGTGTTTACATTGACGGCAGACACAGGGTTTAACTTCAACGGCCTAGCGGCAGACACGCTGACCGTGGCCGGAGCAACATCAGTTACACATCCTGCGGTGGTTACGGGCAATCAAGTTACGGTTACTGTGGTATTCCCGACAACAGCGGCGGCACCAATCACCAGCGGCGCGGTCACAGCCACAGCCCCGGTCAGAAATGAAGCTGTCGCAAGCGCAACCGCAACCCTCCCCAACACATCAACAGGAACAATCGCATGGACGCACAGCGGCGGAACAGCGGCAGGCACAAACTTCAGGGCAAGCAGGGTGTATACAGCCGTGTTCACATTGACGGCAGACCCCGGGTTTAATTTCAATGGCCTATCGGCAGACACGCTGACCGTGGCCGGAGCGACATCAGTTACACACCCTGCGGTGGTTACAGGAAATACCGTTGAGGTTACTGTAGCGTTCCCTGCAACAGCGGCGGCACCGAGCGGCGATTTCCCCTTTGTGGATGTACCGCAAGGCCATTGGGCGAGAGAGTATGCGGAGTTCGTGTGGGAGCAAGGCATCATGCAGGGCGTCTCGGACACGCTGTTCGCACCGAACACAACCTTATCCCGCGCAATGGCGGCAACCATCCTCTGGCGTACAGCGGGTGAACCCACGGCAAGCGGCGGCGCGGTCTTTACCGATGTAGCGAGTGGTCGGTGGTACTCGGAAGCTATCGCTTGGGCGAATGAAAACGGCATTGTCCTCGGTGTCGGCGGCAATCGCTTTAATCCGACCGCTGACGTTACCAGACAGGAGTTTGCCGCGATGATGTTCCGCTATGCGGCGTTCACAGGCGGCAACACAGACATTCCGGCAGAGTTTGACCTCTCCCGGTTCCAAGACCGCGACCAGTTGAGCGGCTGGGCGGAGCGGTATCTGTACTGGGCGAATTACAACGAGCTAATCACCGGCAGAGCCCCCGCCACCCTCGCCCCGCAGGGGACAGCCACCAGAGCCGAAGCCGCAGGGATTGTGTACCGCTTTGTAGCGGCGTTTGGGTGAGAGAGTCGCAGATAAACCTCTAATATGCCGTAGTGATAGGCGGAGCCGAATATTCGGCTCCGCCTATGTTTTTTTGATGTATAGTCAACCGAGGATAACCGCCCCCTACACCTCCCGATACATCGCCGCGGCCTCACCCTTCCCCACATGCTCCGCCACGCTCAACACCTCGACACGCGTGGTCCGCTGGCCGATCTGAATCTCAATCACATCCCCCGCACGCACCGCATACGAAGCCCGCACGGGACGCCCGTTCACGCTGACCCGCCCGTTGTCACAGGCCTCATTTGCTACTGTACGGCGTTTAATCAATCGGGACACCTTGAGATATTTATCCAAACGCATGATACATCCTCCATTCATGGCAAAGCCCGGCGAAGCGGGTTTTGTCCTCGGTACAGCAAAAACCGCCCTCAAACGAGGGCGGTTTCCATTATTGCACAAGGGTTCTCACTTGTCAAACTAGACAATTGCATCCTTGAATGCTTTACCGGCTTTGAATACCGGCACTTTGGATGCCTTGATTTCGATTTGCTCTTTCGTCTTGGGGTTGCGGCCCATGCGAGCTGCACGCTCTTTGACTTCAAATACGCCGAAGCCCACCAGTTGTACCTTTTCGCCGCCCTGCAGGCTCTCGGTGATTGCGTCAACAAAAGAGTTGACAGCTTTCTCCGTGTCCTTCTTGGACAGCCCGGCCTTCTCGGCGACTACAGCAATCAGTTCTGCCTTATTCATCCTAAATCTTCCTCCTAAAAAAGTCTCGGCGGTCTCCCGCCTTTTTATATTACTAAAAAGCGCAGTTGCACTTTAAAGCCTCGTTTTACCCTCGTTGTAAAGCTTGTCCATCTCGTCCAAAGTCATGTCCGTGAGGGCTTGTCCCTTGTCCGCCGCCGCTTGCTCTAAGTAGGCGAACCGCTTGATGAACTTGTTAGAGCTCGCATGTAAGGCATCTTCCGGGTCTATCCCCAAGAGCCGTGCCGCGTTGATGGCGGAGAAGAGCAGATCGCCGACCTCTTCGGCTATGCCTGTCCCGCTTTCGATGGCCGCTCTGACTTCGCCGAGTTCCTCGTCCAACTTGTCCAAGGCACCGCCTGCATCCGGCCAGTCGAATCCGACTTTGGCGGCCTTTGCCTGAATCTTCTCGGCACGCCATGTGGCGGGCAGGCTCTTCGCCACACCCTCCATCGCCTCTGCAACGGTCTCATACCGCTTTTCCCGGCGTTTGAGTTCGTCCCAATGTTCCATGACCGTCTCGCTATCCTCCGCCGCCGTATCACCGAAAATATGGGGGTGGCGGAAGATGAGCTTCTTGCAAGTCGCATCGGCCACGTCGTCTAGTGTGAACCGTCCCTGCTCCTCTTCAATCTGTGCGTGGAACATGACCTGCGTGAGCACGTCCCCCAGCTCCTCACAGAGCAGTTTGGGATCGTTCGTGTCGATGGCCTCACAGGCCTCATACGCCTCTTCCAAGAAATTGCGCCGTATGCTCTCGTGGGTCTGCTCTCTGTCCCAAGGACAACCCTTGTCCGAGCGCAGGAGTGCAATCAATTTCCTGAGGTCATCGGGCGTGTAGGCTTGGCTCATCTGAAAATCTACCATACTTTTCCCCTATATGCAAGCGATTTCTTGATTTTTCTCGAAAAATTAACGGACTCGTAAAATTTTCGCCAACTTTTTGCCCTTGGGCAGCATGAGGAGGTCCTCTTTCGTGAGCGCGCGCGTGGCAACGATGAGCACCAGATACACCACCCCGGCGATGCCGATTGCCCCCGCTAAAGAGATGGCCAGCGGCAAGCGCGTGGGAGAATAGGCCAGCCAATCGAACATGATGCCGCTAATCAGCCCGTAACTCGCCCAAGCCGTGAGTGCCATGGCGACCGTACAGAGCAGCGGCCGAGCCAGAGCCTTAGTAAAGCTGGGCGGATTGGGAATCTTCTTTTTCACCAACACGATATTCGTCACGCTGATGACGGCATAACAGACCACCGTGCTGATGGCCGCCCCATAGATGGAGATGCGGGGGTCGGCGAGCAAAATCCAACTCAGCACCAACTTCACCACTCCGCCGATGGGCAAGGTATAGAGCGTATACCGCTGGAACCCATAGGCTTGGAGGACGCAGTTCGTAACTTGGAAAAAGCAGATAAAAAAGGACGCAACGCCCATCCAAGCCATCAGGCCCGGCCCCTGTTCGGCGAAGTTGCCGTAGTAAAACACGTTCATAATCGGCCCCGCCAACACCAAAAGCCCTGCCCCGGCAGGTAGTGCCAAGAGACAGGCCACACGAATGCCGGACTCGGACGTCTTTCTGGCGGCATTGTGGTCACCCTTTGCCAAAAAGGCGGAGATGGCCGGAATCAGA
>WRAK01000010.1 GCA_009780235.1 Oscillospiraceae bacterium
ATTTAATCGCCCGCTGGGCAGAAGATGCAGTCCTGTGGGGAACCGCTGTCGGTCTCATCCGAGGTTACGGCGGCAATGTCAACCCGGACGGCAACATCATCCGCGCCGAAGCCGCAGTACTTGCGGTTCGATTTGCGGATATGTTCCCGTAGCAGGGCGGAAAAATCGCCAAAAAGACGGTTGCGGTGGGTTTCAAAACACCCCCTCTGGGCGAGAGAACAAACCATACACACCAAAGGGGCGCACACCGTGCGCTCCTTTTTCACGTCCTCGTGTCCCCGCACTCCATCCCCGCATAGGATAACACGACTACCTTGAGAGGAGTATTTCTATCGTGGTCTATTATCTGATTACGTGCAGGTCCCTCACCTATGCCCAACGGGCGGCACGGGCTTTAGAGCGGGCGGGGATAACCGCCTCTGTTATGCGTACCCCGAAAGGCCTGTCCAAAGAGGGCTGTTCTTATTGCGTTAAAGTGTCCGAGCGCAGAGGCGCGTTGGCACTTGACATTTTGCGAGACACCGATACCCGCATCAGTCGGGTTTTTCTGCTATACCCCACGGGCGAGACCCGTGAGGTGGGCTTATGATTTATTTGGATGCAGCGGCCACAACGCTGCAAAAACCGCCCGCCGTTCGGCGGGCGGTGAACCGTGCGCTGCAAGAACAGACAAGTCCCGGCCGAGGCGGGCACAGCGCAAGTATGCGAGCAGCCGAGGCCGTCTATCAATGCCGGGAGGCCGCCGCCCGGCTCTTTTCCGTGCCGTCCCCGGAACAAATCGTCTTCACCCACAACGCCACCCACGGTCTGAACGCGGCGATTAAGAGCATTGCTAATCCCGGTGACCGTGTGGTGGTCTCGAACTTTGAACACAACAGCGTCATCCGCCCTCTGCAAGCAATCGGGGCGGAGATTGTGGCGGCGCAGTCGCCGCCTTTTGACGCAGGGGCGGCATTTCGGGCATTCAAGGCCGAAATTTGTACGGGTACGAAACTCGTGGTGTGCAACCACGTCTCCAACGTCTTTGGTTGTGTCCTCCCGGTAACAGAGATTGTGGCTCTCTGCCGAGAGGCGGGGATACCCTTTATCCTCGACGCCTCCCAATCGGCGGGCGTGTTGCCTGTGAGTGCCGAAGCCTTGGACGCCGACTTCATCGCCATGCCGGGACACAAGGGTCTCTACGGCCCGCAGGGGACGGGCATCCTCATTTGCAAAACAGCCCCCGCGAAAACGCTCATCGAGGGCGGCACAGGCAGCGAGACAAAACGCCGTGCCATGCCGGACGCGCTCCCCGACCGATTAGAAGCCGGAACGCCCAACACACCCGGCATAAACGGTCTGTTGGAGGGCATCCGTTTCATAGAACGCCGCGGCACGGCGCGCATCCTTGCACACGAGCGAAATCTGATGCAAGGCCTCACAGACGGCCTGCGCCGCATCCCCGGTGTCAAAATCTATACCGCCAAGGACTTGCGCAACCAAACCGGCGTGCTGTCCTGCAACCTCACAGGCGCAGACTGCGAGACCGTGGCAGAGACACTCAACAAGCACGGCGTCGCTGTCCGAGCAGGTCTCCATTGCTCGCCCTCGGCGCACGAGGCCGCCGGGACATTAGAGAGCGGCACGGTGCGAATCAGCGTTTCGGTTTTCAACACAAAGCGGGAAATCAATGAATTTCTGTGCATTTTTGAGCAAATCGCAAAAAAACTGAGAAAAGCGTAAAAAATATTTGATTTAACGGTTCAGGTAGTATATAATTGAAAAGATATAGACATACGTGTGCGGGACGGTTGCGATCGTTTCCTACAAAAGAGGATTGGGGCGTTATATCATGGGCTTGGGCCAATATTTTGAGACAATGTGGCAGCATGTGCGGGCGTGGTTCATCAACACGGCCGATACCATCGGCATCACCGATGTCATTGACATGCTCATTGTCGCTTTCGTGCTTTACAAACTGCTGAAGTTCCTGCGTAAGAGCCGCTTGGGACTGGTGGCGCGGAGCATGCTGCTCTTTGTCGCGGTCGTGTGGGTCTCGGGATGGCTGAATTTGATGGTCGTGAACTTCGCCCTCAGCAGCACCTTGGAATTGGGTATCTTGGCTTTGGTCATCCTCTTCCAGCCGGAGATTCGCCAGAGTCTGGAGCGTCTGGGTACAGGCAACCTCGGATTTTTAGGCAAAGGGAGCCGCGCGCAGGAGACAGGGGCCGTCATCGCCGAGATTGTCGCCGCCTGTCTGCGCATGTCGGAGGAGCGGACGGGCGCGCTCATCGTCTTTGAGCGTAAAGTCGTCCTGGAGGAAGAAATCAATACCGGCACGAGAATTGATGCTCGTGTCTCGGCGGCATTACTTGAAAATATCTTTTTCGACAAGGCGCCCCTCCACGACGGTGCCGTCATCGTCCGAGGCGGCCGCTTGGCGGGGGCGGGATGTATCTTGCCCATATCGGATAATCCGAGCATCTCCCGCGACCTCGGTCTGCGCCACCGTGCGGGCATCGGCCTGAGTGAGAAGAGCGACGCCGTAGCCGTGATGGTCTCAGAGGAGACGGGCTCCATCTCCGCCGCCATAGGCGGTAATCTGCGTCGCCATCTGGCGAAAGACACGCTGGAGACTCTGCTCAGAAATGAATTGACTACAGAGGATGAGGCGAAGACCTCTGTGTTCCAAAAAGTGCGGGGGAGGAAGAAGTCGTCATGAGAAACCTTGTAAACAAACTCCTTGACAATCGACTGGTGTATCTCCTCATCAGCATTGTCGCCGCATTTATGATTTGGCTCTGGGTGGTCAACATCGTGAACCCCAGCGATACACGGAACCTCACCTTCCAAATCCAATACGAGGGCCTCGGCGTGTTGGAAAACTATAACTTGCGTCTGTCCTCCGACATGCCGGACAGAGTGACCCTGCGGGTTGAGGCCTCGGCAACGGACATGATTCGGGTGGAGCAAAACCTCCAAATCATCGTAGACGTGTCCGGCATTAGTGAGGCGGGGGAGCATGACGTGGCGTTCCGTCCGGCGGCGTTTAACATCGTGCCGAGTACGGTCAGTTTCCGCTCTGTCCAACCCGGCATCTCCAACACAGAGAACACCATTATCGTCCGCACGAACCGCATCACGGGGCGGACGGTTACCTTGGAAACCACGGGTATCACCTATGAAATTGCCGAATCCGACGGCGACTATGTCTATGTCGGTGAACGCCGCAGCGTGTACCCCGAGAGCATACAAATCGACGGCCCGGAGGAGATTTTAAGCCGCATCGACACGATAGAAGTCGTGGCCGATTTCGCACAGCCGCTCTCCTCAACCACGACCCAGCCCGGCACCCTGCGTGTCTACGACCACGACGGGGCAGAGATTCCGCTCTCGGAATTGCAAGACGTATTTTTCTCCCATGAGACGGTGAGTGTAACAGTCCCCGTGCGCATGATGCGTAGTGTGCCGCTCCGTCCTGTCTTCGAGTTCGGCGCAGGCGCGAATGAGGACAACGTGGAATACAGCCTCAACCGAGAACAGGTCTGGCTCATCGGTGAGGGTGATATGCTCCGCAATCTGGAGTATCTGGAACTGCCCGCCATTTCCCTCAACCGAGTTGCAGTCGTTGACGTTGTGCGGCTGGACATTCCGACGCCCCCCTTGACAGAACTCTATGACGGCCCGGATTGGGTAGATGTGAACATCCAAATCCAAGATGTCAGCGAGCGCACCATGTCCATCCCCAGAGCGCGCATCGGCTTCATCGGCACCCCGGACGGCGTGATCCCGAGCGTGGCGATTGACACCATAACCCTCGTCATCCGAGGCCCTGCGGAGATTTTGGAGGAGCTGGACGAGAACGACATCTCCGTCATCGTTAACCTCTCCGACTATGAGGGCCAGATCGGCCGTTTCGGCGTGGAGGAGTTCACGGTACTGGTAGACGACTGGCCGTCCGAGGTTGTCGGTGCCATGATCTTGCAGGGGCAGGGGATTATTGTGAATATCCAACGGGGATAACGCAAATGTAGGGGCCGCCCCGCGTGGGTGCGTATGTAGGGGGCGGCGTCCCCGACGCCCCGTTTCCCGCACCGCAATACCGCGGGGCGTCGAGGACGCCGCCCCCTACATCACATACCAAAAGGCGACACCCTATGTTTGGATACATCATCCCCGCAAAATGCGAGCTGAAAGTCAAAGACTACGACCGCTTCCGCGCGGCCTACTGCGGCCTTTGTCACAGTCTCAAACGCCACTACGGCCCAATTGCCCGTTTCGTGCTCAACTTCGACTTTACCTTCCTCGCCATCCTGCTCTCTTATGATGCCGAGACAATCCCTACCGACAAAAAACGCTGCATCGCCCATCCATTCCGAAAGCGGACATGCTGCAACGGCGGTAAACCATTCCGCCGCGCGGCGGGTTACAGCCTAATCCTCACCCGCTGGCGGCTGCGGGACGCAATTGCCGACAGCGGCTTTCTCAAAAGTCTGTTCTACCGCTTGCTCGCCCGCTTTCTCGGACGAGCCTATCGCAAAGCAACCCATGATTTCCCCGATTTCGACACCCATTGCCGCACGCAACTAGAATGCTTGCGCATACTGGAAGCGCAAAACAGCGGCGACCTCGACCGTGTGGCCGACGCGTTCGCACAAATCTTGCCCCACGCCGCAGAGGGCGTGACGAACGAGACCGAGCGGCGCATCTTCGCAGAACTCCTCTACCACATCGGCCGATGGATTTACATCATAGATGCTTACGATGACTTAGAGCAGGACAAGCAGACAGGCAACTATAACTCTTTAGCGGCGCGATTCAATACCACAGACGGCAAACTGCCGGACGAGGACAAAGACTGGCTCCAAACCACGCTGACCCACTCGGCAAACCGCACCGCATCGGCCTACAACTTATTGCCAAGCGGACTGTGGAGTCCGATTTTAGAAAATATTATCTACCTGAGTATCCCATCCGTAACGGAAAGCGTCTTTAACGGTCGCTTCCGACGGCGTTTAGGTAGATGGGAGAGAAAGGAAACCCTATGAGCGATCCGTACAAAGTGTTAGGCGTGTCCCCAAGCGCAAGTGAGGACGACGTCAAAAAAGCCTACCGTGAGCTGGCCCGGAAGTACCACCCGGACAACTACCACGACAATCCCCTGTCCGACTTGGCGCAGGAAAAGATGAAAGAAATCAACGAGGCCTACGATGCCATCCTCCGTATGCGTAACGGCGGCTCCGCAGGCGGCGGGAGTACAGGCGGTGCATCCGGCGGCAGTTACGGCAGCGGGAAATACGCCCAAATCCGCATGGCGATTCAGACCGGGAATTTAGCGCAGGCGGAGCAGATGCTGAATGCGACCCGTGTCACCGACAGGGGGGCGGAGTGGCATTTTCTCATGGGCAGTCTCTGCTATAGAAAAGGTTGGTTAGACCAAGCCCGTCAGCACATCCAACAGGCGGCGAACATGGACCCCATGAACAGGGAATACCAAGCGGCGGCCCAGCAGATGAACAGCGGCGGGTTTGCCTATCGCGGCGGCTTCGGTGACGGCGGGCAGCGCGGCTGTGTAGACCCGTGTGACTGCTGCACGGCTCTCTTATGTCTCAACTGCATGTGCCGATAAACCCCTGCAGGGGCGGCCAATGGCCGTCCGCGGTCTTTTTAACGGGCGCATAAGAGCGGACGGCCAATGGCCGCCCCTGCAATGCGATTCGAGGTTAAGATAAATGAAAACACAAACACGCACACTCAGCATTACCGCCCTGTCCGTGGCCGGGGCGGTTGTGATGTTATATATGGGGCGATTATTCCCCGCAATGGCCCTCACTTTTGCGGCTCTGGCGGCACTATTCGTAGCGGCGACGGTGATTGAGGGCGGGTTGAAATACGGCCTCCTCTGCTTCGTGGCCGCATCAATATTGGGGATGCTGCTCGCGCCGGGGATGACGGCAATTTTATATCTCACTTTCTTCGGGGTCTATCCCTTGATCAAAAGCATTGCCGAGCGGCGAAAGTCTCAGGTTTTGGGCTGGGCAATCAAGCTTGCCGCCTTTTTTTCGGCTTTGACATGCTATGTATTTATCTGGCAGGAATTGTTCGTGGGTGTCATACCATTCATCGACCGGGCCTTACCTATAATCTATTTAGCCGGGTTAGCGGTGTTCATGGTATACGACATCGGCTTGAGCAAACTAATCGGCTTCTATCTCACACGCATCTACAAATACAGAAACGGACGGTAATCGAATATGATTCAAAGCATGACCGGCTACGGCAGCGCGAACGGCGTATCGGGTAGCCTGGAACTGGAAATCGAACTCAAAGCGGTAAACAACCGCTACTTGGACGTCTCCGTCCGTATGCCGCGGCGGTATCTCTTCGCCGAGGAGAGCCTGAAAAAACGGGTCGGGCAACTCGTACACCGGGGCAAGGTGGATATTTTCATCAACGTGGACTCCGGCAAAGACCAAGATGTGGAAATTTCTCTGAACGAACCTCTTGCCGAGGCATACGTGAAAGCCCTGCATCAATTGGCCTATCGCTTCGGCTTAGAGGACAACACCACCGCCATCCAAGTCGCCAAAATGCCGGACGTGCTCAAAGTAGAGCAACCCGAAACCGACAATGAGGCTTTCGCCCGTGACCTGCTCACGGTGTTGGACGAGGCTCTGGAGAGTTTCAACGCTATGCGCCGCATAGAGGGCGAAAAGCTCCGCCAAGACATCACATCCCGCTTGGATTTCATCGAAACCCTCACCGCCCAAGTGGAAAAGCAGTCCCCGCAGACAGTCACGGCCTATCGCGCCAAGCTCGAACAGCGCATGACAGAGATTTTGGAGAACACGCAAATCGAAGAGAGCCGCATCTTAACCGAGGCCGCCATCTTCGCCGACCGTGTCGCGGTGGACGAGGAAATCACAAGGCTCCGCAGCCACGTCTCCCAACTGCGGGATATTTTAGACAGCAGCGGCGCAGTCGGCCGCAAGATAGATTTCCTGCTGCAAGAGCTGGGTAGGGAGACGAACACCATAGGCTCCAAATGTCAAGACTTGGAGCTCGGCAAGATTGTGATTGAACTCAAAGCCGAGATCGAGAAAATCCGAGAACAAGCGCAGAATATCGAGTAGAGGCGAACTGTGTTCGCCCGCCCCCCTCGCAGGGCGCGATGCTCATCGCGCCGCACCCACCCCACATGACCCGTAGGGGGCGGCGTCCCCGACGCCCCGTGCGCAACGGTTATTCGGACAACGGGGCGTCGAGGACGCCGCCCCCTACAACGCAGGCAGGAGGAATACGCCAATGAAACTAATCAACATCGGATTCGGCAACATGATATCCCAGAGCCGCCTCATCGCCATCGTCAGCCCCGAGTCGGCACCCATCAAACGTATCATCACCGAGGCGCGGGAGCGCGGCAACTTGGTGGACGCCACGTATGGGCGGCGTACCCGTGCGGTTATCATAATGGACAGCGGGCACGTAATCTTGTCCGCCATCCAGCCGGAAACCGTGGCCGGGCGTGTGAGTAAACCCCAAGGAGAGGATGACACAGAGCATTATGAGCATTAGAAAACAAGAAGCAGGCAAGCTCTACATCCTGTCCGGCCCGTCCGGCAGCGGGAAGAGTACGATATTGAAAGGCGTTTTGGCGAGGCTGCCGGAGGCGCATTTCTCTGTGTCCGCCACCACGAGAGGCCCCCGCCATGGCGAGGTGCCGGGCAGAGACTACCACTTTATGACCAAAGAGGAGTTCTACGAACTCGCAGGTGTCAGCGGCTTTTTGGAATCCGCCCAATACGTCGGCAACTGGTACGGCACCCCCGCCGCCCCGATTCGGGAGAGGCTCGCCAGAGGAGTAGACGTACTCCTGGACATCGAAGTCCAAGGTGCGGCCCAAGTCAAAGAACGAATGCCCGAGGCCGTGACAATCTTTCTCTTCCCGCCGTCTCTCGCTATTTTGGAGCAGCGTCTCCGCCGTCGCGGTACGGACACGGAAGAAAAAATAGTAGCCCGCATGAAACGTGCCAGAGAAGAATACGCCAGGGCATTGTTCTACGATTACCTCGTCATCAACGACACCAGAGAAGATGCCATGGAAGAAGTCCTCGCCATCATCAAAGCCGAACATTGCAAACTCGAATCCCGCCGCCACCTAATCACGTAGGGGTCGATGCCCACATCGACCCGCAATCTGCCACAAACACCCCCGCAGGGGACGGCGTCCCCCATAACACGCACCACCAAACAAAAAAACATGAAAAGAGGAACACCACCATGATGCTATACCCATCCATGTCCGACCTGCTTGAGAAAGTCAACAGTCGCTACATGCTCGTCAACGTAGCCGCCCGCCGCGCCCGCAGCATCTCCGACCATGCGGAGCAGAGCGGTTATGTCTTGGAGAAGAAACCCGTGTCCTATGCGATTGAAGAAATTGCAAAGGGCGAATTGACGGTGGAGATTGTGTAGGTAGGGGAGGGTACAGAGATGAAAACAGCACAAGGGTTCATTATGCAAGCAATCGGCATCATCACCGAAGCGGATTTTGAGGCCAAGAAGCGGCAGATATTGGGGATATAGCCTTCTCTTGTAGGGGGCGGCGTCTCCGACGCCCCGCCGTACAAAATTTGCAATGTGTAATAACGGGGCGTCGAGGACGCCGCCCCCTACAACGTCCGCAAAATGCAATACCGGACGGCTATGGAATCCGCCCCTACAAACACCACCAAAGGAGGCCCGCCGATGGTCGCAAAAATAGCCGTATCATCGGCGACCTATTCCATCGACAAACCCTACGATTACCTGCTCCCGGCCCATCTGGCAGACAGCGCGCAACCCGGTATGCGGGTGATTGTGCCGTTTGCACGGGGAAACCGCCGCTGTGAGGGCATCATCCTCAGCATAGCGGAAGAGAGTGCCTACACCCGATTAAAGCCCATAGACAGCGTGGTAGACACCGAACCTGTATTGGACGAATCCCAAATCAAACTCGCCCTCTGGATGCGGGAGCGATTCTTCTGCACCGTCTATGACGCAGTCCGTGCCATGCTGCCCACAGGACTGTGGTACCAAATCCATTACCGCTACCGCCTGGCCGACGGCATCAACCGCCCCAAAGCGGAGACAGCGGCAGACCACAACCCGGCGGCTATAGCCGTGCTGGATGCGCTCCTAGAGGCCAAAGGCCCCGTGGAGGACAAGGAACTGGAAAAAAATCTCGGCGCAAAAATCGCCGCAAACGGCATCCGCCGACTGCTCGACAGCGGTGTCATCGTCCAAATCGTAGACGAGACCCGCCGTGTGCAGGATAAACTGCAAAAATTTGTCAGGCTCGCCATTCAGCCGGAGGATGCCCTCGAACTCGCCGACCGCAAACGCCGTAGTGCCAAAAAACAAGCGGAAGTGTTAGAACTACTGGCCTCGGCGGGGGAGGTCAGCACGAAAGAACTCGCTTACTACACAGGAGCCGCCGCGCAGACGCTAAACGCCATGTCCCGTGCGGGCCTGATTACGATAGAAACCCGCGAAGTCCTCCGCCGTCCCGAACACACGCCGAAACCGAGCGCGGCAAACACCACGTTGACTGCCCAGCAGAAAGCGGCCTATGACGGCCTACTTGTCCTCTATCGAAGCGAAAAGCCGGAAGCGGCCCTGCTCCGTGGCATCACAGGCAGCGGTAAGACGGCGGTGTATCTGCACCTCATCGACCAAGTCGTGCAAGACGGCAAGACGGCCATCGTCCTCGTACCGGAGATTGCCCTTACGCCGCAACTTATGGGCAGTTTCGCCGCAAGGTTCGGTGACCGTGTCGCCGTACTCCACAGCGCGCTGGGACTGGGTGAGCGGTATGACGAGTGGAAACGGATTCATTCCGGTAGTGTGTCCGTTGTCGTCGGTACCCGCTCGGCGGTGTTTGCGCCGGTAAAGAATCTCGGCGTCATCGTCATTGACGAGGAGCAGGAACACACCTACAAATCCGAGCAGGCCCCCCGTTATCACGCCAGAGACGTGGCTAAGTACCGCTGTACGCAGGAAAACGCGCTCCTCCTCATGGGTTCCGCCACGCCCTCCATAGAGACCGCCTACGCCGCCGAGACGGGGCGTTACCATACCTTTGCCCTCACAAGCCGCTATAACCGGAGAGAACTCCCGGAGGTCATCGTGGCCGACATGCGGGAGAACCTCAAAGCGGGCAACGGCACGAACATCAGCACGGAACTCTACCGAGAACTCGGCAAAAACATACAGGCGGGTGAGCAGAGCATCCTCTTCCTCAACCGCCGAGGCACCAGCAATCTACTGGTCTGCGGCGAATGCGGATATACTTACACTTGTGAAAAGTGCAGCGTCAGCCTGACCTACCACAGAGCCAACAACCGTCTCATGTGCCACTACTGCGGCGGAAGCCAAAGCGTGGAAGAGGCCTGCCCCGACTGCGGCGGCATCTTAAAACACGTAGGCGCAGGCACCCAACGGGTGCAAGAGGAACTGCAAGAACTTTTCCCCGGGCAGGAAATCATCCGCATGGACACGGATACGATTACCCCCGGCCAGACGCACGATGCGTTGCTCAAACGCTTTGAGCGTGAGAAAATCCCCGTCCTCATCGGCACGCAGATGGTGACCAAAGGCCTCGACTTCCCGAATGTCACTCTGGTAGGCGTCATATCCGCCGACCAAGGTCTTTATATAAACGACTACCGCGCACAAGAGCGTACATTCTCCCTCATCACCCAAGTCGTAGGCCGAGCGGGCAGGGGAGAGAAAGCGGGCCGTGCCGTTATCCAGACATTCACGCCCTGCCACGAGGTCATAGAACTCGCCGCAAAGCAAGACTACGACGGCTTCTACGACAGGGAAATCAAACTAAGAAAGCTCCAAGGCGCACCGCCCCTAACAGACCTCATCACCATCACCGCCACAGGCGGAGACGAGACCACGGTGCTGCGCTGTATCACCGCCATCCGCCGCACCTTGCAAAAATGCCTCCACGAACTCGGCGAAACCGCAGAACTTATAGGCCCCGCCCCCGCAGGCATCGTAAAAGTAAACAACCGCTACCGCTACAACATAACAATTCGTTGCAAACAGAATAAATCGGTGCGAAGCTACATAGCAAATATACTAAAGCAAGTCCCCACCTTAAAAGAATATCGAGGCGTCTCGGTGCACGGCGATGTGGACGGTATATAACCGCTTGGCGGTATAAATCCCATGTAGGGCCGTTCGCATGTTACAAATACAATAAAACATTAGATAGGCGGACGGCCAATGGCCGCCCCTGCAACACCACCGGAGGTATCCACCATGGCACTACGCAATATCCTGCAAGAAGGCGACCCCACGCTAAGCAAATCCGCCCGAGAGGTCACCGCATTCGATGACAGGCTGCACACCCTGCTCGACGACATGTGGGACACTCTGTTCGACGCGAACGGCATTGGTCTCGCCGCGCCCCAAGTCGGCATCCTGCGCCGTGTGGCTTTGGTATTGGAACTCAACGGCGACACAGAAACGGAAAACTTAGAGGAGCTCACCCACGAACTCATTAACCCCGTCATCATTGAGCAGGACGGTGAGCAGGAGGGCTATGAGGGCTGTCTCAGCGTCCCCGGCATGATGGGTCTGGTGACCCGTCCGCAACGTGTAAAAGTCCGCGCACAGAACAGGACAGGGGAGTGGTTTGAAATCGAGGGCGAAGGCCTCACGGCAAGGGTCATCTGCCACGAACTCGACCACTTAGACGGCAATCTTTACACACGTCTCGCCCCGGAGCTAATCTCCGTTGACGACCTGCCGGATGAGGAGGAGAGCGAGTGAGCCGCATCCTATTCATGGGCACGCCGGATTTTGCCTGCCCGAGCCTAGAGGCCCTCTACGAGGCCGGGCACGAAATCTGCGCTGTCATCACAAGAGCCGACAAGCCGAAGAACAGGGGGATGCAGCTAACGCCGCCCCCTGTCAAAGAGCTTGCCATAGCTCACGGCACCCCGGTCTATCAACCGGCCACATTGCGCGACGGCGAGGCGGCAGAATATATCCGAGCCATGGCCCCGGAACTGATTGCAGTCGTAGCCTACGGCAGAATCCTGCCCAAAGAGATATTGGACATCCCGCCCTGCGGTTGCATCAACGTCCACCCCTCGCTCCTGCCCAAATACCAAGGCGCGGCCCCCATCCAATGGGCGGTCTTGAACGGCGATAAAACGACAGGCGTCACCATCATGCAAATGGACGAGGCCTTGGACACGGGCGATATCCTCTCTCAAGAGGAGACGAAAATCCACCCGAACGAGACAGCGGGTGACCTTTTTGACCGCCTCTCCATACAAGGCGCACGCCTCTTGGCGAAGTCCATCCCCGCCATCGTAAACGGCACGGTCAAGCGCACCCCGCAAGACCCCGCCAAAGCCACCCACGCCCCGCCGCTCCGCCGTGAGATGTCCCCCGTGGACTGGACGAGACCGGCGCAGGAGATGCTCAGCCAAATCCGCGGCCTAAATCCCTGGCCAATGGCAACGACGGAGATAGCCGACAAAACATTCAAACTCCACACCGCCTACGTAGGAGGCGATGCCCGCATCGCCCCGCCCGGTACGGTAGTATCGGCAGGGGAGGGAGGGCTGGAAATCGCTTGCGGGGACGGGACCGTGGTTATCACGCGGCTTCAGCCGCCGGGGAAGAAAGCGATGGCGGCAGCGGATTATTTGCGGGGAAACCCGATAGAGTTAGGACGGTAAGGACGATTGCAACCCATAATAAACTTAATCCTCCGCTTCGGCATAATAGAATTGTTTTTAGTCTTTTTCGCAGCGGTAAATCTCTTGACATTCTCTCTCTACGCAATAGACAAACGAAAAGCCATAAAAAACAAACACCGCATCAGCGAGAGAACGTTGCTTTTTTTCACAATAGCAGGCGGCGGCATCGGCGCATTGTTGGGCATGTGTCTTGCAAGGCATAAGACAAGAAAGATAAAATTCAAATTCGCAGTAACACTCGGTATGCTCATCGCGCTTATTCCCGTGATACACATTGCGCATAGTTTCACGCTGGACAGAACCATCCGTTATGTGGAGGTCAAATTTTACTCCGAAAACTGGCCTGCCGAACTGGATGGCTACCGCATCGCATTCATGACAGACATGCACGTAATCACAGATGAAACTATGCGAACCGTAGCCGCCGAGCTGAACGAAAGAAATTTAGATTTGCTGCTATTGGGCGGCGATTTCTCCGTACGTAATGCACATTATCAAGGAACCGTGAAAGAAATCGCCCGAATCAACACAACAGACGGCATCTTCGGTGTGGAGGGGAACCACGATAATTACAGAAGATTGTTCGCCGCAAAAGAGCAGCACGGAATAACACCGTTAGACAATAGCGGAACACGCATTAGGGACGGCTTTTATCTGGCAGGCGTTCAAGACTTGTGGAACAGAGACCCGAACATAGCCGAGGCGATTGCAGACGCACACGCAGATGATTTCATCCTGCTCCTTACCCACAACCCCGATGTTGTAATGTTGCAATCGACCATCGGAATTGATTTCATCCTCGCAGGCCATACCCACGCCGGACAAATCTCATTCTTCGGATTTCCGATGTACCTTTTACGCGGCAGTATCACGGATTACGGAACACGCTTTGGGTACGGTTTCGCCTACTCGGCAGACGGCGTCCCCGTATTCACAAGCAGCGGCATAGGTGTGTATTACACGGTGCCGAGGATAGTTGCACGGCCTGAAGTTGTGATTTTTACGATGTATCGTGTAGAGAGGTAAAGGAGACAGTCAATGGGTGCATGGGACAGTAGTGTTACCGGCAATGATACTGCGCAGGATATGAAAAGCGAATATCAAGCGGCTTTTTACTACAACGATGTCGAAACGGCTTTGAAAAAAATCGATGACTACGTAAGGTTAATTGGATTCGATGAATCCGACCCAAGGGAATGGTGCGATTACTACTACTCCCTTGCAGATTTTATGTGGCGTAAAGGCATACTGTCCGACGCAGTAATGAAAGAGACCTTGCGGCTAATTGACAGCGGTTTCGGGCTGGAATTATGGGAGGAATCTGGGCGGAAGATATTGGAAGGACGAAAAAAGGCTCTGCAAAAATTCCGTGATAAAATCACCGCCCCGCAACCGCCCAAAAAGAAAATATCAATCAAGTTGTATATGAAGCCTATCTTTGAAATAGGTGATATCATAACATTTCAATTGCAAACGGCCGACAAAACATACACGGGAGAGAAAGCGAACGTCAGCGAAACAGACTTCAAGGAAGCGGACGGTAAATATATCGTTATACGGAAAATAGCAGACAAAGTATCTTACACTTCCGTAATTGAGCCTGCGGTCAGGGATATATGGCCCATTTTTCAATTATATGACGGGATATTTGACGAGCTGCCTAAACCGGAAGACGTGATGTACTTAAAGAGTGCGAAGTTTATCTTGCCTCTGTTTTTGGGAGGAGATAACCCTGACGGTATATTCGGTTGCGAGGGGAGCCTGTTCTACTTCAAAAAAAGGAAACACGTCATCCTCGGCAACGACCAAAAGGATATTGACAGGCTGTTCAACAAATATAATATAGGTATGAAATATGATACCTATGGTGCTTCTGTAGATGTGAGCAATGACCCATCGAGATGGATTGAATATATCTTTTTCAGCATAAACAAGCCGTGGCGTAATGCAGACGAAGATTTTATAAACGCTATTTCCGGCAGATAATAAGGATGTGACCACCCATGCCATCAGCCCGCCAAGCCGCACTACAAGCCCTCATGCACCACCGCAAATCCGGCACCCCCGCCGAGGCCGTCCTCGACAAAGAAATCACCAAACAAAACCTGTCCCCCAGAGATGCGGCCTTGGCATCCAAGCTCACCTTCGGCGTCCTTCAAAACCGCACCCTGCTGGATTTTTACCTATCAAAATTTTCCCACACCCCCACAGAAAAACTAGAACCCCGCATACTGGACATCCTGCGCATCGCCGCCTATCAAATTCTCTTTCTCGACCGCATCCCGGACAGCGCGGCGGTGGACGAAGCGGTAGAGCAAACCAAACAGGGCAGCCCCAAAGCGGCGGGCTTGGTCAACGCCATTCTCCGCCGCTTGACCGAGAACAAAACAAAGCTCCCGGCACCACCCGACCTCGCAACGAAATACAGTCACCCCAATTGGCTGGTTCGGCGACTCACAGACGAACTGGGGGAGGAGAGTGCGGAAGCCCTCTTAGCCGCCAACAACGCCGAAGTCCCCCTATACGCCCAAGTCAACACCTTGAAAACCACCCTCGCTGAATTGGCGGCGGCCATGGCAGCCGAGGGCGTCACAACAGAACCCCACCCGTGGTTGCCCGACTGTCTCATCCTCAAAAATCCCGGAAATCCAGCCAAACTACAGGCATTCCGAGATGGTATGTTCTACATCCAAGACCCCGCCGCCCGTCTCGCCGTTCTCGCCGCAGACCTCCAATCCGACACCCGTATACTCGACGCCTGTGCCGCCCCCGGCGGGAAAAGTTTTGCCGCCGCCATCCAAATAGGGAACAAAGGTGAGATTATTTCGTCTGACTTACAGGAGAAAAAACTAGCCAAAATCCAAACAGCAGCGAATCACTTGGGTATCACCATCCTCCACACCCGTGCGATGGATGCGCGAACACTCGACCCCACAGATATCGGCGCATTCGACACCGTCATCGTAGACGCCCCCTGCTCCGGCCTCGGGATTATCCGCAAGAAGCCGGAAATCCGCGACAAAACCCCCGAAGAAATCGCCCGCCTGCCGGAGATTCAGCTTGAAATCCTCCAAGGCGCGGCCAAGTGTGTCGCCCTCGGCGGTGTGCTCTTATATGCGACCTGTACGATTCTCCCGGAGGAGAACAGCGGCGTGATTGCGGCGTTTTTAAAGGACAATGCGAATTTCATACCCGAAAGCATCAATGTAGGGGCGGCCATTGGCCGTCCGTTCCCCCCAACATTGCACCATACCTCCGACAGCGGACGGCCAATGGCCGCCCCTACACCAAACCCCATCGGCCAAATCACGCTCTACCCCCACATCCACGGCACAGACGGCTTTTTCTTCTGCAAACTAAGGCGGGTGAACTGATATGCAAAAACAAGACATCCGCTCCATGCTGCCCGAAGAACTCGAAACCGCTATCAAGTCCCTCGGCGAAAAACCCTTCCGCGCCAAACAAATCTTCGGGTGGCTCACCCGCGGTGCAGAAAGTTTTGACGAAATGACCAATCTCTCTCAAGCTCTACAGGAAACATTGGACGCAAATTTCACCCTCGCAGTCCCGGAGCTCGCAGACAAGCAGACCTCAGAGGACGGTACCGTCAAATACCTCTGGCAGCTCGAAGACGGTAATTGCGTTGAGACCGTACTCATGCGTTACCACCACGGCAACACCGTTTGCATTTCCACGCAAGTCGGCTGCCGTATGGGCTGCACCTTCTGCGCCTCAGCCATCGGCGGACTGGTGCGAAACTTAAAGCCATCGGAAATGCTGGGGCAAGTCATCTTCACGGCGAAAGACAGCGGACTCACCATCTCCAACGTTGTCCTCATGGGAATCGGTGAGCCGTTGGACAATTTTGACAATGTTTTATGCTTCCTGAAACTCGTCAATCACCCTGACGGACTGCACATCGGGATGCGGCATATTACACTTTCCACCTGTGGTCTTGCGGAAGTGATTGACAAACTGGGTGAACATAATATACAATTAACGTTAACGGTCTCGCTTCATGCCCCGGACGATGAGACCAGAAATCGGCTTGTACCGATGAATCGCAAGTGGGGCATAGACGTATTGATGGCGGCCTGCAAGCGGTATTTTAAACGCACGGGTAGACGGATATCCTTTGAATACGCCATGGTAGACGGCGTAAACGATACCCCGGAACACGCAGAGCTCTTGGCCAAACGCATGTCGGACGCAGGCGGCCATGTCAACCTTATCCCATTAAACCCCATCGCTGAAAGGTCGTTGGGGCCGAGCGGGAAAACAAATCTGGACACATTCACCGAGACACTTAGGAGGCGTGGCGTAAACGTCACCGTCCGTCGGAGCCTCGGCAGAGATATAGATGCCGCTTGCGGTCAGTTACGCAAACGGAGAGAGAAGGAGGAGAAATCCTTATGATTGCCTTTGGAAGAACAGATCAAGGCATCGTCCGCAAGGACAATCAGGACTATTTCCAAATCGAAGAGCTGAAGGATGACAAGCTGCTCATTGCGGTCGTCTGTGACGGCATGGGCGGCGCGCAGGCCGGCAACGTGGCCAGCAAACAGGCGACGGAGACATTCATCCAATCCCTGTCGGGCCAGCCGGGCGCACTCTTGGATGACGAACTGGTCAGCGACGCGATGTGCGACGCCATGCAGGCGGCCAACCGAGTGATTTATGAAATGGCTAAGACAGAACCCGGCTACAGAGGCATGGGTACCACGCTCGTGGGAGCTGTGCTTCAGCACAAAAAGGACGATTGGAAAGCGCGCATCATCAATGTGGGCGACAGCAGAGCCTATCATATCGGCAAAGACGGCATGATGCAGCTCACAAAGGACCATTCGCTCGTGGAAGACATGATTACCCGCGGCGACATCACAAGGGCAGAGGCGCAGCACCACCCAAGCCGCAACCTGATTACCCGTGTTGTCGGCACAGATTTAAAACTGGCCTGTGACCGCTTCACGGCAGACCTGAAACCCGGTGACCGCTTACTGCTCTGCACAGACGGGCTTACGAACCTTGTAAGTGATGAGGAGCTCTTTGAAGAGATTCGACACTTCACAGACCTTGAGAAATGTTGTGAAATGCTGATTACTCTGGCTCTATCCAGAGGCGGCTCCGATAACGTAACGGTTCTTATGGTCGGCGTTTAAACAGTATGCCCTTTCGCCGGGAGTCCGGCGTTCCAGACAGGCACCGCGGCAGAGTTTGTGGGCAGGTCTGATATAGGCGGAATTCATCTCCGCCGTAATAGATTAAATGAAAGGGGTCCCCGCAGGGCAGAGCCATGTGGGGAAAAAAGGACATGGATAAATATTTAGGAACCTTACTGGACGGCCGTTACGAGATACTGGAGATTATCGGTGTCGGCGGCATGGCAACGGTTTACAAGGCCAGAGATAACAGGCTCAACCGCCTTGTGGCCCTGAAAATCCTCAAGGATGACCTCGCGTTGGACGGCGATTTCCGCAGACGCTTCCAAACAGAGTCTCAGGCGGCGGCGATGCTCTCCAGCCCGAACATCGTAGCGGTCTACGATGTATCGAAGAGCCTTGACGTGGAGTACATTGTCATGGAACTGATTGAGGGAATCACGCTCAAGCAGTACATGAACCGTAAAGGGAAGCTGAGCTGGAAAGAGTCCCTCCACTTCGCCACGCAGATTACCAAGGCACTCAGTCACGCCCATTCACGCGGGATTATTCATCGGGACATTAAGCCCCATAACATTATGATTCTCAAGGACGGCAGCGTAAAAGTGGCCGACTTCGGCATCGCCCGTTTGCAGGACAGCAAGAGCTCCACGCTCACGCAGGAAGCACTCGGCTCCGTCCACTACATCAGCCCCGAGCAGGCCAAGGGCGCACAGGTAGACGCGCGGACAGACCTCTACTCCGTCGGCGTCGTGCTCTACGAGATGCTCACCAATCGTCTGCCCTTCGAGGGCGAGAGTGCGGTCTCCGTGGCCATACAGCACATCAGTTCCATCCCGCTCAGCCCGAGAGAGATTAACCCGGAGATTCCGGCGGGACTGGAGGCCATCACCATGAAGGCCATGAACCCCAGCCTAAACCTCCGTTATCAGACCGCAGACGAGATGCTGCGTGACTTCGAGGAGTTCCGCAAGAATCCCGCTATCGTATTCCCCTACGGTGCAGCGATTGCCGCGGGTGCCGCCTCCGTTGCGGCGCACAGACCCACAGCGTCCGATGTCGCAGCGGCCAGACGTGCCGCCGCTTCGCCGTCAAATGTCCGCCAGCAGCCGAACCGCATGTCCAAAGAGGAAGAGCGAGAGGCATACCGCCGCAAAAACCAAAAGGCCAAACGTGTCTCCACATGGCTCGGCGCGGGTGTGATTCTCCTCGTTTTGGTGGGTATTTTCATTTGGTTGTGGACTGCGATTCTCAGCGGCATCTTTATTCCCCAAGAGCGCAGAGACGTTACAGACTTCGTAGGTCGGCACATTGATGTTGTGCTGGACAATGAAGAGCTGCTTGACTTTTATGACTTCACCGTCGAATACGAAGAGACCGATGCCCACCCGGAGGGGATTATCTTCCGTCAAAGCCCGAGAGCCGGTCAATCCATTGGCGTAGACTCGGACGGCAAGATACAAGTCACACTCTTTGTAGCCGTCCCATCGGGGCTGGAGGTCATGCCCGACCTCTTTAACCTCAGCTATGAGCAAGCTCGCATACGGCTCACCGAGTTGGGCATCCCGCTCACCGATATCCAAAGGCGAGATGAAGCCAGCGACACTATCATGGAAAATCATGTTATCTCCACCATCCCGGAAGCGGGTTCTCCCTTGCCGGAGGGGGGCAGAGTGTTCCTCTTCGTCAGCTCAGGCCCTGAGGAGCAACAGGTGCGAGTGCTTGATTTGCAGGGTATGACACTTAGTGCTGCCATCAGCACCTTGCAATCCTTGCGTTTGGATTACGATACCGTAATGGAATACAGCAGCACCGTGCCGAACGGCAATGTTATCCGACAGAGTCATCCGCCCAATACCATGGTGCCGGAGCGGACGCAGATTACGCTCACAATTTCCCGCGGCCCGGAACCAACGCCGACACCGACGCCCACGCCAACACCAACGGTAACAGTAGATCCGGGGCCGGGCGGAAACGGGACAGACCCGGAGGAGCCAACTTAAACACATGGATGGTATTATAGTCAGAGCCTTAGCCGGCTTCTACTACGTCCGCCCCGAGGCGGGCGGTGACCTCATCGAATGCAGAGCGCGCGGCAAATTCCGCTTAGCGGGGGAGAAGCCCCTCGTCGGCGACAAAGTCACGATATCCATGACGGCGGACGGAAAAGGCGTGGTGGAGACTATCCATTCCCGCAAAAATGCCTTCGTCCGTCCGCCCGTGGCCAATATTGACTGCATGATACTCTTGGCCAGCGGTGTGAATCCGATTACGGACCCGTTTCTCATCGACCGCATCACGGCTATCGCCGAGGTGAACGACGCGGAGTGCATCATTTGCATCAACAAAACCGATTTGCATCCCGGCGACGATTTGTTCAACATCTACACCGCCGCCGGGTTCCACACCATCCGCACTAGTGCCGTCACAGGCGAAGGTGTGGATGAGTTGCGCACGGCCATCAAAGGCAAGGTCTGCGCTTTTGTAGGCAACTCCGGGGTAGGGAAGAGCAGTATTTTGAATGCCTTAGAGCCCGGCTTCACCGTAAAAACCGCTGAAGTCAGCGAAAAACTCGGTCGAGGCCGCCACACCACCCGCCACGTTGAACTGTTCCCCCTGTCGGGCGGTGCAGAAGTCGCCGATACACCGGGCTTTTCCAGCTTTGATATCGAGAAGATGGAGCTGACGGTAAAAGAAACCCTGCAATACGCGTTTTTGGAATTTGCGCCCTACCTCGGCCATTGCGAGTTCCGAGACTGCGCCCACCTGACAGAGCGCGGCTGCGCCGTGTTAGAGGCAAAGCGAGAGGGCAAAATAGAACCAACCCGCCATGCGAGTTATGTGAGGCTGTATAATCAGGCGAAAGAGATTAAGCCTTGGGAACGCAAATAGGGCAGACATGTGTCTGCCCTATTTGCGTTAGGTGGCTCCGCGTGGCCGCCCTTTGTAGGGATAGATGCTCACATCGTCTCCTACCTTTGCCGCTTTATAGCACTATTTACCGCCCGAACCCGCCAAGCAGTACACTTAAATTAACCATGACAACCATAGCAATACCGAAATAGGCTACAAGGTGGAGCAATAGACAAAGTGCGCGGCGGGTGTCGCGCATTGGTTTTGCTATATGCAACATCATCGCAAATATGCTCAAGAGTATGGCATTTGCCCCAAGCAAACCCAGCCAAGTGTTTTCCGTGCTTACGTTTAATGCAATGGAAAGCAGTTGAAAAAATACCATTTGGCCGACGATTATGCTGGTAAAAATGATGTATTTCTTTCTGGCCTGTTTGTTTTTCATAGATCGGCCTATGTCAAACAGAATTGCACCGATTACTATAAGCCCCAACCATGCAACTGCCGCCGTTTTCAGCACTTCCGCAACGATTCCATATATGGTTAATATGCCAAGGTAAATTAGAATTTTTATAGTGATGGGTTTCATTTTTCCTCCGGTGCAAAGCTTTACTATCTCGGTCTCATCATATCATGACATCCTATCGTTTGCAAACAAAATTGCCGCACCTCAAAACAGAGGTACGGCAATTGTATTTTGATGGTCATCTCGCCTTCGGAATCACAAACAACTGCCCCGGATACGGCACTACATCTTTTCCCAACCCGTTCGCCGCCGCAATCTGCGCCTCGGTGGAGCAGTAGCGTCTCGCGAGCTCCCACAGACTCTCACCGCCGTGGGCGTGGAAGACGACCACACTAGGCAGGGCGGCCATGTCTCTGGGGGCGGTTTCGTCCCAGGTCACGCCCTCTATCGCGGTAAAGCGCAATTTGCGATTGGGGTGAACGGTGAAAGCCACAGCCACCCGCAACTCTACGCCGTTTGGAGTTAACATAATTTGGACATCGCCGCTGATTTGCGCCGCGGCGGTGTAGGTGCGATTCGAGCGCATATCCAGCTCCGTCTTAGCCTCGAAGCGGCGGGTCAGGCCGGCCAACTTACCCTCCTCTGTGACGTAAGCCACGCTGCAGAACACGGAGGCGCGGAGTACCAACTTGCCGCCCTCTTGGCTGAGCTGTACCCTGCCCGTGTAGGCCGAACTGTCCACCACACGGATAACGGACAGCGGGAGCTCCACGCTCTCCCTGACCTCGGCGATGAGCGTCTCGGCGGAGTCTAAGCTCTCTAACGTATGCTCCGTGTGCCGGGTGTCGAGGTCGAAGCGGGTGCTGTAGGCGTCGGATATGTAGCGGATGGTGCGGGTCTTTTTCTCAATAGCCTGTGCGACCATGTGGAGTTCCAGTCCGACAGCTCCGTTTTCGGCCACGCCGCTCTCAAGATAGACATTGGTGAGCATCAGATGCGTCTCGTAGCTTGCGTTTTCGCCCTCGCCCTCCAGCTCCATGATTTGGGAGAAACCCGCCGTGAAGTCCAGTACATGCGGTTCGTGCGTGTTTTGTGCGGTATACATGAGGTGGATTTTCGCCTCGCCTTTGAAGATGAGCTTATTGCCTACGTTTTTCACGTCATCCGTCCCCAGTCGGATGCGGGACTTGAGTATTTGCCCGACGGGCGGACGCCCCGCCGGGAGTGGAAACTCGTCGGAGAGTGTAAAGGTTTTCTCCCGCACTTGGGAGACGAAGCTCTGTTCGACTTCTTCACGGCGGATATGCAGACCCGCCTCCGGCTCATCTTCCGAATCGGACGTGCAGCTCATATGGGCGGGTTCGTAGCCGCGGGCTTCGACCAAAATGTCAGCCCGCACAAGTACCTTGCGGGAGTTAATCATCCTCGCATCAATGCTCCCGAGGCGCACGGTGACTGCGGTCTGCGTGTTGTCCGTGACCTCCGCCCAGTCGTAGCCCGCGGTGAAGGGGACGGTGAGTTCTAAGCTGCGCAGGCAATCTTCTCCCTCCGGCAGATAGACGACGGATACGGCAACGGCTCCGTTGACCACAACACGGCCCGCACCTGCCTCTTTACTGCGGAGCGTGATGTTGCCCTCCACGTCTACGATGGTCTCCATATCGGGATAGGCATCGGGCACGATAGCCTCCGATGTCTCCTCTTGGGTAAAGCTCGTGTCCAGAACTGTCCGTAAATATTCGATTGCATCGGTTCTCAATTTCGCTTCCATATGACGCACCCTCTCTTTGCCGTAATTGTCTATTACGAGCATATGAGAGGGCGATGGCTTGTATTACTTTATCCCGAAAATTTTGCGCAAGATTCCCCGGAGCATTTTGGGTGATTTTACTACGACTATCTTCACATTTGCACCTCCGTCCTATCGTTTCAGCAACCAGACACCGCCGCAGAGAAAGCCGAGGGCTATCCCCAACCACCAGAACCACCACGGCAGGATGAGGACGATAATCATTGCCGCCCCAAGGCCTGCGAGGCAGAGCCCGGCCCGCTTAAATCCCGGGAATTTATGCTTTCTCATGGCAAATGCCGCCTTTTGGTTTATACTGTGTTCTGTAACAGTATACGTGCGGGGCGGGGTTTTGTGCGTGTTGTTTTGGGTTTTTTGTATTTTGGAGGTGGGGACGGAGTTATCCCGCCCGTACCATTTTTTGCTCGGATGTTTGTTGCAAGCTTTTCCTAGGAGTTGCGCTTGCTCAACCTGCTCTTCTTATTGAAACGCCGGAGTGGACGATTGCGGCAGAAGGGCTCGTGCCGACAAGCAACTGGAGGCTTGAAGGGATTCTGCCCCCACCACCCCACCCGCGCGCGGGGGAAAACGTCCGGGCAGTCTGCCCGCAATTGCCTTTAATCGCGGGTTCCAAACGTAATAACCGAGCGCGCATGGCGCGTAATACCTATACCGCACGAGTACGCCGTTTTATCCGACGTAGATACCCGTAGCGGGTTCTTAGGGGCGCAGCCCATAAGTCGCGTTTCTTTGCTACTTTCTTTGGCGAGACAAAGAAAGTAGGCCCCGCCGGCAGGCGTAACCAACGTATGAACAAGCAGAAACAACAAACAAAAAGCCGCTCAGTTCACCCCAAGCGGCTCCCAACTCAATGCAAATAAATCAACTTCCCATACGAGGGATACGGCCACCAAGGCTTCCCCGTCCGAACCTCCAAACGATCCACCGTCTCCCGCAAGGCATCCATCGCGGGAATCACCACCGTACAAAAATGCCGAGCCGCCGCCGGAGAACCGTAAGTCTCCAACGCACCGCCTGCGGCTATGGCGTTTTGGAGGGCGTTTAAACGAACGTGGGCGGTATCGGAGAGGGTGGAGACCTCGTCCAGCAAAGCCGTCTCCGCCCCACAGGCCAAAGCCGGAGCCACGGCTTTTTTCGCGCCTATCGTCTCGGCCAGTTCCCGCCCGTAGCCGACGACGGCAGGCAGAATATCCCGCCAAGCCATCTCCACCATCGTAGACGCCTCAATGCGGAGGAGCTTACAGTAATTTTCCAGCAAAATCTCCTGCCGCGCAAAGAGTTCCTCCTTGGAGTAGATGCCGTGTTTCTCGAACAGCGCAATGTTCTTCGGTGTAGTCAGATGGGGGAGGGCGTCCGCCGTGGTGGGTAGGTTCATCAGCCCCCGTTCCTCGGCCTCTTTGACCCAAGAGGTGTCGTACCCGTTGCCGGAAAATAGGATACGCCTGTGCGCCGCAATCGTATTGCGGATTAGGTCGTTCAAGGCGGCCTCGAAGTCCTCCGCCTGCTCTAACTCTTCGGCGAACCGGCCGAGAATATCGGCCACAATAGTGTTGAGGACAGTCACGGGCTCCGAAATCGCCTGTGCCGAGCCGGGCATACGGAACTCAAACTTGTCGCCCGTGAACGCAAAGGGGCTGGTGCGGTTGCGGTCGGTAGAATCCCGCGGGAACACGGGCAAAGCGTCCACCCCGACCCGCAGTTCGCCGGGACATTGGGGGTTATACTGCTTGCGCATGACGATGGCCTCTAAAATGGCCTCCAATTCCTCGCCGATGTACATGCTGATGATGGCGGGCGGAGCTTCCTTCTGTCCCAGCCGCCTGTCATTGCCCGCCGAGGCCACGCTGATGCGGAGCAAATCTTGGTGCGTATCCACGGCTTTAATCACCGCCGCCAACAGAAGCAAAAACTGCGCATTCTGCGCCGGGGACGAACCGGGCGCAAAGAGATTCACGCCGTCCACCGTGGCCATCGACCAGTTGACGTGCTTACCGCTCCCATTCACCCCTGCGAACGGTTTTTCATGCAGGAGACAGGCCATGTCGTGGCGTTTGGCGACCTTGCGCATAATCTCCATCGTGAGCTGGTTGTGGTCTGTGGCAAGGTTCGTCGTGGTGAAGATGGGTGCGAGCTCGTGCTGACCGGGGGCGACCTCGTTGTGCTCTGTCTTGGCGAGGATACCGAGCTTCCAAAGTTCCTCGTTGAGATCCCGCATGTAGGAAGAGACACGGGTCTTGATAAAGCCGTAGTAGTGGTCGTCCAACTCCTGCGCCTTGGGCGGTGCCGCGCCGAAGAGGGTGCGGCCCGTGTAGGTCAGGTCTTTGCGGCGTTCGTAATACTCCCTGTCCACGAGAAAATATTCCTGCTCCGGCCCGACGGTGGTTGTGATGTGGCTGTCATGGCCGAAGAGACTGAGGATACGTCTTGCATTCTGACTGAGTGCCTCCATACTGCGGAGCAGGGGTGTTTTGAGGTCAAGCGATTCCCCGCTGTGAGAACAGAAAGCGGTGGGGATATACAGCGTCCCCTCCCGCACAAAGGCGTAGCTGGTTGGGTCCCATGCGGTGTACCCACGTGCCTCAAAAGTCGCACGGAGCCCGCCGGACGGAAAACTGGACGCGTCCGATTCGCCCTTGACAAGCTGTGAACCTGAAAACTCCATGACCACACGCCCGTCACCCACAGGGGTAATGAAGCTGTTGTGCTTCTCCGCTGTGGTACTGGTGAGCGGGTGGAACCAGTGCGTGTAATGCGTGGCGCCCCGCTCTAAGGCCCAGTCTTTCATCCCTTTCGCCACGACGTTGGCCACGGCGAGGTCGAGCGGCAGGCCCTCGGCGACGGTGCGCTTGAGGGCCTCGTAAGTGTCCTGCGGCAGATATTCCTGCATGGCGGACTCGTTGAAAACCATGGAGCCGAATAGTTCCGGTACGTTCATGATGGGTCACCCCCGGTTGATGTAAGCATATTGTTTTATTATACTGGTTTGGGGTGTTTTTTGTCAATGTGTGAAAATGTAGTCTTGCGAATAGCGGGCAATTTGAAAAGTTGCGGTGGACGTTTGACAGAAACCGTGGTACAATGACGGCGGTATTTATAATTGCGGATGCAAATATATGCTGAGCAGAATTCTGAAAGCAACATTTATTTTGGGAGGGTTTTGTGATGAAAAAAGCTTTAGCATTCTTATTAAGCGTTTTGTTATTGCTAAGTTTGGTCGGCTGCGGCGGAGATGCAGATAATCGCTATGCGGACTTGCCGCTGGAAGAGTTTCTTGTCGGCAGATGGGATGTGGTTGAGGTAAACATTGCTGAGGATACTGGCCGTTGGAATCCTTGGGATAGCTATGAAGGTTATCTGGGGGGCCTTGCATTCCTTCCTGATGGAACACTCATAATGGTTTTTCGCGATTATAGGTTCTTTACTGTCGGCGGAGATTTGTTTGCATACAACCCATCGCATATAAACATCGAATCAGTAGATATCGAGCGTTTTGCGCAAGAAGCTCGTGAGGACCAAGGAGACTATTTTGATTCATTGAGCGGTAGTATGTGGTTTTACTCCGATTTTCGAGCCGTTGGAGATGTACTGGAATTTCCTTCTTGGGATGGTGTATGGCAATTTCAACGAATAGATTCTGTCATTGGCGGTGGAGACGATAGCTTTCCCTTGGCAGGGATATGGATTAGGACTGGCGGAAGCGACTCGGGGAGTCGGATGGTTTTCCTGGCTGACGGCACAAGAGGACTTTACGACCATGACACCACTTGGGGAGTCGATAGCGTTAGGGGAAATGTGGTTTATCTCTTTGCATATGGTGACGTAGAAGGAGAACTCGTGGTTGAGAGACAAGGCAACAATCAAATAAGGGTCGAGGTTGTGGATTTGTTTGGAGATTCCGGATTTGAATTGATTCTCAGTCGGGGTGAGTTGTAATATTAGGCGGCATCATGTGACCGAAGGCAGTAAAAAACTATCCCAATTTTTACACCCCCCGCAAAAAAACACTTGACAAATGCCGCTCAATGCAGTATCTTGTATAAAACCGTTGATGCGGAAGTAAAACAGCAGATGCACTACACAGAGAGTCCGAGATGCTGAGAATCGGGCAGGAACGCAGGCTGTAAATGGACCGCTGAGGGCATGGTCAAAGGCAATACGCCGAGTATTCCGTGACGTGAGGGCATACGTGAGTTGCCGGGAGTGTGTTTGTACTCCGCAAAGTGCGCAAGAAATTGCGAAACAGGGTGGCACCGCGGATAATGTATTATTCGTCCCTGACAAAGCCGATTGCTTTGTCAGGGATTTTTGTATGTAAACGCACATCATTAGGAGGCCGAGAACATGAAATACCTATCCGAGCAAGATGTCAGAGCAAAACTGTCCATGTCCACCTGCATCGGGCTGATGCGAGACCTGTTCACCAACATCGCCGCGGGCGGCATCACGCACAAACTGCGCACGGTTATGCCGATTGCGCAGGGGAAACTCCTGAGTGCCATGCCGGGGCATCTCCCGTATCAGGGGAGTGCCGGGGCGAAGATTATCACGGTCTATCACGACAATTGGACGCACGGCCTCCCTTCGCACCAAGGTATTGTCGTGGTGTTTGATGCCGAGACAGGTGCGATTCGGGGCTTGGTGGACGGCATAGCCGTCACGGCAATCCGCACGGCGGCGGTATCTGCCGTGGCGACGGATGCGCTGGCAAGGCCGGATGCCGCATCTCTCGCCCTCCTCGGGGCGGGCTTACAGGCGGCGGCGCACTTGGAGGCGATTTCGCTCGTGCGCAAGCTGGATGCAGTCAAGGTGTGGAGCATTGACCGCGCGGAGGCCGAACGGTTTGCGGCACGTGAGACCGAAAAACACGGCATCACGATTCGTGTCTGCAGCACAGCAGAGGAAGCGGCGGGTGATGCCGACATTGTCTGTACGGTGACGTCCTCCAAGACGCCCATCTTGGAAGATGTAGCACCCGGTACGCACATCAACGCAGTCGGTGCGTGTCAGCCGCCCGACAGGGAACTGACGAGCGCGCTTGTGGCAAAAGCACGGCTCTTCGGCGACAGCGTTCAGTCGATGAGCAACGAATCCGGCGACTATCTCTTCCCGCTGACCGAGGGCATCATCGAACAGGAACACCTCTTGGGCGAACTCGGTGACGTGTTAGTCGGCAACCTGCCGGGGCGTATATCGGCGGACGACGTCACCCTCTTTAAATCCTTAGGCCTTGCAGTTGAGGACATTGTGTGCGCGTCCTGGCTGTTGGAACAATAGAGCATCAAATCCATCAAAACAGAAAAGGAGAATCATCATGCAAGAAATCAAAAACAAACCTCTGGCGATTGTAAAGTTCCTCGTGTTCAGCATCATCGGCATCGTGGCATTCTTTGTCTACATCCCCATCGGCGGGAACAGCAGACTGCTCATTGACCACATCACGCAGTTCATGTACGGCCTGTTTGAACCGGCCGCCGCAGTCGAGCAGGCCGCTGCGGGGATACAAGGGCCATTCTTCTTCATCAACTTTTATCAGTTCCTTGTCTTGGCGTTCTGTCTCATTGCAATCGTGTGGACATTTTTCGTCAAGAAAACCTTCAAACGCTCCGTCTTGGATTGCGTACTCGCCATCTTCCAAGTCTTGGGCACCGTGATTTTGCTGCTCCTGATGTTCGGTTGGGCGCCCGATTTCTTGGGGGCGCAGCTCATCGGACCCAATGTGGTCTACAGCATGGGACGTTCCATTATCATGATTTTAGCCACGGCGTTTTTCGTGCCGCTGCTCTTGTTCCACGGCCTGATTGACGCCATCGGCATCCTCGCAAAACCGCTGATGCGGCCGATTTTCAAAACACCCGGCCTCACGGCGGTGGTGGCGGCCTCTGACCTCTTGGCGAACTTCTCCGCCGCCATTTTAGGTACAAACGTCCTGTACAAAGAGGGGAAACTCACATACAAAGAATCCTCCATCATCCTCACGGGCTTTTGCTCCATCTCCATCGGCCTCATGCTCATGTTCTCGCAATGGCTGGGCTTGGTTGACCACTTCATCTTCTACTTCATCTCCGCAACGCTGGTCATGTGCTTGGTGACGGCGATCACCGTGCGGATTCCGCCCATTCGGGGGATGGCAAACACCTATTATAATGACCAACCGACCGAGATTGCGGAGGATACCGTAAAGGGCAACCGCTTCAAGGGCGCATGGGTTTCCGGCCTGAAGGGTGCCGACGCGGCTCCCTCGCCCGTCATTACGATTGGCAAGTTCCTTTTCATGACCGTGCGGGTGCTTGCCGTTATGATTAGCTCTACCATCTTCGTCCTCTCCGCGGGACTGCTGCTCAATCAGTTCACACCTATTTTTGAATGGTTGGGATGGATTTTCTATCCGATTTTCGCGCTGTTCGGTCTCATCGCCCCGGATCTTGCGGCAGATGCAAGTGTCATGGCGACTTCCTCCGCACTCTCCATTGTAGATGTCTTTGCGGCGGTTGCCTATGGTCGGGTATACGAGCTGTCCATGGCGTCACGCTACGTGCTGGCGGCATTCCCGGTGACGATTATCATCTTCGCGGGCGGGTACTTCACCTGTCTCATGGCGACTGATTTCCGTATTAAGGTGCGGCATTTGCTCTCGCTGTGGTTGATTCGGATGGTGTTGTCCTTGATTATTCTTTGTACGATTGCGGTAATATTTTTTCGCTAGGGTTTGATTTGTTTTACACCCAATCACAGATAAAACCCCTCCGCCAAAAGCGGAGGGGTTCGTCTATCGGCTCTTATTGTTCTCGTTATTCATCTGACCCATGCCGGACTGCTTTTTCTTCTGTTCATGCTCTTGCTTTGCCTGCTGCTGTTGACCTGTATTATCCTGCGCCTGATTTTTCTTGTTCTTTGACATGCGAGAAACCTCCTTTCAGAGAGTGTTGCCCTAGTAGTTTCACCCATCAAAGGAATTTTATACAACCGCACGTCAGAAACTTGTCCCGGCACGCAGATTGTGGTACAATCTATGGCAGAATCCAGACAAAGGACGGAAATACTATGGCAGGACACTCAAAATGGAAAAATATCCGCGAACGCAAAGGGAAATCCGATGCCCAGCGGGGTAAAATCTTCACCAAAGTCGCCCGTGAAATTTCCGTAGCAGTCAAAGAGGGCGGCTCCGACCCGACCTCGAACGCAAGACTTAGAGATGCCATCGCCAAGGCCCGTGCGGCCAACATGCCGAACGACAACATCAAGCGCAACATCGAAAAAGCCGGCGGGGGAGACGGGGCGAACTACGAGGTCAACACCTACGAGGGCTACGGCCCCTCCGGCGTAGCGGTCATTGTGGAGACCATGACGGACAACAAAAACCGCACCGCCGCCGACATGCGCCACTACTTCGACAAATACGGCGGCAATCTCGGTGCCGAGGGCTGTGTATCTTGGTCGTTTGATAAAAAAGGCGTCCTCGTCATAGATAAGGTGAATTGCCGCGAAGCGGCAAGAGAAGACCCCCTGGGGGGTAACGAGAACGCTAAACTGGATGAGGACACTATTATGCTGGACGCCTTGGACGCAGGAGCCGCCGACTTCGAGTCGGAGGACGGCATGTTCGTCGTCTACACCACCCCCGAAGCGTTCGGCGATGTCCGCACGGCCTTGGAAGAGAAAGGCTACAACTTCCTCTCCGCCCAAGTGGAGATGGTGCCGCAGAATTACATCAAGTTGGAGACGGATGAGGACGTGAAAAAGATGGAAAAGCTTTTGACGATGTTGGAGGATTCGGATGATGTGCAGAGTGTTTGGCATAGTTGGGAGGAGTAAAGTATGCGCAAGGGAATAATCGTGCTAATCATTGTCGTATTGGCCGTATTGCTGGCGAGTATCTTCTTGTGGTTATGGAGTGTGTCTTTCAGCGGTACGTTCTGTGCCCCGGCAGAACGGAGAGAGGTCACAGATTTCGTAGGCCGCCACATCGATATCGTGTTGGATAACGAACAACTCTCAGATTTCTACGACTTCCTCATCGAATACGAAGAGACCGATTCCCATCCGGCGGGGATTATTTTCCGCCAAGGTCCGGCCGCCGGGCGTGAAGTCGGCACAGACTCGGACGGATTGATTCGTGTCACCCTCTTCGTAGCAGTACCGACATGACAAAGAGAGACCCGCTAATCGGCGGGTCTCTCTTACACTATATCAGCACTATTCAGAAAACAAAGCCGTAGACAAATACCGCTCCCCGGTATCCGGCAAAACCACGACAACCGTTTTCCCAACATTCTCCGCCCGCGCCGCAACCTGCGCCGCCGCCCAAAGAGCCGCCCCGGACGAGATGCCGACGAGCAAACCTTCAACCCGCGCAACCGCCCGTCCCTCGGTGAACGCATCTTCATTCGCTACGGTGATAATCTCATCGTAAATCTCGGTGTCCAGCGTATCCGGCACGAAGCCCGCGCCGATGCCCTGAATCTTATGCGACCCGGCTTTACCCGCCGATAGGATAGGTGAGTCCTGCGGCTCCACGGCTACGACACGAATATCCGGGTTTTGGCTTTTCAGATATGCCCCCGTTCCGCTAATCGTACCGCCGGTGCCGATACCGGCGACGAGGATATCTGTCTTGCCGTCTGTATCCCGCCAAATCTCCGGCCCTGTGGTCTCGAAGTGAACACGAGGATTGGCGGGATTCACAAACTGGCCGGGGAGAAAGGCATTCGGAATCTCCGCCGCCAACGCTTCGGCCTTGTCAATCGCGCCTTTCATACCCAACGCCCCCTCGGTCAGCACCAACTCCGCCCCGTACGCGCGGAGCAGGTTGCGCCGCTCGATGCTCATCGTCTCCGGCATGGTGAGAATCACACGATAGCCCCGTGTGGCGGCCACAGCGGCGAGACCGATGCCCGTGTTGCCGCTGGTCGGCTCTACAATCACACTCCCGGGGCTGAGTTTGCCGCACGCCTCAGCGTCCGAAATCATAGCCAGAGCGATACGGTCTTTCACGCTCCCGGCGGGATTGAAATATTCGAGCTTACCGAGCACTCTCGCCCCCAAACCCCGTTCCGCCCCGTAGCGGGAGAGAGCCAGCAGCGGCGTACCGCCGATGAAATCCGTAATACTGTGTGCGATTCGAGCCATGATGATACCTCCGACTATGAAAACATAGTAATTTGATATGTTTTATTATACAAGAAAGTATACAGTAAGGTTCCCGTCCTGTCAAGGGTTTGTTGTTATATTTCATGGAAAAACGCGGACGGTCACAGGCCGCCCCTACAATGGCGAACCTGTAGGGGCGGGCCTGCGGCCGTCCGTGCCGATTGTGTGAAACCCAAAACTTATATGCGCTTGACGTGAATAATTTTCACCCCAACCCCCGCTGCCGAACCACCTCATACGCAACAACCGCAACCGCGTTCGATAAATTCAACGACCGAATATGCGGCAATACCGGGATAGTGACAGTCGTGCCGATTCCGCTCGACAGCAGGGAAGCGGGCAGACCTTTCGTCTCCTTGCCGAAGACAAGGAAAGGCTCCGCCGGGAACTGCACGTCACTATACACCGTCTCCGTCCCGGTTTCGACGAAGAAGAGTTGTTCCTCGCCGTATTTCTCTAAAAACGCATCCAAATTGTCGTGCATCTCCAAGTCGAGATACTGCCAATAATCCAGCCCCGCACGTCTGGCGGTGCGGTCGCTGATCTCAAAGAGCGTAGGGTTCACGATGTGCAGCCGCGCCCCGATGGCCGCCGCCGTGCGGGCGATATTGCCTGTATTCTGCGGGATTTCAGGCTCGACCAAAACAATGTGCAGCATCTTATTTGATTTCCGCAATCAGATTCACCATCTCAATCGCCGCCAAAGCCGCGTCATAGCCCTTGTTCCCGGCCTTTGTCCCGGCGCGCTCAATGGCCTGTTCGATGGTTTCCGTCGTGTTGATACCGAAGATGACGGGAACCCCCGTCTCCAACGACACATGGGCGATGCCCTTCGTCACCTCGCTGCACACGAGGTCATAGTGCGAAGTCGAGCCGCGGATGACACAGCCGAGGCAGATGATGGCGTCATACTGCTTCGTCTCGGCCATTTTCTTCGCAATCAACGGAATCTCAAACGCCCCCGGCACCCAGCTGACCTCGATGTCCTCCGTGCGCACGTCATGCCGCGTCAGCCCGTCCACCGCCCCGTCGAGCAGTTTCGAGACGATGAACGCGTTGAACCGCGCGCAGATGATGCCGATTTTGATGTCCTTGGATACGAGCTTGCCTTCGTAGGTTTTTAGCATGGTGATGTTCTCCTTTTTGTTGTGTATATTGTAGGGGGCGGCGTCCTCGACGCCCCGGCATTTCAAGTTTGCAATGTGTGATAACGGGGCGTCGAGGACGCCGCCCCCTCTACGAGGGTCAATACGCCAACCAATGCCCCATCTTCTCCTGCTTCGTCCGCAAATAACACAAATCCGCCGCAGTCGCTTCCATCTGTATTGGTACCCGCTCCGTGACCGTGATGCCGTAGGCGGCGAGCTGTGCAATCTTGTCCGGGTTGTTCGTCATCAGCCGCAGTTCGCTGTGTCCCAAATCACGGAACATCTGCGCGGCGACGGCGTAGTCCCGCAAATCGTCCGCGAAGCCCAGGGCGCGGTTGGCCTCTACGGTGTCCAACCCTTGGTCTTGCAGCTCGTAGGCGCGGAGCTTATTGACCAGTCCAATCCCACGCCCCTCTTGCCGCAGGTAGAGGACAATGCCCCGCCCCTCGGCGGCGACTTGCTCCAAGGCCCTGTCAAACTGCCCGCCGCAGTCACAGCGGAGACTGCCCAAAGCGTCCCCCGTGAGGCATTCCGAATGCACCCGGCAGAGCGGCGGCTCCGGCGTAGCCAAATTGCCCATCGTGAGAGCGACATGCTCCTCGCCCGTAATGCTGTCCACATAGCCGTGGATGGTGAAATCCCCGAAGCGGGTAGGGAAACGGGTGGAGGCACGGCGTTCCACCAGCGTCTCCCGTGTGCGGCGATAGTGCGCCAAGTCGGCGATGGTGATGAACTTCAGCCCGTGCGTTTCGGCGAATGCGTGGAGACGGGGTGTTTTCATCATGCTCCCGTCCTCGTCCATAATCTCACAACAGAGACCGCAGGGGGAGAGACCTGCCAGTCGCATCAAATCTACCGTCGCCTCCGTGTGCCCCGGCCGTTCCAACACGCCGCCCTCTTTAGCGAGCAAGGGGAACATATGCCCCGGCCGCCGAAAGTCCGCCGGTTTTGCATCGGGAGCCACACACCGCATGGCTGTCAGCGACCGTTCTTGCGCTGAGATGCCCGTTGTCGTGTCTGCATGGTCGATGGACACAGTAAACGCTGTCGTATGCGGGTCGGTGTTGACCGCCACTTGTTGGGGGAGGGCGAGCTTCTCGGTCAATGCTTTGTCCATAGGCATACAAATCAGCCCGCGGGCATGGGCCGCCATGAAGTTGACGTTCTCCGCCGTGGCAAACTCGGCGGCACAGACGAGGTCGCCCTCGTTTTCCCGTTCCGGGTCGTCCGTGATGACGATGATGCGCCCGGCGCGCAGGTCTGTGAGGGCTTCGGTGATGGTGTTGTAGGTGAACATATGATGGTTCCTCCGTTCTTCGTAGGGGCGGCCCCGTGTGGCCGCCCCTACATAAACCCGTGTGTAGCCAAAAAATCCGTGGTAATCCGATTTGGCGTATGCGTTCCCAACAATTTCTCCACATATTTCCCCACCAAATCCACCTCCAAATTAACCAAATCTCCCGCGCCCTTAGACAACAGCGTGGTTTCATCCGCCGTGTGGGGGATAATCGAAACGCCAAACCCGTTTGCATCTACCTCGGCTACGGTGAGACTGATGCCGTCGATGGCGACGGAGCCTTTTTGAATCACATACCGTAAAATCTCCGCCCCCGCCGCAATACGCACATGGACGGCGTTGTCATCGGGACGCACGCTCACGATTTTTCCAACACCGTCAACATGCCCCGCCACCATATGCCCGCCGAAGCGACCGTTCGCCGCCATAGCACGTTCCAAATTTACCCGACTTCCAACCCGCAACACACCGAGTGCCGTACGATCGAGCGTCTCGGGCATGACATCGGCGGTGAACGCCGTACCGTTAATAGAGCTCGCCGTGAGACAAACGCCGTTGACGGCTACGCTGTCACCCAACTTCAAGTCGGAGAAAATGACAGACCCCGCAATCGTCAGCCGAGCCGAACGCGTCCCGCGTTCCAGTCGTTCGATGGTGCCGATTTCTTCGATAATTCCTGTGAACATCAGGCGATACCTCCTGCCCTTGTAGGGGCGACCGACTCGGTCGCCCGCCGTAACAAATTTGCAATGGCGCACGGGCGACCGGGTCGGTCGCCCCTACACCTACATCACATCATACTCCAACAACAAATCCTCACCCACATGCGTAATCGTAGGCTGGCCCAGCCGTACCGCATCATCCGGCAGGGCGATACCCGCACCGCCCACAGGCCCCTTTGCCGTCGTGCCGCCGAAAATTTTAGGCGCGATATAGACTTGCAACCGTTGCACAAGGCCGGTCTCCAGCAAACTATAATTCAAAGCTGCCCCGCCCTCGGCGAGAACGCTGTCGATGCCCTCGGCGTGGAGGGGACGCATCAAGCCCGCCAAATCTACCCGTCCGTCGGAGCCGGGGAGGGTGAGAATCTTGCATCCCGCATCTTCGTAGGGCGCGATGTCCGCATCGCGTCGCGCCGCGCAGGCGATAATCGTAGGCACATCCCGCGCCGTGCGCACAATCTGACTGTCGAGCGGCGTAGACAAGCGGGAATCACACACCACTCGCACGGGATTCCGCCCGCCCGGCAGACGACAGGTAAGCAGCGGATCATCTGCCAACACCGTCCCGACGCCGACCAAAATCGCAGAGAGTGCGTTTCGTGTCTCCTGTGCGTGCGCCCGAGATGCCTCGCCCGAAATCCACCGAGATGCTCCGGTGTGCGTGGCGATTTTCCCGTCCGCCGTCATGGCGTATTTCATCACCACGTAGGGTGTGTCATGTCGGATATAGTGGAAAAACACGGCGTTTAGCGCATCGCAGTCAGCCCGCAACACGCCCTCAATCACCGTGACACCCGCCGCACGAAGAGCCGCAACTCCGCCGCTGTCCACTTTGGGGTTTGGGTCAGGCGAGCCGATGACAACCGTAGATATCCCGCTCTCCAAAATCGCATCCGTACAGGGCGGCGTCTTTCCGTGGTGACAGCATGGCTCCAAGGTCACATAAATCGTTGCACCACGAGGGTCTTCGGTGCAAGCCGCCAAGGCCTCCCGCTCGGCGTGGGGGCCGCCGTAACGGGCGTGATACCCTTGACCAATCACTTGCCCGTCCTTGACAATCACCGCCCCGACAAGTGGGTTCGGATTCACCCCGCCCACACCTAAACGGGCGAGAGCGAGTGCTTGCTGCATGTAGTGTGTGGGGGGCATGGGGGTTCCTCCAGTCCGTGCATTGTAGGGTGTAACGTCCTCGGCGCACCGCGCGATGCTGCCTTGTGTGCAGGACAGCGCGCCGGGGGCATCGCGCCCTACGTAACAAAAAATGCGCCGAAGAAAAATCTTCAGCGCACACATCCATAAATAGGTATGGGACATGTCTTCTCTCATCCAGACTATTACTGTCGGCTTCGGAATTACACCGAATCAGCCTTGCGGCTCGTGGGCTATACCACCGGTAGGGAATCACACCCTGCCCTGAAGACTATTTAGTTTGCATCTATTATACACCAAATCCCCGCCCTGTCAATCCACCTTGCAAAACCCCACTCAAAATGATAAAATGCCCTTGACCTTAAATTCTGCATCCTGCATTATTATGACCGAAGGGAGCAAACGATGACCCAAGACCAATTCTCCCGCACCCGTGCCCTCCTCGGCGGTGCGGCCATTGACCGTTTGGCACAGAGCCGTGTCGCCATCTTCGGCCTCGGCGGTGTCGGCGGCTATACGGCGGAGGCTCTGGTCCGTTCGGGCGTGGGGCATTTCGCCCTTTTCGACGACGACCAAATCTGCCTAACCAACCTAAACCGTCAAATCATCGCCACCCACAAGACGGTGGGGGCGTATAAAGTGGATGTTATGGCCGAGCGGATTCGGGATATCAATCCCAAGGCGGAAGTCGAAGCCCACCGGGTATTCTATGGCCCCGATGTGGCGGACAACTTTGATTTTTCCCGCTACGACTATATCATAGATGCCATCGACACCGTGACGGCCAAACTGGAACTCGTCACACGAGCCGCGGCGGCAGGTGTCCCCATTATCAGCGCAATGGGGACGGCGAACAAACTCGACCCCACGGCCTTTGAGGTCACGGATATCTTCCGAACAGAAAATGACCCCCTGGCCCGTGTCATGCGCCGAGAACTCCGTGCACGGGGCGTAGAAGCCCTGCGCGTAGTTTACTCCAAAGAACCCGCGCAAAAGCCCATGGAAGATTTAATGAAAGCCTGCCGCCAAAATTGCGTCTGTCCGCCCGATGTGGCAAGGACGTGCCACAGTCGGCGGCAAATCCCCGCCAGTAACGCCTTTGTACCCGGCACAGCGGGACTGATTTTGGCGGGGGAGGTAGTAAAGGCGTTGATTGGATGAATATCGTGCGGGGCGGACGAGCCGAAAGATAACGAGTAGAATTTACTGCGAACGAAAAGTCAAAGGAAGAGAGTTTTGAGAGAAACCTTGGTTTCTTTCAAGCGCATTTTTACTTCCTTTTTACACGCTCCAAAAGCAAGGCCGCCGACAGGGCAAACCCAACGTAAAAAGTAAGAAAAGGCCCGCTTTAAGCGCAATATCTTTTTGACCAACACAATATATTTATGGTATAATATATGAGTTGGGTTGGAGACCGACCCGGCCGGCCCGTACAAGCGCACAAGGAGACCACACCATGGGAAACTTCATAGACACACTAAACGCATACAAAGCCCGCGACCCCGCGGCACCGGGCAAGCTGCAAATTTTTATCCTCTATCCCGGCGTCCACGCCACCATCAACCACCGGATCGCTCACCGGCTCTGGCGGTGGAAGCTCCGCTTCCCGGCGCGCCTTGTCGCCAATTGGAGCCGCTTTTGGACGGGCGTAGAAATCCACCCCGCAGCCAAAATCGGTAAGCGGTTAGTGATTGACCACGGCCTCGGAATCGTCATCGGCGAGACGACGGAGATTGGCGACGATGTCCTGCTCTATCAGGGCGTAACCCTCGGCGGCACGGGCAAAGACCAGGGTAAACGCCACCCGACCATCGGGAACAACGTCCTTGTGGGCGCAGGTGCAAAAATTCTCGGCCCATTCACCGTGGGAGACAACGCCCGCATTGCGGCTAATGCCGTGGTGCTCAAAGAGGTACCACCCGGCAGTACCGCCGTGGGCGTACCCGCCCGCGTCGTGCGTATCGACGGCGAACAGACCGACTTTGCGGCACGGGTAGACCAAATTGACATTACCGACCCGCTGGCTGTAGAGCTCGCAGCGATTAAAGCCCAGCTTGAACTATTCGAGCAGCATTGCCGCGAGCAAGGCTGCATAAAGGAGACAGACCATGAGACTGTTTAACACCGAGACAGGCCAAAAAGAAGAGCTCGTCCCCGTAGAGCCGGGCAAAGTCAAGATGTACGCCTGCGGTCCCACGGTCTACGACTACATCCACGTCGGCAATGCCCGTCCTGTCATCGTCTTTGACGTGCTGAGACGTTACATGGAGTTTCGGGGCTACGACGTGACCTTCGTGCAGAACTTCACCGACGTGGACGACAAAATCATCGACAGAGCCAACAGGGAAGGCGTCCCCTGCGAAGAGATTACCGAGCGGTTTATCAAAGAATACTTCACGGACGCACAGGGTTTAGGCGTGCAACCCGCCACCTTCCACCCGAGGGCGACGGAACATATCGGGGGTATGCTGGAGGCTATCCAAACGCTCATCGACAAGGGATGCGCCTACGCAGTCGGCGGCGATGTCTGGTTCCGCACGGCGGCGTTTAAGGACTACGGTAAGCTCTCCGGGCAAAACCTCGAAGACCTCCAAGCCGGAGCGAGAGTGGATGTGAACTCCGTCAAAGAAAACCCTATGGACTTTGCCCTGTGGAAGTCCGCCAAGCCCGGTGAACCGTCTTGGCCGTCGCCTTGGGGCGAGGGCCGTCCCGGTTGGCATATCGAATGTACCGTCATGGTGAACCACTACCTCGGCAAGACGATAGATATCCACGCCGGAGGGCAAGACCTCACATTCCCGCACCACGAGAATGAAATCGCCCAGTCCGAGGCCCTCAACGACTGTAAATTTGCAAACTTCTGGCTCCACAATGGATTTTTGTCCATCGACAACAAGAAGATGAGCAAGAGTCTGGGCAACTTCTTTACTGTCCGAGATGCCGCTAATGCCTACGGTTACGATGCGATTCGCATGTTCATGCTCATGAGCCACTATCGCAACCCGTTGAACTACTCGGGCGAGATTCTCGTGCAGGCAAAGGCGGGGCTTGAGCGTCTGTACACCGCCGTAGAAAACTTGGAGTTCCTGCTCAAAAACGGATGTAGAGGCGAACTGTGTTCACCCGCCGAACAAGAATTTCTGAACGGCTTATCCGTCTACAAAGACCGCTTCATTGAGGTCATGGATGACGACTTCAACACCGCCGACGGCATCGCCGTCATCTTTGAACTGGTCCGAGAAATCAACGCCGCCACCGCAGGTGCAAGTGACCCGTCAAAGCCGTTCGTAGAGGGGTGCTTAGCCGCTATCCGTGAGTTGACGGATGTGTTGGGTCTTCTCTACGCGCAAGCGGACGGCGAAGCCGACCTCGACACCAAAGTCGAAACCCTAATCGAAGCCAGACAACAAGCCAGAGCCAATAAGAACTGGGCGGAGGCGGACAGGATTCGGGATGAACTGAAAGATATGGGGATTATATTGGAGGATACGCCGCAGGGGGTTAAGTGGAAACGGGGGTAGGGAACGCTGATGAACGCAAATGTAGGGGCAATTACCAATCGCCAAGCCCTTGCCCTTAAAATTCCCCTCCTCGGAGGGGTGCCGCCGAAGGCGGTGGGGTGGTTGTCCTTGACCTTAGGCTCCCTCTCCGAGGGAGCTGTCGCCGTAGGCGACTGAGGGAGTGCCCTTGACCTTCGTAGGGTGCGACGCCCCCTACGTCACATGCACCGGAAACCACCCCGTCAGGCTTCGCCTGCCACCCCTCCAAGGAGGGGAATAGGGGCAAAGGCCAAAGACACGGACGCCCGGACAACATATGTACCCACGAGGGGGCATCCCCGCAATGACAACGACAATGCTACTGTTAAATTTCATGCTGGTATGTGCAATTACAATTGTCAGTTTCACCGAAAAGAAGGGCAAACCAAGCGGAAAACAAAAATGGGTATACATCCCCGCACTTGTTCTGGCAATTGCAAATCTTTTTGTCATATTGTTAAGCGAAAACACAGTCACCGGTGTCTTCTTTTGGATTATGATGGGGCTACTGGTTTTCCTCATAATCATCATGGGGATAAAACTATTCCGACCCTCAAAAAACAGCGAAAATTTAGACAGGAGATAACCCCATGAAACTCATGGTCATCGACGGCAACAGTATCATCAACCGCGCCTACTACGGCATCCGCATGCTCACCACCAAAGACGGCACACCGACCAACGCCGTTTACGGTTTCCTCAACATCCTGCAAAAACTGATTGCGGAGGAGCAGCCCGACGGCCTCTGTGTTACATTCGACCTCAAAGGCCCAACATTCCGCCACGAGCAATACGCAGACTACAAAGCCCAACGCAAACCCATGCCGGATGAGCTAGCGGTGCAGATGCCCATTCTAAAAGACGTATTGGATGCCATGCGTGTCCCGCGTTATGAACTCCAAGGCTATGAGGCCGATGACCTCATCGGCACCATCGCCGCCGTGAGCCATGACGCGGATTGGGAATGCGTTATCGTTACAGGCGACAAGGACGACCTCCAACTCGTCACGGACAAGGTGCGGGTCAAACTTGTCACCTCCCGTATGGGGCAGACGAAGACAGACGACTACACGCCGGAAAAGGTGCTGGAAGTCTACGGTTTTGCCCCGCGGCGCATCATCGACCTCAAGGCACTCATGGGCGATGCCTCCGACAACATCCCCGGTGTCCCCGGCGTGGGAGAGAAAACGGCTATGGATTTGGTGCAGCGGTACGGCACCATCGAAGATATCTACAAAGACCTCTCCGCGCTGGATATCAAAGACGGCGTACGCAAGAAACTGGCCGACGGCGGGGCCGCCGCACGCATGTCTTATGACCTCGCTACCATCGTCTGCGATGTCCCCTTCGATTTTGCCCCGACAGACACCGAGCGGCAGCCGCACGACGCAGAGCGTCTGCGCGCGCTGTTCGTCAAGCTCGAATTTCTGAGCCTCATCCCCAAATTCGGCCTCGAAACTCTCGCCCCCGCAGGAATCTGCGTCCCCGACGCCCCGCAACCGAACCCCACCGAACACATCACTACGCAAGCAGACCTTGATGCACTCCTGACCCGCTGTAAAACTGCCGATTACGTCTCCGTCCGCACGTTGGACAACCTCGACGGCGTAGAAATCGGCGAGGCAAAGCAAATCAGCGTTGTCATGTGGGGCGCGGCAGGGGAGGGGTATAACCTTTTTCTGCGGGAACTCTTCAGCGACCAAGTGACCAAAGTCGGCCACCACATCAAAGACACCATGCGCGCACTCTTGGAGGAGGGCATTCGCGCCGAAGGGTACATTTTCGACACGGCTCTCGCCGCCTACTTGCTCGACCCCACCGTGAGTAAATACGAGCCGGAAAAGCTCGCATCCCAATATCTAAACGGCCCCCTCACAGCCGAGACGCAAATTGTATACGACCTATACCCCGTACTCCGCGAGAAATTGGAGGCGGAAAAACTCACGAAAGTATTCGAGCAAATCGAAATGCCGCTCTGCGAAGTCCTCGCCCAAATGGAACACACGGGTTTTCTTGTAGACCGCACCGCCCTCAAAGCATTCGGCGATAAGCTGTCTGGGTGGATTCACAATGTGCAAAGTGAAATTTACGAATTGGCGGGGCAAGAGTTCAACATCAACTCGCCCAAGCAACTCGGTCAAATCCTCTTTGACGTATTGGGCCTCCCGCCCGCCAAGAAAACCAAAACGGGCTACTCTACCAACGTAGAAGTCCTGCAAAAACTACAAGACAAGCACCCCATCATCCCCAAAATCATGGACTTCCGAGAGTATTCAAAGCTCAAAAGCACCTACGCCGACGGCCTGACGAAAACCATCGCCCCCGACGGGCGCATCCATTCGCATTTCCAAATGACAGTCACCGCCACAGGGCGTCTCAGCTCCACGGAGCCGAATTTGCAGAACATCCCCGTCCGCAAAGAGTTGGGCGGTGAGATTCGCAAAATGTTCGTCGCCCCGACAGGCAGAACGTTGGTGGATGCCGACTACTCTCAAATTGAGCTGCGCCTTTTAGCCCACATCTCCGGCGATGAGACGATGCGGCAGGCGTTCGGCACGGGTGAGGATATCCACACCGTCACAGCCTCGCAAGTCTTCGACGTAGCACAGGAGGACGTCACGCCACTCATGCGCAGCCGTGCCAAGGCGGTTAACTTCGGCATCGTCTACGGCATCTCGGCTTTTTCCTTGGCGCAGGATATCGGTGTCAGCGTGGCCGAGGCGAAACACTATATCGAAAACTACCTCGCCAAATACAGCGGGGTGCGGGATTATATGACAAACATTGTGGAGGCCGCCAAGAAAAACGGCCAAGTCGAGACCCTTTTCGGCCGCATCCGCCCTCTGCCGGAACTGAAAGCCTCCGACTTCAACACCCGCTCTTTCGGTGAGCGTGTCGCGCTCAACATGCCAATCCAAGGCACGGCGGCAGACATTATGAAGCTCGCCATGATCCGTGTCCATGAGCGGTTGGAACGGGAGGGCTTGGCGGCCAAGCTCGTCCTTCAAGTCCACGATGAACTTATCGTAGAATGCCCCGAAGCCGAGACCGAGCGTGTCACGGCACTACTGGAGGAAGAACTGGAGCAAGTCATCACCCTCAGCGTTCCCTTAACCGCCGAGGCCAAGAGCGGCACGACATGGTATGATGCGAAATGAGGATTAAAATCCGCACCGCAGAACCACGGCACCTGGACGAAATCACCCGCATAGAGCACGAACACTTCCCGCACCCCTGTTGGAGCAGAGAACTCATTGAACGCAAACTCTGCGACCCCGACACAAGATTCCTCGTAGCGGAGGCTGACGGCGTGGTGTTGGGCTACGCCGTTCTCCAACGCATCCCCCCGGAAGCGGAGTTGTTGAACATCGCCGTAGACACCCCCGCCCAACGGCAGGGACTTGGGCGGCGAATGATTCTGCAGCTCATGGATGAAGCAAGCGGGCAGGGGATAGAGACGATGTACTTAGAAGCCCGCGCGTCTAACGCCGGGGCGTTGGCCTTGTATCGCAGTCTGGGCTTCGAGCAGACGGGGCGGCGCAGGGCGTATTATCAGAATCCTGTTGAGGGCGCGGTATTGATGATGGTGACTTTGTAGGGGCGGCCCTATGTGGCCGCCCTGTGATAGTGGTAATGTAGGGGGCGGCGTCCCCGACGCCCCGCATTCCACACCGTAACACCACGGGGCATCGAGGGTGGCATTCTACAATGTACAACGTGTGTAGGGGTGCGCATTGCGCGTCCGCGGACGGCCATTGGCCGCCCCTGCATCCCCGCCCTTGCCCTTAACTTTCCATCTTCCACTACGACTAAAAGGAGCCCCCATGACAATTTTGGCAATCGAAACCTCCTGCGACGAAACCGGCGTAGCCATATCTCAGGGCGGCAGGGAAATCCTCGCCAACCAAATCTTCTCCCAAGCCGACCTCCATGCCCTCTACGGCGGTGTTGTGCCGGAGATTGCTTCCCGCAACCACATCATCGTTCTGGCTAAACTCGTAGAGAGCGCATTGGCCGAGGCGGGGCTTACGAAGGCAGACCTCGACGCCATCGCCGTCACCTGCGCCCCCGGTCTTATCGGCGCGCTTTTGGTGGGCGTAAACTTTGCCAAGAGCATGGCCTACGCACTCGGTATACCGCTGATTCCCGTCCATCACATCCACGGGCACATCGCCGCGAACTATATCGCCTACCCGGACTTGGAGCCGCCTTTCCTATGCCTCGTTGTCTCCGGCGGCCACAGTCAGTTGGTTGATGTGCGGGACTACACCGATATGACAGTCATCGGCTCTACCCGTGATGACGCGGCGGGGGAGTGTTTCGACAAAGTCGCCCGTGTCCTCGGTCTCGGCTATCCCGGCGGAAAAGCTTTGGATGACCTCGGCAGGGGAGGTGACGATACGGCTTATACCTTGCCCCGCTCCACAATCGACGGCGCGCCGTTGGACATGAGTTTCTCCGGCCTCAAAACGGCGGTACTCAACCTCATCCACAACACAGAACAGAAAGGGGAGACACTTGACCGCCCCGGTCTCGCGGCATCCTTTGCGGCGGCAGTCAGCAACACGCTTGTTCCCCGCACCATGCAGGCCGCCCGTGACCTCGGCTATGAGACCATCTGCGTCGCAGGGGGCGTGGCCGCGAACTCCCGTATACGGCGGGATTTGGAAGAAGCCGTCAAGCGGGAAGGCCGCACCTTATACCTGCCGCCCCTTGCACTTTGCGGTGATAACGCCGCCATGATAGCCTGCCAGGCATACTTCGAACCAAGGCCCGGTTTGCGGGACAATTTGGACATAAATGCCTATGCGACAATGGCTATTTAATGAACAATCAAAAATACGCAAAAAAGTTCACATTTCCGACAGGGAATGTGAACTTTCTTTGGTTTACAAGGAAAAAATTATGTGTTAAAGTGAGCCAAAGCAAAAGAAACAGACAAAAAAACAAACTGTGTGTGCAAGAACATCTTCGATGTTGCAAACATAAAAAATGTTCCTAACAGGAGGCAAAGACCATGAAAAAGACCACAAGAAGACTATCCTCATTCCTACTCATTGCCGCACTCATCTTAGGCCTTTCCGGGGGGGCAGCCTTTGCCTCTCCCACGCTGGACGGAAGAGACCCGGACGCGCCCGTCTCCCTCACCATCCACCACAATGTCCGGCCGGACGGCACTATCACGCCCGGCACTCCCACAGGCCAACTCCCGTCACCCATCGGTGCACCCGTTGCAGGCTCCGAGTGGATGATTCAACTGATTACCGTACCTACGGGAACTACTTGGGACGGTAACATGAGCTCCATCCAAGAAAGCTGGTTGGGTGAGCCAATCATCGAGACGACAGGCACAAACGGCCAAGCCGTATTCAAAGGCATTCCGCAAGGTGTCTACTTGGTGACAGAACTCACCGTCGATGTACCGGGCTACGGCGCAATCGCCGACCCCTTCCTTGTGAGCCTGCCGTACTTCTGGGACGGCGAATGGGTCTATGATGTACACGCCTTCCCCAAAGACCCGACCCGGCCCGTCACAGGGAAATTCTTGGAGAACGTTGAACTCATCAACGGCGATGTCGTCATCACTTGGGTATTCGCAGTAGATATCCGCCTCGGCCTCGACACAATTGAGCCGATTGCAGAGACTTCAGCTTTCATCCGCATGGTTGACCCGCTGGATCCGAGACTCACATTCCTGCCAAACTCTGTCAGTATTGAGTATGATACTACCACAGGCCCGCAGACATTGTCGAGCACCGGCTTTGCCAGCAACGTGGACGGCAGCAATGTCCTCAACATCGACATCATCGGCCCCGGCCGTGATGCGATTGCAGCAAACGGAGAAGTCGGCGGAGATATCCGCATTACGTTCCAAACCCGTGCGAATATCAACAGCCATGAGGATTTGGGACTGATTGAGAACTCGGCCGTTCTCTGGTACAGCGGACACCCGGAACTCGAAATAGAAGATGTCCCCTATACCACCGTATACGGCATTCGTCTCACCAAGGTCAACACCGCAGGCGACCCGCTCGGCGGCGCAGTATTCCAGCTGTTCGCGCCTGAGGACATCGAAGGTACAGGCACAGCCGCAAGAGTGAGAAGCGGTGCGGTACCGATTATGACAGCCACATCCGGCACAGACGGGATTGCAAGCTTCTACGGTCTCCCGGAAGGTACGTACTTCCTCTACGAGTACGCCGCCCCGGCCGGATATACGGCGATTCCTTATCCGATGCAGGTAGAGGTGAACGCAGAGGCTGTGGGAGTGTATCCAGACAACTATATCATCAGCGTGACGGTGACGAACAGCGCGTCTTTCAACCTGCCGCTCACAGGCGGTATGGGGACGATTCTCTTCACCGCAGTAGGCCTCGTACTCATTGGCAGCGCAGTGTTGTTGATTATCGTAGTGGGCAAAAAGAAGAAAAAAGAAAACCACTAGACGATAATAGAACATATAGGCGAGGCAGAGGGACATACCTCTGCCTCGTCACCGGATTCAGATAACGCAGAATTAACAATGCAGAATACAGAATCAAGGGCAAGGACGTTGCGTGCGGAAAATAATTCTGCATCCTTAATTCTGCATTCTGCATTAAAAAAGACAGAGGGGGTAAGGTGCGATGAAGAAATTTTTACTGATTTTCCTCGTCATGCTCATGGTTCTGGCAGGTCTCGGCCTGATGTTCTACCCGGACATCAGCACATGGTGGAACAGCAGAACCCACAGCGGGCTAGTGCAAGTCTACAACGAAGAAGTTGCCCGCATGGACGAGTTTAATATAGAAGAACACTTCAGACGGGCAAAAGAATACAACGCCGCTCTACAGGGCAACTACATCATGGATCCATTCGCAGACGACAGAGAGACCGCGGAAACCCTGTCGTCGGATTACTACTTAGACACCCTAAACATCAGCGGCACCATGGCCCATATCGAAATTCCCGCCATAGATGTAAGTCTCCCCGTATTCCATACGACAAACACAGATGTTCTCAGCCGGGGTATCGGGCATATGGAGGGCACATCATTTCCCATAGGCGGGCAGGGGACACACGCCGTGCTCACGGGGCACTCAGGCCTGCCTTTTGCCAGAATGTTCACGGACTTGGAAGAGCTTGTCATCGGCGATCTCTTCTTCATCAACGTGCTAAACGAGCGGCTGGCCTACGAGGTAGACCAAATCATCACGGTTTTGCCCCACGAGGTAGAATCCCTGCGCATTGACAGGGCTGCGGACTATGTGACGCTCATAACTTGCACACCCTATGCCATCAACACCCACAGGCTCTTGGTGCGGGGTGCACGAATCCCCTACGAACCGGGCATGGCCGAGGCAATCGAGTTGATTACCGGGGCGATTAACTGGCGGCTTGTGATTATCATAGTCGGTGTCCTGCTGTTCCTGCTTATTTTTATCACCTGCAAGCGAATCGGACACAAGAAAAAGCGTACCGAACGAGAGTGGGTGAGGATACGATGAGAAAAGCGGTACTAATTATAGCGGTGCTTCTTCTGGTTACAGGCGTGACGGTCTTTTTCTATCCCCGTGTACAGCAGTTTCTGTACAGGCAGCACGCCAGAGATGTAATTGAGAGCTTCGAGGAGCGGATGGAGTTCTACCGCGCCGAGAGCGAAGACGGCACCCTCCGCTGGCTACACGACCTGATGGTTGCGTACAACGAACACCTCTACGAGACAGGTCAAGCGGACTTGGTAGATGCGCTTTCCTACAGTCAAGTAGACTTCAGCCTCCTCCGATTCGGCTTCGAGGAGGAGATGATTGGTTTCATTACCATCCCAAGGATGGATATCGAACTGCCCATCTACTTAGGCGCGAACGACGAAAACATGCGCCGAGGCGCGGCGCACCTCACGCAGACATCTCTCCCTGTGGGCGGCATTAACACAAACACCGTCATCGCCGCCCACAGAGGCTTCAGCGGTGCCGCGATGTTCCGAGATATCGAACAACTCGAAATCGGAGACGAGATATTTATCACCAATTTCTATGAGACCCTCAGATATGCGGTGGTAGAGACCCGTGTCATCCTGCCAAATGAGGTACGGACAGTCCTCATCCAAAGCGGCAGGGATTTGGTGACACTCACAACCTGCCACCCCTATAGGCATAATTCCCAACGGTATTTGGTCTTTGCCGAACGTGTTGCGTAGCGCAACGCAGAACCCCTGCAAGTTGAGGGCTTGCAGGGGTTTTTGCGTGCTTATGGGGTGTGAATGATTCGCTTGCTGCGCCCCCCATTCCGGCGGGCGAGCCGGAATGGGGGGCGTTATAAATCTATCACAAACAAAAAATCAAGCCACCAACCCGGTAATACACCGAAACTCATACCCCATCCCCAAATACGCCTGAATCAACTCCTCCAAAATCGCCGCATTTGTCGCCGATGTGCTGTGCAGCATCAAAATCGCCCCCGGATGAATCCGCGGAAGCAACTTATCAAAGGCCTGCTGCTTACTCGGCTGGTCATCCACATTCCAGTCCACGTAAGCCAGAGACCAAAACACCGTAGTATACCCCAACTCCTTAGCCATCTTCAAATTCGCCTCGCTGTACTTACCCTGCGGCGGACGATAGAGCTTCGGCATCGGCTTACCTATAACCGCCTCATAATGCCGCTCCGTCTCCTCCAACTCCTGCCGGAAGCGTGCGATGTCCGAAATGGCCGACATATTCGGATGGTGCATCGTATGATTCGCCACCGTATGCCCCTCCTCTACCATACGCCGAATCAGCTCGGGGTAATCCCGAATATAGGTGCCGACCAGAAAAAACGCCGCCGGGACACTATTCGCCTGCAACACATCCAAAATCGGCTCCGTGTAGCCGTTTTCAAAGCCCGCATCAAAGGTTAAATAGATGACTTTCTCCTCCGTGGGGTCAACAAAGCAGGCATCGTGTTCCAAGAGCGACTCCGCCGTGGCGTTCCCCACGGGCTTCTCGCCGGGAGTAGGGAAGGAAAGCCCCCAGTTATCCGCCGCAAGGGCAGAGCTGAGCGGGGTAAAAAGCAAAATAATTGCCAATAGAAAAATCATGGTTTTCCGCATAGTAAAAGCTCCTTTTTGCCATATTAAACAGGAAACGACTATATTAGCTATTCACAAAAAGGGGGCGCATTATGCGTAACCGTTTCATAGCCCTACTATTGGCACTCACCCTACTGTTCACGCCCACCGCCGTCCTGGCCGCCGAGACAGGCAGCGGGAGAGAACCCGAGCACATCAAATGGGTAGATTTCAATGTCAGCTACGGCGCACTCACAGCCGCCTTAGACTACGATGTCAAAACCCACGGCACAGACATCCACCTCAACTGGATAGAACTCCTGGCCGTCCTCGGCGCACGCTACGGCGGGAAGTTCTCTAAATATAAGAAAAGTCACCTCGACGACCTCGCTGCCAAACTCCTTTCCGGCGAGAAGCTAGGTGACATAACATCAGATTTAGAAAATTACGACTACTATCATGAGGCCTATTCCGCAATCCTCAGCGAATTCGTCGGTGAACACCGTATCCAAGTCTCCGACCCGAATGACCCCACGCAGACCGACTGGGAAGACCGCTACGGCTTAAAAGTCTATTCTCCCATAGCGGCGGGTTTCGGCTACGGTGACTTTGACGATTTCGGCACGGGCCGCAGTTACGGCTACAACCGCAAGCACCTCGGCCACGACATGTTCGGTGCGGTCGGCACGCCCATCGTGGCTGTGGAGAGCGGCGTGGTGCAGGTCATGGGTTGGAACCAATATGGCGGTTGGCGCATCGGGATTCGCAGTTTTGACGGTCTGCGCTACTACTATTATGCCCATCTGCGGCAAAATCGCCCTTACCACCCGGATATGGCCGAGGGCCAAGTCGTCAAAGCCGGGGACGTCATCGGCTACATGGGCCGCACGGGCTACAGCCGCAAGGAGAACACCAACGGCATTCGGGAAACCCACCTCCATTGGGGTCTCCAACTCATCTTCCACCCGGAACAAGAGGAGGGGGCGAAAGAAATTTGGGTAGACCTCTACAACCTCACCCGTCTCTTGGCGAAAAACCGTAGTGAAACCTACCGTGTAGACGAAACCAAAGAATTTTACCGCACCTACGACTTCGATGAACCGAACCTATCCGACAGATTGGAATCCTGTATGTAGGGTTGTCCGAACTTCCTCATTTTGCTCAGAATGGCAGAAATACCTCGGTGTAGGGGCGGCTAATAGCCGCCCCTACGTTTCATTTTTACAATGCGTGCGCTCGGACGATTACGAATCGCCCCTACCTTGGGCGTTCCTTGTTCTGCCGGGGTCCCGGCAGAACTCTTTTGCGTCGCAAAAGAATTTACGTTATACTAACAAATAACATCATTTGCATTTCGATGGAACTTTCCACCGCCAAAATTCGTCTTACTATCCAAACACATGCGGAGAACATATATGGACATAGAAAACATACTCCAAAATATAGACGGCATTGCCGCCTTAGAGCGCACTTTGCCTTTCTTCACATTTTTATCCCGCTTTATCCTGCCCATTCTGGCACTCGTCATCCTGCTGCGCTGTTTGCAGAGCCTCCTGCGGGAGCGGATTGAGCCGGAAGTCTGGGGCTATTTAAGTCTGCCCAACGCCACCCGTGTGGCACTCTGCCATTGGGAAAACCTCATCGGCCGCACCAAGACCGCCGATGTCTCCCTCAACTACCCGACCATCAGCCGCAGCCACCTCGCCCTCACCCGAGATGACAAAGCCCGCTGGACAGCGACCGACCTCGGCTCCAAAGCCGGCGTGACCATCAACGGGTCAAAACTCAACGGCAAAGCGGAAGTACGCAAAGGCGACGTACTCGGTCTCGGCGGGGTAGAGGTAGCACTTTTAGACCTCAACCCGGCGGAACTCGGCGCGCAGAGCATGGCCCGTACCAAACCGGGGCTTTGGTTTCGGCCATCGGGTACATTTTTCTTCCTCACACTCTTCATAGCAGTACTGGCCGTCCAGCACTCCATCGTCAACATAGATACCTTGGACAATTTCAACATGCAAATCCCCTTGGGATTCGCCGCGCTCGCCGCTATTATGTGGGGCTACTTTTTTATCGTCCGCGCTATGGGGCGGACAGGCTTTGAGGTTGAGGCCATGGCATTCTTCCTCTGTAGTGTGAGTATGAGTGTAATCGCCACCGCCGCCCCGCACGAGATGTTGCGGACGGCTGGCATGATCTTAGGCGGGGTGATATTCTTCATCGTCATCTGCTTTATCCTGCGTGATCTCGGCCGGGCAAAACTCTGGCGGTGGCCAATTGGCATTGCAGGCATACTTCTGTTGGCCGCCGGGTTCGTCCTCGCGGAAGAACTCTACGGCGCAAGACGTTGGATTGAAATTGGCGGCTTCCGATTTCAGCCCTCGGAGTTTGTCAAAATCGCCTTTATCTTCGTTGGTGCCGCCTCCCTAGAGCGGCTTTTTGCCAGACGCAATTTATTCTCTTTCATCGGCTACGCCGCAGTCTGTGTCGGGATGCTGGCTCTGCAACCTGATTTTGGCTCAGCAGCGGTGTTCTTCGCCACCTTCCTCGTCATCGCATTCCTCCGTTCCGGGGATTGGACGACGATTTCGCTCGCGCTCGCGTCCGTTGTCTTTGCGGGCTTCTTGGTTCTGACCATGGCCCCTCACGTCGCCGCACGCTTTGCCAACTGGGGTAACATCTGGGAATATCCCAACTGGTTTAGCGGTGGGATGCAACAGGTGCGCACCCTGTCCTCCACCGCGTCCGGCGGCCTGTTCGGACTCGGGGCAGGGGAGGGCGTACTCCATAGCGTCTTCGCCGCCGATGCCGATATGGTCTTCGGCGTCGTGGCCGAGGAGTTGGGATTGCTTATCGCCATCATGTGCGTGGTGATCATCATTCTTTTCGGCGTGTTAGCCATCCGCTCCACCACGACAGCGCGGAGCAGCTTCTATGTCATCGCCGCAGGGGCGGCCGTTACAATGTTCTTGGCGCAGACCATCCTAAACGTCTTCGGCGCGTTGGACATCATCCCCTTCACGGGGATTACATTCCCCTTCGTCTCCCGCGGCGGATCCAGTATGTTGGCAAGTTGGGGAATGTTAGCTTTCATCAAAGCCGCCGACACAAGACAAAACGCAAGTCTCGCCGTAAAGCTCGACCGCAAGGCCATCCGTGAAGCGAAACTGGAAGAATACTACGACGAGTACGACGATGTCGGCACTTACGATGATATACATGACGACCACTACGAAGAAGACCGCCGCGGCGAACCGTTAGACGGCGGCATCGACCCGCTATACTTCAACGACAACACGCAAGATTTCAATATCGACAGCAGCACATGGGACTTCAGCGACGGATGGGAGGACAGATTATGAAAAAAGTAAAAAGACGTACATATTCGATTCTCGTCCTCGTCCTCACCACCTGCCTGTTTATGACTGTTTTCATCTTCCGTCTCGTGGCAGACGGGGAGGCATGGGCAACATTCCCGACCAACCAAAACATCTACCGAGACGGCCATTTAGCGGTCGGCGCAGTCTTTGACCGCAACGGCGTACCCTTGGTCGCGGCAGGGGAGAGAGGTTTGGAGTTCAACCAAAATACCGCCATCCGACGCGCTACGTTCCACGTCGTGGGAGACAGGCGCGGCCGCATCGGCACGAGCACCTTGGTTGCGCACGCAGGTGACCTCGTGGGCTATAATTTCTTCACAGGCACCTACTCTCTCGGCGGCGGCGGTAACACGATTCAACTCACCGTAGACGCCGAGCTGAATCGTGTGGCATACAATGCTTTAAACGGCAGACGCGGCGCAGTCGTGGTGATGAACTACGAGACAGGGGAGGTCATCGTCAACGTCTCCAACCCATCCTATGACCCGGTAAACCCGCCGACATTCGACCTCGATGACCCCGTCTGGAACGGCGTGTATCTCAACCGTGTCATCTCCGGCATCTACACTCCGGGTTCGACATTCAAAGTCGTTACTGCTGCGGCAGCGATCGACACGTTTGCCGATGCCATGACAAGAGAATACATCTGCAACGGCTACACTATCGTGGCGGGGAACCGTGTTACCTGTCTCGGCACCCACGGCAGAATCAGCATGGAACGGGCGATGGGTGTATCCTGCAACGTCTTCTTCGCCGAGCTGGCCTTAGACCTCGGCGGTCCTTTGCTCCGACAATACACAGAGCGTGCCGGATTACTCAGCGCGCACAATGTGGACAAAGTCCGCACCGCCCCCGGTAATTTCACGGCGGCGGAAGCAGGCTCTGCGGCTCTGGCATGGTCGGGCGTGGGGCAGAGCGAGAACTTGATAAACCCGCTCGGCATGGCTCGCTTTATGGGTGCCGTCGCCCGCGGCGGTACGCCGGTGGAACCGCGTCTGATCGAGAGCATCTCCAGCGGCATTTTACCGGAGAGCGTCAGCAACATCTTGCCGGGCGGCAGGGCGGCAACAGGCAACGCCGCCCTGCCGCCCGGCACGGCAGCTCGACTGAGTACATTGCTCCGAGACACGGCAATCAACTACTACGGCGGCACATTCCCCGGCCTCGCCGTCGCGGGGAAGACAGGTACCGCCGAAGTAGACGACGGCCGCCCCCACGCTTGGTTCGTCGGATTTTTAGACGATCCGCACAATCCGCTGGCCTTTGTGGTCATCGTTGAAAACGGCGGCGGCGGACTATCCGTAGCGGCCCCGGTAGCGAATACGGTGTTGCAGGCGGCGGTGAGATAGTATGAGCTTGAAAATACAGCGTATCCCTGAAAGCGCGTTCCCTGATTACAGATATGACGTCATGTTCAAAGCCTACAAGTGGGATTTACAAGCGGGTGAGCAAAGCACCGTCGGTGACGAAGTGGTTTTGCTGGATAGACAGGAAGCGGAGTATCTGGCCGAATGTGCCAAAGCCCTATACCACGAAACCGTGCAGATGGAACATGCACTAAAAAGCAGACCCGATTTGGCTGTAAAAATGGGTATTTCCAAGGATATGGCAAATAGGCTTCATGCCTGCACTTACGAAGCTGACAAACACGTCCGATTCATGCGCTTTGATTTCCACCCCACGAAAGACGGGTGGATGATCTCCGAAGTAAACAGCGACGTCCCGGCAGGCTATCCGGAGGCCTCCGTATTACCGATAATTACCGAGCAATATTTCGACGGATACAGCAGACACGGCAACTTCGGAGAAACTTTGACCGAGTGTTTGATAAAGCATCTGCCGAAAGGCGGAACCGTGGCATATGTACACGACACGCACACCGTAGAAGACTATCAAATCCTGCACTTCTTGGGCGATTTGTTAGAAAACGAAGGCTATCGCTCCCTCTATCTCGCACCCAACAATGTGAAATGGAGCGAGCGCAAAGCCATAGATATAGATGCGATTTTCAGACATTACCCCATGGAATGGATGGAGTGTACCGAAGGCATTGATTGGGTCAGTTTTCTAAATGCCGACACACCATCCTGCAACCACCCCCTTGCACTACTGACGCAATCAAAACGATTGCCTTTGGTGTGGGATGAGTTGGGTGTGGATATCTGCGTATGGAAACGCCTGTTGCCGGAAACCGTGTGTCCTTGCACAATCACCGATACAGACAACCGAATCTTGAAACCCGCGTTCGGCAGGGTGGGAGAGGGAATCAATATCCCCGGTGCTGTCTCAGCGGAGGAAAACAGAGACATCTTCGAAGCCGCAAGAAAACACCCGGAGCAATGGGTGGCACAACGCATGTTTCAAAGCGAGCCGATTCAGGGCAAGCATGTATGTATCGGCGCATTTGTCGTAGACGGCGAGTTCGCAGGATTTTACGGCAGAGCCGGAAATCAGTCCCGGATAGATGGGAATGCCGCAGACGTACCCGTGCTGGTGAAAGAAAAGATGGAGGAGAAATAGGGGATGGAGCGAAATATCGGAGCATTTAAAATTTGGGCACCACGCAGCTCGCATTGGAGCCAATGGGCAAAGCCGATCCTGTTCGTCGGCGCAAAGAAAGCCTGTGAACAAAAACAGAGCGCAGAACCCGCAAAAATCCCCTCTGAAATAGCGGATGCCCTTGACAAGAAAACTGCTATGATTGTAGATTTGCCTGGAAAATCCGGCGTCCTGACAGGATTAGGCTTGGCCACAAAAGGCTATCGGCCTGTGCCTCTGTATAACGGCATCCACGAAGAAAAAATCGGCACATTGACACCCATCCTGGATAACACAGAAATCGTAACAGCATTGCTGTCGGGTGCGAAATACTTAGCGGAATTATATGTAGCAACAGATGCGCCACCCGTGTTCTTATTGGACTGCAACCGTGAGAAATCCTGTGATGAGAGCGATGAGCTATTTGACAACAGGTGGAGTATTGACATTGAAGACATGCCCTCAGCGGAGGAGTTCCTTCAACACGGCATAGACAGGCTGATTATTTGGACAGACGGAAAAACAAATATTTGGCTAAACGAAGATTTAACCCCCATTCTTTCCATGTACAAAGACAAAGGAATCCAAGTGTTTCTCTATCGGGGAGACCGTTTAGGCGAGCGTTTATTTGAATACAGAGGTGCCGTCAGCGAGAGTCCAAGACCTGTCCGATTTCACAGTCCCAGATTCCGCTGGCGTCTCTTCCGCCGCCGTGGGTTTCGCATAAGATGGGACAGAACAACGGATGCGGTAAAGCGCATTTGCGGCGTTGACGGATATAAAGGTACAAGCGGCTACAGTAACGGCAAGCCCGGATACAAAGGCTCGAACAGTTATAGTGGAAGTAAGCCGGGCTATAAGGGCTACGGCGGATATGGCGGAAAAGGTTCGGGCGGATATTCGGGAAAAGGGTACAGCGGCTTCCGAGGCGGCTACGGCGGGGGATGTGGTGGTTAAATAATTGACGCACAGATGAGACCGGAACCGCACCTTTGCAAAAACGACACATATAAAAAACCACGGGACAGAGAGGAAATCACATGGGCAAACACGAAATGGATCGCAACGAAAGAATCGAACAAATGCGGCAGGAATACAGAGCACGCCGAGAAAATCCGGACGGACAGAGCCAACAAGAGCAGGGCAGGCGCCAAGCTCCCAGACGCCGAAACCGCTTTCGGCTGACATTATTTTTCCCCCTGTCGATTCTCCTGATGGAACTCACCCTGCGGGTATGGTTCGACATGTCATTCTGGGGCTCAGGTCTCATTTACGCCATCCTGTTCGCCATAGGCGCGGGTATGGTCTGTAACCTTATCGTAAGCATAGGCCCCGAGCGGCTGCGGCGCGTGCTCCATTGGGTAACGCTGTGTTTCCTCACGCTTTTATTCGGCATTCAAATCGTCCACTACCATATCTTCAACGGCTTTGCGGGTGTCGGACACATTGGCGTGGCAGGGGACGCCATTACCAACTTCTTTATGGACATGATAGCGGGTATCGTGAGCTCTACGATTCCCTTGCTCATCACATTCATCCCATTAGCGGTGTTTATCCTCAAAAAACTCTGGAAGCAAGCACCCATCCGCCGCCCCGCCAGAATGATTCGGACACTACTTGCAGCCATCGTGTTCCACATATTGGTCATCGGATCCATTATGCTGAACTCCTCCGGTATCCTGCCGCTCAACGCGGTGTATCGGGAGCATTTTACAATGAACCTCGGCGTCCCCAACTTCGGTCTGGTCACGAGTATGCGGTTGGATATCCGCTACACCATCTTCGGCCGCCCCGAGGCCGATATCACAGGCGGCTACTTCATGCCGGAAGCCCCCACACCGACCCCGTCGGGCACAGAGCCGCATGACCCCAACGGGGAAGAGCCGTACGACCCCGGCCCCACCATCCCGCTCGGCTTTGCGGGCTGCTATTACAACATCCTGCCCATCGACTTCGAGGCACTTTTGGAAACGGAAACCAATTCCGGCATCCGAGAGATGCACGAGTTCTTCATGAACCGCCGCGCAACGCCGCGCAACGAGTGGACGGGCCGCTTTGAGGGCTATAACCTCGTCTGGCTCATGGGCGAGGCGTTCCACACCCTCGCCATCCACCCGGAGATTACCCCGACGCTATACATGATGGCCAACGAGGGCTTCCGGTTCACCAACTTCTACACGCCCGACACGGGCTTCTCCACCACAGGCGGCGAATTCGCCATGGTCACAAGCCTCATCCCGCGGAGCGTCAACGCTTTCCCGAACACAGCGAACAATTACATGCCTTTCGGCTTCGGCAACATGTTCCGTGATCTGGGCTATGAAACCTTTGCTTACCACAACTGGACTTACAGCTTTTACCGGCGCGACCTCTCGCACCCCAATTTGGGCTATACTTGGCGCGGCCTCGGCGGCCCCGGCAATATGGGACTGCCGCTCACACCCCGCGCGGACGGAAGAGCTTATTGGCCGACTTCTGACCTTGAAATGATTCAGCTCACGGCGGACTACTTCGTAAACGCCGACAACTTCCACGTCTACTACGTCACAGTAAGCGGCCACCTCAATTACAACTTCGGCGGCAACGCCATGGCCAGACGGCACCAAGATAGGGTAGAGCACCTCCCATACTCCGTAGGCCCCAGAGCGTATCTGGCCACGCACGTAGAACTTGACCTCGCCTTGGCCTATCTCATCGAACGTCTGGACGCGGCAGGCCAGTTGGAACGTACTGTATTCGCCATGGCCGCCGACCATTACCCCTACGGCCTCACCGATGCCGAGATGGCAGAACTCAGCGGCACCCCCATGGCAGAGCCCATCATCGACCGCCATCACAGTACGTTTATCCTCTGGAGCGCGTCCATGGAAGAGCCTGTTGAGGTGACAGCGTTCAGCTCGTTCTACGACGTGATGCCCACGCTCGCAAACCTTTTCAATCTGCCCTATGATTCCCGCTTGGTGATGGGCGTTGACCTTCTCTCCGGGGTTGACCCGTTTGTCCCCTTCGCCAGCCGCAGTTGGATTTCGCATTTAGGCCGCTTCAACTCCGCCACAGGCGTATTCACACCCCACCCGCATGTTGACCCGGCGGATATCCCGGAAAACCACGCCCAACAGATGGCGGGGAGGTTCAATGTCATGGAAATCCATTCCGTGCGAATCATAGAGCACGATTATTACCGGATTGTGCTGGGGAACAGATAACATAACACACGTAAGGGCAGGCCTTGTGTCTGCCCTTACAATAATTTGAAAACGCAGGAGGTTTACATAACATGGCAAGCATTCAAAACGTCCAAGTATTCGGTTTAGACGAGAGCATCTACCGCAGCGGCTATCCCATGCTCAAACAAGCTCCCACAGAGGCCGAGTTTGAAGCCATCGTAACAGAAATCAAAACCGCCAGAGAAACAGGGGAGGCTGACAACCCTCACATCCGCAGAGCCGTCAAACTCGCCAACGCCAAGGGCGGGGGACATGAGCAGTTCCTCTCCGGCATTACCGTCACTTTCGACATGACCCTCTCCAACAAGGCTTGGGTCGAAGCCGAGCGGTACCGTTTCCTCACGTTCATCTCCTCTATGAGCACCATGCACCGTGTGGCGTTCTTCAAAATAGGGGAGAGCTGCAACGAACACACAAGCAAAGAAGCCATCGCCGCCGCCGAGACCTTGCAAGAGGCATACAATAACATAGACGCCAACGCAGAACCGACACGGAAGAAAGCGGCCTACCTAAACCTCCTCTACAACCTCCCCGCAGGCTTTGAGGTCATGGCGGGGATGATCACCAACTACCGTTGTCTGAGAAACATCCACGAACAAAGACGCACACACCGACTGCCGGATTGGCAGATTGTGTGCGATTGGATTGAGACCCTACCAATGGCGGGAGAGTTGATTTTGCCGGTGAAACCCTAACGCACCCGCGCGCGGGGGAGAACGTCCGGGCAGTCTGCCCGCAGACGCCCATAATCGCGGGTCGCAAACGTAACAACAGAGCGCGCACGGTGCGTTGCACATCACGTCGCACGCGTACGGCGTTTTTGCTGACGCAGCAACCCACAGCGGGTTCTTAGGGGCGCAGCCCCTGAGTGTTTTTTTGCTTCCTTTTGGCTCGTGCCAAAAGGAAGGCCCCGCCGGCGAGGCGATATCAACGTAATAATAAGAAAAAACGCACGGACGAACACAGTTCACCCTACAATCAGACATGCTCAGAAAGGAGCCTGAACATGAAGAAAAAAATAACGCTTCCTGTGTTTTTTATCGTTATATTGATATTGTTTGGCTGTACGGCAAATGAGAACGAAACAATAATAGAAAACGGCTCAAATTATCGGATTATTGAAACGGATGAATATTCCGTGCTTCGTTATGAGATATTCAATAACAACGGAGAAATTATCAGAAGCGGTACCGGGCAGAGAATACCGTCATTTCGTAGCATAAGCGAAGATGTGCTAGAAGTTTCTGTCGGTGCGGGAACCGGCACACAAACAGTACAATTTTATTCGGCAAAAAATGATATATTTTCAGAAGTTTTTGACACTCCTATTGTAATAACAAATGAACTGATAGGACTTGTTAGATGGTCTGATGATGGCGTATTAAACTTAGTCGTCCGAGACATTTTTGATACGGAAAATTACTATAGTGAATTTTGGTTAAAAGATTTCTCAAGCGTAGCAAATCCAATAAACGCACTAATCCAAGTAGAATATTTAGGTATGGGCAGAGTAGAAATTACATATTTGTCAGGGAAAAACTTTGTTGAAACAACTACCATTCTTACGTTATAATCAGTTTATAACCTCCAAAACACACCCCCACGGGCAGATAACCCCGCCCTTACAAAGCACCAAGTAGGAGGGAGCACCCGCCATGAAAAGAAAAACAAACTTCAAAGTAACCGCAATCGCTCTAGCCCTACTCTGCCTTATACTATTCACCACTTGCAGGTCTTGGCTCTTCCTCTCCCAACCGCCGCAACTCTATGTAAGCCTACGTACAGAAGACGCACAAACCCAACACGTCCGAGCGGCAAAAGGGTCTCACGACTGGGATTATATCGGCGGCAGCTTTTCCGCCACCGGATCCCATCCATTGGATTTTTTCGTATTCGACGAATTTAACATGACCGACGACCTCATATTCCACCTAAATAACGCAAACGGCGAAATCAGGCTTCAATTCACCGACAACCTCTCGCCGTACGCCGTATACGTACGCCGATGGCCCGCAGAATTTGCAGCCCCCGTAAATGACGGCGGCAGCGATATGGATTTATGGTTTCAATACGAGTCCGTTGAGATAAATAACAACATCATCCACATCAGCAATGACGGCAAGGACTATATTTATGAGGTAGAAGCCAGATGGGCACAGGGGTGGTCGTTCTATACTTTCCGTGTAGACAGCGCAGGGTAGGAGGCAGCGTCCTCAACGCCCCGCACAGCAACATCGCAATACAACGGGGCATCGAGGACGCCGCCCTCTGCAAAACATACCCTTGCGTCCCTACTCCCCCATCGGCAGGGAATAGGGGAGGGGATATGTAAACCAAAATTTAGTAATATTTCTATTCAAAACACCATTAAAAAGGGAGGCCAAACCCATGCAAGTAATCCTCATCAACGGCAGTCCCAACAGAGAGGGCTGCACCTACACAGCTCTAAGCATCATAGAAGATGAACTAAACGCCGCCGGAATCGAAACTCAAATGTTCCAACTCGGCACCGAGGCGATAGCAGGGTGCAGAGACTGCGGCTACTGTTTCGAGCACGGCACTTGCGCAATAGGCGATATCGTCAACGAGTTCACAGAGCTTGCAACGGACGCCGACGGTTTTATTTTCGGCTCACCCGTCCATTACGCCTCGGCAGGGGGCAGCATCACGGCCTTTATGGACAGGGTATTTTTTTCCGCCCGCCGCAGGGTATTCCGGGGCAAACCCGCCGCCGCAGTCGTCAGTTGCAGGCGGGGCGGCTCTACAGCGGCCTTGGACCAACTAGGCAAATACTTCGCCATCAGCCAAATGCCTGTCGTTTCAAGTCAATACTGGAACATGATTCACGGCATGAGTCCCGACGAAGTTCGGCAAGATTTAGAGGGCGTGCAAATCATGCGCACCCTTGGCAAAAACATGGCATGGCTCCTCCGCTGCATCAACGCAGGCAAAGCCGCCGGGATCGAACTCCCTCTGTCAGAGCGTGTGACGTTCACGAACTTCATCCGCTAGTTTGCACCCTATCGCAAAATAAAAAAATCCTTAGCCATAGAGGGGGAGGAGGCTCTCTCTTTTCTCTGATGGCCGGGGATTTTTTATTTTATCAAAACTTGACAGGGGAGGGTAAATATACTTGTTTTGTAAACGTTGCAAATTATATATTTTAAATCAAGTAAAGTTTTAATGGATAGGTTTTTATAAAAATTTACTTTGAAAGTATAAATTAAATAAATTTACAGTCCGAGTAAACTTTCCGAAGCGACCATCAATCAAGCCCAAGCACATAATATAAAACGCAACCACAAAACACGATTACAACTTCTCCCGAATCAATACAAGCGCAACACGTAGTGCGGCGATTCTGTTTTGCATCAAGGTGTACTGCGCTGCACCGACCGCAAGCTTCGCCTCCACCTGCTCACACTTACCCAAGAGCGACGCAATCGCACGCTCAGCCTCTTCCATCTCCTGCCGGGTGAACTCTGTCATTTTATTTCTCTCCCTCTGTCGGGCCGCCATCGGCCGCTCCTGACCGCCGCACCCCCGCCAAGGGCGATAATTTCGCCGCCATGCGCAATTCGTTATTATCCACATGGGTATAAATCTGCGTGGTGTTCAGATGGTCATGCCCCAGCACCTCCTGAAGCGTCCGCACGTCCACGCCGCTTTGGAGCAAGAGCGTCGCCGCTGTGTGCCGTAGCTTGTGCGACGAGTATTGTGTGCTGTCCAGGCCCGCCATCAGCAGATACTTCTTGACAATATGATGCACCGTACTGCGGCTGATGCGATTCCCTTGCCGCGAGACGAACAACGCGGCCTTATCCTTACACCGCTGCAATTCTCGCACCGGCAGATAATTCTGCACCGCGTCAATGCAGGCCTCGTTCAAATACAAAATCCGTTCCTTGTCACCCTTACCGACGACACGGATGTAGTCCGCCCGCACGTCCGTCAGGTTCAGCCCGATCAGTTCCGAGATACGCAGACCGCAATTGAGAAACAGCGTAATGATACAAAAGTCCCGCTCAACATATTTCCCGTCGATAGATGCCAAGAGCTGCATACACTCATCCAGCGACAGAAACTTCGGCAAGCTCCGCCGAGACTTCGGTGAGTCAAGGTCCTGCATGGGATTCTGCTCCATGAGTTTCACCTTGGTGGTCAGGTACTTATAAAACGAGCGTATCGTGGCCACTTTGCGCGCTCTGGACGTCGGTGACAGCCCGTAGGCAGAGCTGCGGCTCCGCTGATTCTGTACACGGTCACGAGACAGATAGTTGAGAAAGGCGTATACATCGGTCACAGCGATACTCTTGACAAAATCCGCATCAATGTCCAAAATCGAGATTTCCTCAAAGGGAGCCGAATCGGGCACCAGACCGCGATAGAGCTTCATAAAACGAAAGAAGGTACGCAGGTCGAGAAAATACTCGTCAATCGTCTTCCGAGAGTGGCTGCGGATGTGTTCGTGGTAATTCAAAAAGTCCAACAGCACAGGCGACACTTCGTTGCGGTAATCCATACAGGCAATCAACTCCTTACAAGGTTGCTTGCAGGTATTGTATCATATCCCGCGCCCGCTTGTCTATAAAAAATTGAACAAAATAAAAATTTTGTTCAGGTCGCAAAGCAAACAAAAGTTATTCCAAAAGAAAGTTCCCAAAACCACAGGCAGTCCGCTGCACAAAACCGCCGTCCCCATACAGAGCTAAGCCCTGCACAGAGACGGCACACAATCATCTATTCCACCCGGATGCTTACTCAGCCTATGTACGGGGAACCAATGCCGGCACCCCGTTTATTCTTTCCTACCAACGACGGCCGCAACTGCAACCGCGGCCGCATCCACCGCAGCCCTGCCAACATCCGTGACCGCAGCCGCAACTCCAACCGCACCCGCGGCGTTGTCCACAGACCGCACAGCCGATAACCGCTCCCGCCAGTAAACCCAAGAACATAGTCAGCACCTCCGAGTTGAACAAAATATTTGCAAGCATTTCTATATAATAAGACGTGCCAATCCATTCTACGCCGTAGGGGCGCACTATGTGCGCCCCTAAATTACCGCCGAACTTACCAAATTGCCACCCGCTGCTCCGGCGGAATATACATCCCGTCACCCGCCGAAACCTCAAACACCTCATAAAACGCATCCAAATTCCCCAACTGCACATTGGCCCGCAGCTGATTCGGTGCGTGGACATCCAAGGCCAGCAACAAGGCCGCATATTCCGGCGTAGACTTCATGCGCCAAATAACCGCCCAATTCCGAAAAAACGCCTCCAAGTCTCCGTCAGCCAGCGACTGCACAACCTCCAAGGCCGAAGCCAAGCCGCCCGCGTCGGCAATGTTCTCCGAAACCGTCATCCGTCCGCACACGGAACCCGTGCCGTCAAAGAGCGCGACCATCGCTTCGGCTTTCGCCGCAAAGGCCGCATAGTCGGCATCCGTCCACCAGTTATACAGACTACCGTCGGCACCGAATTGCGCACCGTTCGTGTCAAATGCGTGCGTAATCTCATGCGCAATCACCGCACCGATACCGCCGTAGTTCGCGCTCTCAGACTGCGCCGAGCTATAAAACGGTGCCTGCAAAATCGCCGCCGGGAACGTAATCGCACCCGCCAAGGGATTATATTGCGCATTCACCGTATGCGCCGTTATGCTCCAAGCATCCCGATTCACAGGCTCGCCGTAACAGGCAAAGTTCGCCTCTCGGACGATGCGGGCAAAGGCCATCGTATTGCCCAAAAGCGTCCCGCCGTCCAAGGCGTTCGTAACCACAAACCGTTCATAAATCGGGTCAATCGCATCGGGGTATCCGATGTTGATTGTCAGCGCGTCCAGCTTCTCAATCGCCGCCGCTATGGTCGTTGGACTGAGCCAATCATTGCGTGTAAGACGGCATTGGAATGTCTCAATCAGCCGTTCGGCCATAGCCTCAACTTCGGCGCGGGCCTCTTCACCGAAATATGTCCGCCCATAATAATCACCAACCACACCGCCGTAAACCCCGGCAGCAAGCAAAAACGCAAGCTCCGACGGTTCCCGGGGCAACGCCTGACCCGTGAGTGCCATGCGGTAAGTCTGCGCAGTAGACTGGAATGTGCGGTCGAGATATCCTGACAGATTAAACACCGTATGGAACAGCATCCAATGCCGCAGCATCGGCAGATTCTCCTCCGTGACCAGCTCCGCGAAGGCCGCAAAATACGGCGCATCCGGCACCAAAACCTCGTCCGGCAACGTGCCGAGCAACCGCATCACAAGTCCCGCAAAATCCAGTTCGCCGCCCATCTGTGCAAAGGCCTCCATAGGCATCGGGTTGTACATGGCCGCATAGGCACCAAGTTCCTCAGCCGTCTTGGCATACGGCACCAACATGGCATCAAACGCAATCGCATCGGCTACGACCTCGCAGACATTCGGCACATCGGCCAACTCCAAGAGCCCGCGCCCGGTCTCTGCCAGAACCTCCAATAAGACCAATCCCGCCGAGTCGCTATAGTAACTGACTTCCGGCAAGAAAAGCACCGGTGCAGTAGCATATAAGGCGTGCCGATTTGCATCGCCCATATCCGTGCCGACATGCAAGGAAAACGGCAAAGCCAAACCATCCAACACCCATTGATTCAACTCGTCATTCAACTGAGCGAGTGTCTCCAAGGATTGAATCCGCCGGATATAAGGCATGAGCGGAGCCGCACCCAACGCATCCCGCGCGGCGTAATCCGAGGCCATGGCGTAATAAGCCAGGAACTGACCCAACGCACCATCGGCCTCGTCCATAGCGTCAAAGTCCGCCCGCAGACGCTGATGCACAGCCTGCGCCAACTCACAAAACCCGCTGACCGAGGGGCGGTCATCGGCGAGCATGGTGCGCGCAAGCCAGTCGGCGTTTACAGCGGCATAAAAATCATCCTGAAGCCGAACAGACGCCAATACAGGCAGCGGCAAGACGGCACAAGCAAGCAATAATGCTGCTAAAAACAGCGTAACAATTCGAGAACACAACGATAACTTCATTTCAAAATCTCTCCTTTGGATTCTAGCTTGCCACAAAAATAATACTTTACGCAAAAGATACACCAATATAAAACCATACTCGAAAAATACTATTTAGGGGCATCTTCCCCGCCCCCCCTCCCCTGCCGCGAAGGCTGCTTTTCTGGCATTTTCGAATTGTATAATTATGTAAACCACCCGAAAGCGTCGTTATGTAAACTTGCGGGATAAATCAACAACCACAAGCCAAACTATGAGACACCTACCGCAGGGCGCGACGAGGACATCGCGCCCCACAGAAAGGCATTCCAATGTCACAACTCGACCTAAGCCAAGGGAAAATACCCCGCATTCTGGCCAAGTTCGCTTGGCCGTTGGTGCTCACAAACCTGCTCCAAACCCTCTTCACACTCACGGATGTACTCCTCGCAGGCCGCCTCATCGGCCCGGAAGCCATGAGTGCCGTCACTATCGGCGGACAGAGTACGCTGTTCCTGCTTACCTTCTCTCTCGGACTAACCGCAGGCGGTCAAATTCTCATCGCCCAACTCAAAGGCGCGAAACAAACCGAAGCGCAAAACCGGGCCGCAAAATCACTGTTCGTGCTCTCCCTAACCGTTGGCATCGCCGCGGCCGCACTTGGCTTCTTCCTGACCCCCGCCGCCCTGCGTCTGCTCCAAGCACCGGCGGAAGCGGTGGAGGGCGCGCGGCAATACATGCGCATCACATCCATCGGCCTGCCGTTCGTCTTTGTCTACAACGCCGCTGCCGGGATATTGCGAGGTCTCGGCGACGCAAAACGTCCCCTCATCTTCGCCGCCGTATCGGCGGTATTGCATTTGGGGATTGGCTTGCTCTTCGTCGGCCCGCTATCCACGGGCATCTCCGGTCTCGCCATAGCCACGGTCACCGCCCAAGCCGTCGCCGCCGTGTCGGGTGCCGCCTACCTATGTATCCGCCACCGCAAATCCCAATCAGCCAATTCCCCTCCCGCGGCGGAGTGGCAGGCAAAGCCTGACGGGGCGGTTTCACGTATCCTCAAAATCGGTCTTCCCTTCGGCCTTCAAATGTGCCTGCTCAACCTCTCCAACCTCTTCATCATCCGCCTTGTCAATCCCTACGGCGTGGCGGCATCCGCCGCCCTCGGCGTCGGGAGCCGGGTGACAAATCTGCTCATTATCCCCATGCTGGCCATCGGCAATGCCGCATCCACCGTGGCGGGGCAAAACCTCGGCGCAGGCAAACCGGAGCGAGCGGCCGCCGCCGTCCGATGGGCCTTGGTGTACACGCTCGGTTTCGTAACCGTCACAACTACACTTACCCTCCTCTTCCCCGCCCAATTTGTCAACATTTTCACAAGCGACCCGAATGTCACTCAAATCGCAATACAATACCTCACCATCTTCGCATGGTGCTACGTCGCTTACGCCCTCCACGCGAGCTTCAACGCGGCCATACTCGGCGCAGGTCTGACAATCTACTCTCTTAGTGCCGCCGGGGTCGAGGTCTTGCTCGGCCGCATCGGTCTGACATGGGCGTTTTCCTTCATTTGGGGGCTCAGCGGCATCTTCACCGCACAGGCCATCGCCCCCTATCTCGCCGCTGTCCTGTCAATCATCTATTATTTCACTATCCGTTGGCGAAAAACAATGTTAGTAGACAAAAACACGCCATAATCCGCATTATGTAAACATTGATTGTCGAAAATGTAGAACTTTTCGTGTTCAAAGTTTGTTTTCATTTTTGTTAAAAAAACGTAACATCCTTGGGATATACTGCCATTAGACACGAGAGGTGGTGGTAGCAAAAGAAAAACATGCCCTATGTTGTACAACAATGATATCCATCTAATATACGATAAATATTACTGCCCCTCTGCTGATGGCCGGAAACACCGATCAGCAGAGGGGCAGACCAAATTGTATGGTAATTGTATTCTAAAATAAGAAAACTCCTCCTCCAAGAAGCATTCCCCAAAGCGTCAAAATGAGGATGATGCCGATAAGCGAAATAATAAGACCCGCAATCGCCAGTCCTCTTGGAGACTTGAACAAGCCGACAAAAGAAAGAACAAGTCCTAATATCCAGAGAATCCATCCGACAACCGGAATCGCTCCCAAAAATAGGGCGATTAATGCGAGGACAAACCCGGCTATGCCACACCCATTTGATTGCCTCGCCGGTGCCATCTGATGAATCACAACAGACTGCCCCGTTGGAGTCACTTCTGCCTGTGCTGCGTGCTTACAATTTGCGCAGGGTTCCCCTTCATTCTCACGCCTAAATCCACATTTTTGACAAAACATTACAATCCTCCGTTATTTTTTATATAGTACCAAGAACTACAGTTTATAACAATTTTCTCGAAAAGTCAACTATTGCATATATAAAACATTTCTATCGGAAAACAATAAGCCTGTACACTATAAGAAAAGGAGTGTACGGCTTATGGTTGACTTTTCACAACGACTACGACAATTGCGCAACACAAAACATCTCACCCAAGAGCAAGTCGCCCGAAAAGTGGGCGTGACGGCCTCAATGGTATCTTCTTACGAAACAGACATACGTCTACCGTCTTACGAGGTACTCATCAAAATCGCTAACCTGTTCGGCGTCACGGTAGATTATTTACTATGCCGTGAGGACAAACGTTTTTTGGATATTTCGGAGTTATCGGATGAAGAAGCCGCCGTCGTATGTGATATGGTCAACTTATTAAAGAAGCGGTAATATTCCGACAAATTCCTCCCCGCAAATAAGCTAAAATACACCATGAATGGGACAATCCCATCTCACGGTGTATTTTTTTCATTGACGTCCCCGGTACGCCGTGCATCATACATACAAATATCATGCGGTGCGCCGAAGGCGTCGCACCCTACGAACAGGAGGAAACAGAATGCAACTCTCCACAACATTCCAAACAGGCCGGCTCACGCTGCACTTCTCCGGCGAACTCGACCACCACGCCGCCAAGGAAGCCATGCAGCGCATCGGGCGGGCCATCGACCTCAACCTCCCCCGTGACTGCATCATGGACTTCGGCGCACTATCTTTTATGGACAGCTCGGGCATCGCCGTGGTGCTCAACACACACAAACGCATGGTCGAAGTCGGCGGGCGGGCACATGTAGTAAACGTCCCCCGCCAGCCCATGAAAGTGCTGACCGCATCCGGCATCTATCGGATCGTGGAAATCATAGAACAGGAGGCCTTGGCATGAACCAATCGAACTACATAAAGCTTGAATTCCCCAGCCGAAGCATCAATGAAGGCTTTGCCCGCACCACCGTTGCCTGCTTCGCCGCCCAACTCGACCCCACCTTAGAGGAGTTGGGCGACATCAAAACCGCCGTGTCTGAGGCCGTTACAAACGCCATCGTCCACGCCTACCCGGACACCATAGGCAAAATCACCCTCCGCGCCAAGCTCACGGCAGACAATGCCATCGAAATTGTCATCCGAGACGCGGGCCTCGGCATCCCTGACATCGACAAAGCCCGCACTCCCCTCTTTACCACAGGCGGCGAGGAACGCAGCGGCATGGGTTTCACCATCATGGAGAGCTTCACGGATAAGCTTCGTGTCCGCTCCATCCCGGGCCGCGGGACCACCGTGACCATGCGCAAACAAATTTCCATGCGGATTGGCGGCGGAAAATAGATGGATGATGCAAAACTCGCCTTGCTCCAACGTGTCCAATCCGGCGACAGGGATGCCGCCGAGCAGATGGTCGTTGAAAACTCCGGCCTTATCTGGTCCATCGCCCGCCGCTATTTCGGGCGAGGCGTGGACAACGATGACCTCTACCAAATCGGCTGCGTGGGCTTCATCAAGGCCATGCAGGGCTTTGACTTGGGCTACGGCACACAATTCTCCACCTACGCCGTACCGAAAATCTCCGGCGAGATTCGGCGTTTCCTGCGGGACGACGGCAGCATCAAGGTCAGCCGTTCCATCAAGGAAAACGCCATGTCTATCCGCACCGCCCGCAGCACACTCGAACAGCGTATGGGACGCGAACCCACCCTCTCAGAACTCTCCACCGAGACAGGCCTCACCGTCGAGGACATCGCCGTCGCCGAGACGGCCACCTCCTCCACCGAATCCCTCCAGCGGGAGACAGGCGAGGACGGCTTCACCTTAGAACAAATCCTCGGTGACCTCACACAAGAGGAACGGCTGATTGAACACGTCTCCCTGCGCGAGGCGATTGACAAGCTGCCCGACAAGGAAAAAAAAGTGTTGGGCCTCCGCTACTGGCGCGGTATGACACAAGACCGCGCGGCAAAAGTGCTGGGCGTAAGCCAAGTGCAAGTGTCAAGACTGGAACGCCGCGCGGTAGATGCGCTCAGGGTATTGTTGGAATAAACGTAAATCGGCATCCTGCCGCCCACCCGCGCCACGACGAACGACCAACAACCACCACACACACCCAAAAGAGGAGGCACCCAATCGGGTGCCTCCTCTTTTTATAACTCGTTCGTACGCGTAGTCAATCCTACGGGGTAGCCGCAGGTACGTTGTCGTAGAATCGTACCACCATGACCGCAGCTTCTACACGTTGCGCCGTGCCAACGGGTCTGAGCATACCTCCGCTATCACCCAAGATGACACTATGGTAGTTCGCCCAGCGGAGTGCCTCGCGTGCCCACCAAGAAATTGATGCGTCATCAGGGAAGGGCCACTGTGCGCCGCCCTCCGGCGGACTCGTGGTATCCAGCCCTTGGAATTCCGCAAAACGAAGCAGCGTTAATGCAAACTGCTCACGGGTCAAGTACTCGCCGGGGCCAAAGAAACCGTTGGCGTGGCCGACCATGATATTATTATCAGCCACCCAAGCAATCGCAGGTGCGTACCATGCCGTTGCGGGCACATCCGGGAACGGAGCTGTCGGCGGGAAGGGTTGTGCCCCTACGCCTGCCTTGTTCAGGATGATTTGTGCCGCCTGCGCACGGGTCAAACGACCGTACGGGTTGAAGTGGGTCGCGCTGTAGCC
>WRAK01000011.1 GCA_009780235.1 Oscillospiraceae bacterium
CGCACGGCGCGGGCGGATTTGCCGGAGCATGAAATTATCACCTTGGGCGGCTTCGGTGTTTGGGAAAACGTGCGGGACATGGTGCGGGAGTTTAACAGAAACAGTCAGACGCATCAGATTGAAATCCGGGACTATTACACAAGCGGCAGCGATACGATGGAGGATTTTTTTACGGCTGAGTTTCGGTTTATGATGGACGTGTTGACCGGGCAGGCCCCGGATATCATCGTGGGTAGCCCGTCCAGCCTTGCCACGCTAGCGGAGCGGGACTTGTTGGTGGATTTATACTCTCTCATCGACGCTGACCCGGTTTTGAGCCGGGACGATTTCCTGCCGAACATTTTGCGTACGATGGAGGCCCCCGACGGGTCACTGCCGATGATTTCCAACAGTTTTATCATCGAGACGATTATCGGCCTGGCGGATGTGGTGGGGGATATTGAGTCTTGGACTTTTGCCGAAATGCTGGCTCTCATCGAACGGGCGGAAGCCGCGGGCATGGAGTTCTTTCTGGCCGAATTTTTCACGGCGGAGCGGTTTTTGCATACGGCGATTTTGTATTCAGACGAAGATTTTATTGATTGGTCGGAGAATCGCGTGAATGTGGATAATGAGGCATTTATACAGCTTCTGGAGATTGCCTACCGCCTACCGCATGTGATGGCAGATCACAGTATGGAGGAATGGATGGCCTTGCCCGACCCAATCATACGGATGCTCCGTGGGGAGCAGCTCATTGACTTCGTGGATATTCGTGACATTGACGCCTATCAGATGCTTGCGGGGATGCTCGGCGAAGATTTCGTCGCTCTGGGGATGCCGACCCGAGACGGTGGTGCGCACGCTGTCCGTGCGAGTGCCGGGTTTGCGATTTCTGCGACAAGCACACAGCAGGATGCGGCTTGGAGCTTTATCCGACGGGCTCTTATGCCGTACTTCGACGGGATGAATGAAGAGGAAGCTTTAGGTTGGAGATTTCCTCTGCGGGTTGACCTGTACGAAGCGATGATTGTCGAGGCGAGAACGCCTCTCATGGAAATTGATGCGGACGGGAATGAAGAGGAAGTCCCCCGGGGCGGCCGAGGGGGCGGGCACTTTATGGTCTACCTCTACGCCATGACAGAAGCGGAGGAGCGGGGGTTTCGGGCGATTGTAGAGACAGCGAGCATCGCGGGCCGCTTTGATGACAGAGTGATGGAGATGATATTGGAGGAGACCTTGCCCTTCTTCGCCGGGGACAGGTCTGCGGCCGATACGGCGCGGATTTTGCAGAATCGCTTGCAGATGTATTTGAGCGAGCGGCGGTAGCGAGTGTGTTGCGGACAAGAAAGACAGAGACAGAGGAGACGAGAACACAGATGGAAAAACGGGTCATTGCCTTGGGATTTTTTGACGGCGTTCACTTGGGACACGCCGCTCTTTTGGCCTGCGTCCGCGCGCGGGCGGCGGAGTTGGGGGCTGCGCCTGCGGTTTTGACCTTTGATACGCACCCGGACGGCGTGGTCAGCGGGGACACGGTGCCGCTGATTAACGCATTGGACGGACGTATTGACCTCATCGAGCGACTGCACGGGATATCAGACGTGTTAGTCGTGCCCTTTGACGAGGCTTTTCGAGCCATGCCTTGGGATGCCTTTGTGGAGTCGCTCAAGCGGGATTACGGGGCCGTACATGTGGTCTGCGGGCATAACTACTACTTTGGCTACCGGGGTGCGGGCAACCCTGAGCGGCTTGTAGAGGTGTGCCGTGCGCTGGGGATGGGTGCGGATGTGATTGACGAGGTTATGTTGGATGGCATGGCGGTTTGCTCCACGGATATTCGGAAGCTGATTCAGACCGGGGACATGGTGCGGGCGGAACAATTTCTGGGGCATCCGCATACGCTTGTGGACACGGTGCGTCACGGCTACAAGTTGGGGCGGACATTGGGTGCGCCGACGATTAACATGGAGATTCCTGCGGGCGTGGTCGTCCCGCCGCGCGGCGTGTATGTGACGCAGGTGTTTTTGCCGGGGGATACCGAAGGGCGGCTCGCCGTGACCAATGTGGGGCTTCGTCCCACGGTGGACAGGGGCGGAGAGCGTATGACGGTGGAGAGCTATATCCTGGGCTTCGATGGTGACCTCTACGGACAGACGGTGCGGGTGGAGTTTTACTACTATTTGCGCCCGGAGATTCGGTTTGATGATGTGGCGGCGTTGAAAGAGCAAATCGCGCGGGATGCGGCGGATGCGAAAGTGTGGTTGCGGGCCAGAACGATGGAGAGTGTGCTCAGGAATATGAGCAAATAGGCATTGCATGAAATATAGAGCAAACTCAAAAAATAGGATGTATCGGCGCATTGGATAAGCAAAAAGACAGGCAGTTCCGGTAGGGGTCGTTTGTCAAGAGATAAAATGATATTTTCCCGAAAAAATCAAAGCCCCGGTATGATGTGGTGTCATACCGGGGCTTTGATTTGTAGTGCTGTAGAAAATTTCGGCGTTCCGGAAGCAGGGTATGGGCAGCCTTTAGGTTTGGAAATGCGCATACTATCGTTCGCGAGTTACTCAAAATAAATTGATACAGTCCATGAAATACCAAAGTGGTCATTCACACAACCCATAAGGTAACCGCAAAGCTCAATTGAGAGAGCCTCAACAATTTCACCACCGTCTGCAAGTTTATTGAAAACGGAAGTCACTTCTTCTTCAGTATTGAGAGAGAGGGTAAACGAAAAGTTGTCGCAAGACATTTTCTTTTCAGCTCCATCAGTCATTATTACAGGGGTGCCGAACAGCAATACCTCTGAATATGTCACAAAGTTTGGCGGTAAAGAGTTGTCCATATTAGGGTCTGCCCGGTCGTTTCCGTTATGAATAATCGCTTTTACCTCTGCTCCAAGTACCTCTTTGTAGTAGGTGATGGCTTCATCACAATTACCCGGAAAACTAATTGACGGAAAATTTAGCATATAGTTTTGCTCCTTTGTTGTGTTGTTAAAGTAATAATATCACACGGCCTAAAAGCAAGGCGCACACGTTTGTTAGAACGTGTGCTACCTATCGGAATAATTACGCTCCTCGCCCGAAAGGGCAGGGGCGGCGGCGTTTTGCAGTTCACCTTTAGGAGCGGCCCGTGTTTCGATGTCCATGAACCGAGTATATCCACTAGGATAAGCCCAAAAACTCCCATACTGCCTGCGGCATCACCCCGATGTCCACCTGCCACACCAGCGGCAGCCAGAACATAATCGCTGCCACCACCATGACGATGGTCACAAAATTCAGTATCCATCCTGATTTGGCCATGTCTTTTATTTTGACGAATCCGCTGCCTATGGCGATGGCGTTTGGCGGCGTGGCGGCGGGCATGGCAAAGCACATGGAGGAGGCGAGGCAGATTGCCATGATCAATGCAAAGGGATGGATTGCCAATGCAATCGCAAAGGCACTCATGATCGGGATAAACAGCGAGGCAATGGCCGTGTTGGACGCGATTTCTGTCAAACAGCAAACCATGGCGGTGCCGATTAAGACTGCGGTGAACAATGTCAAGCCGTCCATGTTGGCGAGCAAACTACCGACCCAATCCGCAAGCCCTGTGGTGCGGAATGCGGTGGCAATGGCCAAGCCGCCGCCGAACAGCAGACAAATCCCCCATGGAATCTTCAGGCCGGTTTTCCAATCCAGCAAACGGTCACCCGTGCCTGACGGGATGGTGAACAGCAAAAGGGCACCCAGCATGGAGATTTGGGTGTCGGTGATGCGGTTTATAATCGGAATGTCGATAAAACCGCGGAAAATCCAACCAAACACCATGAAGCTCGCAACCGCCAATAGCAGCTTTTCCGGGCGTTTGGTGGGGCCGAGTTTTTGCAGCTCGTCCGTAATGGCAGTAGCCGCGCCCCCTGCCAGCCGCAAATCGCCCGTGCGGAAGATGACACGGGTCAGCATCAGCCACACAATCAGGAGCATGACAATCGCCAGAGGTACGCCCACCAGCATCCATTGGAAAAAGCTGATTTCCAAACCGAACACTTCCCGCAGTTGTGCCACGGCAATGGCATTGGCAGGGGTGGCGATGATGGTGGTGATGCCGCCGATGGTGGCGGAATACGCAATCATCAGCATCAGGGAGCGGGTGAAGTTTCTTTCCTTTTTCTGCACGGCGGGGTCGGTGGAGTTTCCTGTCAAGGATTTTGACACCGCCGCACCTATGGGTATCATCATGACGGCGGTGGCGGTGTTGCTCACCCACATGGAGATGAAAAGTGTGGCCACGGCAAAGCCCAAAATGATTTTGGATGGTGTGGTTCCGGTCAGTTTAATCGTATTGAGCGCGATGCGGCGGTGCAGGTTCCATTTTTCCATGGTAACGGCGAGGAAAAACCCGCCCATAAACAGGAAAATGACATTATCGCCATATGATGCCGTGACTTCAGGCGAGGGCAAAATACCGAGCAGGGGATAGGCCACGATGGGAATCAAGGATGTGGCACCCATGGGCAGGGCTTCCGTGATCCAGAAAATTGCCATGACAACGGTCACGGCGACCAGCCGCCACGCTTCTATGCTTAATTCCGCAGGCGGCGGTATCAAAAGCAGGGCGACAAATAGCCCGCCCCCTAAGATAAATCCGATTTGTTTTCCGTTCATTCTCATTGCTCCTTTCATACTGGAGACAAACCCGCTTCGCTGGGCTTTGTCTTCCAAAGGAACCGGCCTGTGGGCCGGATCGCTGCGGCGGGTTATGGAGTTTTTTTCGGAAATGAATTCCGAAAAAAGACGAACTCTACCTTTTTTGCCTCCGGCGCACACTAAACATGCACTTGTCGGCAAAAAATCATTTCGCCTTCAGCGAAATGTAGGGCAAAGGCGGTGTATTCATTCTGAAGGGCGGACATGGCGTCCGCCCTTACGTTTGTAATCTATAGCTCTTGCACTCTCGCATATTGCGGGAGGAGCAAGGGTGAGATGTGTCCGTTCGCTATGCCCGCATCTTGTATTTCTTGTTCGTAGCGGTCAACGTGAGCCAAGGTCATTTCGCCCAACTTGATGTCTTTGTATTTCGCGCCCGCGCTTTTGCCTGCGTTGCGGCCGAACACGATGATATCGAGCAGGGAGTTCCCCATCAAACGGTTACGTCCGTGGATGCCGCCGACGGCCTCGCCTGCGGCATAGAGGTTTTCTATGCTCGTACTGCCGTCGAGGTTTATTTGGATGCCGCCGTTTTGATAGTGCAAGGTCGGATAAATCAAAATTGGCTGTTCGCGCATATCGATACCGTATTGCATATACATGCGGTGCATCGCGGGGACGGACTTGACGATCGTCCCCTTGCCTTTCGTTATCTCAATGAGCGGCGTATCCAGCCACACCGCCGAGCCGCCGCAGGGGGTCTCTATGCCCTTGCCGTTTGTGCTGCACTCGCGGATGACGGATGCCGCAGTAACGTCACGTGTCTCCAAGGGGTGCATGAAGGCCTCGCCCTCGGCGTTGACCAGCATACCGCCGATGGCACGCACCTTTTCGGTGACCAGACAGCCGAAAATCTGCATCGGGAAGGCCGCCCCCGTGGGGTGGTATTGCTGGGTGTCGGGATATTTCAGCGCGACACCCGCGCGATAGGCGAGGACGAGGCCGTCTGCCGTTGCACCGTAGTGGTTCGAAGTCGGGAAGCCCTGATAATGCAGACGCCCCGCGCCGCCTGTGGCGATGATGACGGTTTTTGCCCGTGCGATATGATATTCGCCCGTCTCCATGTTCATGAGCACGGCACCCGCCGCTCTGCCGTTTGTGTCGAGAATCAACTCCACCGCTGAGGTGAAATCGACGATGGGGATTTCACGGTTTAATACCTCGTCTCGGAGTGTACGCATGATTTCTGCGCCCGAATAGTCGGCGCAGGCGTGCATTCTCTTGCGGGATGTGCCGCCGCCGTGTGTCGTAATCATTGTGCCGTCGGGTTCTTTGTCGAACATGACGCCGAGGTCATTTAACCATTTGATGGCGTTCGGGCCGTCTGTGACGAGTTTGTGCAACAGCTCCGGCTGAGCCGCAAAGTGGCCACCGCCGAAAGCGTCCAGGTAGTGCTGCGCCGGGGAGTCGTTCTCCTTGTCCGCCGCTTGGATGCCGCCCTCGGCCATCATGGAGTTTGCATCTCCGATGCGGAGTTTGGTCACCATCATGACATTGGCACCCGCCGCATGGGCTTCAATGGCCGCCGAAGCACCCGAACCGCCGCCGCCGATGACGAGCACGTCAACGTCATAGTCAATCCGGCTCAAGTCGAGCTTCACGTCTTTGATACGGCTGTGGCCTTCCAAAAGTTCCGCCAGCTCATGCGGTACGCGCTCACCCTTATTCGGGCCGATTCTCAGCTCGGAAAACTCTTCCTGCTTGAAGTCGGGGTGGTAGGTGCGCAGTAAGTCTTCCTTTTCCTGCGCTGTAAATCGCTTCAGCTCCGCGCCGATGCGGGCCTCTCTTGAGGCTTCGACTTTTTGAATCGAAGCGAGCATTTCAGGTGTATACATATGCGTTCCCCCTATTCCTCAATCTCTCTGGTGTTGTAGAGTTCTCTGATTTCCTCAATCGGGCGGTTCATCAGTTCGCTGATTAAGGTCTCGAAGTCTCCGTGTTCAATCTCCGCCACACGTTTTTCCAGCTGCTCGGACGGGGCGGCGATGTATTTGCCGTAGAGCCTACGTGCTAATAGCCCCACTTGCGGATGAGAGATGCCCGCCGGGCATCTCGACGAGCAAATGCCGCACATCACGCAGTCAAAAGATTCGTGGGCGCACTTTGCGTACTCGGCGCGCTGGGCGAATGCGATGTATTGCATGACCTTCAGCTCTTGCGCGCAACTTTTCGTACAGGCGTTGCAGCCGATACAGCTGTAAATCTCGGGGTATAACTGCATCATAATTCTGTCATCGGGCCGCACACCGTTTATATCCACAATCTGCTTATTCAGCGGGAAGAAGGGCAGGGTTGCGATGTACATGTTATCCACTACCTGCGTCTGACAAGCGAGGGCTACTTTCAGCTCCCTGTCACCCTTTACGCGGTAGATGGTGGCACACGCGCCGCAGAATCCGCAGCGGCAGCCGCAACTCCGCACCAGTTGATAGCCGGCATATTCCATCGCCGTCATGATGGTGGCACTCTCGGGGACTTCGTATTTCTTCCCGAACAGGAAGACATTCACCATAGTTTCCATTTGTTTTGACACCTCGCTTACCAGTCTAATATTCGTCCGGCAGAGCCGCTAATTCGTCACAGCGGAACACCGGGCCGTCTTTGCATACGTATTTGGAGCCGATATTGCATCTGCCGCATTTGCCTATGCCGCATTTCATGCGCAGTTCCATGGTGGTATAGATTTTGGTCTCGTCAAAGCCGATTTCATCCAGGGCGGCCAACACGAATTTAATCATGATGGGCGGGCCGCAGACGAGCGTTGTTCTGCCTTTTGTGAAGCCTAAGTCTTTCACAAAAGCAGGCACAAAGCCCACATTGCCGCTCCAGCCCGCCTGCGCACGGTCGATGGTCAGGTGGACGTTTACATCATCTATGCCGTCCCACTCGGATTCTATCTCCTTGCGGAAGACCAAATCATCAGCTGAGCGTGCGCCGTAGACGATGTCCACCTTGCCGTAATTTTTGCGGTTGGCACGGACGTAGTTGATGACAGAGCGCAAAGGTGCCAAGCCTATGCCGCCCGCTATGAAGAGGAGGTCTTTGCCTTTTAAATCGCCTTCCACGGGAAAGGCGTTGCCGTAGGGGCCGCGGACGGTAATCTGCTGTCCCGTCTCTGCCCTGTGGAGCCAATCGGTCAAGACGCCCGCTTTTTTGATGCTGTATTCCATGAACGCCGTATTCGTTGGGGAGGAGGTAATGGAAAACATCGCCTCGCCCACGCCGGGGATGGAGAGCATGGCGCATTGGCCCGGCATATGCGGGAATACGACGCCGCCGTCGGGAGCCGTTACGCTGAACGTCTTGACATCCGGCGTCTCGTCTCGGATATCGGTAATGATGCCGAGTTTTGGGATTAGTATCTCGCAATTACACATCGTTTTCCACCCCCAAAGCTTTGATGACCTTGACAATATTCATCGAAATCGGACATTTCTGCACGCAACGGCCGCAACCGACACAGGCATACGCCCCGTCGTTGTTGTCGGGGAAGTAGATGAGTTTGTGCATATAGCGTTGGCGGAACCGCTCTAACTGGCTTGTGCGGGGGTTGCCGTGTGCCATTAAGGTGAAGTCGGAGCACATGCAGGAGTCCCAGCATTTGAACCGCTGTATGCCCTTGCCCGTGTCAAAGTCTTGGATGTCATAGCAATGACAGGTCGGACAGATGAAGGTACAGGTGCCGCAACTCAGACAGGAGGGGTTTAAGTTCGCCCACTCGGGGGAGTTGAATTTCTTCATGAGCACTTCGCCTGTCAGACCGTCTAAGTTCAAGTCTCTAAACGGGAGTTTGTCAAAGACTGTCTGCGCCTTTTCCTGCGCCGCTTTGACTGCCATGTCGTCCGTCTCTTCGAACAAGTCTTTGACCGCTTCGGTTAAGGCCTCGCCTTTTTCGGTCAGGGCGTTCCAGTAGAGTGTATCATCGACTATCCAAGTGGCAATATCGCCGCCGGGGCTCAAGGCATCTATGCCGAATACGCCGCAGAAACAGGTCTCTTCCGGCTCGAAGCAAGCGGTTGTGATGATGAGACCGCTCTTGCGTTTTGATTCGTAGAAGGTGTCAATCGGGTCATCCAAAAAGATGCGGTCAAGCAGGTTCAGGCTCTCGGCATCGCAGGCGCGCACGCCGAATACGGCGAAAGGCGCGGCCTCGGTGCGGACATCCAGAATCTCAATCTCCTTGCCCTGCACGCGGAAAGCGGCAATGTCCTCTATGTGGGGGAAGAAATAGTCTTTCGGCGATTTCACCGTGCTCAGACGGTTCATCTGCACGGCGGCATCGGGCACCCAAGGTGTAAATTGAGTTTGCTCACCTATTTGAATCGGTGCGTACAGCGTTCTCTCGCCGTTTATGCGGGAAAACAGTTCCTCCATGCGGGAAAGCGATAATTTCAGCATCAGTTATCCCCCTCTCGCTTTGAAATGATGTTGGGCTCTGCGTCTTCGAGGTCATAGCATAGGAGGGGCGAGTTGAGTTCTGCCGTTTCTCCCGCTTGGAACTCGCCGTAGAAGCCGCTTATATCTTTGATGAACTTGCGGTTTAGGAGGTGAATCGGAATGCCCTGCGGGCAGACACGACTGCACTCGCCGCAATCGGAACAACGCCCCGCGACGTGGAACGCGCGGATGATGTGGAACATGTTTTCCTCGAACTCCGTCGCGTTTACCTTTGCGGCGACACCCGAGTGCGCGTTGTCGAACACGCATTTCAGGCAGGTGCAGGAGGGGCAGGTGTTGCGGCAGGCGTTGCATCGGATACATTTGGAGAGTTCGCCCCGCCAAAACGCAAAGCGTTCGGCAGGTGTTTGGCCTTCGAGCTCTGCGACCTTTGCATACTTGTCGCCTTGTTCGGTGTCTGCCGATAAGTCCTCGCCGATTAGTTCATCGTACACTTTGTGGTCTTTGCCCTTGCAACTGAGGCACTTTTCGAGTAGCACATCTTCTCTCGGTAGTTCGTGGTCGCCGTACAAGGTTTGAATCTTCAGCGTTTCGTTTTCTTCTATCCCCGTGATGCCCTTTATGCCTTGTGTGCGGAGTTTTTCCACGTCTAACTTGCCCTTGCAACCTATGCCGATGATGTGGAGCTTTTCTCGTGCGACACGGTTCTCACTCAGCAGCTGATTTAAGCTGTATGTATCGCAGGGTTTTAAGAACACGAGGACTTTCTCATCTTGTTTGCCCTGCTCAATGAGATATTTGCTCAAATTACTGCCGCAAAATCCGTTGTAGACCATCTTGTCTAAGGCTTCGGCATCCCGGAAGACGGCGGGGGAGGTGTCGTAGGGCAATTCGCCTTTTTCCCAAGCCAGAACGGCACCGACCGCGCCTGATGACAGCAGTTCGTGTGCTTTTTGTCTCATCGCATCTGCTATTCTTTGCATCGGATATCACCCAACCTTTTGTTTGCGCCCATTTCGTGTAGTTTTCCGACAAATTCATTCATCACCTTGGCAAATCTCGCGCCCTCGGCGGCGGAAACCCACTCAAGGCGCGTGCGCTCTCTTTCGATGCCGAGGTAATCCAGCATACTGAACAGCAATGTCATCCGTCTGCGGGTGAAGTAGTTGCCGGAGGTGTAGTGGCAGTCTCCGGGGTGACAGCCGTTAATGATGACGCCGTCCGCCCCTCTTTGGAATGCCCGCAGGACGAACAAGGGGTCCACACGGCAAGAACAGGGGATACGGATAATTTTCACTTCCGCCGGGTATTCCAAGCGACTGGAGCCCGCTAAGTCTGCCCCTGCATAACTGCACCAGTTACAGCAGAATGAGACAACCAGCGGTTTAAAGTTTTGGTCTTTTACCTGCATATCGCATCCACCTCCGCCATAATTTGTCTGTTTGTGAAGCCTTTCAAATCCATCGCGCCCGAGGGACAGGTGACCGTACACGCCCCGCAACCTTGGCAAATCGCTTCGTTAATCTCCGCCACATGGCGTGTTGTCCGATGTCCGTGGTCATTGATTTCTTTATCGGCGTATGTAATCGCGCCGTAGGGACAGACTTTTTCGCAGGATGCGCATCCGTTACAGAGCAGTTCATCCGGCCCTGCGATGCAGGGGTTGCCGATGAGTTTGTCTTTGGACAGGATTCCTAGTGCCTTAACGGCGGCGGCACCCGCTTGGGCGACCGTTTCGGGGATGTCCTTTGGCCCTTGACATACGCCGGAAAGGAAAATCCCGGCAGTCGGGCTTTCAACCGGACGGAGCTTGGCGTGGGACTCGGAGAAGAAGTTGTTTTGGTCCATACTCGCCGTCAGCATAGTCCCGAGCGGGCGAGCACTCGCCTGTGCTTCTACCGCTGTGGCGAGGACGACCAGGTCTGCGTCTACGAAAATTTGCGTATCTTCAATCAAATCAGAGCCCTGCACCCGCAGGCGGCCGTCTTCTTCCGCTATTTTGCCAACCATGCCCTTGATATAGTTCACGCCGTATTGTTCCACCGCGCGGCGGTAGAACTCATCGAAGTTTTTGCCCGGCGTTCTGACGTCGATGTAGAACACGGACACATCAATATTCGGGTACTTATCCCGCACCAGCATGGCGTGTTTGGCGGTGTACATACAGCAGATTTTCGAGCAGTAGGATTTCCCTTTGTCCGGTTCGGCCCGTGAGCCGACACATTGGATAAACACAATGGACTTCGGCTTTTCCCCGTTCGACCGACGCAGTAAGGCACCGCCCGTCGGCCCTGCGGCGTTCATGAGACGCTCGAACTCCAGCGAGGTGATCACATCCGGCAGTTGTCCGTAGCCGTATTCGCCGTAGCGTTCCGGCGAGAGCGGACGGAATCCCGTGGCGGCGATGATGACGCCGTATTCTTTTTCGATGATTTCATCCTGTTGCTCAAAGTTAATCGCCTTGGGCAGGCAGACCTTTTCGCAGAGGCCGCATTTGCCTGTTTTGAACTTGAGACATTGTGTTTGGTCAATCACAGGCACATTCGGCACGGCTTGCGCGAAGGGGACGTAGATGGCTTTTCTGTTGGCAAGCCCCTCGTCAAATTCGCTCTTTGCCTTTTTGGCGGGACATTTTTCGATACAATCGCCGCATCCGTTGCAGAGCTTGCTGTTGATACAGCGGGCTTTTTGGCGGATTTTTACGGAGAAGTTTCCGACAAAGCCGGAGACCTCGTCCACTTCGCTGTAGGTATACAGCGTAATCTTGTCATGCTGTGCCGCATCGACCATCTTGGGCGTTAGAATACAGGCCGCACAGTCGAGCGTCGGGAAGGTTTTATCCAGTTGTGCCATTGTCCCGCCGATGGTGGGGGATTTTTCGACGATGTCCACTTCATACCCTGCGTCCGCGATATCAAGTGCGGTTTGAATCCCCGCAATCCCGCCGCCGATGACGAGCGCGCGCTTAATCACACCGCTCTCTCCGGGGAAGAGCGGTGTGTTGAGGTTCAGCTTGGCAATGGCCGCACGCATTAAGACGACGGCTTTCTCCGTTCCGACCTCTTTGTCTTTATGTACCCAAGAGCAATGCTCGCGGATATTCGCAATCTCGACCATGTACGGATTTAAACCCGCAGCGGCGGCCGCTTTGCGGAAGGTTGTCTCGTGCATCCTTGGTGAGCAGGCACTGACAACGATACCGGTCAGGCTATGTTCTTCAATCGCCCGCCGCACCATCGCCTGACCGCCCTCGGCGCACATATATTGGTAGTCGGTGGCGTAGACAACGCCGGGTTCGCGTTTCGACGCCTCTACGACTGTGTTAATATCAACCGTTCCCGCGATATTACTGCCGCACCAACAGACCAACACACCTATTCTCTGCACTATGGTTCACCCCTATTACTATTTACTAACTGGGGACAAACCCGCTTCGCCGGGCTTTGTCTCCCAAAGGAACCGGCCTGCGGGCCGGGCCGCTTCGGCGGGTTTTAGGGCAAGGACCTTGTTTACAAGCTGCTATACTGTATTATTTGCTGTACTTTCTGAACGCACTAACGATCAACTGTTGCGGGATTTCCTCATCCGAGGCAATCAGCTCCGGGATATCGTCTGCCGTCAAATAATTTTTGCCTTGCTGACGGATGACCAATAGCCTGACCGCTTCGACCAAGCTCGCCGGTTCGACGCCGCGGGGGCAACGCTCCACGCAGGCAAAACAGGACAGGCACTTCCAAAGCGATTCGGATTCCATTAAGGCTTCAATGTTCCCGGCTTTCACGTTTTTTACAAAACGATGGGGACGGACGTCCATGTCCATAGAGGGCGGACAGGTGGCGGAGCATTTGCCGCAGAGCATACATTTTTTCGGCTCTGTGCCGCTCATACGGATGACTTCTTCTTGCATCCCTTTTTCATCAACAAGCATATATTTACCCCCTATTCTTTCACGCCGAGTGCTTCGGCCAAGAGTTCGGTGAAATAGTATGTGGGCACATCGCCGCTGTCGTGTTTTGTCAGGTTGTACTTGCACAGCGGACAGGCCGTGACCAGTACCTCTGCGCCTTTTTGCTCGGCGGAGTGTAATACCTTGGTGCAGACTTTTTGCACCAGCGCGGGGTCATCCAACGCAACATAGCCGCCGCAGCATTCGTTGCGATAGGAATAGAGCACAGGCTCTGCCCCGATGGCGTGCAGGAACTCTTCCATGATGTACGGATTTTCGGGGTCATCAAACTGCATGACATTGCTCGGGCGCAGGAGCAGACAGCCGTAATACGCACCGATTTTCCGCCCGGTCAAGGGGTTCAAGACACGCTTTTTCAGTTCCGCGAAACCGATGGTGTCGCGCAGCATTTCTAGGAAGTGGACGACCTTCGTTTCGCCCGCGTACGGTGTCTCGAATTCAGAATAGTTATTTACTTTCATTCTGATGTCCGCATCGGACGCTATGTCGTGATTCACGCGCTTCATGACGTGGTGACAGGCCGAGCACAGGGTGAGCAGGTCACAGTCTTTCTGCCTAGCCTCTTCGAGCGCGCGTGCGGCGGAGAGGCGTGTGGCGATTTCATCTGTCGCCTGTGGGTAGACCGCGCCGCAGCATTGCCACTCGTCAAGCTCCTTGCATGGGATGCCGAGCATTTCCATTGATTGCAAGGCATAGGCGTCAAGCTCTTTTGCCTTTGTTTTTAATGTACATCCGGGGTAATACAGATACGTCTTATCCATAAGGTTCCCCTCCCTCAAACACTTGTTTGTTCCATGAAAACGCAATAATTGACAATGAATTGTCGATTCGCTGTAACATGTCTGACAATTTATTGTCAATTGGTTGTAGTATACCATTGAACGCGGAGTGTGTAAAGTGAAATATTATAGAAAAAACGCATTTGCGGTGAAAAAATCTTGGATTGGTTTTGAAATTGAAATTGCAGGGATTTTGTGGTAGGATTATCTGTGTTGTTGTCATGTTTGGGATGACATGATTGAATAAAAAACGGAGGTTTAAAACGAATGAGATATGAAGCTCTATGCTTGGCTGTAAAAGACATTGAAACATCAAAAAAATTTTATCAAGATTTGATGGGACTGGAAATTGATACTGATTGGGGTGTAAATGTTGCCTTTAAAGGCGGAATTGCTTTGCAGCAAGGTTTTGATGAAATAATTGGTGTGCCGAAAGAAAGTGTAATCGCACGTTCTCACAATATGGAGTTGGTCTTTGAAACGGATGATTTTGACGCATTTGTTGCAAAGGTTGAAAATCACCCCGATATAGAGTTTGTAAAGGGTGGAGTGGTTGAGCAACCTTGGGGGCAAAGAGTTTTCCATATCTATGATTTGGACGGGCATATTCTTGAAGTGGGAGAAAAATTTTTGCACGTTATCCAACGTTTCAGTTCTAATGGAATGTCAAATGAAGAAGTCGCTGAACGCTGTGGGATACCTGTTGCAGATGTAGAAAAATACTTAAATGGAGCGTTTTAAGTATAGAGTTCGGAAAATAAGCATACTACAAAATAAGCCCACACAAACCAAAAGCCAACCGATTCTCCTCGGTTGGCTTTTTCGCATAAATCCCCGCCCACCACACATACTAAGCCAAATCAAACCAAAAGGAGCCGCACAAGATGGCAGAGACGCAAGCCCCGCCCAATACCACATGCGACGCCAACGTGCCGGAGGAATCCCGGCGGCTCAGGCCGACCATTCAAGAGAACAAAGCCATCTTGGACGAGCTGTTCACGGACGTGGACATCATGCTCCATCGGGAATTTGAAAACGCCGAATGCCCGGGTCTCAAGTTCTGCATCTACTTCAGCGACGGCGTGAGCGACTCGATGATGCTCGGGGAGCACGTCATCAAGCCGCTGATTTTGGCCGATAATCTCCCGCATCCGCCCAAACTCTTGTACGAGGCCGTCCGTGACCACGTGGAGCTCACCGGGGAGATATCGGAGACGCAGGACGTGCAGGAGATTGTCAACGCCATCACCTACGGGGACACCTTACTTTTGGTGGAGGGTTCAGCCACGGGGCTGATTATCAACAATAAGGGCTTCCAACTGCGGGGCATTGCCGAGCCGGAGGGGGAGAAAGTTCTGCTCGGCCCGCGGGAGGGGTTTACCGAGGGGCTGATGACGAACCTCTCCATGCTTCGGCGGCGGCTGCGGACGCATCAGCTCAAGTTGAAGATGGACTCGCTGGGGCGGCAGTCAAAGACGGGGATTTGCATCGCCTACATGGACAATATCGTGAATAAGGACATCCTCAAAGAGTTAGAGCGGCGGCTGGAAGGCATCGACATCGACGCCGTGCTGGACGCGGGGTATATCACGGAGTTCATTGCGGAGAAGTCCGTGCTGGGCTTCCACACCATCGGCTCCACCGAACGGCCGGACGTTGTGGCGGGGCGGCTGTTGGAGGGGCGGATTGCGATTTTTACGGATGGGTCGCCTGTGGTTTTGACCTTGCCCTATCTTTTTGTGGAGAACTTTCAGAGCAGCGAAGATTACTACATGGGAAATCTCTACGCCAGCTATAATCGGATGTTGCGGATACTCAGTTTTATATGCACTATTACGATTCCGGCCGCTTTTGTAGCGGTTTTGGGATTCCACCACGAGCTTCTGCCCACGGGGCTGATGCTCACGTTTTCGGCGGCACGGCAGAACGTGCCTTTGCCGACGGCCTTGGAATGCCTGCTTCTCCTCCTGTTTTTCGACTTCCTCCGAGAGGCGGGGGTGCGAACACCGGGGTATGTGGGGCAGGCGGTGGGATTTGTGGGCGGTGTAGTCATCGGTCAGGCGGCGGTGGAGGCGAATCTGGTTGCCGCGCCCGTGGTTATCGTCGTGGCGTTTACGGGGATTACGATTATTGTCGTGCCTCGGCTGACGATGGCGAGTTTGTTTGCGCGTTACGGTTTGTTGCTTGCGGCCAGTTTGTTCGGATTGGTCGGGCTTGCGCTGGGGTTGGCGATTGTGCTGGTTCACGTCATCAATTTGCAGAGTTTCGGCGTGCCGACGCTCATGCCCACAGGGAAGCTGGATGTGCAGACGGTGAAGGACACGTTCGTACGCATCCCGTGGCCCAGAGTTTTGACGCGGATTCCGCAGCTTAGTGACAACAGAGTGCGGTCGAAACCCGGAGGTGAGCGGGAGTGATTAGGTGGCTGAAACAGAAGAAATCAATGCTTTTGAGCGTGCTCATAATCGTGTTTTTGAGCGCACTCATGATGACAGGGTGCTGGGATTATCAGGGTTTGGGTGAGCAGACCGTGGTGGCCGGAATTGCCGTAGATGCAGGTGACGAGGGTGAAGGCTACAAGTTGACGTTTGAGATTGTAGACCTCAATGGTGCGCAAGACGGGCAATTCGGTTCGATTCTGCTCACCACCACGGGAGAGACCTTAGCCGAGGCGGTGTATGACGCCTATGCCCGATTGCACGGACACGTATATCTGGGTGTAACCGACGTGGTGATTGTGGGGCGGCAGGTAGCGGAGCAGGTGGGGATACGGCCGCTCGTGGACTATCTGATGCGGGACAGGGACGCGCGGAATAGTCTGCGGATTGCGATAGCCGGGACGGATACGGCGGCGGAACTGTTCCGGCCCGTTGCGGAAGAAGGAGATGAGGGCGGGACACAGGACGAGGAGCCTCGTCTATTACTCTCCAAAGCCCTCGGAGAGAGCCTCAGTCCTCGGCGGCAGGGGGCGAGGCGGGCGACGAATGCGTTGGCTGTCTATGAGATTCACCACGTTCTGCACCACGGTACATCGGACGTGGCTCTGCCCATCGTGGGGGCATCGGACACGGAGGACATTCCCTTTCAGTTAGACGGATTGGCCCTGTTCACCGACGACCGCATGACGGGGGCATTACCCGAGGCGGACATGCCCGTCTATCTGCTGGCGACGGCGGGTGTCCGAGACCGGGTGTTCCCCGTGGAAGTGGATGGGCAGCGGGCGGTGCTGGCAGCGCGTCACAGTCGGGTGCGGACGGATTTTGACTTGGATGGCGGCGTATTGCGGTTTGGCTTGGACATCCGCGTGACCGCCGATGCGCAACAGTTGCCGGACGGTTGGGGTGAGATGACGCAACCGCAGATTCGACGGTTGGAGCTTATGGCAGAGGAAGCCTTTTCCGCGCAAGTGGAAGCCCTCGCAGAGCGGCTCCGCGCGGAGGGGCATGATGTTTTCGGCCTCGCCGAGACGGTGCGGAGCCGAGAACCCGGACTGTGGGAACAAATCGCCGAGGATTGGCGGGCATGGCTTGCGGCGAGTGAATTGGATGCCCGAATCGAGGTGCGGGTGCGAGAGGCCGGGATGCGGAGGTAGGCGCGTATGAATGAGCACATAGGCATGGGTAAGCTGAATCAGAAAGGCGCGGCGGCGATTTTGTTGCTGTTCTATCTGGGCAGTATTCTCAATATGCCCTCCGACTTGGGGGCAGATGGTTGGATTGCCCTGTTGGCGGGGCTTGCGGCCGCTTTTCCCTTGCTCTTACTCTTGGCTCGGTTGGTGCGGATTATGCCCGGAATGGGCCTGTATGAAATGCTGGAGTATACTCTGGGAAGGGTGCTTGCGATATTTGTGAGCGTACTTTATTTTGCGTATTTTATCTTGCTGGCGGCTATGACGCAAGTACGGTATGGGGTATTTGTGCAGCTCACGAGTTTGACGAATACGCCGATGGTTGTGATTCTAATCCTCTTTGCGGCGGTGGGTGTTTATCTCGCGAAAAGCGGCGTGGAGACTTTGGGGAAATGGAGTGTACTGACGGCGGCGGTGGTGATTTTGTCGGCGGTTGTTTTGACGCTGTTTGCCATCCCGAGTATGCGGGTTGAGAATCTCTTACCCATAGCGACAAGCGGTGGCAGGGCGATTGTACGGGGCGGGGTGCGGCAGGCGATTTTTCCTTTCGGCGGGGCGGTGGTGATGCTGGCTTTGTCGGGGCGGTTGGATTGCAAAGCCAATCCGTATCGGGTGTTTTTGTTCGGTGCGGCGATTGCGTGCGTTTTTTTTGTCCTGACTTTCCTGCGGGATGCGGCAGTACTGGGGGCGGGGAGTATGGATACCTTGCGCTATCCCTTTTTTCAAGCGGCCGGAGTGATTCGGGTGGGGGCGATTGAGACACGGATTGAATCTTTGGCGGCGGTTCCGATTCTTCTTGCGGGGGTAACGAAGGCGGCGGTGTATCTGTTCGCCGCGGTTGGAGCTGTGCGGCGGGTGCTTGGCGTGCGGGCGGGGCGGCGCGTGTTTATCCCGGCGGCGATTTTCTCTGTGGGGTTGGCGGCGGTTTTGTCCGGGCATTTGGGGGTATGGGATTCGTTTCCGACGGTTTATTTGCGTATCGCGCTTTTGTTTCAGCTCGGAATTCCTGTGCTGATGTGGGTTGCGGCGGAGGTAAAGCGGATTCGGCGACCTGTGGTTGCAGAGGAATAGCCCGGAGAGAGGGTCTCACCGGGCTATATTTGAGTTTGCTTATAATTTTATTTTAACGTTAAACTGAGCGAACTAATGATTTATTTTGGGCGGATTAAATGAAAGATTGTGATGTTTATCTGCTCATCAATGCCGCAAACCGCTTGATTTTTTCGTCATCAAGTGTGCTGACATAGCCCGACTGCTTGGTGACGGCTTTCATGATGAGCCGTGCCATCGCGCCCGCTTTTTTGGGGTCGAAGATGCCGCCTAAGAGGCTTGTCGCCTTTGCTGTTTGCAGGAGGGCAGGGGGGAAGTTTGCGGCGAAAGCTTTTTCACCCTCGCCCGTCTCCATGCCGGAGAGGAAAAGGCCGAGGGTTTTGCTCTGCAGTTCGTCTGCGTGTTGCGACAGAAACGTTTTGGCCTCTTTGCGGATGGATCCGGCATAGAGTGAGCTGCCGAGGATGACGCAGTCGTAGTCCGCGAGGGCGGGGATGGGGTGTTTGAGGTCGTGGATAGTTGCGCCGTTGATGTGCGTTGCGATGCGGCGGGCGATTTCTTGGGTTGCGCCGTGTTTTGTGGCGTAGAGGATGACGGTTTGCATGGGGGTGCTCCTTTGGTTATAATTTTCGTCGCGCCATTTTTCCCAGTTAGACCAAAATATTTGATGTGCATTACATTCATAAGCTTCTGTTATCGGTGTTTTAGGGGAACACGTTTCATAAAACGATGTAATTGTGTCTGCGAACGCAAATATGATATTTTTATATTCCGCAAGCGGGATGGTTACTTGTGTATTTGCCCCTGTTATGAGCCTGACCATGCCGCCCTCGTGCGTGACGGACCAGTCGATGCCATTAGAGCAGCCCATGATAGTGATTTTATCTCTTTCGTCTTGGAACATAGAAAACCCGCAACATGGCAAGAAATCTCCATCGGCACGTAATCTGTGGTTGCTGTATACGGATTCCAGCATACGGTATGCGCCTGCGCTGACGGTCCAGCTGTCTGTGCCTTCATCGAGAATTTCGTCGCCGATTCTGACGAATACGTTTCCGTGCAGGCATTGGTCTTCCGGGTTGTCTTTGCCGCCTGTTGCCCAATGCAGGTCGAGGATTTTGAGTTCAAAACCTGTTTGAATCGTCCACTTAAACTCATTCTTGAAATCGTCAAAACAGGCCGGGCAAATCCAATGGCTTCGCTTTTCATCCGTCGTGCAATAGGCATTGTGTAAATCGCCGTCATACGGGCTGATTTTCCCGGTACAAAATTCGCAATGTTCGTGTTCCCAAGTCTCTGAGCGAGGGATGTAAGGGGCAATGTATTGCAGTTCGGCGTCCATGAGGTAGGTCTCTTGTCCCATGCGCCGCCAGTCGTCTTTTGGTACCATCTTGTGTCCCCCTAAGTCTTCAATGTCTTTTGCTTATTCTGCAACATAAGCAAAGCCTTGCCCGCCCTCGTCACACGGGTGGCCTCCTGCTTTGCGCCGCCGACCCAGTCGCAATAGCCGCGTTTGTAGCCGTCCGTGAGGCTGTCGAAGAACGCGGCGGCCTCGGGGTCGGTTTTTAGGATTTCGGTTAGTTCCGTGGGGATGGTGATTGGGGGGTTGGGTGTGGTCATGGGGCGGCTCCTTTTTATGTGCGGTTTTCCAGTCTGTTAATCCTGTCAATCGGGTATGCGTCCGGAATATCGACGATATTAAAACGGCTATGGTCGATGGACTGTCGCCCTGTTATCTCAAGATAATCCTGCACGATGGATTTCGCAAGAGTGATCTTTCCATGCCCTGCCCAATGCCTGTCGGTGCTGTTTTTTTTTTGATGCCTGAAATCCAATATTCTTCCAGGGTTTCCACATCGTAGTAATTCCCCGAAATACCTTGGCACTTACGGAATGCTTTGTCGTTGAAATACACGGTATTTCCGCTTTTAGATAGTTTCACTTTGCCAATCCAAGCGGGGCCATTGTCTGCGTAGCCGGTTTTTAATTCGATATATTTGAGGTCGCTGTTCATTCACCCACCGCCTCAATCAATACCGTCATCACACCTCCGCAGACCATGCCGTCCTCCTCTGCCGAATCTGCCATATCCACCTCCATAACATGCCAGCCGTTCTCGTCCATCACGTCCCTGGCCCGCGCGATGACGTCCGCTTCGGCGCAGCCGCCGCCTATGCTGCCTATGGTCTTTCCGTCGGCGGTGACGGCCATTTTCGCGCCCATTTCACGGGGGGTGGAACCTTTGGTGGAGACGATGGTCACGAGTGCGGCACGGCCTTCTTTCGGGGCGGCCAGCCAGCGGAAGAGTTCCGGGTCAATACTGCCCTCCTGCGGGACTTTGCCGCGTGTGCCGTCGGGGCCGAGGCGTTTGAGTTTGATAATCTCCGCCATGATGGACAGCGCGATTTCCTCCGGGGTCACAGAGCCGATGGAGAGGCCGATGGGGGCATAGAGGCCGTCTAAGAGGTCGCCCCGGCCTGTGGCTGCGGCGACTTCCTCTTTGACGATGGCGATGCGGCGTTTCGAGCCAATCATGCCGATGTATTGAGGGATTTCGCCCGCGCCGTCCAAGAGAGCCTCAAGGCAGAAGATATCGTGCTTGTGGCCGCGGGTGAGGACGGTGACGTAGTCGCCGGGGCGAATGGCGAGGCGGTCACGCATGTTGGCGAAGTTGTCGCAAATCACCGTGTGAGCGGCGGGGAAGCGGGCGGGATTTGCGAAGCTTGGCCTGTCGTCATAGACCCAGACATCGAAGTCCAGCATCTTGCCGAGGTCGGCCAGCGGCAGCGCAATATGGCCGCCGCCGAGGATGAGGAGGCGGGGGCGGGGCAGGAAACGCTCGGTGAGTGTGAGCGTGCCGCCGTTTTGGGTGAAGCTGAGGCCGCCCTCGGATCGCTCGTTCGGGGTTTCCTCGACGAGGGTGCGCTCCGGGCCGTGCGGGCCGTAGCGGGAGACGAGCAGGCTGCTTTGGCCGGACGCGAGGCGGGTTAGGATTTGGGTGTAGATTTGAGTCATGGTGTACCTCCGTACTGTAGGGGCACGCGTTGCGCGCCCACGGTATTATAAACGTTTGTGGTTGATGATAGGTTCGGCCCCCTCCCCGAGGGGGCTGTCGTCGTTAGGCGACCGGGGGAGTACTCCCTCCGACCGCCTGCGGCGGCCACCTCCCTCGTAAACGGGGGAGGCTTTATGCGGGCGGCCAATGGCCGCCTCTACAGTTTATCGCATAATCGGTGAAAATTCCAGTCCAAAGTTGACAGATGGGGCGGAAAGTGTGTATGCTGTAAGGTATATGTGGGTGTAGGGGGCGGCGTCCTCGACGCCCCGCATCACAGATACGCAATACCACGGGGCGTCGAGGACGCCGCCCCCTACAAGGCGGGAGAGAACACATGGAGCAAGTTTTAGTCGGCATGAGCGGCGGAGTGGACAGCTCGGCGGCGGCACTCATCTTGATGGAGCGGTACACAGTCGCGGGGGCGACGATGAAGCTGTTTGATTCCGGGGATATCGTCACCCGCGGTAAGACTTGCTGCGCCATCACCGACGTGGAGGACGCGCGGCGGGTGTGCCATCGGTTGGGGCTTGACCACCATGTGTTCAACTTCACGGCGGAGTTCCACCGCGAGGTTATGGAGCGGTTCGCCGACGGCTACGCACGGGGGGAGACGCCGAACCCCTGCATTGACTGTAATCGCTTTGTGAAATTTCCACATTTGCTTCGGCGGGCTGGCCAGTTGGGGATGCCCTACATCGCCACGGGGCATTATGCACGGATTCGCTTTGACGAGGCCACGGGGCGGTATCAGCTCTTGCGGGGGCTGGATAGAGAGAAAGACCAGTCCTATGTGCTCTACGCCATGACACAGGACGAGCTCAGGCGGACGCTGTTGCCCTTGGGTGATAAGACGAAAGCTGAGATTCGGTCTTTGGCCGAGGCGCGGGGGCTGGTGACGGCGGACAAGCCGGACAGTCAGGATATTTGTTTCGTCCCTAACGGGGACTACGGTGCATTTCTCACGGAGAAGATGGGACTTGCCGCCGCGCCCGGGGAGATTTTGGATGGCTCCGGCCGCGTGTTGGGACGGCATCAGGGGGCGATTCGCTATACCATCGGCCAGCGGCGGGGTCTGGGTGTCGCCGCTGAGATGCCCTTGTATGTGACGGGTAAGGATATGGCTCGAAATGTTGTAACGGTGGGGTCTGCGAGTGATTTGATGTGTGACCGCTTCACGGTGTGCACACCGAATTGGGTCGCCATTGAGTGTTTGGACGCGTCTTTGGATGTCACGGTTATGACTCGCTATCGGGATAAGGAGGGCGAAGCAACGCTCCATCCGCTCCCGAACGGTGATGTGGAGGTGCGGCTCTGTGAACCGAAGCGGGCGGTGACACCGGGGCAGGCGGCGGTGTTTTATCAAGGGGACGCAGTAGTCGGTGGAGGTGTGATTGATGTATAAGCGCAAACGTGTAACAGCCGTCGTCTTGGCGGCGGGGAGCGGGAGCCGGATGGGTGTTGCGGAAAATAAGGTGTGTCTGCCCTTGGACGAACAATGGATGATTGCGCATACGCTGGCGGCGTTTGCGGAGCATCCCTATGTGGATGATTTGACTTTGGTCGTGCGGGAAGAAGAGCGGGTGCAGATGGAGGCATTGGCGCAAACGATGGCCAAACCTTGCCGTGTGGTACTCGGCGGGGCGACCCGACAGGCCTCGGTGTATAATGCCATCGCCGATTTGCAGAGCAAGATTGTATTGGTGCATGACGGGGCGCGGCCTCTGATTCAAGAGGCGTGTATCACGGGGTGCATTGCGGCATTGCGGCGGTATGACGGGGTGATTCCGGCTCTGCCGGTTGAGGAACGGATGTGCAGCGTGGAGGGCGGCGGTACGCCGAGACTACTCACACAGCCGCTCTATGCGGCGCAGACGCCGCAATGTTTTGACACGAAGATTCTCCGGCGATGTCATGAGCGGCATAAGGATGATCCGATGTCTACCGATGACAGCAGGCTCTTGGAGATTGAGGGGTATAAGGTCGGGGTTGCAGCCGGGGGTGCGGTGAATATTAAGGTAACGACGCCCTTGGATTTGTTGGTGGCAGAGGCATATTTAGAGAATCTGTAGGGGCGGTCTTTGGCCGTCCGTTGTCGGAGCATTGCACAACCTTGAATCAGCGGACGGCCAAAGGCCGTCCCTACATGGAATGAATGGATTCTACGGGGCAATTGTGTTTGTTCGTTGATTTTAGTATAAAGAAAAATCCATTGTTGAGCTTGCTCAATAATGGATTTTTTAGATGCGATGACGATTTGGTTTTGATTTATTGAGTACACTCGCTATGATTTATGCAGATTCTTCTACCAACTTTTTCAATGCAATCAAGTACGCCCCGGCGCGGAGGGAGACATTCTGCTCGGCCGAAATTTCCCAGACACTTTTGAACGCTGCGCTGACGGCTTCTTCCAGTTTTTGGTTGACGGCCTGCTCTGTCCAGTAGTCGTCCGCCAGATTTTGCAGCCACTCGAAGTAGGAGCAGACCACGCCGCCGCAGTTTGCGAGGATATCGGGGACGACTATGATGCCGTTTTGCTCCAAGACGGCATCGGCCTCTACCGTGACGGGACCGTTTGCGCCCTCGACGATGAGTTTTGCACGGATGTTTGCGGCGTTGTCTTTGTTAATCATGTTCTCCAGCGCGGCGGGGACGAGGATATCGACATCCATCTCCAGCAGTTCTTTGCTGCTGATACGCTCTACATCGCCCGTATAGTCTTTGAGCAGGTTGCCGTCCGCGATGAAGGTGAGGAGACCCTCGATGTCCAACCCGGCGGGGTTATAGATGCAGTCGGAGACGTCGGAGACCGCTATGACTTTGGCTCTCTCTTCGGTGAGGAGTTTGGCGGAAATACCACCCACGTTGCCCATACCCTGCACGGCCACAGTTGCGCCCCGAATCTCGCGGCCCAATGCCTGCATGGCGGCTTTGGCGGTGATGGTGACGCCCCGGCCCGTGGCCTCAACGCGGCCCAGCGAGCCGCCTTTTCCGACAGGCTTGCCCGTGGTGACGCCCAAGGTCAACTCGCCGCGCAGGCGGGAATAGGTCTCGACCAGCCAGTTCATGACTTCGCCGCCTGTACCGACATCGGGTGCGGGGATGTCCGTCTCGGGGCCGATGATGGGGGAGATGCGCTCGGTGAAGACCTCGGTGAGACGCTTGAGTTCGCCTTTGGAGAGCTTGGTCGGGTCTACGGTGACGCCGCCTTTGCCGCCGCCGTAGGGGATACCCGCCACGGCGCATTTGAAAGTCATCCAAGCGGCGAGGGCGGATACTTCGTCCTGATTGACATCCTGATGGTAACGGATGCCGCCTTTAGACGGGCCGCGCAGGGTGGAGTGCTGGACACGGTAACCCTCGAATACCCGTACCGAGCCGTCGTCCATGCGGACGGGGATGGAGACTTGCAGGGTGCGCTCGGGGTACTTGATGTGTTCGTATTCGGATGGGCTGTAGCCCAATTGTTTTGCGGCAGTTTCGATGGTGGCGAGTACGTTGTCATAGGGGTTGTAAGCAGACATGGTATTTCCTCCGATTCTTTGATTCGTTGATTCACTAAATCAGTATACTATACGAGATGCGGGTTGGCAAGGGGTTTTGTAAAAAAATAACCATGCAAGCGACGGGGGAAACCGCTTGCATGGGTTAGTTGACAGGTGGTGTAGGAAATTTATATCAAAAGTCATGCCGAAAGCCCCCATCGCTGCCGACTTCTTCCAATATGCACACGATTCCTTCTATGCACATAAATTCTGAAAGGCTGTCATCTTCGATGATGGTCTTTATTTTTTCCAAGGCTTGATAGCATTGTTGCCCAACAATTTCGTTTGCACTTATTTGTAAATCAGGAAATATAACTTCTATCTTTTGCTGTTCTATCGCTCTAGCCAATATTTCTTTGTATAGGTCCATGGTATCACTCCTTATCTTTGTATCTTCCTAGCAACCATTATACTCGATAAAAGAAGCATAGTCAATACATTGAGCATGATAGTCTATCATTGGGGTGAAACTTATGATAAGCTATGCGCCTTTTTATAAAACCCTGCTTAGCAAGGGAATAACTGAATATCAGCTTATCTTCAAGCACGGGTTTTCTGCAAGCATTCTGCACAGGATGAAGCATGGTGGGGCCATAAGTACTAAGACACTAGATACCCTGTGCTTTATCTTAAACTGTAGAGTATCCGATGTGCTGGAATATGTCGAGGATGAATAACCAGATCTATGTTCGGACAATCCCACGCAAACACGCCAGATGGGCAGAAAGCATAGAGCGAAAAAGGCCGCACATTGTGCGGCCTTACAATTTATAAACTTCCACAACCGTCAACACCTCACCCGCAACCCGAAACCTAATCTCAAACCCCGCAAATTGCAGCCCGTAAACGCGGTTGGCATCCTGCTGATAAGGAGGGCGGGGGTCTAAGGCGAGGATGGCCTTTAGTGCCTTGCGTTTCTCCGGCGGCAGAAGTGCTGTCAGCTCATCCGGGGCGCGGACTTCTAGTGTTGCTTGCGGCGGTGCTTCGGCGAAGCCGCCTGTGGCCTCGGCGACACGGTTGGCGTAGGGGAGGTAGGGCTTGATGTCGTAAATCGGCGTTCCGTCGAGCAAGTCCGCGCCTCGGACGTGAATGACGGGACCGAGGGCGGGGTCTTCGGTGATTTCCTCAATAGCCACGGCAGAGAGACCGAGGGGGTTGGGGCGAAACGGCGAACGGGTGGCGAACACGCCCAAGCGGGCGTTACCGCCGAGCCGCGGCGGGCGGACTGTGGGCGACCGGCCGGTCTGTTCCGCCACAGAGAAGCCCCAGATGAGCCAGAGATGGCTGAAGCCGTCCAGTCCCCGTAGTGCGTCCGTGTTGCGGTACTGCGGCTCGAAGACGAGGGTAGCGGTGAGTTCGTCCACCATCCCGCTCTGGCGGGGGATGCCGAATTTCGTGGGAAAGTCGCTGCGGATGTGCGCGATGGGGTGGATGGTCATGGTGTGGCCTCCGAGGGGTGTTGACAGAGGTGTGGGGGTAATGTTATAATGATGATATGAGATGGAATTGCCGCTTTGCATGGGCGGCTCGGTCCTAAAGGAATAGAGACGCCTTAGATGCTAAGGCGTCTCTTAGTTATTTACGACTGTACTTCAAGCACAGGGCGATAATCGCTACAATCAACGTACCAAGCTGAAACAGCTCAATATATGTAACCATAGGTATCACCCCCTCTCTTCACAGGAGGAAGTAACCAAGTCGCCTAACGGCAATTCCAAGCACAGTATACACGAAGCGCGAACGAAATACAAGCCCTGTTCGGCATATGTGCCGAGCGGGGCTTGGGCGTTTTTAGGGGAATGAGACCGGGGTGTCGGGGAAACCGCCTACGAGGACAACAGGTTCCGATACCGTGCCTCGTTTACCGTCGGGCCGACGGCGGAGAAGGATAGGCGGTCGAAGTCAATCAGTTGCTGTGCAAGCGTGAGCACGCCCTCACAGGTTACCGCGTCGTAGCGGGCGATGATTTCTTCCGGGGTGGGGATGTGACCTCTATAGAGTTCGCTCTTGCCGAGGCTGTTCATGCGGGCAGAGGTGGATTCGAGGCTCATGAGGACATTGGATTTCACTTGGTCTCCGGCTCTGTCCAGTTCTCCGGCGGTTACGCCTTTGTCACGGAGGTCACGGAGGATGTTCGTAATAAGCGTGAGGGCTTTTTCCTCCGTTTCCGCACCCAATGCCGTGTAGACGCCGAGGACGCCGCAGTCTTGATAGCTCGTACCGAAAGAGTAGATGCTGTAGCAGAGCCCGTGCTGTTCCCGCACGGTCTGATAGAGCCTTGACGACCAGTTGCCGCCCAAGATATTTTGGAGTAATTGCCCTGCGTAGCGGTTTTCATCGTTTATGGAGAGACCGGGCAGCAAGAGACAGAGGTGGTTTTGCTCGATGGCTTTCTCCCGGAAAGTCATGGCGGGGGTATAGACCGCCTGTTCCGGTGAGACGGGCGTGCCGGGGGGCATCCTCTCGAAGATAGCCCGAATGTGGTCTATGTCCGCTGCCGAGAAGTTGCCGGAGAGGGCGATGACCAACCGTTCGGGGGTATAGTGGGCGGCTTTGTAGGTGAGGAGACCGTCACGGGTGAGACCCGCCAGGCTGTCTTTGGTGCCGAGGATGGGTTGGGCGAGCTTGCCGGGCGCGAACACGGCCTCCAAAAGCATTTCATCGACCAGACTTTCGGGGGCGTCTTCGTACATATCGATTTCTTCGGAAATGACACCGCGCTCGGCATCGATGTCGGCGTCTCGGAAGCGGGAGCGGAAGAGCATGTCTGTCAGCAAGTCCACGGCATGGCGCAGCTTCGTGTCCAGTACGCGGGTGTAGAAGCAGGTGCATTCTTTTGTGGTGAAAGCGTTGGTTTGGCCGCCCAGTTGGTCCATTTCCTCGGCGAGTTCAATTGCCGTGCGGGTCTCGGTGCCTTTGAAGAGCATGTGTTCGATGAAGTGCGATGCGCCGCTCAATTCCGGGGTTTCAAAGCGTGAACCCACGCCCAGCCACAGCCCGAAAGAGACAGAGCGGACGTGAGGGATGTGCTCGCAGACGATGCGTGCGCCGTTGGGTAGTGTGATTTTTTCGACCATGTGGGGTTCCTCAGAATGTCAAAAAAATGCTTACATTTTTTTGAGGGATACCGGCCTACGGGCCGGGTCGCTGCGGCGAAAAGGACGAAGGGTACGAAGAGACTTTTTTGACAGACTGAGGGGCGGGCTGTTTGCCCGCCCCTGTGTTGTTGTGGTTTGCGTGATGTACTCCCTCCGACCGCCGCTTTGCGGCGGCCACCTCCCTCGTAAACGAGGGAGGCTTTCGGGCTCTTAAGGCCCCTTCGCTTGCGAGGGGGCTGTCAGCGCAGCTGACTGGGGGAGTCAACGTTTGCGGGCAGATTAGTCAATCAAACCCATCTTCTCACGCTCTTTGATGGCGTCTTTGCGGGAGAGGTTGACACGGCCTCTGTCGTCGATTTCCATGACCTTGACCCATGTCATGTCGCCCTCTTTGAGGACGTCTTCGACTTTCTCCACACGGTGGTTTTCAAGCTTGGAGATGTGTACCATGCCGTCCTTGCCCGGTACCAGTTCGACGAATGCGCCGATGGGGAGGATGCGGACGACTCTGCCGTAGTAGAGCTTGCCGATTTCGGGTACGAAGACGATGTTGTCAATCGTGGCTTTCGCCGCACGGCAGGCCTCAATGTCGATGCCGGAGATATAGATATTGCCGTCGTCCTCAATGTCGATTTTCGCGCCTGTGTCGGCGACAATCTTTTGGATAACCTTACCGCCGGAGCCGATGACTTCGCGGATTTTGTCCACGTCGATTTTCATCTGTATCATCTTCGGCGCGGTCGGAGCAAGCTCGGTGCGGGGTTCGGAGATGCAGGGGAGCATGACTTCATCGAGGATGAAGTGGCGCGCCTCGTTGGTCGAGCGAAGGGCTTCTTCGATGACGGCATAGGTGAGGCCGTCGTTTTTCAAGTCCATTTGGATGGCGGTGATACCCGCCTTGGTTCCTGCGACCTTGAAGTCCATCTCGCCGTGGAAGTCTTCCACGCCTTGAATGTCGATGAAGGTCGTCCAGTTGTCGGGGTTATGCTCGTCCGTAATCAGGCCGCAGGAGATGCCGGCCACGGGTGCTTTAATCGGCACACCCGCGTCCATCAGCGCAAGCGTGGAGCCGCAGACGGAGGCCTGGGAGGTGGAGCCGTTGGAGCTTAATATCTCCGACACCACACGGATGGCGTAGGGGAACTCTTCGATGGGGGGGATGACAGGTTCGAGAGCTTTCTCGACCAGTGCGCCGTGACCCCACTCACGCCGATTCGTAGAGCGGCCCGGCCGTGCCTCGCCCACAGAGAATGCGGGGAAGTTGTAGTGGTGCATGAAACGCTTGGACTCTTCCTCGTAGATAGTGTCCAGCTTCTGGGACGCGGCGATGGTGTTCAGCGTGGTGATACTGAGTGCCTGCGTCTGCCCGCGGGTGAATAGCCCGGAGCCGTGAACACGGGGAATGAGTGCAACCTCTGCGCCCAACGCGCGGATTTGATCCATGCCGCGGCCGTCTACCCGCTTGCCTTGCAGGAGCCAGGTTTGGACGACTTTCTTTTGGATTCTGTAGCTGATTTCGTCCCAATGGGCCGCAAAATCGGGGTGCGCTTCGCCGTACTGTGCGGCGATGTCGTCGTAGATGGCATTGATGCGCCCCTCGCGGACTTTCTTATCGTCGGTGTCCATGGCGTGTTCAAAGGCGGCGTAGAAGTTATCTTTTACGAGGTCAAACAGCTCCGCGTTGAAAGAAGCCTGCTCGTAAGTGAACTTCTCTTTGCCGACTTCTGCAACCATTTGGTCGATGAGTGCGATAACACGTTGGATTTCTTTGTGGGCGTGCTTGATGCCGTCGAGCATGACTTCGTCCGAGACCTCTTGGGCGGCGGCTTCAATCATGACGATTTTGTCTCTGTTACCCGCTACGGTGACGTACATTTTGTTGGTGTCACGCTGCGCCGTGGTCGGGTTGAGCAAGAAGTTTGTCCCGTCATAGCCGAGACCGACGGAGGCGATGGGGCCGTTGAAGGGGATGTCGGAGATAGAGACGGCGGCGGACGCGCCGACCATGGCGGCGATTTCCGGGTTGCAGTCGTGGTCTACCGACAGCACGGTGCAGACGATGACAACGTCGTTGCGCAGGTCATCGGGGAAGAGCGGGCGCATGGGTCTGTCAATCATACGGCTGGCGAGCATGGCCCGCTCGGAGGGACGGCCCTCACGGCGCAGGAAAGAGCCGGGGATGCGGCCCACGGCGTAGAGCTTCTCCTCGAAGTCTACGGCGAGCGGGAAATAGTCGATGCCGTCTTTCGGACGGGCGGATGCGGTTGCGGTACATAGGACCGTTGTCTCGCCGTATTTGACGAGGACGGATGCGCCTGCGAGCTCTGCCAGTTTGCCCACCTCCATGGTGAGGGGACGGCCTGCGAAGTCCATGGAAAAGCTCTTTTGATCGGGGAATTCACGTTTGTTGCATTGCATTATTTTTGCTCCTTTCATCTCAAAAGGAGCAGGGCAATCCAATTTAGCACTTGAGCATAGGCCCCGCTTCGAGGCGCATGTTCAACTGCTAAGGTGGATGAGTTGCTCCTTTTGTAGTTGTTGTATTGCTAGCGGGTAGTATGCCCGATTTAGCTAGAGTTCATGAGGGACAAAGCCTGTAGAATAAGAAAACGGGCGACCGAGGACGGTCGCCCCTATACTTATCTTCTGATGCCGAGCTTTGCGATACAGGCTCTGTAACGCTCAATGTCTTTTTTGGCCAGATAGTCCAGCAAGCTTCTGCGTCTGCCGACCATCTTTAGGAGGCCGCGGCGGGAGTGATTATCCTTTTTGTGGATTTTCAGATGCTCCGTGAGCTGCTGGATGCGCTCGGTGAGGATGGCGATTTGCACCTCCGGGGAGCCGGTGTCGGTCTCGTGGGTGCGGTTGCCTTCGATGACTGTGGTTTTTTGGTCTTTGGTAATCATGATAGTTCGTCCTTTCTTTGTTTGAGTTTTCCGCCGAGCTGAGACGTAGGTCAGAAAGATGCCGATGCTGTTCGGCCTTGTCCTGCGTCCCGGCAAGGGGCTTATGTATGTTACCATATTTTGTTTGGGTTGTAAAGGGGGAGATTTTTGGGGGGCAGTATACAGTTGAAAGTGGAAAGTTGACAGCTAAGGGCGGAGTGGGCTGTGCGGGTTAGTTGCAGGGGCAGACATTGCCCTCTATTCCCCTCCGCAAACACAATGTAGGGGCGCGCATTGCGCGTCCGCACGTTTCCCAAACAACAAAACATATCATCAGGGGGGCGGACGGTCAATGGCCGTCCCTACATAGGATAATTGATACAAGGAAAATCAAACATTGAATGCACTCGACAATGATTATTTGAATGCAAATGCAATTTACTGAGCACACTCACCACGTTTAAACAATCCGTCATACACGGCACATCCCGTAGGCGTGGCGGCGGCACCGCCTTTGCCTGTCTCCCGCAAATCCGTAGGCAAGGCACGCCCTACATGGAGCATTGCCGTAATCATCTCATCAGGCGGGATGATACTTCTCATCCCCGCCAGAGCCATGTCTGCGCTGATGACGGCGTTGACAGCCTGTGACGCATTCCGTCCTGCGCAGGGGACTTGTACCAGTCCCGCCACGGGGTCACAGACCAGGCCTAAGACGTTCATGAGGGCGATGGCCACGGCGTTTGCGCAGGTATCGCTGTCACCCCCGTACAGATAGACCGCCGCTGCGGCGGCCATGGCGGCGGCGACGCCGCATTCGGCCTGACAGCCGCCCTCGGCACCCGAGACAGTAGCGTTTTCCATAATCACGCGCCCTACGCCGGAGGCGAGGAGCAGGGCTTCCAAAACGGCACGCTCGCTGCTTTCACATTGCTCGCCCACGGTCATCAGCACGGCGGGGAGGATGCCGCAGGCCCCGGCGGTGGGGGCGGCCACGATTTTGCCCATGGAGGCGTTGACCTCACTGCAGGACAGGGCACGGGCCATGAGTTTGTTGATGAATCCGCCGGAGATGCCGCCCGTCTCGGCGTAAGTGTTTTGGGTCATGGCGATGCCCTTGATTAACCCGGCCAGCGGAGTGGGTTGAGGGGTCTCTAAGGCTTTTTCGGCGGAGCGCACCATAACGGCGTAACGCTCAGCGAGCCGGGCGAAGATTTCTTCCTCCGTGCGTTCGGAGAGTATCATTTCAGTTTCCAGAACGACTTGCCAAGGGGGGACCTTGCACTCCTTGGCGATGCTAATCATTTGGGCGATGGAATTGTACATGGGGAACCTCCGAAATGTAGAATGTAGAATGAAGGGCAACTTCCTCCGCCCGCCGCTTTGCGGCGGCCACCTCCCGGAGAGGGAGGCTAAGGGCAAAGGCCCCCTGGTCGTCCCTACACAGCATTCACAGCTTTTGCGCTGTAGACATCGTTTAATGCGGCTACTTGTTCTACTATTTCGGGGGGAATTGCTTCGTCGGCCTCTACCAAACAGCAGGCGTAGCCGCCTTTGGCGGAACGGGTGGATTTCATGGTGCCGATGTTGATGCCCGCTTCGCTGAGGGTGTGGGTGATTTCGCTGAAGATGCCGCGGCGGTCCAGATGCTCTATCATCAGCGTGGGCAGGAGGGCGGTGAATTCGGTTTGGAAGTTGCCCACCCGCTGGATGACAATTTGGCCGCCGCCGACGGAGGAGCCGATGACGGAAAAAGTCTTGCCGCTGTCCAGATGGAACGTAATCTCCACAGCGTTCTCGTGGACGCCCTCCAAAGTCGCCCTGTAGTAGTCGTAGGTGACCCCGGCGGCTTCGGCGAGGGCGGGGGCGTCTCGAAGGGCTTCGTCATCCTCTCGGATACCGAGTGCGCCCGCTAAGAGTGCTTTATCGGTGCCGTGGCCGAGGTAAGTGTCGTGGAAAGAACCGTGGAGGCCGAAAGAGACATGCGTAAAAGGCGCGCCGGTCAGCGCACGGGCGACCCGCGCAAGGCGTGCGGCCCCCGCTGTGTGGGAACTGGACGGCCCTATCATGATCGGGCCGGTGACGTCGAAGATACTGAGCATTTTTGGCTCCTTTCAGTCGCTGATTAGCAATTAACAATGGTGGTGGCCCGACTTTGGCGGACGGGATTTGGATTGCAGGTCAAAGGCAAAGAGCGGTATTGGCCCTGTGCATAGAAAAGTCTGTTTATATTGTACTCTTTTTGGCTATATATGTCAAAGTGAGATTTTCTGTCATAAATTGTGAGGGCGGGCTTGCAAATTATACTTTTTGTGTTAGAATGAATGGAGTGTCCTTGCTTGTGTAAAACAGTAGGGAATGAAAGAGAAGTGTAAACTAGAAAGGGATGATGACAGACGATGAATTTTCAAAATGCTTGGTGGATAGTCTTGGTGGGTGCGGCCCTTGCTTTGGTATTTGCGTTTTTCCAGAGCCGGAAAGTGATGAAATTTTCCGAGGGCAATGAGACCATGAAAAAAATCTCCGCCTCCATACGGGCGGGGGCCGGGGCGTATCTCCGGCGGCAGTTTAGAACGATATCTGTGTTTTACGTGGCGATGGTGATACTTCTGGCTGTGCTGGCCTTTTTTGAGCTGGCATCTCCGTTTATCCCCTTCGCATTTTTGAGTGGCGGCGTTTTCTCGCAAATGGCCGCTTTCTTCGGCATGAAGATTGCGACCAGAGCCAACGTGCGGACGGCGCAAGCGGCAAGCGTGAGTCTCAATCAGGGTCTCAAGGTCGCATTTGCCTCCGGCACGGTGATGAGCTTTACCGTGGTGGGACTGGCTCTCTTGGACGTTGCGGTCTGGTTCTTGGTGCTGCGCTTTGTGTTTGATGCTTCACCCGGTGTGATTGCGGAGAACATGGTCATGTTCGGTGTCGGTGTGTCGGCTTTTGCACTCTTTGCCCGTGTGGGCGGCGGTATCTTCACCAAGGCCGCTGACGTGGGTGCCGACCTTGTTGGTAAGGTCGAGGCCGGGATTCCCGAAGATGACCCCCGTAACCCCGCCGTCATTGCCGACAACGTGGGCGACAACGTGGGCGACGTGGCCGGGATGGGTGCCGACCTCTACGAGAGCTACATCAAGGCCATGCACGCGGCTATCGCTTTGGGTTTTGCGGCGTTTTACGTCTTGGATTTGCATTGGAACGCCATGTTCCTGCCGGTGGCGATTGCCGTGGCGGGTGTGCTGGCCTCTGTAATCGGGTCGTTCTTCATCCGCACCAAGGAGAGTGCCACGCAGAAACAGCTTCTGCATACGCTCCGCAAGGGGACGTATATTGCCGCCATTTTGGCGACGGTTGCGGCGGCTCCGATTACCTTCTTCATCATGGGCGACCGTTGGTTGGGCATTTTCATCTCGATTATCGTCGGCGTGCTGGCGGGTTGTCTGATCGCCTACTTCACGGAGTATTATACCTCTGACCACTACAAGCCAACCAAGAAACTGGCGGCGGCCTCGGAGACGGGGCCTGCGACTATCATCATCGGCGGGATTGCGCTGGGGATGAAGTCCACCTTGCCGCCCGTGCTGATTATCTCGGCTTCGGTATTGGTGAGTTTCCTCGCATCCGGCGGTATTCTGACAGCGGGCGTGGAGGATTACTATGGCCTGTCCTTCTCGCAAGGGCTTTACGGTGTCGGTATCGCCGCTGTGGGTATGCTCTCTACGCTCGGCATCACGCTGGCCTGTGACGCTTACGGCCCCGTGGCCGACAACGCGGGCGGCATCGCCGAGATGGCGCACATGGATCCGGAAGTCCGTGAACGCACGGACGCGCTGGATTCGCTGGGCAACACGACTGCGGCGACAGGCAAAGGCTTTGCCATCGGTTCCGCGGCACTCACATCGCTGGCGTTGATTGCGTCTTTTGTGAACGTTGCAAATGCACGGCTTTTAGAGGCGGGGCGGGCACCTATGGAGCTCAGTTTGAACAATCCGCCTGTTTTGATTGGCCTGTTCCTCGGCGTTGTGCTCATCTTCGTGTTTACAGCGATGACGATGGCTTCCGTCCAACGGGCGGCACAGAGTATCGTGCTGGAAGTGCGGCGGCAGTTTCGGGAGATTACCGGTTTGATGGAGGGGAAGGCCGAGGCGGATTATGCAGCCTGTGTTGACCTCTGCACGAAGAGTGCCCTGCGCGAGATGATTTTACCGTCTTTGGTCGGTGTTGCGGCACCGTTGGCAACCGGGTTTATCCTCGGCCCGGCGGGTGTTGTCGGACTGCTTGCGGGTGCTACGGTCGCCGGGTTTGCGGTGGCGGTTTTCATGGCCAATGCCGGCGGGGCTTGGGATAACGCAAAGAAGTATATCGAGAGCGGTGAATACGGCGGGAAGGGGTCCGATAACCACAAGGCCGCCGTCATCGGTGACACCGTGGGTGACCCGTTTAAAGACACCTCGGGGCCGTCGCTCAACACGCTGTTTAAGCTTGTGACGACGATTTCGATTGCCTTCGTCGGTGTGATTATTGCGTTTTCGATTTTTTAGGGTTTAGATAGAGACACCGGCTCCGAGAGGGGCCGGTGTTTTTTGTGGGTGTGTGTTTTGTAGAGGTGGCCATTAGCCGTCCGTGTCTCAAATTATATGAACGGTTTTTTCGCGTTTCAAAGGAGGCGGCAGGCGAAGCCTGACGGAGGATTTCAGGCCTTATGCGCCAACCTCTCGTAGGGCGCGATGTCCTCATCGCGCCGCATCACCCCCGTAGGTTCAGCGCACGGCGCGATGAGGACATCGCGCCCTACAAAGGTCAAGGGCAATCCTCAGTCGCCTACGGCGACAGCTCCTTTGCACCACAGGCACTCCTTCCGCCAAGCCAATCGCTTCGCTCTTGGGGCGTCAGTTGGAAAAGGAGCCTTTGCGGCTTATGTGTATTTGCCGCAGGGAGGCAGGGGTACGATTTGATACGGCGGGCGACCGAGGTCGGCCGCCCCTACATTTTGTTCTTGCATCCCGCTTATGTTTGTGATAGAATATCCCCAAGCTGGAAAAACCAATAAAATAATACGATGGCATCGGGCAGGAGGCAACCTCCCGATGTCACAGGGTGTGCGTGCCACCCCATGCGTGACCCTCACGGGCCCCATCGCAGTCCTTAGTATATCACATTCCCGCAAACAGGACAAGAGGGCCGCTTCGTAGAGGACTTTCACTAACCGTGTCACAGTATGGGTGTATTCACCCGTGCTGTGTTTTTTCAGCCCTGCGATGGGGTCTGAAAATCTTTGCGGAAAGGAGGGAAACGCTTTGTTAGATGAAGCCATAGCCGATGCCAGAACCGAAATCAAAACCGCTCTGTATAAACTCGAAACCATAATGGACGAAGCAGAAGAAGCCCACCATTTAGCCAAAGCAAAACACATAGAACTCAAGCGAACTCTGAAATTAGTCCACCGAAATATCTTGGCCGCCGTTGACGCACAAAGTTTGGAACGAGCCTCCACATAGGGGCGCAAAATTCCCCTCCTTGGAGGGGTGGCAGGCGAAGCCTGACGGGGTGGTCCTGCGGGGCGCGTATGTTGTAGGGGCGGCCATTGGCCGTCCGCACGTTTCAAATTTGCCGTGAGGTACGTATCGCAGGGGGCGGCGTCCCCGACGCCCCGTGGGATTATTGCATATGCGATATGCGGGGTGTCGGTGTAATGCGAAACGCAGGGCGGCCACACTACCCGCATAACAAAAAACCGGCCGGCAGGATGTCCTGTCGGCCGGTTTTGCTATCGAAATATACTTACGCCTGCGGTTTCCCGCACTCGCTGCAGAACCTACCCGTATTCTGCGCGCCGCATTCGCACGTCCAACCGGCGGACGGTCTTTGTGCGCCGCATTCGGAGCAGAAGCGGCCTGTGTTTGCCTCGCCGCAGGGACAGGCCCAAGTATCGGGCGGAGCGGGCTGGGCGGTGCCGCACTCGGAGCAGAAACGGCCCGTGTTGGTCTCACCGCAGGGACAGGCCCAGCCGATTGCGGCGGACGGTGCGGCGGCGGGAGCGGCCTGTTGCTGTTGTTCGGCCATCTGGAAAAATTGGCCGGCGTTTGCGTTCGCGCCTGCGTTCATGGCGGCGTTCATGCCCATGAAGCCCATCATGGCACCCATGCCGCCGCTCTCGTTTGCGGCGGCGGCCCGCATGGCATCGGCTTGGGCGGAGACGAGGGTTGCGCCCGCCATGTCGGCATTGCGCATGACGGCCTTGCGCTGGAGGTCTTTGATGAGCTGCTCATCCTCCGGGGAGGCGGTGACGCTCTTGATGCTGAAAGTCGCAATCGAGATGCCGCGCAGGTTCGTCCATTTCTCGGAGAGGATTTCGTTGAGGGCCGCCGAGACTTCAGCCGTGTGGCCGGGGAGTGCGCTGTAGCGGATGCCCTGTGCGCTGATTTGCGCAAAGGCGGGTTGGAGCGCGGTTAACAGCTCGGCCTTGAGCTGTGCGTCGATTTGGTCACGCCGATACGCCTGTGCCACGTTGCCGGAGACGTTGGTGTAGAACAGGAGCGGGTCGGTGAGGCGGTAGGAATATTTGCCGTGACAGCGGATGGAGATGTCGATGTCCAGCCCGATGTTATTGTCCACCACACGGAAGGGGATGGGCTGGGGTGTGCCGTACTTGTTGCCCGTGATTTCCTTGATGTTGAAGTAGTACACCCGCTGGTCTTTGCCCGGCTGGCCGCCGAAGGTGAAGCGTTTGCCGACGTTTTTGAAGGTGTCGATGATGTTCTTGCCCAGCGGGCCGTGGAAAATGCTGGGTTCCGTGGACGTGTCGAAGATAAACTCGCCGGGTTCGGCGCAGAACTCGACGACTTGGCCCTGTTCCACAATCGCCATCGCCTGTCCGTCCGCTACGGCGATGACGGAGCCGTTGGAGATGATGTTGTCGCTGCCTTTCGTGTTGGCCGAGCCGGGGTTGACACGGTGCTGGCCTTTGATGAGGATGATGTCCGTCGGGATGGCCTCGCAGTAGAAAAACTCTTTCCACTGGTCTGCGAGTACACCACCGATCGCGCCTTTTGCTGCTCGGATTAAGCCCATGTGTTTGTATTCTCCTTTTGTGAATTTATGTGTTTAAGGGGTCAGCCTTGGCCGATTTTCGGCCGAATAATTTGCTTGGGGTTTCTAAAATACGGCACGGCGGTCTGTATGAGGAAGTTCTTTCGCTGCGTGTTTCGACGTAATATTACAATTATGGGGCAAGAAGAGGCCGCTGTCAATATAGTTATATGGGAAAACCGGAAGAAAAAGCCCACGGTGCGGGGTGTGTCTTTTTTGGGGGGTACCCTTTGCAGGGGCGGCCATTGGCCGCCCCGCACGTTTCAAATTTGCTGTGGTGTGTATGGCGCAGGTGGCGGTGTCCTTGACTCTTCATGGCCGCCTAACAAAGGTCAAGGCAGGCTACCCCGCCGCCTGCGGCGACATTCCTACATGGGCAAGAGACAAAAACAAAGAGCCGACGGAAAACTCCGTTGGCTCTTTGTATACATGTTATCTCTTGGAGAACTGCGGTGCTCTCCGGGCGGCTTTGAGGCCGTACTTCTTACGCTCTTTCATTCTCGGGTCGCGGGTTAAGAACCCTGCGGCCTTGAGCGCGGGACGATAATTTTCGTCCAAGAGCAGGAGGGCTCTGGCGATGCCGTGACGGATGGCACCGGCTTGGCCGGTTACACCGCCGCCGGAGACGGTGGCACGGATGTCCACTTTGTCCAGCAGGGCGATGGATTCGAGGTTTAACGGCTGACGGACGATGAGCTTGAGGGTCTCAAGCCCGAAGTAATCGTCGATGTCGCGGTTGTTGATGGTAATCTGGCCTGTGCCGCCGGCAAAGAGGTGGACACGGGCGACAGAGGACTTTCTTCTGCCTGTGCCGTAGTGGTACGGTTTTTTGCTCTTATACATTCGTCTCTACCTCCCTTATGCTTCCCAAGCGACGGGCATTTGTGCCTCGTGCTTGTGTTCGCCGCCGCGATAGACCTTGAGACGGCCTAACTGACCGCGTGCGATGGTGTTTTTTTGCAACATGCCGCGTACTGCGTGCTGCATGGCAAATTCAGGCTTTGTCTCCATGAGACGGCGGTACTTCGTCTCTTTCAGACCGCCCGGCCAACCGGAGTGGCGATAGTAAATTTTCTGGTCGAGCTTTTTGCCCGTCAGAACGGCTTGGTCTGCGTTGATGATGATGACGAAATCACCGCAGTCAACGTGGGGCGTGTAGGTCACTTTGTGCTTGCCCCGGAGAATGTCGGCCGCCACCGTGGCCGTGCGGCCGAGGGGCTTGCCCGCTGCGTCAAGGATGTACCATTTCCGGGAAACGGTCTCCTTTTTTTCCATGAAAGTGGACATAGGTTTCTAGCCTCCAACTATATTTTGCATTCTGTAAACGCTAGATTATTATGCCATAGAGACTATAGCCTGTCAACATATTTTTCATTTGGCGCGGGGCGCACTTTGATTTCCGGTGTTTTTTGGCGTTTTTCTGCCGTATGCTCGGTTTCTATTTTAAAATTTGTGCGATGCAATTGTCCGAATGTAGGGCGCGACGCCCTCTGTGCGCCGGGCGTTGTATGTATGGGAATACGGCGCGATGAGGACATCGCGCCCTACGGTGAGGCAGATATACAATCAAATAATCATCAGCCATTGCAAAATCAGCAAAAGTCCCACACCGGGGAGACCGAGGATGCCGATGACGAGGGCGTTGATCCAGTTAATCCCCAGAGAGATGCCGAGACCGCCGCCCAGAAATTCCAAAAGAAACAGGGCGACAAATCCGAAGCCTGTGTTCAGCAGGAGACGGAAGATAAGGCGGAAAGGTTTGCTCAAGAGGGTGACGGCGAGAAAGATGACGAGTCCTGCGATGATAATGGTGCTGATGCCTTGAAAGTTGAAGAGATTTGTGATGGTGTCCATGATGGGGTTCCTCGTTTCTGTGTATGTAGGTTGTCCTGTGGTTTATTGTATTCGTGACGATGGTAAAAAATCAAAAATTTTCATCGGGTATCTGTGCGGATACGGTACATACTAGCCTCAGACACAAAAAAGTCGGTTGCGTTTATGAACGGAAGGACGCCAGACCGGTGCTTTTGGTGGGCGGTCTCCGCCGCTTAGCTTGGGCAGCGATGCCTATGATTTGAGAGTAGTGCAGAGGTCTTAGATATAAGAAAACTGCTGAGAGCGAATGGTCAAAGACCGGCGTGTAGGTTTTGTGTCAAGCGGTGTTCCCGATAATCGAATACTGCGGGCGGTCATCTTCTTTGGGGGATGGCCGCTTTTGTTGCGGGTGGAGGGGGGCGAGTGCAGGCGCGCGCAGTTCGCCCCTACATGGGTGCAACCGTAAGTATTGTACATCAATTCTTGCATTCCGGCAATTTTTACGGTAATATAAAGGGTAGCAAACCAATAGAGGGAGACCGTGACCCATGAAAGAGCCATTTGTAACCTTAGAACAAGTCAGAGAGATTGTCAAGACCCATCCAACGCCCTTTCATCTGTATGATGAGACAGCGATTCGTGAAAACGTGCGGCGGCTCCGTGCGGCGTTTGCTTGGAATCCGGGCTTTAAGGAATATTTCGCCGTGAAAGCTACGCCCACACCGGGGATTTTGAAGATTCTCCACGAGGAGGGCTGCGGGGTAGATTGTGCCTCGCTGACGGAGCTTTTGCTCGCCGAGCGGTTGGGGATAGTAGGGGAGGAGATTATGTTTTCTTCCAATGTGACCCCTGCGGAGGAGTTCGTCAAAGCACGGGAGCTGGGTGCGATTATCAACTTGGATGACCTCTCCCACGTGGACTTCCTCGCCGAGACGGCCGGGATTCCCGAGAAAATCAGTTGCCGTTACAATCCCGGCGGGGTGTTTGCGCTGGATAACGAGATTATGGATAACCCCGGTGATGCCAAATACGGCATGACGGCCGAGCAGATGGCCGAGGCGTATACGAAACTCATGGCCTACGGGGCGAAAGAGTTCGGCATCCACGCATTTTTGGCGTCCAACACCATTAAAGACGACTACTATCCGGCCTTGGCGGCAATTTTATTCGAGTTGGCGGTGGATTTGCACAAGAAGACGGGAGCGAAGATTGGGTTCATCAACCTCTCAGGCGGGATTGGCATCCCCCACAAGCCCGACGAGCGGGGGAACGACATCGCCGTCATCGGCGCGGGGGTGCGGGCGGCCTATGAGCGAATTCTGGTGCCTGCGGGCATGGGTGACGTGGCGATTTACACGGAACTCGGCCGCTTTATGCTTGGGCCGTATGGCTGTCTCGTGAGCCGGGTGCTGCATAAGAAGGACATCTACAAGCAGTATGTGGGGCTCGATGCCTGTGCCGCCAATCTGATGCGGCCTGCTTTGTATGGTTCTTACCACCATATCACGGTGCTGGGCAAGGAGGACGCACCTTTGGATCACGTCTACGACGTGACGGGGTCGCTCTGTGAGAACAACGACAAGTTCGCCATCGACCGCAGCTTGCCGGAGATTGCAATCGGCGATTACGTGGTGTTCCACGACACAGGCGCGCACGGCCATGCGATGGGGTATACTTACAATGGTAAACTGCGCTCGGCAGAGCTGCTTTTGGCGGCGGACGGTTCGATTGAGCTCCTGCGCAGAGCGGAGACGCCGGAGGATTATTTTGCGACCATGATATTTTAATACATAAGATAAAGCCGAGCGTTCTGTCTGAATACAGAGCCGCTCGGCTTTTATGCCCCCGCCACTAGTGGTATTATATGCCGAGTGCAGGGGAAAAGTCAAGGGAATATTTGGGTGGTGTTGAAAGGGAGGGTTTGGATGTGAAACGGAAAGTGTTGTTTTTGGTTTTGGTGTTGGCGGTTTGTGTGGTTGGGGTTTCGGGGTGCGGAGAGAGGTTTGTGCCGCTTGTGGTGAATCCGATTGAGGATACGGGTATAGGGTCTGCCCGAGCGCAATTCCTTCCGGCTGACTTTGGCTACGAGCTTGAGGCAGAGCAGGTGTGTTACTTATTGCCTGGATTTGAGCAGTCTGCCACAGAGGTGAGAGTGCATTATCATGTAGAGCGGTCGGGCGAAGAAATTGAACATACAGAAGTTGACGCGTGGTTGGAATTCAAGGAGGACATTTCCGCTCGCATTTGGATTACTGATGCAGATTTCATCCGAATCGGTGAAGCGTATGGCTGGGGAGATAATTCTTCTCTTAGCTTTTCCAAACGAATGCAAAACGCACAGGGCGTGCGCACGATGGTGCATGGTGTAGAGATATTTGCCTTTGCAGATTGGAGAAACACAGTAGCAGAGTTTTCTTTCGGGGGCCTAAACTATCATATTCGTGTTTCCGGCGGGAGCTTGGGTGAAGACCTCGAACCTGTATTGACGGAAGTCGTCTACAGAATTATCTTAGCCGGCTCTGCGTAGTGGGAAATACTGGCTGACCCGCCTCGACCCGTACGGGAAAGTATTGGTTTTGAGACTATAGAAGAAGCACGTCAAGATCCTGACTTTGGCGCATACCTCCCGCAGCCGGAGGGGTTTAGCTTGCGTTCGGCTTCACGTTGGAGGTTTGAATACATTGGGCAATTTGAAAACAGCCTTTTCGTGAACTGGGAAGATGTGTCGGTTGGGAGGGCTCACGGCCATCCGGAAATATTTTGGACTGTGGAAGAGATTGTGGATTTGGATTTGGCAGGATGGAGACCTCCCTTTCATTTGGAAGAGCTTACGCGTGACCTCTTAGATACCCGTTTTGAATTATGGAGCGGGGAATGGGCAGAATCCGGGCGGGGTATTATCGCCTTCGACCTCATCATCAACGAACAAACCATGGTTCGTGTCAACGGCTCGGGCGTAACCCCGGACGAAATCTGGCCGCTGGTTGTGGCCTTACAAAATATCGGAGGATAACCACCCATGAACCTACACAATCAAATTTTCCTACGCAAATCCGTCCGAAAGTATCAGGCGGAGCCGTTGGAGGCATCGACCTTGCAAGAAATCGCAGACTTCATCGGCACGATGCGGCCGCTGTTGCCGGAGGTGTCTATCGGGCATCGATTCGCTGTGCCGAGGGAGGTCAAGGGGATGCTGACACCGAAGGCACCGCATTTCGTGGTGATTTCGGGCGAGGCACAGCCGTATCGTGACCTCTGTGCGGGCTTTTTGTTCCAGCAGTTGGATTTGTATCTGTCGGTTCGCGGGTTGGGTGCCTGTTGGTTGGGTGTGACCAAAGGACGGGAGAAATCTACCGGGGCGTCGGATATTCTGAGCATCTGCTTCGGTGCGCCTGTGGGGGATGGTACTCGGACGGTTGACGCGTTTAAACGCAAATCGCTTGCAGAGATTTCTACCGGGGAAGATTCTCGCTTGGAAGCCGCTCGGCTGGCTCCCTCGGGGCGCAATTTGCAGCCTTGGCATTTTATCGCTGCGGGCGGTTTGATTCATGTCTACAAGGAGATTCCGGGCAAGCTTTGGGCGAAACTCTATAATTTGGAAGAATTAGATGCCGGCATCGCGCTTTGCCACTTGGCTTTGGCTACAGAGGCGGAGGGCGGGACGTTTCGGTTTGAGACGGGGCGGCAGGATGTGCCGCCTGCGCCCGGTGGGTTTATTTACGTGGGGACTGTGACAGGATAAACGCATACGGAAATTTGATATTGCAACCGAAGCGGACGGCCAATGGCCGCCCCTACATTTGTTTTGCCCTTGGGCGTTTCGTGTGCCTTTATATAAAGACTTGACAACGGGCGAAAATCTTATATAATGGTGTTCGTCCATACAGCGGGTTTGTGTAATGGTAGCACAGCGGACTCTGACTCCGTATGTGAGGGTTCAAATCCTTCACCCGCTGCCAGTGAGTATGGCAAAACCCCACGCTAAAAAATAGCGTGGGGTTTTCCATTTTAGCATGGCGAATCAAGCGCACTTGAATACTAATATGAGACTAACCTGTTATTTCCGTCCTATCTTTTGCCGTCTCTCGCGGTATCCGAGCCACAGGGTACTGCCCGAGAGGGAGAGGCCTAAGATTAGGCAGCGAATCCAAAGCCATATGTCACGGCTATCACCGGTTTGCGGACCAGACGGATAAGACCCGATTGGTTTAGCGGGTATCGGCGGTATCGGCGGCACGGGTGGTATCGGCGGTTCCGGCGGGGAGATGGGGGTATAGATGTTGTCAATGGTGAGCGTTATCCCTGCAGCTGCATCGACAGGCAGTACATCCAATCGGAGCGGCAGCCGAGGGGACACCACACAGGTATAGTTCGGCACTTCATAGTTTAGTTCGGTGATAAAGTATGTCCCGGACTGGATGTTTTCTAAGACTATACCCAAGGGATTTAGAACATCCGTGAGACCATAGGTTGTCTCCACGCCCAGCGGGTCTGCAATCACGATTTGGAAATCTTGCAGGTTCTGCTGCACCGTGGTATTGGAAATCCCGAGGAATCGTTTTTGCAGAACCAAGTTGCCGGCCGCATAGTTTGAGGGGACGTTTATAACGGAAATGAAGTCGGAGATGTTAGTTATATTCCCTCCGAGTGTTACTTCCGCAGCACTAATCCATGCGGGGTTGATTCCCGGGTTGACGGTAAAGAAGGTTCGGTCGTATAGTGCGGTGTATCCCGTCGGTGCCGAAGTTTCCACCAGCATGAACAAAAAGTTATATGAGGTGTTAATCCAAGCATTGTCAAAGATTGCCATGCCGTTTGCGTCTGTGACCGCATCTCCCAGCTTGTAGAAGGTCTGCCCGCCTACCGTCACCGTTTCCGTCAGGCCATCGGGGCCGGTATAATTCGGCAGCTCTGTCACGTACAGGCTGAACGCTGCGCCCGGGAGGTTCCGGCCCAGATTATCTTTCTTGAACACGCGGAGGGTCAGCTTGCTGGCATCCGCGCCGACTACCGTGTTACCAACTACATAGTTACCGCTCTCCACGCCGTCGTTGAGGTCGTAGATGCTGATGCTGTTACTAATCGTACCTGCGACACCCTGCGGAAGTGTAACGAGTGCATCGTATGTAATCATGACGGGCGTTCCGTTGGGAATTACGAAGTCAACGACCGTGCGGCTCTGCACATTCACGCTCCAAGGCAGACTGTAGGTATTAAAGTTGATTGGCGTTTGCGGAATCCAATTGCCGTCCCACACGGTATCTGTTCCGACAGTAATGGGTGTCTGAGTGTAGAACTGGATTGTGTCGGTGTAGAGCATCAGATTAGTCAGCACGTCTTGGGCAATCACAAGCGGCGGAGCCGCTCCGCCCGATGGCGCAAATTGGATACTGCCGTCGGGATTGATGACGATTGCCACGTGAATCAGGTCAGAGCCCGGTTGTGAGGGCGTCATGGTTTTATTGATGGGGGTCTGGCTATAGGTGACTGTGGTACTGTTTTCAAAAGTACATTGTCCCGGATTTACTGCAATGGCCGCGGTGTTTGTTAATGCGGGCGGGGATAGTGTCCCGCCCGGCGGCGGTATGGCCGACGGGAGCAAGTACAATTGGTAGTGTACCGTGAAGTCATTGTTCACAGCGAACCAGTTTGCCGGGCCGAAGGCCGAAAAGTCCACGGTGAGTACGTTGCCGGCCACGTTTACATTGGCGTCGGGTACCGAGATGGTTGTGCCGTTCACGACTACGTAGAAGGAGCCCGGCATATACGCCATTCTGCTGTCGAAGGTGTCCGTGTAAATCGGGGTGCTCGGTGCGCCGGTTACTGCATTGGTCGCCGGCAACAAGGGTGCGGGCCTGTTGAGTGAATAGCCGCCCTTGATGGTCACGGTGTAGTCGAATAAGCTCGGGTCCCCTGTCGCCTGGCCTGTTTTGAAGATGGGCCAGTAGTCAACGGTATTCTGCCCGCCCACGTCGTTAACGCCCCACACGAAAGGGCCGGTGCTATTGACCAGATAGGCCGCGTTTTGCAGGGAACTGCCGGGGGTGTTCTGTAAGGCCGTGATTGTGTCGGGCGGTATTGCGATTTGATATTCGACGAGTATGGTCACCGCGTTGTTATACGGCCAGCCGATTAGCCCGCTCCCGCCCAGCTGCGATGGCAGCTCGGTTGTGCCGAAGAAGATTGCCCATGTGTTCGTGTTGCCGACCGAAGCAGGTACCGGACCTATGTATTGGAAGGCGGGAATAAGGGGTGGGGCTCCCGGATTCGTGGGCGTTGCCGAGATGGTAAAGTTGCTGATGTTTGCTGAGAAGTCATTTGTTATAGGAACGCCGCCGGGGAAAAAGCCTAAATCGTCGATGAGCCAGAGCGGCTCTCCCAACAGTCCCGCGGGTACATTGACTATAATTGTGTAGTCCACGTAGTATCCGGTACTCGGAGTGCCGCATATGCCGGATGTAGTCTTATGGAGTACCTCTGTGTACCCGGGCGGGATGAGCGGAACACGTCCGCTTGCGCTGTAGTCATTGCCGTTTCCGTCCGCGAAATCTACCAAATTGGTGTAAGTAACAGGCGGTTGGCCTGAAATGGGCGGGGTGTTGATTTGCGTATAGAATACAATCTGAATCTCGTAGATGCCGCTCGCGGGCGTTCCGTTTAACCCGGTCCCGGGTACGGTGAGTGTAAATCCGGTGTCTGTCCCATTGGGCACAATGCCGGCGGTCACGCCGTCTTGCGTCACGGTATTTGCGGGAGATGCGTTATCGGAATAGGTGACGGTGATATCGGCCAAATTGGACGGGAGCACCAGGCCGGGTCCGAGGGTGTCGGTAATTGTGCCGTCATTCAATTGGGTTGTAAGGCCGTCACCGATGGTGATGGTCCATTGCAGTCTGTAATAGGGATTGGTTCCGTCCGGCGGGACAAGCACCCCGGTCTTTGTGATGGGGAACACTTTTTTTACGTAGTCCGTGCTTGTGCCTTGCTCTGTATCCGTCTCTCCGTTTGAGCCAGAGCCTTGGATTGCGACATTATTTTGCACCGTAAACTGGTACTGCAGCAAGCCGGGGACGAGCTGCGGGTTGTTTGAGATAAACTGCTTTAAGTCAAGGGAATACCGAACGATGATTGCGTCACCCGTGTTTAGAGTCTCGGCAAACGTATACGTAAACATGTTCTGCGTACCGGTAATTCGATTGACGGGCATGGGCATGAGCGTACCGGGCATGGCTCCGATATTTGCCTGATAGGTGAAAGCGGAGAACGCATCGGGGCTGTTGTTAAATGCGTTGGTGCCGGCAATGATTGGCGTGTCCACAAATTGGATGTTACTGACCGGCCCGTTGAGTGCCGTAATCGTAATCATGTAGTGAATCACTTCCTCTATCGGGTCATAGCTGGAAGTTTTGCTGACGGTGAACCCCATCGGAGGTGCAATCGGCTGGACGGCGATGAAGCCCAAATCGCCGCTCCCTGCCATGAGCTGCGCGGAAATGTTCAGCGTAACGCTTACGTTGGTGTAGTTGTCCACGTAACTGACGCCCGGGGTTGCGTTTCCGTTCTGATCTACATCTAAAAATGTCAGAGAGACAAGCCCGCTGGTGTCGATTGTATAAGAGCCCACAACTACGTTATTGGCGTTATAAATGGGGGTCGGCGGAATGGGGACCGGAATCAAGAGCCCGCTCGGAAGTTGGTAGGTCATAGCAGCAGAGCTGTCCATCTGCCACGATGTAGATTCAGCAAAGGTAAGTCTGAATTCATACGACTTGCCGATATAGGCGGTGCTGCCCGGCATGATCTCTGTCGGCGGCGTTGTACTCATGTCCCACATGGCGGCGGCGGTGAGGAAGTTCGCCAGGTCATTGCTGACGGCCAGCGGTATAATCTCCGCAGCAGCCACTTCCGTAAGTGTCGGCACAGGCAGGATGTCGATTATGATTCCGTTGCCGAAATTCAGCCTGCTTGTGTCGGGCATAAGCGCGGCAATAATCTCAAGCGTAAAGGTCACGTCAAGGGGGGTCAGGTAGGCGGGGTTGTCAAACCGCAAGGTGACAAGACCCGCGGCGTCCACCGCATACCGGCCAATGATTGCGTTGCTTGCATCTCGAATCGGTACCCCCTGTGCGGCCTCGGCCGCGAGTGCGCGGGGGAGCCTGTATTCCAGCAGTCCGTCGTCATTATAGGTGAGCTGCATCGATGCCGTTTCCGCAAACTCGATTGCAAATTGATACGGTGTGTCTGCCATGAGCGGCTCGATTTCGGGATTGATTCGTGTCGGTGTGCTTTGGCATAAGCCGAACACGGTGACGCTTCGGACAAAGTTTCGCAAATCTGAGCCGTAGACAGCCTCTTCGGGTTCCGCTTCTGCTTTTTCCGAATCGGCGGCCGCGCCGTTGTCCGGGACTGTTGTGTCGTTGGTATCTTCGGTCTCCGGCGATGGAGCTGTGGAGCCGCTCTCTGTGCCGTCCGTTTGCTCTGCTGCCTCTTTCGGCGCGGCAGCCGTATCACTCGGTTCTGACGTACTGTCAGATGCTCCGATGCTTTCTGTTCCCACGGCATCCGCAGTTGTTGCGGCGGCCGTGCCGTCTGCGTTCGATGCGCCGCATGTCTCGGCTACAGCAAAGCCGGACGCAAAGGGAATGGTGAATAGGACTGTTGTAATCACAAGCAAAATCGAAACAGGTTTTCTAATTCGTGTAATTAACATGACGCTGCCTCCTTTACAAATACCCTGCACAAATGGTCTGCTTAAACGAATAGTCTGTCCTTCAGGTGTCCCGATGAAAATCCCGTCGCAGTTTGTTCGGAGCACCTGCCCCGATTTGAGGCGAGGTTTGTTTTATTCTATAATTATAGGGTGATGATTGGCCGGATTATATGCCATAACATGAATTGGAAGAAAACAATTTGTGAATTTCGACAGGGTGCGGCTGCCGGGAGGATTCTTAATCGAATGTTAACAAGGACTTGCTTGACACGATATTACGGTATGATAAAATTGAGCTACTATTGAAGAAACGACACGGGGCGGCAGAATATATGAGGTGTGTGTAATCTCATACTAATTTTCGATAGAAATCTATCGAAAATATGCCCGTTGCACGGGCTGATTTTGCGCAAAAGTCGCGCAAAACATGTCTATACTAGTTCTTCTTAAAAATATCTTTTGAGATATTTTTAAGAAGAACTAGTATCAGGAAGGATATGTGAATAATTCAAGGGAGGACATCTGTTATGTATCCTAAAAAGACGAGAGGGAGCCCCTTCAGAAGAATTCTCAGTATGTGCTTGGCTGTCATGCTTATGTGTTCGGCGTTCATTTTTACGGTAGCTACGCAGCCGGATATCTTGCGTGCCGACGGGATCGGAACCCGTGCGATACCTTTGACGATTTCCGAGCGGTTGGCCGACCCGGATACTTCTGCCGACATGGGCTTCGTTGACGTGCCGCGGGTACACGACGGGCGCATATGGACGGACAAGAGTGTCAAACCGGGGTCAGGCACGGACGATTTTATTGTTACGCTCTCGGCTTTGAGCCAATCCTTTCCCATTACACAGGGCTACGCGATTCCGGCAGATACTGTATTTGTTATCGATGTGTCGGGCAGTATGGCCGATACGGATTCGGGTGCCGGAGCACCTCGCATATCGTTGTTGGTTGACGCATTGAACGAGGCTATCGGTATCCTGCTGGATGCGAACCCCTTGAACCGGGTCGCCGTTGTGGCATACGGCGGCCGCAGCGGCGGCTATGCCAGGGTTCAAAATATATTGGATCTTGGCCGTTACAGGGCGAATAACGATATGTTTTTCAGTTGGTCTGCGCCGCATGTAACTGTTGTTACAACGGCAGATACGACTGTTGTTCCCGGCGGGTTAATCCGAACCCAGAGCGTCCTTGTTCAAGGGTCAACGCCTACACAGTGGGGTATATTCGAGGGTGCGCGAATATTAGAGCAGGCCGACACCACCGCTGTTGTGCCTATGACGGGTAGTGACGGTACTGTTACAAATATCACAGTCACCCGCAGGCCGAACATGATACTGATGACAGACGGTGAGCCGACGATGAGTTGGACGAACTATGCGTTTGACCCTGCTGTTGCCGGCAATCCAGTTATACCCGGGCCGAGCGGGAATCAAATCGTGAGCCCGACAGCTCCGGCCGGTTTTCTCGGTGACGGAATGTACGGTGAACTGGGTGTCAGTCTGCTTACTGTGCTGACTGCGGCTCACAGGAAGCAACTGGTATTGGATACTTACTTCCCCGACGGTATTGTGGCCGGGCAGAGCGGACAACCCGCGCCTGCGGTGGGCTTTTATACCATCGGGCTCGGTGTCCAACCGACGCAAGCGGCCACGGATTTGATTCGGGCGACAATGGATCCGTTTAACACGGCGGCAAACAATAATGCCGATGCCATAGGCTCAAATATACGAGATGGTATGAGCTTACCTTCCCCCTATACAACAAACCCATATGCCAACTCTTCAGACCCCGCCATGGGTGATTTGCTTCGCAGTTTTGCCGCCGCCCCGGGGGCGAGTATCGCCTTCAACGCACAGCGCAGAGAAGTTTTTGGCACTTACATATGGGACGAAGCGCAGGTGAATGTCATAAATGCCGTCGGGCTGGGGGCTGCCGGCTTGGATTTTGCGGACGCATACTTTGAGGCAACGGATTTAGACGGGCTGCGGGAGGCGTTTCGCTCTATCACAACCAACATCCAAGCCCGCAGTACTGAGACTGTCACCAATGTCGGTACCTCTCCGGATTTTGACGGCTGGATTGTATTCTCCGATGTGTTGGGTGAATATATGGAGTTCCGCGACGGGCTCACGTTGACCTTTGACGGCATTGTTTTTTCCAGAGCCGGGTTCAATCTTACAAATGCGGCCGTACGGAGTGCGTATGAGACGATTCTGTATGAACACCTGAATTACGGTACTGCGTCCGGCTCGCCGTACTATGTGCCAATGGCGACGGTGACCGCGCTGATTCAGGCCAATATTGCCGACGGGAACACCACAAGCATCTTCTATTACGCAGATGCGGACAGGAACTTTGTCGGCATTACGAATCCCGGGAATGCGGCGGCTCTCGTAGAGGTGTTTCCCATGAGCGGTACGCTCTCTGCGCCCGTTGTCCCCGGCGGGCAGACGAATTTGATGTATATTACTCTCCACGTGGTTACTGCCCTGCAAAGCGGTACGTTTACTGAAATTTTTACACCTGCTGTCGGTGCCGCCGGCGCGCAGACACCGACGAGCCGCACTTTGGCGGCGGGCGATCAATTGATACGGTGGTACATCCCGGCGAGTCTGATTCCGATGCGCACGGTTGACTCTGATACCGGCGTTGTAAGCGGAAACACACAGCCGATTCGCATCAACTATGTGGTGGGATTAAATCAGGCGCGTGTTCTCGCAGGGGTATCTGCAGCGTATCAGTCCGCAAATACAGCCCCGAACGGCGCAATCTATTTTTATACCAACCGCTGGCGCGGCGATCAGAACGTTACACTCGCTTTCGAGGAACCTCATCCGAACAACCCGTTCTATCAGCCGGGCCGCCCCGGCTACGGTGACGGGAGAGGTGTTGTGCTCAAACAAGCAAATCCCACCGAAACGGCATCGCACGTGTCATTTGACCGCTCTTTCCCCTATGACAATGACCGTGTGGACTTGCATTGGTTGGGCAATAACGGTCGGTTGACGGTTGCTTTGCCCGGCTTCCTGATGCTCACAAAGGCATTCGCTTTTGATGAGGTGATAGGTCCTGTGCCATCGGATGTAACGTTTGCGGAGCCGATAGTCTTCACGGTTATCGTCCCGGGCGGAGACAATATTGTCCTGTATTTCCCGGACGACTTTGCATGGGTTTCGGCACGAAACAGATATGAACTGCTGCTGCCCGTTGAGTTGCTGCCGGGAACCTACACCGTCACAAAGACCGGAGGAACGGTGGAAGGGGATGCGTACGCATATCTCCCGCAGCCCGGAGTCGGGACTGTGACCATCGTATCCGGAGAAACTGCGAGTATGGATTTTGTCAACGAATATTTTACTCGTTTGCATGTGGATGATTTGTCTGCGCTCAGAGTGAGAAAGATATTCCACGGACTTGACACCGCAACTCCGCCGGTGGATTTTCAGATTGTGATTGAGGGGCCGATTGCAGTACAGGGAGAACCCGTTCGGCCCAACGATGATTCCGGGTGGATATTAAATACGGAAACGAATCGCTATGAAATCGTATTGGATTGCGAAAGTGCCATGGACGGGGTTGCGCTCCGAGAGCTTGCAGCGGGAGAATACCGTATCAGAGAAGTCAACTACGAGGCGGCCGGTTTTGACTTTATCGGCGTTGCATGGGTGGTGCGGGAACTGGGAGACAGATACCCGATGTGGGGCGGTACGGCGGAGGAACTGGTTCCTGTTCCGCTGCTTACCGTAATAATGGAAGACGGCGACGATACAGTAGTCCGAATCGATAATTTCTATGAATCGGATCCGACAGGGCCACCGCCGCCTACTCCCACCCCAACACCCACACCAACGCCCACGCCGACACCAACACCGTCCGTGCCCCCGACACCGACGCCTACACCACCTCCTATGTCCCCGCAGACAGGAGATTTCCGTCAGATGATGCCTTTTATCGCTCTGTTGATTGTCGGAATCGGATGTATGGGCGGGGTGGTTGTGTATCTGGTACGGAAGAAGAATTTTTTGTCAAAATAAACACATGAATTGTATTATGGAAACCTCGCAGTCCGGCTGTTTTCGTAGGATTTGTACAACCCCGCAGCTTCGGCTGCGGGGTTTTCGTCATTTTCAATACTTTGTCATAAATTTGGCCGGAATACTTGACCGCACCCTATATCTTGTGTTAAAATTTAATTTACAGATTGTTTATAAACGTTACGCATTTCTATGACGCAATCCGTACAGGGGACTCGTATACAATGAAATTCAAGCTTCCCAAAACGTTAAAGCCGAATAAGCATGCGATTTTTTTTATCGTGGTTACCTTGTCTATGGTCGCCATGATTTGGTTCGGGGTGAACCGCAACGTTCACGCTGAACGGGATGTCCACGAAAGCATCAGTTGGCCGTCCGCCCGGGTGGTGGAAGTGATTAACGACCAGACTGACGTGAACGAAGTCGGGGCACGTGTCGGATGGCAAGACCTCAGAGTGCGCCTCCTGTCCGGTGCGCGGCGGGGGGATATTATCGAAGTACATAACATGCTCTTTCCCATCGAACAAGGCGTTTTTGCACGAGAGGGAGACAGGGTTATTCTCTACTTCGAGCACCTGCCGGGTGCGGCTCATGATGACTATTTTGCCCGCGTGCAGAGCTTTGATCGCGCACCGGCGATTTATATAGTCGTCCTTGTGTTCTTTGCTTTGTTGGCCGTGGTATTCGGAAAGACCGGAATTCGATCGGCCTTTGGCTTGGTGTTTACGTTTGTCGTCATTATTTTCCTGTTGATTCCGCTTATTGTGCGCGGCCATCCGCCGGCTCTGCTTACTTTAGCGGCATCACTTGTCATTACTGCGGTCTCCTTGATTGCCATCATGGGGTTTGAGAAAAAAACCTATGTCAGCATCATAGGAACCGCCATCGGTATTGCGTGCTATGCCATATTCTATCTGATGATTGGTGCCGCGATACGCGTCACGGGCTTCAATATTAATGAAGCCGACACGCTTATTTTCCTCGGGTTCAATGTGAGAGTCAGCGAACTTTTGTTCTGCGGCATCCTGATTGCCTCTTTGGGCGCGTTGATGGATGTGGCGGTTTCTTTGGCCTCCGTTGCGGCGGAGTTTAGTGAAACCAACCCGAAATCTGATTTTAAAACACTATTCCGTTCCGGTATGAGAATCGGGCGGGATATTATCGGTTCTTCGGTCAACACCTTGATTTTGGCGTTTACCGGCACATTTTTCATTTCTTTGATTTTCTCCTATATCAACAATTTGCATTATAATGTAATCATTAGCCGTGTAGATATCGGTGTAGAAGTGCTGCGCGCTATCTCTGCTTCGGCTGCAATGATTTTATGCGCACCCGCTACAGCTTTGATTGGCTCTCGGGTCTATGCCGCGAAACAGAGCGGCAAGAAACAAGGGAAAAAACGCGTTTCATAAGTATACTCAATATAGATGTCAACCGCAATTTCGCTTTGGGAGAGGGGATTGCGGTGAACATAAACAAAACTTCGCAAAGGAGAGGAAAGTATTGGACAGAAAAAGTACAATCAGTCATAAGAGGCGTGCATTAGCCCTGCTGCTTGCTGTTTTGATGGTTCTCACCATCATGCCGACAGCATTCGGTACCGGGTATGAGGCCGCCGAAGAGGTTAGCGCAACGTACGAAAGTATTGTGCCTGCCTCAACGAGAGGATCAAATTACAGGAACCTCAGCTTGACTCCGGGCGCGACGACTACCGAAATGCGTTTTACTTGGCATTCCGGTTCGCCGACAGGCAGCATTCGGATTACCCATGCGACCGAGCCTGCCCGGACAATCGCAACGACGCCCAACGTGCCCGTGCAGGCGCGTGAGGAAGCAATGAACCTCACAGCCGCCGCGGGTGCCCCCAGCGGAATGGGCGGCACGGGTCACATCCCGACACGTGCGGGCTATTCCTACTTCCTGCATCAGGCAGCAGCCTATGACCTGACCCCCGGTGAGACATACACCTATGTCATCGTATGGGATAACGGTGAGTCTGCGCCTAAGACCTTCAGCACGGGCGGCGAGAGCGGCAGCTTCAGCTTCCTCATCGCCGGTGACCCGCAGCTCGGCGTAGGTGACGGCCTGCAGGGCACCACCAATACCGTGGCGGCGGCAAGAGACGGCGCAGCTTGGAGAAGCGCGTTGGATATCGCTGCGGACCATACACCGGGTGCAGCCTTCATCCTGTCCGTGGGTGACCAAATCCACACGATGGGAACCACGACGGGCGGTATCGTGAGCACAGTAGGTACGTCTCAGTTCAGATACGACCAGTTGTTCTCATCCGAAGTTCTGCAATCCATTCCCCTCATGCCGGTTGTAGGTAACCATGACGGCGCGGGCGGCAACAACGCCAACGCCAGACTTTGGCCCCTGCATTATAACATCCCGGCATCGAGTACTGTGAACACCGCCGGAAACCCCGCTACGGCAAATGTGTTCCGCTATGCGCACGGCATGTACACCCAGTTTGACTATTGGGTACGCTGGGACAACGTGTTCTTTATGGTACTGGATTCCAACAGCTTCGCAAACAACTCGTTCAACGGCCCGCCCGCTGTGCCGATGGCCGGGGCGAGACTGGCCTTTATGGACGCTGCGTTTGCGGCGAACGATGATGCGGATTGGAAGATTGTTACTTTCCACCATCCGCCCTATTCCGTATACAGAACCACAACCGCCGCTCCCAAGTCGGCCATCATCAACGACTGGATTCCCCACTTCCAGCGTCTCGGTGTTGATGCCGTTCTGAGCGGTCACTGCCATGTCTACAACCGTACGCATCAAATGATCAGCAATGCGCCGCAGCTGAACCAGCAGTGGCTCAATGCGAATGCGCAAGTTGTAGCAGGCACAACGCCGACCAACGCGGTGCTTGACCCCACGGGCATTGTGTACTTTGCGTTTAACTCTGCTTCCGGCAGCGGTTTCTACAACGCGCAGAATATGGGCGCACGTCCGTATATCGCGAACTGGAACCAAAACTTCCGCCGCAACTTCTCCGTGGCGGACGTGACACCGGACAGTTTCTCTATCCGTACTTATCAAATCAACGACGACGATTCGCATACGCTGATTGACGTCTACACCATCGTGCAGTCTGCAACGGGCACGCCCGGCGTTGTACCGCCGAGCGTTACCTCTACCTTGCAGTTGGATTCCGTCCAGCCGACCGGCACACGGCCGATGACGGCTCCGCAGACGTTTGTGGGCTTCACCAATCCGCCCGCCAGAAACAATGTGGCGCACGGTGCACCGGCAACAGCCGCAGGCTTGGGTCTGCCCGCGAACGTGGGTATTGAGACGAACCTGTTTAACCTGACCGGTGACCTTCCCTCGATTCGTGACAGTCTCCAAATCCATCGTCCGTTCGGGACCTTTGCTGTTACTTGGGATGTAGCCGGTTCGGCCTATGACCCGAATGTCACGGCGGAGCAAACCTTCACCGTAACCGGCACGGTAGCAGGGCTTCCGGCGGGTGTTGCGAATCCGCTCGGCTTGCCGTTGACGGTGACGATTGAAGTTACGGTTCTGGGCGGTACGCCTAGTGAGCGTGAGACCATCGCCGCTTGGGCATCCAACTTGATGGAAACCGAGCGCGGTTATGAGCGTTACAACGTGGGAACCACATCCGGCGGTGCCTTTACCGCAGGCCGCTATGACGAGACCGCACGCACCGTGAGTTCTGTTCCCGGTACGGCAGGTATCCACTTCGTACACGGCAATGACGGTATACTTCCCCTCAATGTCGGCACCGGCGGCGGCATCAATGCCACTAACGCGGCGGGCCAAGGCAGCCCGACGGCTGCCGGACTGGACGGCATGGCGGACAACGCCTGGTGGGTAACTACGGTTTCTACGGAAGACTATGTAGATATCGAAGTAGAATGGGGTATGCGCTCCTCGAATACGGCTCCTCGTTATTGGCAGCTGCAGTTCAGCACCGATAGCGGCGCAACTTGGGTCAATGCCGGTGCGGTGCATGCTGTTACAAACAATGGCGGCACCATCGGCGATGAAATTGTTACCCGTCAGCTGCCGGAAGAGGCAGAAGGGGTTGCAAATCTCCAGATTCGTTGGTTGATGGCCGCTAACACCGCTGTAAACGGCGGGAGCACCGCCAACGGCGGCACACACGCCATTGGCAACATCCGCATCTCCGGCGAGCAGGCAGAAGAGCTGCCGACGGCAGACGTGACCATCGCCGCTTGGGCGAATGCGTGGCTGAATGCAGAGCGCGACTATCCGGCGGTTGCTTTTACTGCCCCGCGTTGGGATGCGGACGCGCGCACCTTGCGTGCCGACCCCGGCACCGCAGTTCTTGGGTTTAACGATCACACCGTTACTCCGGTAGCCAGACCCTTGAATCCCGGTAGCGGCGTAGGAATCAATGTTCAGGGGGGCTTGGGCGGTCCGGAAGGTTCTCCTCTCCCTGTGAGCATGCAAGCCTATTACTGGACAGTTGTATCCACGGAAGGCTTCGAAAATATTTATGTTGATGCCGATATTCGCACCGTAGCTTCGTCTCCGCGTGATTGGCAACTGCAATTCAGAGTAGGAGCTACCGGGACTTGGACAGATGCCGGCGATTTGTGGGTAACAACCAATACCGGCAGTTTCGCCAATCGGCTTAACGACCGTCCTCCCGTTCGTCTGCCTGCGGCGGCAGAAGATGTGGCGGAACTCCATATTCGTTGGGTAGTCGCATCCGGCTTCGCTACGGGCGATGGCGGTACGCGTTTGATTAATACCGCCGGCTCACCCGCAATCGGCAACATCCGTATCTCCGGCGACACAATCGTCCCGGGCGGGTCGATTGTAGAGTGGGTACTTACAGATGTCCCCACATTCATTCTCGTGCCCAATACTGCCGCAGGCCATGCGCCCGGTAGTGCGGTCGCACCGACCGGCGGCGTACAAGCGGCAACTGCGGCGAACCTCGAATTCTTCGGCGTTGGCCCCTTAGCGGCTCCCACCGCGACCAACACCGGTGTCCGTCCGTTGGGATGGGAAAATGATGCCCTTAGTGTGCGTAATTATACTGACGGTGACTTTGGCGGCGCATCCGGTGCCCAGCGACAGAACGGTCTCTGGTGGCGGACAGCCATCTCCTCAACCGGGCTGGAAGGCATCGAAGTAGCTTGGTCGCAACGCGCCAGCAATAACGGTTCCAGAGGCTGGACTTTGCAGTACAGCACGAACGGAACCACTTGGGCGACTGTTCCGGGCGGCGTGGTTGACCTTACCCCCACGGCTACCGCAGGGATTAACGACCCGGTCAGCCAGTTCTCGGCCATGCTACCGGCTTCGGCAGAGAATGCTGCGACACTTTATCTGCGCTGGATTATGACTGATGTTGCACGGCCTGACAGCGCAGGCAACGCGCAAGCAGGCGGCCGCCAGCAAATCAATAACATTGTCATTACTGCCGGCGGCGGCGGTGAACCCGATCCGGTGGTTGACAGAACCGCACTCAACGCTGAAATCGCGTTGTCACAGCCCGTCTTTGATGCGGGACAGGTTGCCGGTCCTTGGACAGATGAGACTTGGAATCCGTTTGTAACTGCGTTCAATGCGGCAATTGCAGCGCGTGACAACACAGAAGCGACTCAACAGCAAGTTACGACTGCGGCAAACAATCTGGCCACAGCCAGAGTTGGACTGGACGACGGTACAGAACCCGAAACCCTCACCGTCACGCTCCAAGCCGTCACGGACTTCCACGGCCACATGAACAGCTGGGGCGCAGTGGCAGACCCGGGCTTTGGCCGCTTCATCACCTTCATGGATCAGCAATCGGCTCTGATTGAACAACAAACCGGCTTCTTGCCTGTCGTGTTGCACGCCGGTGACACCTTCTTCGGCCAAGCGGCCCAGAACATCTTCTGGGGTGAACCCGCACTCTGGGCACTCAACCGCGTCGGTGTGCGTTACGGCGCAATCGGCAACCACGAGTTCAGCTGGCAAAACCGCACCTTGACCGAGTCCCTCAGCCAGCCGGATGTGGCCGCCAGACGTGCGATGCTGGCGACCGTCAACAGAGCACCTAACCCCATGTGGACGCAACTGCCGGTAGGCCATCCGCTCCAAGACATGGTAAACCCCGGGATCCCCTTCTTAGCAGCGGACGTCATCTATGCCGACACACATCCGGACACGGCACTACACGGCACATCCCCCGAGTGGGCACAGCCGTATGCGATTTTGGATGACTGGTATGACGATTACGGCGTGAAAGTCGCGCTCGTCGGCTTGACCCATCCGAACATTGAGTCGATGTCCGGCGCGGGTGACCGTCTGCACCTCCACTTCAGGACCCCCGGTATGCCCGGCACGGGACTGGAGAACTACGAGTGGCTGGAAGACATGATTACCATGCTGCGTGACCCCGACGGCCCCTACGGTGTGAACGCGGTTGTGGCAATCACCCACGTCAGCACGGGTGGCTATACGAACAACATCATAAACACCCTCAGAACCAGAGGGAACGCCCACTTGGACGGCTTCTTCTCCGGCCACAGCCACAGCTCTTCGGGTAGTGTCACAACCGTCAACGGCCGCCGTACAGCCCAAGTAATCGGTGCGCACCACGGACGCGGCATCGGCCAGATTCAGCTCGACTTCGAAGACGGTGTGCTTGTTGACATGAGAGCCGCCGCCCGTAACCAAGTGGACGGCACGAACGCCACCCACATCCGCTTCATGCCCCCGTATGCCCCGGCCATGCAGTTTGTACATGGTGTAGGCACAACGTGGACAATCGGAGGCACCAACCAAAACGCGACTGTCAACCTCACCTACCCGACGGGCATGCGTGTCACCACGAACGGTTTCGACGCAGGCCCTGATTTGGATGCGCTCATCGCCACCCCGGTGGCAGATCGTATGGACTGGGGCTGGGAACAGCTCGCGGAATATGCCCTGGGTTTCCCGCTCGGCACCCGTTTGACCTGGGCGAACAACAATACGCAAGCGGACTATTATCTCACCCACCTTCTGTGGGAGATGGCGCACCGCACAAACGCAACGGACAAACCGGTAACGCCCGGATTTGACGAATTTGGCGGTACCGTTATCGTTGGCAACAACTCCTCATGGCGCGGCGGCAGACCCGGCTCCTTCAACCCGGATTCTGTGACGAATGAGATGGGCTTCCGCGCAGCCATGACCTTTGAGAACATCATGCCGTTGTTTGAAATCCGCGGCCGTGACCTCATTGAGATGCTCAACATGCCGCCGGGCGGTGCTACTTCTCCGCCCACGGGCGAGACCTGGGGCCGTTGGCCGGTAGGACACGCACAAGCCGGTCATCCCAACTGGGGTACCATGCAGGGCCAGACCCTCGCCGGGACCTTCTTCCACAATGGCGAGTGGCACAGCAGTACGACCCTGTTGCCGATTGACCCGGACGGCATCTACAGAGTTGGTACATCCAACCACCTGTTTAACAACTACAACGCAAGCGGCGGCCAGAGTTGGCCGACGCCTGGCAACCTCCAAGGCAACGCGCTCGGCTTTGAAGTGATTAACTTCAACGAGGAAGGTGAGCCGTCAGCCGGGCTGGACTTCTTCTCAAGAGGGCCGCGCACCGTCCTTCAAAATAGCTTGGGTAATGTCACCATCATCCAGCTGAGTTGGACCTATCAAGCGGCTTGGAGAGGTCAGCAAAACCCGAATGATATCGTCTCTTGGGTTGGGGTAACGACAGACGGTCTCGGCACAGCTGCGCTGCATGTCTGGGGTAACGCTACAGGCGGCACACAGCGCAACCCGGGTGCCAGCTCGCACTCCGGCTGGGGCAACCCGTCGGCACCGGCGACAGCAGCGGGTGTCTCTTCACCCAACACAACACGTGACCGTGTGTTTAACGGCTCTGTCGTCCGTGCAACCGCTACGGCACCGTCTCCGCTGCCGACAGACTATACGTTCCTCGGCTGGTTTGACGGTAACACGCGCGTCTCCAGAGACCTCGTACATGTCTTTGCAGTCAGCGAAGATGTGACGCTTGAGGCACGCTGGGGCATCGATGACGGTCCGGGTCCGCTCACCGCTACCTTCTTCGGCATCGGTGACTTCCACGGCTTCTTGACGAGCGAGCTCGGCCCCGGCGATGACCCGGGTGCACCGCGCTTTGTCCGCTTCGTGGATAACCTCCAAGAAGACCTCAGCAGACCGCGCGGCACGGGTACGGGTGACCAAGCGGGTACAGGCTATGAAGCGATTCTCCTGCACGCAGGCGATACCTTCTTCGGCCAGTCCATCAACAACCTGTTCTTAGGTGAGCCGGCTCTGCGGGTACTCAACCGCCTCAACATGCGCTACGGTGCAGTCGGCAACCACGAGTTCAACTTCAACAACCGCACGCTGACCGAGAGCTTCGGTATCGCCGACCAGGCGGCGAGAGCGGCGATGATTGCAGACATCCCCAATCCGATTCATGACATTTTGCCGGACGGTCACCCGCTCCGCGAAGTAGAGCCGGGTATCCCGTTCCTCGCGGCAGATATGGTGTATGCAGAGGGGCAGCCGAATGCGGGCCAACACCCGAACTGGGTACAGCCCTATGCCATCATCGAAGGCCCGACGCCGGGCAGCACGGAGTGGTATGACGACTACGGCGTGAGAATCGCCATCATCGGCCTGCAAGATATCATGCAGGACGGCTTGGTTGTCGGAGCCAACCGTGAAGGTCTCCACTTCCGTACCCCGGGCATCCCCGGCACGGGCGCGGAGAACTACGTGTGGCTCGAAGAAATGATTAACATGCTGCGTGACCCGAACGGCGACTACGGCGTTGCCGCAGTACTCGCGATTACGCACGTCAGCACGGGTGCTTCGTCCAACAACATCATCAACACCCTCAATGCCAGAGGCTATGCGCAGTTTGACGGTTGGTTCTCCGGACACAGCCACAGCCACGGCGCATCTGTCATTGAAGCAGGCGGCAACCGCACCGTCATGGCGGCCGGCGGCCACCACACACGCGGCTTCGGTCAGATTCAGTTTGACTTTGAAGACGGCGCGCTGGTTGCCTCCCGTTCGGCTGCGGTCGGCGCGGCCAACGGTGCTCCCGTACGGAACACAGACCCGGATCCCGAAGTGTGGGAATGGGTATGGGGCGTAGGTGCCGAGTTTGTAAGAAACGGCATGAACCATGTGATTCCGCCTCCCAACATGCCTTCCCTCGAATTGCCGCTCGCAGAGCGCACTTCTTGGGGTTGGGTACAGGTACGTGACTATCTGTGGAACACACCTCTCGGCATAATCGGTACCTACAGCAGAAACCAAAGCACCAGAAACCAAGCTCTCATCAACATGGCGGTTGACTTCATCAACCGTGAACACGGAAATGACATGTCTTCCGAATTGAATGAACCTTGGGGTAACAGAACCATCATCTCCTTTGCACAGTCCGGCTGGCGTGCCGGCATGCTGAATTGGGATGCAGACGATGAAATCACCATGAACGACCTGCAAGAAGCACTCACCTTTGACCGTAACATCACCCTCTTTGAGATGCGCGGCAGAGATGTCATTGAAGTGCTGAGCATGCGCGAAGGCGGATCCAGCGGTGCGATAGACAATCCGCATGGCGGCGTTTGGGGCCGCTGGCCGGATCCGCTGCCGGCAGATGCACCCGCTTGGGCAGTACCCGGTGAACCCAACTGGAGAACGATGCAAAGCGAGACCGTCGCCGGTGCGTTCCTGCACGACGGACAATGGCATCTGACAGCTACACTGGAGCCGATTGACCCGGACGGCATCTACAGACTGGGTATGGCGCATAACCTGTACATGGGCTACGGTGAACTCGGCAGCCAGCGTTGGCCGGCACCCGGCAACGTCCAAGGTAACGCGCTCGGCTTTGAAGTCATTGACTTTGTAGACGGCAACTACGCTTGGGGTTCGCCCTTCGATCGCGGTCCGCGTTTCTCGGCACGTGACGAAGCGGGCAACCACATCAACTACCACGGCGTGTGGGAGCGTGAGCTCGCACACAGAGCCGCAGTCATCGAGGACGGCGGAAGCGTTGCTTCTACCGTTACGGTACAGGTAACCGGCGGCGGCACGGCAGCACTCGCGATTTGGGGTCATTCCGGTGCCGGCACCACCCGCTCCTACTGGGGTCCCCCGGCAATGCCGGGCGGCGGTACAACTACTGACCTCATCCTCCACGGCGCAGCAGTCCGTGCGACTGCTACGGCACCGTCTCCGATGCCCGCAGGCTATGAGTTCCTCGGTTGGTTCGACGGTAACACCAGAGTATCTACAGACTTGGTGTACATCTTCAACGCACCGACGACAAACACCACATTGGAAGCACGCTTCGGCGAGCCTGCCGAGCTCACAATCGTAAGCCCGTATGAAGATGTAGATTGGGATGCGTTCGGCCGTTACCGCGCTGCGATGCACGTCCATACAACACGCTCTGACGGCGGAAACTTTGCCGACACGGTGTTGCATCACTACAACATGGGCTTTGACATTCTGGCCATTACGGACCACAATGTTACCCATCCGGGTCCCTGGAATGACGGCGGACTCCACGCTCTGACAGATGCACAGGCGGCCGCTATCTTGGCAGGTACCTACGAAGGCACCTTCCCGACGGTCGGCGGCATCGGCCCTGCGTTGCAACGTCCGGCGACACAGGGCGGGATGATTTATCTGCCCTTCACCAACGAGCAGTCGCATCCGAACGACATGAACACCTTCTGGGCGGACTTCAACAACCAGCCCGGTTGGACGAACCTCCAAGTTCTGGAAGCGACCAGAGAAGCCGGCGGCCTTGCTTGGATTAACCATCCGGGTCGTTACACCGGCGGCGCAGGCGGCGGTGCAGGCGGCATGGCAGCCAACAATAATCCTCTGGTCATCTCCCGCTACTTAGAGTGGATGGATCGTTTCCCGGAGACATTGGTCGGTATGGAAATCTTCAACCGTTGGGACAACGAGACCCGCTCTGACCGTGTGCTGTGGGATAACCTCCTCCAAGCACGTATGCCTTACAACCGTCCGATTTGGGGCTTCTCGGCTGACGACAGCCATGGTCTGTATGACATTGGCTTCAACTGGAACGTCATGCTCATGGACGCGCTGACGGCAGACAACACGAGAGCCGCCATGGAAGACGGCGCGTTCTACATGGTAACCCGCATCAACCGCGGCGTTGGCCCGACAGACCCGGCCATCAATGCGACGATTCCGGGCACTACAACCGCATTGCCGATTGCCGGCATGATGAACCCGGCGGTTTCCGGTCAAATCCTTGCGCAAGCGGCACCGCCCAGCATCGTGAGCATCGAGGTAGACGGTAACGTCATCACCATCGAGGGCGCGGACTATGACCGCATCGAGTGGATTGCAGACGGTGCTGTCATCCACACCGGCGCGACCTTGGATGTTGCGGCACGTTGGAACGTTATCAACAACAACTACGTGCGTGCACAGCTCATCAGCACGACAGGCATGGCTCTGACCCAGCCCTTCGGTGTATTCGAAGACGAGCCGGATGTCCTGCCTGTTGTGAACAACCTTGAGTCCATCGACGCACCGCGTCAAGTCAATGCTGACCTCGATACCGAGATTACCGCAGATGCTCTGCGTCTGCCGCCGACGGTTACGCTTGTAAGTGACAAGGGCTGGCGCGTCTCTGTGCCGGTTGTTTGGGACTTGACGGGCATTACCTCTACGGCGACTGCGGCTGTGTTCACCGTTCCCGGCACCTTCGCTCTGCCGGAAGGCTGGACGAACACAGACGATATCGCGCTGACGGTTACGGTCGAGTTGAACATTGCAGAGATTATCATTACTCCCATCGAGGACATCGTTAAGCTGCCGAATGAGCCGAATCCGGGTGTGTACTTCACCGTGGAAGGCTATGTATCCGCCGCATATCGGACGGATATGGTCTACATCCAAGACGGTTCCGACCCGTTCAGCGGTATTTGGTTGGTCGCCCCGATTGGGAACGTCATCGAAGGTTATGTCGGTGAGTGGGTCAGAGTGACCGGTTACAGAGGCGTTCAGTGGGCACAGCCCGCGGTTCGTGTACACTCTGCCGGTGACGTGCAGGTCTTGCACGGCGACGTGCGCGGACGCCCGGCATTGGCTGAGCCCGCCATTGCTGACTTTGCCATCATTCCTCCGGCCATGCCGGGAGAATGGAACTGCCCGTGGCAGGCAATGCTTGTCACCTTCGATGAAGTACAGCTTATTCAGAGAAATGCCGGTCACTTCCAGCAGGGCACCTATGGTCTGGTACCCTTCCATATCCTGGGCGGAGCTGACGGCATGGTGCTGCATCTCGTTGTAGATGAAGCAAACTTCCCGGATTACATTGAAGACGGTGACTGGATTAGTGTCAGCCGGGCACTTCTCCGCTGGCGCGGCGGTAGTGCGGCCCATATCGCACATGCCAACATGGTAGACGGTGTTGTGGCTCGTGCTACGCCCCAACCCCGCTTCGTGGATGTACCGTTTTGGCACTGGGGCTGGCAGTTTGTTCAGGACGCGTACGACAACGGCTTTATGACGGGCTACAGCGCGACCCACTTCAACCCGTACGGTCGTTTGACCCGTGCGCAGGCGGCACAAATCATCCTGAACAAGGCA
>WRAK01000012.1 GCA_009780235.1 Oscillospiraceae bacterium
AGACCCGGAGAACGTGAAACACCAAAATCCCGCCTACAAGCACAAAGCGGCGATGGCCGAGGCGTTCAAAGACGTGGCGGACGCTCCCGTCTACCGCATTTTGATGGGCCACAAGCCGCACTACATCGAGGACTACGCCAAATATGGCTTCGACCTCGTTGTCTCCGGCCACACGCACGGCGGACAGGTACGCATCCCTGGTTTGGTCAACGGCCTCTTTGCGCCCGGACAGGGCTTGTTCCCCCGCTGGTGCGGCGGTTTGTATCGGGAGGGCGATACGACGATGATTGTGTCCCGTGGGCTGGCGAAGCGGGTATTCCATCCGCCCCGGGTGTTTAATCGGCCGGAGGTTGTGGTGATTGATTTGGTATAAAGTTATCCTCTCTTTTTTGCGCACGAAAAAGAGAGGATAACTGTTTCGGGATAGAGTATACTGGCTTTAGGAGTTGATAGCATGGACTGGATTGTGCGTCTGAATCAGGCAATTGCTTATATGGAAGAACACATGACAGAGGAGATTGACTATGCGCAGGTGGCGAAAATCGCCTGCTGTCCCTCGCTTCACTTCCAGCGCATGTTTGCCTATATCGCCGATGTACCGCTGCCCGAATACATCAGGCGCAGAAAAATGTCACTTGCGGCGATTGACTTGCAGAGCGGGGATGAAAAAATCATTGATGTAGCCCTGAAATACGGCTATTCCTCCCCGACGGCGTTTAACCGTGCCTTCCAAAGCATACACGGCATTGCGCCCTCACGGGCGAAAGAGGACGGCGTATTGCTGAAATCCTATCCCATCGTCAGCTTCAAATTGATTGCAAAGGGAGCAGAGGAAATGGAGTTTAGAATTGAAAAGCATGATGCGATTCGTGTTGTGGGTGTGTCTGCACCATTGAGCGCAGATGTGGAAAAGGCTTATGAAGAAGGTACAGCGTTGTGGGTAAAGGTGCTGTTTGAAGGCGCGTCGGAGGATGAGTATGGGAACGGCAAACTATGCAGCGAACTGAACGCTGCCATTAATGTGAAATACTCTGACGGCAGCTTGACGAAGTATAACGGATTTTTTGGCATCGAAACAGAGCATAATAACGGCGGCGAATACATGATAGCCGTAGCAAGCCCTGCGCCGGAGAGCAACACCCTGAAAGAATATACCATTCCCGCACATACATGGGCGGTATTTCCGGGGAAAAACTTTTTTGAAGACGAAGAAAACGCAGATTCATTTATTCAATATGATGGGCGCATCTATTCGGAGTGGCTTCCTTCTTCCGGTTATGAAATTGCCGACTGTATCAGCGTGCAATTCCTATTACCCACGACCGACTTAGAAAAAGCTCCTTTTGAAATATGGGTACCTGTCAAGAAAACGGATAGCGCGACAGGATAAGCATTTGCACAAAAAAGGACGGCACAGCATATCGCTGCGCCGTCCTTTTGCTATTCATCCGCCGGCCTGTCCCCCAAGACCACAGTCAAATCCAGATGCGCCCCGTCCCGGAACACCGTAATCACCACCGTATCTCCCGCCGCAAAGCCGCCGAGTGCCGAGCGCAAATCTTCCACGGTGCGGATATCTCGCCCGCCCATGCTTGTGATGATATCGCCGACCAGTATCCCGCCGCGCTCTGCGGCGGAATCGGGGTAGACAGTATTGACGAACACACCCATCACCGTGCGGAAATAGTGGGCGTAGGATTCAGACACCGTCACGGGGAAGATGCCGAGGTGCGGGCGGGCGATGTAGCCCCGCTCGATGAGCTGGTTGGCGTAGTGAATCGCATCGTTAATCGGGATGGCGAATCCGATACCCTCCACGCCGTCTAGGCTGGATTTAGCCGTGACGACGCCGACGACCTCGCCGAGTTCATTATACACCGGTCCGCCGGAGTTGCCCGAGTTCACCGCGGCATCGATTTGGAACATGTTGAGCGTCTGCCCCTGCTCCACGGCGACCTCACGGTTGAGCGCGGACACAATGCCGGAGGTGATGGAAAAAGTTAGCTCCCCCAAAGGGTTGCCGATGGCAAAGACAGGACTGCCGACCCGCATTTCCGCCGAATTGCCGAGCCTTGCGGCGGGCAGGTCAAGCTCGGAGGTGTCAATTTTCAAGACGGCCATGTCACTGGTAACACCCTCGCCGCCCACGAGTGTGGCCTCGTGCATACTGTAATCGCCCAGCATGACCAAAATGCGGGTCGCGCCTTGGATGACGTGGTAGTTGGTGAGGATATACCCGTCCGAGGAGATGATAAATCCGCTCCCCGATACCCGCCCTGTGGATGCTTGGCCGAAGATGTTGGTGGTTGTGACCTCCGTCGTAATGCCGACGACCTGCTGCCGCCCCAGTTCGTAAATCTCTGCCGCCGTAAGTGTGCCGCTGTGGTCGGGCGTAGCCGGGGGCGGGGTAGGCGCGGGTGTTGCGATAGGTGTCGGCGTGGGCAGGGGACTCAGCACTTCCTGCGCGGCCTGATTGGCCTCCCAATCGGTGAGGACACGTTGGGACACGAAGAACCCCGTGCCGCCGCCGATGATGGCGCAGGCGAGGAGAAGGCATATGACACGGGCGATTTTGCCGCCGCGCCCCTTCGGAGCCGAGTCGATGTCTATGTCGTCTGCTTTGGGCGTCTCTGTCGGCGGCTCTCGCCGTCTCGGTTCAACAGGCGGATATTGCTGCATACCGGGCGGTGTGCGGCGGCCCTCCCCGGCGGGGGGGAACGTATTGCCATAGGTGTTCCGCTTCGGCGGTGCAGACGTGACGGGGCGAGGCGGTGCACTCGGCGCGGGCGAGGCGGGCCGTATCGGGTCACCGGGGAGTGATGCACCGGGGGGTGGTGCGGCCGCCTTGGATTTGGCGGACGTGTCATAGGGGAAATACCCAGCGGCCCACCTCGTAGTATCAGAGGTAGGCGGGGGCGGGGCAGGGCTTAGTTGTTGTTCCGTGTTGCGCTCGTCTTGCATGGCAGACGGCCTCCTTTGCCGAGGGATTGGTCAGCCCTATCCTAAAACGAAGATATGGCGAAAGTATGAATAAATTTTAAAAATTTATCGTAAACGTTTAAAAAATCCGCGCATCAGCTCGCCGCAGGGCTTCTCCAATATCCCGCCCACCAGTTGCGGCTCGTGGCCGAAGCGTTCGAAAAAGAGGTTAATTACACTCCCGGCGGCACCCAGCGTGGGGTCTTTCGCGCCGTAGAACACTTTGCCGATGCGGGCGTTGATAATCGCGCCGGCGCACATGGGACAGGGTTCCAATGTGACATAGAGACTGCACGTTCCCAACCGCCAGTCACCCAGTATGCGGCAGGCTTCTTCGATGGCTAATATCTCGGCGTGGGCGATGGCACTCCCGTCCGTTTCCCGTCGGTTGCGGCCTCGCCCGATGATTTGACCGTCGGCGTCTGCGATGACGCACCCCACGGGGACTTCATCATGCGACATGGCCTCCTCGGCCAGAGCGATGGCTTCGGCCATGTATTGTTCGTGTATCATGTGAGCCTCCTGCAGCGGACGGCCAAAGGCCGTCCCTACGACCCATTCTAACATATTGCAGAGGACTTGACTACTATTATATAATGGTAAGCATTGCAGGAGCGAGTTTTCATTCCCGCCCGCCTGAAGGAGACCACACAAATGATAGCACTTCTGGCCCTCAGCCTTGCCATTGACGCCTTTGCCGTGTCCGTGTCCTGCGGTATGTCCGTTCCGGACTTTAGAAAGACCCGTGTCCTGTGGCTCGCCGTGTATTTCGGCGTGTTTCAGATGGGAATGACCTTGCTCGGCGCGTTTTTGGGCAGCCAATTCAGCGACCTCGTCGGCGAGATGGGACGCTGGATAGCCTTCGTCCTCTTAGCCGCCGTCGGCGGTGAGATGCTCTGGTCAGCTCTGCGAAAGAAAGAGACCGCCTGTCCCGTTTACCTCACCCATCCCCGGATGCTGGCCCTGGCCGTCGCCACCAGTATAGACGCCGCAGCGGCGGGTGTCAGTCTCGGCTTGCAACACGCCGGGATTCTTCTTGCGAGCGCAGTCATCGGCCTCACCGCATTCGCGCTCTCCGTCGTGGGCGGTCTCTTCGGCGAACGGGTCGGGACGCGCTTCCACAAATATGCGGAGATATTCGGCGGGCTGGTGTTGGTTGGGCTGGGCGTTTGGAGCTTGTTTTAACCCATGTAGGGGCGGCCATTGGCCGTCCGTCGTCTCAATCCGTGCAATGTTTCCGACAGCGGACGGCCAATGGCCGCCCCTACAAATACTAGTATAAACCACCATCGCCCCGTCAATACTACCTCCATCAGATTTACACGGAGGTATTCCCTATGCTAATCAGCGACATAATGAGCCCAAACCTTGTCTCCATCACGCCGGAGGAGACGGCTTCGCTTGCGGCGCGGCTGCTCTATCGGCACAATATCGGGGCCCTGCCCGTCTGCGGAGATGACGGACGGCTCCGCGGGATTGTCACCGACAGAGACATCGTGCTCCGCTGTGTGGCGGCGGAGAATGACCCCGCAATCACACCCGTGAAAGAGATTATGACCAAAAGCGTGGTTTCTGTCGGCCCCGGGGACGATGCCCGTGTAGCGACCCGCGTTATGGCCGCAGAGCAAGTCCGCCGCCTGCCCGTACTCTCGGACGGCAAGGTGGTGGGTATGGTGTCCCTCGGCGACCTCGCCAAGACCCGCACGTATGACATGGAGGCGTCGAAGGCGCTGTCGGAGATTTCGACGAACGTGAAGAAAAAATAAACGGGGGATTTTCATCCCCCGTTTATTGTGTTATACTGTCTATCGGACATTTCACGTAGGGGCCAATGCCTGCATCGGCCCGAACTCCGTTTTAGACAGAAATTGCGGGTCGATGTGGGCATCGACCCCTACGAAGCGCGACCATCCACGCAAGGAGCGTACATATACGATGAAAACACTCAAAACTTTCCTATATCGCATCGTCTGCGGCTTTTTTCTGGGACTGTCCGTTTTCGCGCCCGGATTTAGCGGTAGTGTGATGGCCATTGCCATGGGGATCTATCAGGATTTGCTGAAAATCATGTCCAACCCCCTGCACGAACTGAAAAAAAATCTCCGATTCCTGATTCCCCTGGGCATCGGTATTGTCCTCAGCGGCGTGTTGTTCGTGCTGACATTCCGCGTCCTCTTTGAGCGGTATGAAAAGGGCATCCTGCTCCTTTTCGTGGGTCTGATTGCGGGGAATTTGCCTGTGATTGGCCGTGAACTCAAACAACACAGTTTCAAAAAACGCTATCTGGTCGGCGGACTGGCGGCATTCGGCATCGCCCTGACATTTGGGATCTTGGCGGTGGGCGGTACTGCTCCGGGGGAAGCGGGTGTGACTGCCGGGTTCCCGGAGTTCGCCGCCGCAGGCTTTATCGCAGGCGCGGTGACACTCGTACCGGGGATGAGCATCTCGGCGATTCTCATCATGCTCGGAGTCTACGGCCAGTTGTTCGCCGTGGCGGAGTCCTTGCTCTCGCTTGAGCTCACCTATGTGCCGCATCTGCTGGCAATGCTCTGTGCGGCGGTGTTGGGTCTGGTGCTTACGTCCCGCGGGATTAAGAAAGTATTTGACCGTATGCCGGGCTTTGCCAATGCCTGTGTGTTCGGGTTCATGTCCGGGACGCTGATTGGGATTTTCGTGGAGGCTTTGTATATTCCGGATGCGTATTTCAACTGGTGGCTCGGCGGCGGATTGTTCCTGGCGGGGCTGGGGATTGCGACCGGGTTTATTTTGTTGGGGCGGTATATGAATAAGCAGGCGAGTGCGTAGGGGCGATTGATAATCGCCCCTGCAAAATGCGATAAAAAACAGACGGTTGAGTCACTTCAATCGTCTGTTTTTATTCTTTCACATATTCAATAATATCTTGCACTTCACAGTTCAACAAATCACATAATTTTGCAATCGTATCCGTTTTTACCGATTCGCCGTCTTTCATGCGATAATAAGTTCTGTCGCTAAAACCCATTTTAAATAATCTGTAAGTTGATATATTCTTTTTTTGCATGGTTCTAAAGAATGGCTCATAGCTGATTTTCCCATGATTCATTGTGAACGCCCCTACTGTATGTGTCATACTTGACAGTCTAGCAGTAGGGCGGTATAATTGATATCCGGCATAAATGCGGTATGCTTAAGGAAGCCGTCGTGATTTTTGAAGCAATCAATAGCGCGCCGGTACAAAATTTTTGGGCCGTCCTTATGCTCTCACCTTGATTTTTTATCATTTGGGTTTTCAGCAAGGACGAAAAAACGGAACACCAAGAAAAAAACAACAGCCCGCCGAAGCGAATCAAAAAACGGCGTAGCTCTAAGCCACGCCGCCCGAAAAAATGAATATCGGTTTATGAGGTTCGCCCCTTCAAACCTTCCGTATACAATAAATTCTTCGCAAGCCCCGTCTCTTCCGCCGTCTGCCGCGCGGCATCTTTGAGCGACAGCCCGCCGTCCGTCAATTGCCGCAGCCGCTCCAATGCCTGCGGCAAGGCCGCGCCATCCTCGACAGGGTCCGGTTCGGGCGCGCCCTCTATGACGAGTACAAACTCGCCCCGAGGCTTCTCCGCCGTATACTTGTCTACCGCCTCCGACAAGGTGGTGCGAATCGTCTCCTCATAGCGTTTCGTCAGTTCGCGGCTGATAGAGACACGCCTGTCGCCCCAAGCGTTGAGCATATCTTGCAGCGTATGCGGCAACTTGTGCGGGGCCTCATAGAACACCATAGCACGCCGCTCCGCGCAGAGCGATTGCAAATGCGTCCGGCGGCTCTTCGCGGCGGTGGAGAGGAAGCCCTCGAATGTAAACCGCCCCGCGGGCAGGCCGGAAAGGGCAAGTGCCGTCACCACGGCAGACGGGCCGGGGATACAGATGACATCAAAGCCCCGCTCGGCGCAGAGAGCCACCAATTCCTCGCCGGGGTCTGAGACGGCGGGCATCCCCGCGTCCGTGACCAGAGCGCAGCTTTCCCCCGCTTGAAGTCGCCGCAGAATCTCCTCGCCCCGTTCTCTGCGATTGTGGGCAAAGTAGCTCAGGAGCGGTTTTTTGATGCCGTAATGATTGAGCAGTTTGAGCGAAACCCGTGTGTCCTCGGCGGCGATAAAGGCCACCCCGCCCAGCGTCTCCAACGCACGGGGGGAGATGTCGCCCAGGTTGCCGATGGGCGTTCCGACCAGATATAGCGTACCGGGCATGGGGTTCACCTCCGATAGATGGTTTTAAGTTCCGCACTCTCGCTCCCATCCGGGGTTTGGAGCAACAAAGTCGGGTCGATACTCAGACCGGGGTTGCCGCCCCTGCGCCCCTCGGCCAAGACGAGGTTCGGCGCGTGCGCCGCGGTCAAAGCCGCGGTGCGCAGCCGCTTCGGCTCGATGCCGTGCTTGTGCATCGCTACAAACAACTCCCCCAACCGCTCCGGGCGGTGGACGGCAAAGAAGCGGCCGCCCCAACGGAGCAGATAGGCGGCTGTGCGGCAGAGGGCATCTATAGTGCAGAGGGTTTCGTCTCTCGCGTCCGCCAGAGCATCGCCTTTGGCTCGTTTGCCGCCGCCCGCGGGGAAGTAGGGCGGGTTGGACACGGCGAGGTCGTAAGCCCCGGCGGGTAGGGTGGGCTTGATGTCCCGGATGTCCGCCAAATGCGGACGGATGCGGTCGGCCAGGCCATTTAACGCGGCGTTCTCCGCCGTAAGCGTGACGGCTTCGGGGAGGATATCCACGCAGTCAATCGTCAATGCAGGCTCTCGTCCCGCTAACAGGACGGCCAACACGCCGCCCCCGCATCCGAGGTCAACCGCCCGTGCGGCACGGGACGTGTCGGTGAAATGGGCGAGCAGAACGGAATCCGTGCCGAGCTTAAACACGGGCGGCCGCTGGATAAATTTGGGGCCGTTCGGCCATAGTTCGTCGATTTGCATGGAATCACTCCCAACAATGCAAAAATGGGCCGTAACCCGGCCCATTTTTGTGTTTGCTCAGATTGGTACGCTTACGCCGGCACGATTGCGTCAACGGGACAAGAGTCCACGCAGGCCGCACAGTCGATGCAGGCATCGGCGTCGATTACATAGTACTCGTCGCCGGGGGCGATGCAGTCCACGGGGCAGGTGCTCTCACATGCGCCGCAGTTGATGCAATCGGTGTTGATCGTGTATGCCATATCTGTTCCCTCCATGTGATGTAGTGGTGGAATTTATCCCATTGTACCAGAGCGCGGGAAAAATGCAAGTCTTTTTTTAGCGGTATAGGGGCGGGGTGAATTGGAAACGATGTATTTATATGAATTTGTAGGGGCGGATTCCATATCCGCCCTGTGCCGAACACGCACATCGGCTATAACCCGGGCGGATATGGAATCCGTCCCTACGAAAGCGCAAAAGGAGACGATTATGCCAAAAACCAGCCTGCCCGGCAGTATCTTCCCCGGACTGGAACAGGAGCAACGAAGTCAGCCCCATTCCGAAAGAACGAAAAACGGAACGTTGAATGTCAAAGAAAACATCCAAAAAACAGAGAAAAATAAAGAAAACAAAAGATAAACTGTTTTATCCTGCCCATAAAAGTCAAAGATAGTCAAAATCAAACTTGAACATATCGCCGCCCAAGCGTATAATAAAATTAAAAGGTCAAAGAAAGTCAAAGTCAACGTTTGGAGGATGCGACTATGGGTATGAGCGATTTAATTGCCGAGTTTATCTGTGACGTGCTGCAGGAGTCCAACGGTGCGGCGGAACTGCAGCGGGCAGAGCTCGCGAGCCGCTTCGGTGTCGTGCCGAGCCAAATCACCTACGTGATTTCTACTCGTTTCTCCCCGGAACGGGGGTATATTGTAGAGAGCAGACGAGGCGGCGGCGGATTCGTCCGCATCCGTCGTGTACAGGCGGACCCCACACAGCTCGTCATGCACACGGTAAACGCCATCGGCCCGGAGTTAGACGCCCCCACCGCCGAGGCCTTCCTGCAAAACCTGCTGGACACAGGAGCCGTGTCCTCCGAGCGTGTGCGTACCATGGCCGCCGCCTTGGGCGACGGAGCCCTGCGCCCCGTGCCGAGGCCCCTCAGAGGCGCACTCCGTGCGTCGATTTTGAAACAGATGCTGCTTTCGGTCACAGACTAATGTAGGGGGCGTCGAGGACGCCGCCCCCTACAAAGGCAGCAGACCCAACCACGAAATAAAGGAGGTTCCACCATGACATGTCAATACTGCCTCGCCAAAGAGGCCACGATTCATTACAGAAGCAACATAAACGGCCAAATCTCGGAACAACACCTCTGCGCCGCGTGTGCGCAGGACATCGAGGGCGGCCTGTTCGCCCATGCGTTGGCGGGGCCGATGGAGATGCTTTTGGGCGGCGGATTTTTCGCGCCGAGCCGAGGAGCGGGACGCCCGCTGTGCGACCCCTGCAATACGCCCCCCCTCGTAGGAGACACATGCCCGAGTGTCCCGGCGTTTGAAGCCGACGACACCCTCAAACAACGCCGCACCATCAACGCTCTGCGGCAGGAAATGCAGACGGCAATCGAGGCGGAGCAATTCGAGCGTGCGGCGGAGATTCGGGACGAGATTCATCGATTGGAAAGTGAGATGTAGGGGCGGCATTCTGCCGCCCGCAAACACGAACAGCGCAATATAAAACCCGGAAACAAAATGTAGGGGCGGCCATTGGCCGTCCGTCGTTCCGAGTTTGCACAACATTCCGACAGCGGACGGCCAATGGCCGCCCCTACAAGGTTGTGCGATTTATCATCGAAACACGAAATATAAAACGAGCGGGCGACTGAGTCGGCCGCCCCTACGACGTAACACGAAAGGAGCGTGACCATCATGCGTTACGAAGACAAATTTACAGAGCGGGCGCGCGAAGCCATCCAATCAGCCCACGCCTCGGCGGCGGAGCTGGGCCACGGCTATGTCGGCTCTGAACATATCTTATTGGGCCTGTCCAAAGGCTCCGGCGAGAGCGTGGCACGGCGGGTGTTGCTCGACTACGGGCTGACGACCGACTTGCTCACTGATATCGTCGAAAAATACGTGGGTCGCGGTGAGGCGGGACAGCCTGCACAGGGGCTCACGCCGCGGGCGAAGCGGGTGATTGAACTCGCCGTGGCCTCTGCGGCGCAACTGGGGCATCGCTATGTCAGCACGGAGCATCTGCTCATGGGCATCCTGCGGGAACACGAGAGCGCGGCGGCGAAACTCATCGTCTCCGTAGGGGTTGACCTCAATCGGATGTACACGGACTTGGTCAACATCTTCGGCTCGCCGGAGTTTGCGGGGCAGGGGAGTACGACTTCTCCACGTGCCGCCAAGAGCAAGGAGACGAAAACCCTCAATCAATTTTCCCGCGACCTCACGGATGCCGCCGCTGCGGGTGGGTTAGACCCCGTTGTGGGGCGGGACAAAGAGATTAACCGCGTGATTCAAATCCTCAGCCGCCGCTCGAAAAACAACCCCGTCCTTATCGGTGAGCCCGGCGTGGGCAAAACGGCCATCGCCGAGGGCTTGGCGCAGAAAATCATCGCCGGAGACGTGCCGGAGGACTTGCGGGACAAGCGTATCGTCACCCTCGATCTCACGGGAATGCTCGCAGGCACCAAGTACAGAGGCGACTTCGAGGAACGCATCCGCGCCGCCATGGACGAGGTGAAGAAAGCGGGTGACATCATCCTCTTCATCGACGAACTCCACACCATCATCGGCGCGGGAGCCGCCGAGGGGGCGATTGACGCGGCGAATATTGTGAAGCCCGCCCTCGGGCGCGGCGAGATTCAAATCATCGGTGCGACCACGCTGGAGGAGTATCGCAAACACATCGAAAAAGACGCCGCCCTCGAACGGCGGTTCCAGCCCGTCACGGTGGACGAGCCGACGGAGGCCGAGAGCATCCGCATTCTCCGAGGCCTGCGGGATAAGTATGAGGCGCACCACAAGCTGAAAATCACGGACGAGGCCATTGAGGCGGCAGTGACCATGTCGAGCCGCTATATCACCGACCGCTTCCTGCCCGACAAGGCGATTGACCTCATCGACGAGGCCGCCAGCCGGGTGCGGATGGAGAGCCTGACCGCGCCACGGGACGTCAAGGAGCTGGAGGCCAAAATCGACGCCCTCCGTATGGAGAAAGACGAGGCCATCGCTTCTCAAAGCTTCGAGCGGGCGGCTCTGCTGCGGGATGACGAAAACGCACTCCGCGCCGAGATGGAAGAGCACCGCCGCCGCTGGGAGGAATCTCGGCAGGGGCTTAGCAAAAGCGTAACCCCCGAGGACATCGCCGCCGTTGTCTCCGGCTGGACAGGCGTGCCTGTCACAAGTCTCACCGAGGACGAGAGCCAACGTCTGCTTGCGATGGAGGACATCCTCCACCGTCGTGTGGTCGGACAGGACGAGGCCGTCAAGGCCGTGGCACGGGCGATTCGCCGCGGGCGGGTGGGCCTGAAAGACCCCAAGCGGCCCACAGGCACCTTCCTCTTCCTCGGCCCCACCGGCGTTGGCAAGACAGAGCTGTGCAGAGCCTTAGCCGAAGCCGTGTTTGGCGACGAAGAGGCTATGATTCGGGTGGACATGAGCGAGTTTATGGAGAAACACACCGTCTCCAAGCTCATCGGTTCGCCGCCCGGCTACGTCGGTTACGACGAGGGCGGACAGCTCACGGAGAAAGTGCGCCGCAAGCCTTATAGTGTCGTACTCTTCGACGAAATCGAGAAAGGCCACGAGGACGTGTTTAATATCCTCCTGCAAATTATGGAGGACGGCATTCTCACCGACGGCCAAGGGCGGCGGGTGAACTTTAAAAACACCATCATCGTCATGACCTCCAACGTGGGCGCAAAGAACATCACCGAGCGGCGCAAGCAACTCGGCTTTGCATCCGCCGCCGCGGAGGGTGCCGGCACGCGGAGTGTGGAAGAAATCCGCACCGCCGTCTTGGAGGAGCTGAAAAAGACCTTCCGCCCGGAGTTTTTGAATCGGGTAGACGAGACCATCGTATTCCACCAGCTCAGCCGTGCCGACATCGGCGAAATTGCGGCGAAGATGCTGGAGGGCGTCACCGCACGGATTGAGGCATTGGGCATCCGCCTCACGGTAGATGCGTCCGCCGTCGAACTGCTGGCCGAGCGGGGCTTCGATCCTGTGTACGGCGCGCGGCCGCTCCGCCGGGCGATTCAGTCCGCCGTGGAGGATAGTGCCGCCGAGCAGTTGCTCGACGGGAGCATCAAGGCGGGCGATACCGTTGAGGTTATCGGAATTGACGGGGAGATTGTGTTGCGGGCTAAGACGGCCGTTATGGCTGAATAATAAAAATACCAAGGGCGGCATCGAGGATGCCGCCCTTGGTATTTTCCCCTCCAAAATCCTCCAATAAAATTTTGCATATCCGACTAAATCCTGTAAACACTAACTGGGAATTGACCGTTTCAGGAGGAACAAACCATGAAAGCAACCGGAATTGTACGTCGTATCGACGATTTAGGCCGGGTGGTCATCCCGAAAGAGATCCGGCGCACGATGCGGATTCGGGAGGGCGACCCCTTAGAGATCTACACAGAGAAAGACGGCGAGGTCATCTTCAAAAAATATTCCCCCATGGGCGAGTTGGCCGACTTCGCGGGGCAAATTTGCGAAACCCTCTCCAAAACTACAGGCTGTATCACCGCCGTTTCCGACAGAGATACCATCATCTCTATCTCGGGCGCGCCTCGGAAAGAATTGCTGGAACGCCGCATCTCGGGCGAGGTGGAACAAATCATGGAGGGGCGGCAAGTCTACCTGCTTACCCCCGGCGAAGGACTGTTCCCCGCGGCGCAGGGCGTGGAGAAGTACGGCATCTCAATCGCGGCCCCCATCTTATCTGAGGGGGATGTGATGGGCTGCGTCATGTTCTTGATTACAGACGCCGCGCAGACACTCGGCGAGGTGGAACACAAACTCGCCCAAACCGTGGCCGGATTCTTGGGGCGGCAGATGGAGCATTAATTCAATGTGGGGGCGGCCGTCGGCCGCCCGTGCGTTCTGACCATATGTGACATTAGACAGGGCGGACGGCCGATGGCCGCCCCTGCAAAACAGGGAAAACGAGGCCGGTGCGGAGCATCGGCTTCGTTTTTTCAAAAAAAGTGATCGGCTCCAAGCATTGAAAACACACAACTTTACCGATGTTGTAAAAATTTTTTAAAAAAGTTTTACAAAAACACTTGACATAAGTCGTCGGTTGATGTATTATGCTTTCAGAGTTTGTTGACATAAGAAGTGGTCGACACTCCCTCCCTTTCCTTTTCTCCTTTCCTTTTGCCCGGCTCCCTCCGGGCGCACCAACCATTCCGGCGCATTTTATCCGAAAAGTGTCATCGTCACGACGGTGACATAATTTAGAAACTTGCCGGGTCAACATATAGTGGGGAATCTGCCCCACAGGCCGGTCGGCTAACAAAATCTGGTAGTCACGACCGGCCCCCTCCCTCTGATTTCTCCCCCCCTTCTTTTTCCTCCCTCTTCCGCCCGGCTAATCCCGGGCAACGCTACCAACGCCGGACCCTGTCCGGCTTTCTCCCTCCCTTTCCTTTTCCCCTCTTTCGCCCGGTGGATGCCGGGCAACACTACCAACGTCGGACCCTGTCCGGCTTTCTCCCTCCCTTTCCTTTCCCCCCTCTTTCGCCCGGTGGACGCCGGGCAACACTACCAACGCCGGACATCGTTCGGCTTTCTCCCTCCCTTTCCTTTCCCCCCCCTTTCGCCCGGTGGATGCCGGGCAACGCTGTCAACGCCGGACCCTGTCCGGCTTTCCCTTTCCTCTCTCCTGAAATGCCCTGCTAAACTTGGCTGTTTAGCAGGGCATTTTCACATTTAAACGAACAGACGGCTGACACGAGGTTGTAGTCAGCCGTCTGTTTTATTTTAAATTTTTCACAAGCTCTAATAAAAGTGATTTTTGTTCTCCCGTGAGAGTGACCCATTTATCAAATAATTCCTTTTGTTCGTCTGTCAGTTCAACAAAGTTACCCTCGCTGAAAAATTGCGAAAGCGTTATGCCAAACCCACGGCATATTGCCTCCAGCGTTGGGATGCTGGGGGTGTTATTTCTTTTGAAGAGGTTTGCAATTGTAGATTGAGATAAATCAGCTTCTTTTGCCAAGCGGTATTCTGTCCAGTCGCGCTCATTCATGAGTTGTTGGATTCGTTCGTTTGTAGTCATCTACTCCCTCCCATCCATAGACAGTATACCACTCATTTGAACAGCAAAATATTGCTCAATTGTATTGCAATCATTGCCCAAATGAGTTATAATATCAAAATACACAACACAAAACCCCCGCCGCCATCCGCGCGCGGGGGAAACCGTCCGGGCAGTCTGCCCGCAGATGCCTATCATCGCGGGTCACTCACGCACCAATAGAGCGCGCAAGGCGCGTAATACCTATACCGCACGAGTACGCCGTTTTATCCGACGTAGATACCCGCAGCGGGTTCTTAGGGGCGCAGCCCCTGAGTCGCATTTTTGCTTACTTTTTGGGCGAAACCAAAAAGTAAGGCCGCCGGCAGGCAAGCCCAACGTAACAATTAAAACCCCCGCCATTTTTCGACAAAAACCCCCGCCCACGGCAAGCATAATAAAGATAAGAGCAAGATAAACCCCAGCGGGCGGGATAACCCCGCCCCGACGAAAGACACCACCCCACCGCCTACGGCGGCACCCCTCCAAGGAGGGGAATAAGGGAGAGGAGGAACAATCTATGATAATGCTCGAACGAATCGCCAACGCATTATTACATAGCCTAATGCAAAGTCTGGGAGTAGCCTTCCTGTTCTCCCCTTTCCTACTCACCCTCTGGGTCTACAAAAAAGGAGAAGCCAAAGAAAGACAAGAAAAAAGCAACAAGAAAAAAGAACACACGCCGGACGAATGAAAGCCCTGTGACCTCACATCACAGGGCTCAGCTTGCAGACAAAGCCCTTGCCCTACATTTCGCCGAAGGCGAAATACTTTTTTGCCGACAAGTGCATGATAGTGTGCGCCGGAGGCAAAAAAGGTGGAATCCGTTTGTTTTCAGGACATGTGCCTGAAAACAAACACCACAGCCCGCCGCAGCGACCCGGCCCGCAGGCCGGTTCTTTTGGAAGACAAAGCCCAGCGAAGCGGGTTTGTCTCCAGTTTGAGCCCTGTGACCTCACATCACAGGGCTTTCGCCCGCCCCTGCGCGAAAACCTCATTTTCCACAGCCCGACCCGCAAAATAATCCGCCAAATTCTGCAAAGTAACCGCCGCAATCTCCCGCAGGGCCTCATCGGTTAGAAATCCCTGATGGCTCGTGACGAGCACATTCGGCGTGGCGAGCAGAAGCTTGAGCTTATCATCCCGAATCACATTCTCCGACACGTCCTCATAGAAAAAATCCGACTCCTCTTCATACACATCCAGCCCCGCCGCGCTGACTTTGCCGTGTTTGATGGCATCCAAGAGTGCCTCGGCATCAATCAGCGCGCCGCGGGAGGTGTTGAGAATCACCACGCCCTCTTTCATAATCCGCAGGGCGTGGCGGCTGATGAGATGATAGCTGTCCCGCGTCAAGGGACAGTGGAGGCTGATCACATCCGAGCGGCGGCAGAGGTCGGGGAAGCTGACATATTCCACGCCGCGCCCCCAAGCGGGCTGCGGGTCACAGGCGAGGACTTTCATACCGAAACCGAGACAGATATCAATAAAAGCGAGGCCAATCTTTCCCGTCCCCACTACGCCCACGGTCTTGCCTTTGAGGTCAAAGCCGATAAGCCCCTTGAGGCTGAAGTTATACTCCCGCACCCGATTATACGCCCGATGTACTTTGCGGTTTAGGCAGAGCAGCAATGCCATTGCGTGTTCCGCTACGGCATTCGGCGCGTAGGCGGGGACGCGGAAGATGCGAAGCTTCCCCTCGGCGTAGCGCAAATCCACATGGTTATACCCTGCCGAGCGCAGAGAAACGGCCTCCACCCCGACCCGCCGCAGCATGTCAATCGTGGGCGCGTCGATTTGGTCGGTGACGAATGCAACCACCGCCCGACATCCGCTGGCCATGATGGCCGTATCGCGGTTGAGGCGGTTGTCGTAGTATTTGAGGTCTATGCCGTGCCGGTGCTTGAGGCGGTCGAACCAGACTTTATCATAACTCTTGGTGTCGAAGAATGCAACGGTTTCCATGAAAAGGCCATTCCTTTCGCAAGTGCTTATGGCACATCACAAGGATATAGCGTGAAATTTCACGCTATATCCTCCCGCAAAGGAGAATATCCATATTATGGTAAAAATAAAACAAACCAATTCCGCCACTCACACAAAAGATTGGACTATTACCGCAATCTATGGTACAATGTCCAACATCTAAACAAAGGAGAAGAAAAAAGGAGGGCTATCATGGCCATAGAATTTAGCAAAAAAACAAATCTATATGAAAAGCAATACACCGACTACATCCTGAACGATGTCCCTGAGCCGCGGCTCTATCGGGAGTTGTTTTCTTATGACGAAATCCCAAAGGTGGCATTCAATCACCGCATGGTTCCCGTCCACATGCCGGAAGAGATTTGGATTACCGACACGACATTCCGTGACGGACAGCAGTCCATCACGCCCTACACCACGGAGCAGATTGTTACCATCTTTGACCGCCTGCACCGTCTCTCCGGCCCCAAGGGCATCATTCGGCAGAGCGAGTTTTTCCTGTATACGAAGAAAGACAGAGAGGCCGTCGAGCAATGCTTGGAGCGGGGCTACGAGTTCCCCGAGGTCACAAGCTGGATTCGGGCGTCTAAAAAAGACTTTGAACTGGTCAAGTCGATGGGCATCAAAGAGACGGGCATTTTGCTTAGTTGCTCGGACTACCACATCTTTCTCAAGATGAAGATGACCCGCCGCCAGGCCGTAGACCACTACGTCTCCATCGTGCGGGACTGCATCGAACACGGCATCAAGCCCCGCTGTCACTTCGAGGACATCACCCGCGCCGATGTGTACGGTTTCGTCATCCCGCTCGCGGTTGAACTCATGCAGCTCAGCGAGGAGACGGGCGTACCTGTCAAAATCCGCGCCTGTGACACCATGGGTTACGGCGTGACCTATCCCGGTGCGGCCTTGCCCCGTTGCGTGCAGGGGATTATCCACGGCTTCCAGCACCACGCGGGCGTACCGTCCTCGCTCATCGAGTGGCACGGCCACAACGATTTCTATCGGGCGGTCAACAATGCGGCCTATGCTTGGCTCTACGGGGCGAGCTCCGTCAACTGTTCCCTCTTCGGTATCGGCGAGCGCACGGGCAACACGCCTTTGGAGGCGATGGTATTTGAATACGCCCAGTTCAAGGGCACGCTGGACGGCATGGACACAACCGCCATTAGCGACCTCGCCGACTACTACGAAAAAGAACTCGGTATCCCCCACCCGCCGATGACGCCCTTTGTGGGCAAGAACTTCAACGTGACCAGAGCGGGCATCCATGCCGACGGACTACTCAAGAACGAGGAGATTTACAACATCTTTGACACGGGCAAGTTCCTCAACCGCCCGCCTCGGATTGCGGTATCGAACACCTCCGGCACATCGGGTATTGCCCACTGGCTCAACAGCTACTACAATCTCAGCGGCGACAAAGCCTATGACAAAAAACACCCCGTGGTCGAGGCCATGAAGCTCTGGGTGGACAGCCAATATGACGAGGGACGCACCACGCTCATCAGCGACGGTGAGCTAGAGCAAGCGTTCGAGAAATTTTCTTCGTAGGGACGGATTCCACATCCGCCCGCATATCAACACCCGGGCGGATATAGAATCCGTCCCTGCGGGGTGGGAACAGAAAGGGAAACAAAGAATGGGACTGACGGTAACAGAACAAATCATCAAACAACATCTCGTCTTCGGCACCATGGAGCCGGGGCGCGAGGTCAGCATCAAAATTGACCAAACCTTGACCCAGGATTCCACGGGTACGATGGCCTATCTCCAACTGGAGGCCATGGGCATAGACCAAGTCAAGACCGAACGGTCTGTCGCCTACATCGACCACAACATGCTCCAAGCGGGCTTTGAAAACGCGGATGACCATAAGTACATCCAAACCGTTGCGGCGAAACACGGCGTGTACTTCTCCAAACCCGGCAACGGCATCTGCCATCAGGTGCAGCTCGAACGCTTCGGCGCACCGGGGAAGACCCTGCTCGGCTCCGACAGCCACACGCCCACGGGCGGTGCGCTGGGAATGCTCGCCATCGGCGCGGGCGGCCTCGATGTCGCCGTCGCCATGGGCGGCGGGGCGTATTCGATTGTCATGCCGGAGGTTGTGAACATTCGCCTGACGGGGAAACTGCGGCCTTTCGTCTCGGCGAAAGATATCATCTTGGAAGTCCTCCGCCGCCTCGGTGTAAAAGGCGGTGTGGGCCGTGTCATGGAATACACGGGCGAGGGCATCAAAAACCTCTCCGTCCCGGAGCGGGCGACGATTACCAACATGGGCGCAGAGCTGGGCGCGACGACTTCGCTTTTCCCGAGTGACGATGTGACAAAAGCCTTCCTCAAAGCGCAAGGCCGCGAGGAAGTCTGGCGGGAGATTCTCCCGGACGCGGACGCTGTATACGCTCTGACGGTAGACATCAACCTGGCCGAACTCACCCCCCTTTGTGCCGCGCCGCACAGCCCCGATAACGTGGCAACCGTCGCGGAGACGGCGGGCATCAAGGTTGACCAAGTTGCCATCGGCAGTTGCACGAACGGTTCCTATTTAGATTTCATGCGGGCGGCGCGGATTCTCAAAGGCAAAACCGTCCACCCGGACGTGAGTCTTGTCCTTTCGCCCGGTTCCAAGCAGGTACTCACCATGCTCGCCGAGAACGGCGCATTGGCCGACCTGATTGCGGCGGGTGCCAGAGTGCTGGAGGCCGGATGCGGCCCCTGCATCGGCATGGGGCAGGCCCCGGCGACGAATGCGGTGAGCCTCCGCACATTCAACCGCAATTTCTTCGGCCGTTCCGGTACGGACAGCGCGCAGGTCTACCTCGTCAGCCCCGAAACCGCGGCGGCGAGTGCGATTACGGGCGTTCTCACCGACCCGGAGACGTTGGATGTTGACCTCACAATCGCCGAGCCGGCGGAATTTGCCGCGGCGGATAACCTGATTGTCCCCCCGTCGGCGAACCCCACCGAGGTGGAGGTCGTGCGCGGTCCGAACATCAAACCTTTCCCGCTTGGCGTGGCACTCACGGGCGATGTTGTCGAGAACGTGCTGATTAAAGTGGAGGACAATATCACCACCGACCACATCATGCCCTCCAACGCGGCTCTCCTGCCGTATCGCTCGAACATTCCGCATCTGGCAAACTTCTGCCTCGTCCCCTGCGACCCGGATTTCCCGGCACGGGCGAAGGAGCAGAACGGCGGGTGCATCATAGCGGGCGATAACTACGGCCAAGGGTCGAGCAGAGAACACGCCGCTCTGGTACCGCTCTATCTCGGTGTGCGCTTTGTGTTGGCGAAGAGTTTTGCGCGGATTCACAAGGCGAATCTCATCAACTCCGGTATCATCCCCCTTACGTTTGCAGACCCTGCGGATTATGACCGCCTTGGCCCGCTTGAGCGGCTGACCATAGCAGACGCCCCGACGCAGCTGGCAAGCGGCAACCTCGTCACCGTTCAAACAGACAGCGGTACGATAGAGGCGAAGCTGGATGTGACAGACAAAGAGCTGGCGATGCTCCTCTGCGGCGGGAAGATTAACTGGCTGAAAGCGAACTTATAAACGACCGGGTCGATGTGGGCATCGACCCCTACGAAAACCCCGCAGGAGCGAACAGTGTTCGCCCGCCCTCGTTTCCGCACTCCTGTAGGGGCGGCCATTGGCCGTCCGCAGAAAACATATAGGTACAGAGACTCCCTCTCCGAGGGAGTCACCCTTGACTTTCGGGCGCACGCTGACTCCCCCGGTCGCCTGCGGCGACAGCCCCCTCAAGGAGGGGGCCAATCCAACATAAAAAGAGGAGAATACACACCATGGACAAAATCACAAACGCAACCAATCAATTCGAGGCCCTCATCCGTGACCAACTGGCACGGGTCGAGCGCATGAAAGCAGGACAAGAACGCCCCGACTATCAAAAGTTGCCCGAAATCATCATCGGCACCGTCGGCGGTGACGGCATCGGCCCCGCGATTACTGCACAGGCACAGCGTGTCATGGAGTTCTTGCTGGCGGACGAAATCGCAAGCGGCAAGGTTAGAATTAAGGAAATCGAGGGGCTCACCATTGAGAACCGTGTCGCCGTGGGCAAGCCTATCCCGGACGATATTCTCAGAGAACTCAAGGGCTGCCACGTCATCCTGAAAGGCCCCACCACCACCCCGCAGGCGGGTGATCCGTGGCCGAATATCGAGAGCGCGAACGTGGCCATGCGGAAAGAGCTTGACCTCTTCGCCAATGTCCGCCCTGTCCGCGTGCCGGAGCAGGGGATAGACTGGTGCTTCTTCCGTGAGAACACCGAGGGTGCCTACGCCCTCGGCAGTCAGGGTGTGCGGATTGATGAAGACTTGGTCTTTGACTTCACCGTCACCACAAAGCAGGGCACAGAACGCATCGTGCGTGCGGCTTTCGAGTACGCCAAAGCGCACGGCCGTACGAAAGTCACCGCCGTGACCAAGGCGAACGTTGTCAAGACCACGGACGGCAAGTTCTTGGAGATTTTCTGGGAAATCGCCAAAGAATACCCCGGCATCACCGCCGACGATTGGTACGCCGATATCATGACTGCAAAGCTCATTGACGAAAAGCGTCGCCGTGATTTCCAAGTGCTGGTTTTGCCCAACCTCTACGGCGATATCCTCACCGACGAGGCCGCCGAGTTCCAGGGCGGCGTCGGCACGGCAGGCGGCGCGAACATCGGCACCCGCTACGCCATGTTCGAAGCCATCCACGGCTCTGCCCCCCGCATGGTGGACGAGGGGCGCGCTATTTACGCCGACCCGTCCAGCGTCATGCGCGCCGCCGCCATGCTCTTGGCGCACATCGGTTATGAGGAGCAAGCGCGGAAGTTCGATGCGGCATTAGATGTGTGCACGCTGACGGAGAAGAAGCTCGTCATGACCGGACGTGATACGGGTGCGACGAACTCTGCGTTTGCGGATTATGTGATGGAGACGATTCGTAAATAACTGCGTGAAAGCCACCGATTGATATCGGTGGCTTTTGTGGATTGGTCATTGGGCGTCCATGCTTCTCGGTTTTGCAGGGGAATAGGAACTTGGAGGGCTTCTGCACCCACCGCACCCTGACACTATCCGTGCGCGGGGGAGAACGTTCGGGCAGTCTGCCTGCAATTGCCTACCATCGCGGGTCACAAACGTAACAATAAGGCGCGGATGGCGCGTTGTACATCACGCCGCACGAGTACGGCGTTTTAGCCGGAATTGTAACCCGCAGCGGGTTCTTAGGGGCGCAGCTCCTGAGCCGCATTTTTGCTTACTTTTTGTGCGGAAGCAAAAAGTAAGGCCCCGCCGGCGAGGCGAAACCAACGTTTCGATTAAGCAAAAATCCATACAAAGCGAAAGGACAGCCCCCATGCCGCAAACATTCGCCCAACAAGTCTACGCCATCGTCGCCCAAATCCCCCAAGGGAAAGTGATATCCTACGGCCAAATCGCCGCTATGATAGGGAACCCAAGAGGCGCACGCCAAGTCGGCTGGGCCATGCGCTGCTGCCCGGAAGACCTCCCGTGGCAACGCGTCGTCATGGCCGACGGCTCCATCGCAGGGGGCGGCTGCGCCGAACTCAGGCGAGCCTTACTCGAAGCGGAGGGTGTCACTTTCCGTCCTGACAGACGAGTGGACATGGCGCAACACGGCTGGCTCTAATCAGCCCCGGTCTCGGACAATGAAAATTGACCCCTCTCGGATAAAACTCTGCTTTTCATAATAGGGGTCTACATCGCTCATGACGTAGACAGTCTCATCTGGGAATGCGTCAGCGGCCGCATCCATCAATGCACGGCCCAAGTTTTGGCCGCGTTCTGCTTTGCGGACGAGCAGGTCATAGACATACAGGCCGAAGCCATCATCATTGCGGCAACGAGCGAAACCACAGAGTCTGCCGTCTTGAACGGCCACAAAGGTAGTCGAACTTGGGAGCGGTTTGTCAAGGGATAAAATGACACTTCCTTGACAATCCCGAAAAAGCAGAAAAAACGGACATCTCACAGCGTATTGTGAGGTGTCCGCTTTGGCATTCCATTCTCTCTGGCCTATCGCATACTGTATAAAGTTTTTCTTATTATGTCGTGGGGCAGTTTTATATTTTGCCGGGGCAAGTGCTTATACTATTTGTTTGGAGGTTTTTTGTAGCTAATGCGTACACAATCTTGTGAGATAAAAAATTTCAAAGAAACCTGTTGACATTCATACTCTCACGTGATAATATACTGACAATCAGTTTATTTTGGGGAGGTAAAGAAAGTGGCTCGAAGTGAAAAAGCGGAGCAGACGTATCGACAGATTTTAGAAGCGTCTACTAAACTATTCTTTACACAGGGATATGAAAAGACGAGTATCCAAGATATTTTGGACGAGTTGAAGATGTCCAGAGGGGTTGTGTATTACTATTTCAAATCTAAAAAAGAAATTTTAGATGCGATTACAAGTCAGAGATTAGACGAAATGCGTTCGCTTATCCAAGAAACGCAAGCTGAAAATGCAAGGGGAAAAATCGTCAAAATACTTTCCGCACTAATAGGCAATGTAGAAGATGTGCCGCAGGGGGTAGAAGAGGATCTGCCTTTAGAACATATGGCAGACCCTCACATTGTCCTTGCAAATATGCAGGCGCAGACGAATGACGCAAAATTACTGCTTGGCTTGTTTGAAGAGGGCGTTCGTGACGGCTCAATTCAAACCGAATACCCGCTTCAATTGGCAGAGCTAATGTTTATGCTGTTCAGCACATGGTTAAACCCAATTCTGTTTAAGCGTGATTTAGAGCAAACAACGGCTCACCTCAAATTTGTTCAGCAGACCCTAAGTAAACTAGGCGCAGATGTTTTAAGCGATGAAATGATAAGCCAAATAATAAAAAACTGGAAACAATTGGCCTACTTCAACTAACCAAAACATTCCCTCTTAAACAGAGGGAATAAAACTTCGAACATAATATACCGTCAGTCAGTATATTGCAAGTGCGTTACACACAAAACGAAAGGTCGATGTTCAAAATGAAAAAATTTGGAGTAAACTTTAAGTTAGTATTAGCAAGCCAAATCATCAGCTTACTTGGAGGAAATATCTTAAACTTTGCATTATCTCTCTTCATCCTAGACTTTACACAGTCAGTTGGCACGTTTGCTTCCATTATGGCGATTAGTCAAATTCCTGTTATTTTACTTTCCCTTGTCGGCGGCATTATTGCTGACCGTATGGATAAGAAGAAACTGATTATTGTCTTTGACGCAATCAAAGCAATGATCTGTATTGCTCTATTAGCTATCTTTTTAACAGGCACTTATTCTGTTGTTAATTTGGCTCTGGTTATGGTCGCTTTCATGTCAGTTGTTACTTTATTTGCACCTGTGCTATCCTCAGCTACACCGTCTATTGTCAAGTCAGATATATTGGTAGAAGCCAACGGTGCTATGGGTATGATTAACTCCGTGGGTGATTTGCTTGCTGTTTTAATCGGTGGCGTTTTGTTTGCAACGATTGGCATTCAAAACATCATCATTTTGACAGGTTTTGCGTTTAGCATCTCAACGGTTATTGACTTATTTATCAAGATTCCACATGTTAAAAAAATAGCTGAATTTGGAGCGATTAAAACCGCCGCTTTAGATGTGAAAGAAAGTTTTCTCTTTACCATCAAGAAAAGCCCATTTGTTCTTAAGGCCTCATTTTTTTTCGCATTGATTGCCTTTCTTTTTGTACCAATTATGGCAATTGCACTTCCTTTTATTATGCGGGTTTCATTTGGAGTAAGTGATACCATGTTTGGTGTTTCACAAGCTCTTCCCGGAGTTGGTATGCTTCTAGGCGGTATGCTCTCTGGTGTGTTTAAGAAATGGCTTGATGTCAAGTATTTCTCAAGATTTGTTTTGTTCATCACATCGCTAACCGCTGTTCTGGCGGTTTCGGTTCATACACCTTTATTTGGTGGGGCGACGACGATTCCATTTTGGCTGTTTAATATTGCGATGATGTTTATCATGATGATTTTTGTTTTCCTAAATATCACGGTCATGTCACGCATCCAGACAGAAGTACCAAAAGAATATCTTGGAAAAATTATTGCCGTGTTCATGACCATTACAAGTTTTGCGACACCCATTGGGCAATATGTGTTTGGTCAGTCAATGGAATTATTCGCCGGTAATATGTCTATGTTATTTGCTTCTATTGTCGTGCTGACGGTTGGAATATCGGTTGTTGCGAAAATGATATTTAATCCAAAAAAGACGGAAGTTCAAGACATTCAACTTTGCCACGCTACCTCTAGGTAATGAGAGTTGAGTGGCTATGTATCCATTCCTCGCCCTCTTCTTTCATTAAGTTGAAGAGGGCATTTTTGTCGTTTAGGAGTGTATGGTCTGATTTCTGTTTGTGGCATGGGTGTCTCCTTTTGCGGGGGGGGGCAAAACAATCCCCGGGAGCGGCGCTTTGCCGCCCGCATACATGAATCACATAATACGAAAAGAGCGGGCGGGATAACCCCGCCCCTACAAATATCGTTCCACCCGAATACGGGTGCGGTCTTTCCTGCTCTTTCCGCCGACTTCGGCGAGCATCGCCTTGCCGCTGCCTCGGAGCGAGAACACATCTCCCGGCGTGAGTTCGGCGGCAGGTTTGAGGCATGGGGTGTAGTTGACCTGTACCAACCCCGCCGCAATATGCGCAGCCGCTGCGGTACGGGAGAGGTTGAACGTCCCGGCCAGTACCGCGTCCAAGCGCAAACTGCTGACGGTAAACGCAATAGTTTCCCGCTGACGTTCCGGGACGGGCATCTCGCCCGGCGGGATTTCCGTCACTTGCACACCGTTTCTGCCGATGTGGGTGAGTTCCCGCGCTATATGTGCCGCTATGCTTGGGAGACAATAGAAGCGGGCGGTCTCGCCCGCGGCGTGGATATCACCCAGCGTCCAACGCTCCAAGCCGAGGCCGAGCAGACTGCCCAACACGTCCCGATGACCGGGTGCACCGAAGCGGCAGCGGATGCGGAAAGCCGTGATGTATTCGGCGGGGTCGAAGTCCTCCGGCGTCAGATAGTCCGGCAGGAAAAACGCAATCCGCCGTTCGCAATCCGCCCCGCCGCCGTGGAAGAACAGACCCTGCCGCAGATGGGGCAGGGTCTGGATAGCATGTTGTTCGGTGGGGGAGAGGAATCCCGTGTGGGTGACGATATTCTGTTCGCTGCTCCGACGTTGCAAGTCCTCTGCGCGGCGGAGGAGATGGAGGTCACTCATAACAGGCTTGCTTCCGGGGTATCGAACGCCATGTTGAACAGATTGGCCAAGACGACAGCGGCCTCCAACCGCAGGGCATCGGCTCCGGGGCGGAAGTCATAGACAACGGGATTCGTCCCCGGCCGAGCCGTACCGTGCATAATGTCAAACATGAGCAGGAGATGCGCCTCGTTATACGCCCATGCGGAAATGTCATCCCCGTCGGCGTAGCGGGCGGGCTCGTCCCAGTCATCTTCATCAAAGTGTTCGTACACTTCGTAGAGCAGGATGTACCGCACCAAAATCACGGCCATCTCCTCCCGCGTGAGCGGCGCGTCGGGACGGAAGCGTTGCTGGGCATCGGCATGGACGAATTCCAATTCCGTCGCCCAAGTGAGGTAGGGCATATAAAACGCACCGGGTGTGACGTCTGTGTAGGCGGGACGTTGCCCCGCGCCCCAATCGTAGACGACCCGGCCGCCCAGAGCGATGTGCATCCGCCCCAGCATAGTGACGAACTCCGCGCGGGTGATGGCACGTTGCGGATAAAAGCGGTTGCTGCCCCCGCCGCGGATGTACCCGTGACGCACCCCGGTACGGACGGCCTCATAGAACCAATCGGCGGAGGAGACGTCCTCCAACCCTGTGCCCGGTGTTTGGGGCGCGGGCGGCTCCGGGGTCGGCGTGGGAGCTGTGATTGGTGGCGGGGATGTGTTCCAGCCGGACAGGTCAGGCTGCGGCGCAAGCCCTGCGGCGCAGAGAAAGGCGAGACAGAGTGATGCGATGCGAAATCCGATGCCCATGGTGGGTTCTCCTTTGTGTGTGGTGGTGCGAGCGGCAGAATGCCGCCCCTACATTATAATTTCGATGGTTCCTCAATCAAATTGACAAGCAAATCGCTGAAATCGGTGACGTTTTCGACTGGCAACAATCCGTTGCAGTTGAAGATTAACTTCCTTATATACCTCATTATACGACAGAATCCATAGTTTTTCAATGCAAGCATCCCCGCCCGCAAATAAATTCAAAAATGCAGGGTGCGATGAGAGTATCGCACCCTGCGGTGTCAAATAGGATACTATCGGTCTCGTGAGGCTCGGCCGGCAACCAGCAATGCAATGCCAACGAAAATGCCGACCAGAGCAATTGTGATGAAAACGGGCATCCTTTCTCGCACGGCTGCTTCTGCGAAGTAGTGCACGCCGAAGAAAGGGTCGCCCCAATGCCTAGCCTCTACATATACATTGTATGCCATGATAGCTGCAATAACCGGGCCGAGGAGTATACTGATAGCCCCTAAAGCGCGCAATAGCCTCGGAACTGTACTGTCGGTGCCGGGCTTGGGAGGGTCGTAGTAACGCCAAGCTTCCTCATCAACGAGGTCACAATTGGCGCAATAACTTTTGCCGTTGGGAAGTTGACCTTCGCATTTTTTGCAAAAGAAAACTCGAACCACAGGAGTAGGCGGAGCGGAGACGGGGGCAACACCGCCTATAGCCGTACCGCATTTGCTGCAATAGGCTGCGTTTTCGCAGAGTTTATCTCCGCAGTTGTGGCAAAACATAGCTTTTTCCTCTAATTTCATGCTTTTTATCCAACAATTGCATTATACATCATATATATTGCGATGCCAAGTGTTTTGCTGGAAAAGGAGAAAAATTGCTGTAGGGGCGGCCATTGGCCGTCCGCCGTTTCACGGATTCTGGAACGTACCGTTAAAGACACGAACGGCCAATGGCCGCCCCTGCAACCTTGCAAGAAATACCCCCCGCAGAGGTCGATTGAATCGCCTCTCACACAACAAACACAAAAAAATCCCCAAAATCCGAAAAAACACCTTGACACACCCGCCCATATTTGGTATCCTATTCAGGCGTCCATTAGGCGAAGTCCGTCTTTTTGTGCGCAAACTGCGATGAAGCGGGAGATTGCTCGGGTGTCCGAGGTAACTTTCGTGGAGTATGTCCGATAATCGGGCGCATTTGTCTACTGCGTATATCGCCTGGGCAAAGACAACCGGCAGGTCTGATTGCCGGTTTGATTTTTGTGACAAGAATGATACGCACGGAACGGTGGACAAAAATCGCAGCACACCAATTGCGATTTTATAAGGAGGAAGACACATGGCTACACCTGCAAAAAAGATGATTCGGATTCGGCTCAAAGCCTACGACCATCAGCTTATCGATCAGGCGGCGGAGCGGATTGTGGAGACGGCAAAGCGCACAGGCGCATCGGTCTCCGGCCCGATTCCGTTGCCGACCCGCAAGGAAATCGTCACGATTCTCCGTGCGGTTCACAAGTACAAGGACAGCCGGGAGCAGTTCGAGCGGCGCACACACAAGCGTCTCGTGGACATTCTGGCCCCCACGCAGAAGACCGTGGAAAGCCTGATGAATCTTGAGATTCCCGCAGGCGTCGAGATCGAGATTAAATTGTAAGGGATTTATCCCAACGCAGTTAGGTCTAAGGTCATGTTGGCGCACGGTGCGTCAACCAATAACCTATTAGGAGGAACATACCGAAATGAAGAAAGCAATCATCGGCAAAAAGGTCGGCATGACGCAGATCTTCGATGAGATGGGGAAAGTCGTCCCCGTCACCGTCATTGAGGCGGGTCCCTGTACGGTCGTACAGAAGAAGACCGCCGAAAAAGAGGGCTACCTCTCCGTACAGCTCGGATTTGAAGACATCAAAGAACGCCGCATGTCTCAGCCGGAGCGGGGCCATCTCGAAAAGGCCGGTGTCGGCCTGAAGAAGCACCTCAAAGAGTTCAAACTCGACAACGCCGCAGATTTTAACGTAGGCGACGAAATCAAGGCCGACATGTTCACAGAGGGCGACAAGATTGATGTCACGGGCATCTCTCGCGGTAAAGGCTTCGCCGGTGTCATCAAGCGGCACAATGCCTCCCGCGGTCGTATGAGCCACGGTGGCGGCCCGGTTCACAGACATGCGGGTTCCATGGGCCCCGGTGCCACGCCCTCCAAGATTTTCAAGGGCAAAATCGGCGCGGGTCACATGGGTGTTGACCAAGTCACGGTGCAAAACCTCGACGTAGTCAAAGTAGACCCCGAGCTAAACCTCATCGCGGTGCGCGGTGCGATTCCCGGCCCCAAGGGCGGAATCGTCTACCTGAAAAGCACAGTGAAGAACAATTAGGGAAAGGAGAGTGAAAGAAATGCCTACTGCAAACGTATACAACATGGCAGGTGAGAAAGTCGGCACGGTCGAACTCTCCGAGGCCATCTTCGGCATCAAGCCGAACAAGGTCGTCCTGCACACCGCAGTCAAGAACCATCTGGCCAATCGGCGGCAGGGGACACAGAGCACCCTGACCCGTGCGGAAGTCTCCGGCGGCGGACGGAAGCCCTGGCGGCAAAAAGGTACGGGCCGCGCAAGAGCCGGTTCCACCAGAGCACCGCATTGGACACACGGCGGCCTTGCCTTCGCGCCGAAGCCCAGAGACTACAGCTACAACATCAACAAGAAAGTCAGACGCTTGGCACTCAAAAGCGCACTCTCGGCCAAAGCAGGTGAGACCGCAATCTACGTCATCGACACACTCAAACTCGACGAGATTAAGACCAAGCAAATGGCGGAACTTCTGGCGAAGCTGGAACTCGGCGGCAAGAAGGCCATGGTCATCACCCCCGAGCGGGACGAGAACGTGTACAAGAGTGCAAGAAACATCGAAGGCGTACAAGTGACATTCGGCGGGATTTTGAATCCTTACGATATCCTGAATGCCAGAGCTTTGGTTATCGACCAAGCTGCACTCGCCAAGATTGAGGAGGTGTTCGCATAATGAGAAGTGCTTATGATGTGATCCTCCGCCCCATCATCTCCGAGCAGTCCATGGAGCAGACGGATTTGAAGAAATACGTCTTCGAAGTGGCCAGAGACGCAGGGAAGATTGAGATCAAGAAAGCCGTAGAGGAAGTCTTCGGCGTAAAAGTGGCTAAGGTCAACACCTTGACCGTAAAGGGCAAAGAGTCCCGCCGCGGCCGCCACCCCGCAGGCTACAAGCCGAGCTGGAAAAAGGCCATGGTAAGACTGACGGACGATTCTAAGACCATCGAATTCTTCGAGGGAATGGTATAAGGGAGGAAAACAGCAAATGTCAATTAAAACGTTTAAACCCACCACTCCGTCGAGACGACATATGACCGTGTCCGGATTCGATGGTGTGGACAAAAAAGCCAAGCCCGAAAAGAGCTTGGTTGAGCCTCTAAAGAAACACGCGGGCCGCAACAGCTACGGACGGATTACCGTTCGCCACCGTGGCGGCGGCAACAAGCGCAAATACAGAATCATCGATTTCAAGCGCAACAAGATGGATGTGGAAGCAAAGGTGCTCCGCTTGGAGTATGACCCCAACCGCTCCGCCAATATCGCGCTTCTGGAGTACACCGACGGCGAGCGGCGTTACATCCTCGCACCCGCAGGTCTCGGTGCAGGGGACACGGTCATCGCATCCACCGCGGCCGATATCAAGCCGGGGAATGCCTTGCCCATCAAGAACATCCCCGTGGGTACCGTGATCCACAACATCGAGCTCTCCCCCGGCCGCGGCGGCCAGCTCGTGCGCTCGGCGGGAACAGCGGCGCAGCTGATGGCAAAAGAGGGCGACATGGCCCAACTCCGTATGCCCTCGGGCGAGTACCGCTTGGTCCGCGTTACCTGCATGGCGACCATCGGCCAAGTGGGCAATATGGATCACCAGAACATCACCATCGGTAAAGCCGGTCGGAAACGCCACATGGGTTGGAGACCTACGGTTCGCGGCTCTGTCATGAACCCCTGTGACCACCCCCACGGCGGCGGTGAGGGCAAAAGCCCCATCGGACGGCCCGGGCCCGTTACCCCCTGGGGTAAGCCCACACTCGGCTACAAGACGAGAAAGAAAAAGAACCCGACTGACAAATACATTGTCAAGCGGCGTGACAAGAAGTAAGGGAGGCTGAATTAAATGGGTAGAAGTGTTAAAAAAGGCCCCTTTGCAGCCCCTGAGCTGCTAAAGCGGGTAGATGCCCTCAATGCGAGCGGTGAGAAGAAAGTGCTGAAGACTTGGTCTCGTGCCAGCACCATCTTCCCCTCCTTCGTGGGTCACACAATCGCCGTCCACGACGGACGCAGACACGTGCCGGTGTACGTCACCGAGGACATGGTAGGCCATAAGTTGGGTGAGTTCGCGCCCACCCGCACCTACCGCGGTCACGCCGGCTCCAAGACCGGAAGATAAGGGGGAGAGGGATATGGAAGCCAGAGCAGAATCAAAGTATATCCGCATCGCACCCCGGAAAGTTCAAATTGTTTGTGACTTAATCCGAGGCAAAGATGTAGGCGTTGCACAGGGGCTCCTCATGCAGACCCCGAAAGCGGCCAGCGAGGTTCTCATAAAGCTCCTCAAGAGTGCCGCCGCCAACGCAGAGAACAACCACGATATGGACCCGGACAGCCTGTACGTGGCACAAGTATTCGCCACGGGCGGCCCGATTCTCAAGCGGGGCAGACCCCGTGCCCACGGCAGAATGTTCCGCATCAACAAGCGCACCAGCCATATTACGCTTGTAGTCAAAGAAAGGGAGGCTTAAACGATGGGACAAAAAGTTAATCCGCACGGCTTACGGGTCGGTGTCATCAAAGATTGGGACTCCCGTTGGTATGCCCGCAACGATAAGGTGGGCGACCTGATTGTGGAAGATTACGAAATCCGCACCTATCTCAAAAAGCTCCTCTTCGCCGCAGGCGTACCGAAGATTGAAATCGAGCGGGACAATGTGCGTGTAAAAATCTACATCCACTGCTCCCGTCCCGGTGTTGTCATCGGCAAGGGCGGCACGGAGATTGAGCGGTTGCGGCTTCTCTTGGAGAAGAAAATCGGCAAGCCGGTTTCGCTCTCCATCGTGGAAGTCAAAACTCCTGACACGAACGCACAGCTTGTCGCCGAGAACATCGCTTCTCAGTTAGAGCGCAGAATCGGCTTCCGCCGCGCCATGAAGGGCGCGATGGGCCGTGCGATGCGCATGGGCGTGCGCGGCATCAAAGTCACGGTCGGCGGCCGTCTCGGCGGTGCCGAGATTGCACGGAGCGAGACTTACCACGAGGGCACCATTCCGCTTCAGACCATCCGTGCCGACATCGAGTACGGTTTCGCTGAAGCAGCTACGACCTATGGGCGTATCGGCGTCAAAGTATGGATTTACAAGGGCGAGGTGTTAAGCCAAACCCTGCGCACCACCCCCCGCACCATGGACACCAGCCGTCCCCCGCGTGAGCGGAGCGACCGTGACAGAGGCGACCGCAGAGGCGGCGACCGTCGCGGCGGCGGCAGAGACGGCGGACGTCCTAGTGGCGGTGGCGGCGGGTACCGCGGCGGCCAAGGCCAGGGCGGTCCCCGCAGCGGTCAAGGCGGCGGTAGCGGTCCCGGTTTTGGTCGGGACAATCGCGAGATGAACAGAGATCGCTCAAGCGGCAGCTTCACCTATGTGAATCCCAGCAGCCGTTTGGCAGACAAAGACAAAGCACCGGCAGCTCCGAAAGAAGCTCCCGCGGTGCCGCAGGAAGGAGGAAGTGAATAATGCTGCTCCCCAAAAGAGTGAAATACCGCAGAGTACACAGAGGCCGCATGAAGGGAAAAGCCACCAGAGGCAACACGATTGCCTACGGTGAGTTCGGCCTTCAGGCCACAGAACCCTGCTGGATCACTTCCAACCAGATTGAGGCGGCCCGTATCGCCATGACCCGTTCCACCAAAAGAGGCGGTAAGGTCTGGATTAAAATCTTCCCCGATAAGCCCGTCACGGAGAAGCCCGCCGAGACCCGTATGGGTAGCGGTAAAGGTTCCCCGGAATACTGGGTTGCGGTGGTAAAGCCCGGCAGAATCTTGTTTGAGATCGCCGGCGTAACAGAAGAGGCTGCACGAGAAGCGATGCGTCTCGCCAGCCACAAGTTACCGTGTAAGACCAAGTTTGTCATACGCGAGACGGAGACAGGCGGTGAAACAGATGAAGGCTAACGAAGTACGTCAGCTCAAACCGACCGAGTTGGAGGCACGCTTGGGTGAATTAAAGAAAGATCTGTTCACCCTGCGTATGCAGCACGCGACCAACCAGCTCGATAACCCCATCCGCATTCGGGCGGTCAAACGTGATATCGCCCGTGTGAAGACGGTGCTGAGACAAAAGCAGAGTGGGGAGGTAAACTGAGATGACTGAAAACAGAACAAGTGCAAGAAAGACCAGAGTAGGCACGGTGGTCAGCGACAAAATGGATAAGACCGCTGTCATTCTGATTGAAGACAGAGTGCCGCATCCGCTCTACAAAAAAATCATCAAGCGTTCCATCAAGCTCAAAGCCCATGATGAGGGCAACCAATGCTCCGTTGGCGACAAGGTTCGGGTCATGGAGACCCGTCCGCTCTCCAAAGATAAGCGTTGGCGGCTGGTGGAAATCATCGAAAAAGCCAAATAAGGAGGTGCCGGAATCATGGTACAACAGGAATCATATCTGAAGGTCGCCGATAATACCGGTGCCAAAGAGATTAAGACCATCCGTGTCCTGGGCGGCTCAAGACGCAAGTACGGCAACATCGGCGACGTGATCGTGGCCTCTGTTCGGAAAGCGGCCCCCGGTGGCACAGTCAAAAAAGGCGAGGTCGTCCGTGCCGTCATCGTGCGGACAGCCAAAGGCGTGCGCCGTGCAGACGGAACATATGTCCGCTTCGACGAGAACGCCGCCGTGCTCATCAAGGAAGACAAGAACCCAAGAGGGACCCGTATCTTCGGCCCCGTAGCGCGGGAGTTGCGTGATAAGGATTACATGAAAATCCTGTCACTCGCCCCGGAAGTAATTTAGGAGGACGAAACTGTGCATGTAAGAAAAAATGATACTGTCGTCGTCCTAACAGGCGGAGACAAAGGCAAGACGGGCAAAATCTTGTCCGCTGACCCGAAAGACGGAAAGCTCATTGTAGAGGGCGTTTCTGTCCACAAGCGGCACAAGAAGCCCCGCAAGCAGGGTGACCCGGGCGGCATCATCAAAATCGAGACCCCCATCTACGCTTGCAAAGTTATGCGGGTCTGCCCGAAATGCAACAAACCGACACGGCACGCTGTGAAAGGCACGGGCAAAGACAAAGTCCGCGTCTGCAAGAAGTGCAGTGCGGAAATCTAAGGAGGGAGGGAGTAAGTTATGCCTAGACTAAAAAAACGCTATCAGGACGAAATCGCTCCCGCCCTGATGACGAAGTTCGGCTACAAGAGCGTCATGCAAGTCCCGCGGTTTGAGAAGATTGTCATCAACGTGGGTTGCGGCGATGCCAGAGACAACGTCAAAGCTCTGGATTCCGTCGTAAAAGACATCAACGAAATCACAGGCCAAAAGGCCGTTGTGACCAAGGCCAAGAAGAGCGTGGCCAACTTTAAACTCCGTGAGGGGATGCCCGTCGGCGTAAAAGTTACGCTGAGAGCAGACCGCATGTGGGAGTTTTTAGACCGCCTGTTCAACGTGGCACTACCCCGTGTCCGTGACTTCCGCGGCATCAGCCCCAACGCCTTTGACGGCCGCGGGAACTATGCCCTGGGTCTCAAAGAGCAGCTTATCTTCCCGGAAATCGATTACGATAAAATCGAGAAGATTCGTGGCATGGACATCGTGATTTGCACCACAGCCCAGACAGACGAAGAAGCACGTGAGCTGCTCAGCCTCATGGGCGCACCGTTTACCGAAGCGTAAGGAGGAGAATTGAAATGGCAAAGAAAGCACTCGTTTTAAAACAGCAAAAGACCCCGAAGTTCTCCACGCGCCGGTATAACCGCTGCAAAATCTGCGGACGGCCCCATGCCTACCTGCGTGACTACGCCGTGTGCCGTATCTGCTTCCGTGAACTGGCCTACAAAGGCCAGATTCCGGGCGTGCGGAAGGCGAGCTGGTAAGAACGCACTATGTGTCGGGAACATTGTAGGGGCGGCCATTGGCCGTCCGCCGTTTCCGACATTGCGGACGTATGATTGCGGACACGGACGGCCAATGGCCGCCCCTACAAAGATAGTGGACGACAAAAGGCCGTCCCGTTCGGGACGGAACCTTGTCGCCGGAACAGGCAACCGCCTGTAGCTTCTAAAAGGAGGAAGTTATGCAGATTACAGATCCTATCGCGGACATGTTGACCCGCATCCGCAACGCCAATGCGGCGGGGCACGACACGGTTGACATCCCCGCATCGAAGATGAAGAAAGCCATCGCCCAGATTTTGCTGGACGAGGGTTATATCCGCACCTATCAACTCATTGATGACGGCACCCAGGGTATTATTCGGGTGACGCTCAAGTACGGGCCGAGCCGTGAAAAGACCATTACCGGCCTGCGCCGTGTGTCCCGTCCCGGTCTGCGTGTGTATGCAGGTGCAGAGGAACTGCCCCGTGTACTCCGCGGGCTCGGTATCGCAATTATTTCTACGAGCAAGGGCGTCATGACTGACAAGGCCGCAAGAGGCGGCAATGTCGGCGGTGAAGTCTTGGCTTTCGTCTGGTAAGGGGGGCTTTGAGAAATGTCAAGAATCGGAAGAGCACCCATCCCCGTACCGGCGGGCGTGGAGATTAAACTGACTGACGGTGTATTAACCGTCAAAGGCCCCAAGGGTACGCTCTCGCAAGAGATTTACCCGGGCATGGAGCTGGACATCGCCGCAAACGAAATCAACGTCAAGCGGCCCAGCGAAGAAAAGAAGTTCAAAAGCCTGCACGGCCTGACCCGCAGTTTGGTCGATAACATGATTGTCGGCGTAACAAACGGGTTCACCAAAGAACTCGAAATCAACGGCGTTGGTTACAGAGTGGCCAAAGAAGGCAAGAAGCTCGTGATGAACCTCGGCTACAGCCATCAGGTCATCATGGAAGAGATTGACGGAATCTCCATCGAGGTCCCGGCTCCCAACAGGATTACAATCTCGGGAATTGACAAGCAACTGGTCGGCCAGTTTGCAGCAGATGTGCGCAAAAAGCGTCCGCCGGAGCCTTACAAGGGCAAGGGCATCAAGTACGCAGGTGAGCATATCCGCCGCAAAGAAGGCAAGACCGGTGCGAAGTAAGGGGAGGTGTTTACCGTATGATCAAGAAACAAGATACCAACAAGCAGCGTAAGCGGCGGCATCGCCGGGTGCGCGGTAAGGTTACGGGGACACCGCAGCGTCCCAGGCTGAACGTATTCCGCAGCAGTACCCACATCTACGCACAAATCATCGATGACACGCAGGGTGTAACCCTCTGTTCCGCCTCCTCCGTGGAGAAGTCCTTTGACGGGACGGGCGGAAACATCGAGGCCGCAAAGAAAGTCGGCGAAGCAATCGCCGCCCGTGCGAAAGAGAAGGGCGTCGAAGTCGTGGTCTTTGACCGCGGCGGCTATCTCTACCACGGCCGTGTGAAAGCACTCGCCGAAGCCGCCCGTGAAGCCGGGCTGCAATTCTAAGAGAGGAGGAGAAAAAACTATGGCTGAACAGCAACAAAGAAACGACAACAGAGGCCCCGGCGGCGACCGTCGCGGCGGTGGCAGAGACGGCAATCGTCGGCGGCGTGAAGAAGCACCGCCCAGCGAGTTCTCCGAAAAAGTTGTCTCGATTAACCGTGTCTCCAAGACCGTGAAGGGCGGCCGGATTTTCAAGTTCTCCGCCCTCTGTGTGGTGGGAGACGGCAAAGGCCGGGTCGGTTTCGGCCTCGGCAAAGCCGGTGAAATTTCCGAAGCAATCCGCAAGGGCATCGAAGATGCCAAAAAGAACGTTGAGACCATTACCCTCTCCGGCAGCACCATCCCGCACGAAGTGATTGGTGTATTCGGAGCAGGCAGAGTTCTCATGAAACCCGCCGCACCCGGTACAGGCGTTATCGCCGGCGGCCCGGTGCGTGCCGTGATGGAGGCCGTCGGTATCAAAGACGTGTATTCCAAATGTCTGCGCTCCAACAACCCGCAAAACGTAGTCAATGCTACGATGGTGGGTCTGCGGAGCCTCAGAGACGCGGCGCAAGTGGCGAAAATTCGGGGCAAAAACCCCGAAGACCTGATAGGTTAAGGAGGCATTATCCATGGCTAAGCTAAAGATTAAGCTCGTCAAGAGCCTAAACGGCAGACTGGATAAGCACATCGCCACTGCCAATTCCCTCGGACTGAAGCGCATCAATAACGAGACAGTCCAGCCCGACAATCCGCAGACCAGAGGCAAGATTCACCAAATCGGGTATCTTGTTCAGGTCACGGAAGTGAAATAGGGGGGTGTATTTGAGATGAAACTACACGAGCTAAGACCGGCTGACGGTTCTACGCATGTGCAAAAGCGCAAGGGCCGCGGCCCCGGCAGCGGCAACGGGAAAACCGCAGGCCGCGGACACGGCGGTCAGAACTCCCGAAGCGGCGGCGGTGTCCGTGTCGGCTTCGAGGGCGGCCAGATGCCCCTCGCCCGTCGTCTGCCCAAGCGGGGCTTCAACAACATTTTCGCAAAGCCTTTTGTGAGCGTCAATGTCTCCGCTTTGGAGCAGTTCGAGAACGGCACTACTGTAACGGTACAGAGCCTCATCGATGTCGGCTTGATTTCCAAGCCCAAGCATGGCTTGAAAATTTTGGCGAACGGCGACCTCACGAAGAAGCTCACCGTTCAGGCATCCGCATTTTCCGAATCGGCAAAAGCCAAAATAGAAGCCGCGGGCGGGAAGGCGGAGGTGGTCTAAGTGTTACAGACAATTCGCAACGCTTGGAAAATCGAGGAACTGCGGGGGAAGATGATTTTTACCCTCTTAATCCTCGTCATCTTCCGCTTGGGTAACGCAGTCCCCGTGCCCTACGTAGACACAACGGCAATGACCGACTGGTTCGGGAACATGCAGGGCACCATCTTGGGGCTCTTCAACACCATGAGCGGCGGCGGCCTTGAGACGGCGAGTCTATTTGCCCTCTCTATCCAGCCCTATATCACCTCGTCCATCGTCATGCAGCTCCTCTGCGTTGCCATCCCGGCACTTGAGCGGCTCCAGAAAGAAGGCGGCGAGGACGGCAAGAAGCTCATCAACAAAATCACCCGCTACGGCACCGTAGGTCTGGGTCTGGTCATGGGTTTTGCCTATTACCTGATGATGAGAAACGGCGGCATACTCAGCGCAGGTGCCGAAGGCTTCTGGCCGGGATTGATTATTGTCCTGTCCTTTACGGCAGGTAGTGCCCTCGTCATGTGGTTGGGTGAGCAGATTACGGAATTCGGCATCGGCAACGGTATCTCTATCATCCTGTTCGCCGGTATCGTATCCCGCTTCCCGATTGCCATCGTTGGCATGATTAACGGTGTGAGAATGCCCGCCGGGATGGAGGGCGCGATTCCGTGGTGGATTATCCCATTGGTTCTGATAGGCGCGCTCGCACTCTTGGTGCTGATTGTCGTCATCCAGAACGCGGAACGAAAGATTCCCGTGCAGTATGCAAAGCGGGTCGTCGGTCGGAAGATGTACGGCGGTCAGAGCACGCATCTGCCCATCAAGCTCTCCATGACAGGCGTTCTGCCCATCATCTTCGCACAGGCTCTGGCGAGCTTACCCGCTACCATTGCGGTATTCGCCGGTGTAGACCCGACGAATGAAGAAGCGACCGGGTTTTTAGCCGGTATGGCAGGCTTCTTCGACCCGGCCGGTGCGCCGTATCTGATTATTTACATCCTGCTCATCGTATTCTTCAGCTACTTCTACGCACAGATTCAATTCAACCCGATTGAAATCTCGAACAACCTGAAGAAAAACGGCGGCTACATCCCCGGCTTCCGCCCGGGTAAGCCCACGCAGGAACACATCTCCAAGGTACTGGGCAAGATTACGCTCTTCGGCGCGGTCTATCTCGCCGTTGTCGCGGGTCTGCCGATTCTGGTCGGCATATTCAGCGAGGCGGCGCAACGCACAGGTGTGGCCCTCGGCGGCACCAGCGTCATCATCGCGGTCGGTGTTGCGCTTGAGACGGTCAAGAGCTTGGAAAACCAGATGCTCATGCGCCATTACAAGGGCTTCCTGGATCAGTAGGAGACGGCTGTATGAAACTCATTTTGTTAGGTGTGCCTGGAGCGGGCAAGGGAACCCAGGCGGCGCAAATCAGCGCACGTCTGGGCATTCCCACCTTATCCACGGGCAATATCTTACGTGCCGCCATAGCGGCAAAAACCCCCTTGGGGTTACAGGTTGAAGGCATTTTAGCCGGAGGCGAACTCGTCTCGGATGAAGTCATCCTCCCGCTCATCAAAGCGCGGATGGAAGAGCCGGACTGCAAAGCGGGCTACATCCTCGACGGCGTACCCCGCACAGTCGCACAGGCTGAGGGCTTGGAAGAATTAGGTGTCGAAGTCGATGCCTGTCTCTTCTTCGATGTCCCCGACGCGGTCGTCATTGACAGACTCGGCGGACGCAGAACGTGCGGCACCTGCAATGCGGCTTTCCATGTGAGCGCGAACCCGCCAAACGTCGCGGATGTCTGCGATGTCTGCGGCGATGCACTCACCATCCGCGCCGACGACGAGCCGGAGACCATCCGGCGGCGTTTGGAAGTCTTTCGGGAACAGACGGCACCGCTCATCGACTTCTACACGGCACGGGGCAAGGTGAAACCCATCCCCTGCGGCGACAAGTCGGTGGAAGAAGTCACGGCATTGGTGTTCCAAACCTTGGAGTTAGCATGATTCAGCTAAAATCCCGCAGGGAAATTGAAGTCATGCGCAAAGCGGGTCAGCTCACCGACAGAGCCAGACGCTTGGCGGGCGAGATGACAGTACCCGGCGTGACCACCGCCGAGATTGACCGTGAGGTAAAGCGGCTGATTGAGAAAGACGGCGGGACCCCCGCTTTCCTCGGCTACCGAGGCTTTCCGAACAGCGTTTGTATCTCGGTGAACGAAGAAGTCATCCACGGCATCCCCGGTCATCGGGTGATAGCTCACGGTGATATCGTGAGTGTAGATGTAGGCGTTCTGCTGGGCGGATTCTACGGTGACTGCGCCGCCACATTCGCGGCGGGCGAGGTCACGGCGGAGACGCGGCGGCTTATCGACGTGACACGGCAGAGCTTCTGCGAAGGGCTGGCCTTCTGCAAGGAGGGTCACCGCTTATCGGATATCTCCCACGCCATCGGTTCTTACGCCGAGGCGCACGGATTCTCCGTCGTGCGGGACTTCGTAGGTCACGGCATCGGTCAGCAGCTCCACGAGGACCCGGAAGTGCCGAACTTCGGCGTTAAGGGCAGAGGTACACGGCTCCGTGCGGGGATGACCCTCGCCATCGAACCCATGATTAACGCAGGCGGCTATGCGGTGCAAATCCTCGCAGACGGCTGGACGGTGATAACGGCGGACGGGAGCCTATCGGCGCACTATGAGAATACGGTACTCATTACGGATGGGGAACCCGAAATTCTCACCGTATCAAACCTTTGAGGTGAATGGTATGGAGATGAGCAAAGGAGATATCGTACAGTCGCTCAATGGACGGGACAAGGGCAAAGCCCTGTACGTCGCAGAAGTGGACGGCGAGTACGTCATCTTAGTAGACGGCAAGAGCCGCCGCTTGGAACATCCCAAGCGGAAAAAGCAAAAACACTGCATGTTCCTCACGTCTGACGGATATCGGCTCTCCGAGAAGCTGCGGGCAGACGAACATGTAACAAACAGCGAAGTCAGGCGGGCCTTGGCGACATTCAACGCCGGGGCAGAAGAACAAAGTGAAAACGAAACCGAACCCGGGGGAGGTTAGCGCAATATGGCAAAAGACGACGTAATCGAGCTGGAAGGTACCGTGATAGAATCGCTCCCGAACGCCATGTTCCAAGTGGATATCGGCAACGGACACGTAATCTTAGCGCACATATCCGGCAAGCTTCGGATGAATTTCATCCGCATCCTGCCCGGCGATAAGGTGACGATTCAGATGTCGCCCTATGATTTAACAAGGGGCCGCATCACATGGAGAAGTAAGTAAGTACAATGATCAAATCAGGGCAAAAGTTCTTGTTTTTTCGGTGCGGAATCAGGGGATTGAGGCGTCACCTCTTGTCTCTTCCGCGGCACCTTGTTCCAAACCGGGAAATCAGACTTTTATCATAGCGGACGGCCAAAGGCCGACCCTACAAGCCGCATGGAGCGGCAGCAGGAGGTATAACACATGAAAGTCAGACCGAGTGTGAAGCCCATGTGCGAAAAATGCAAAATCATCAAGCGCAAGGGCAGAGTTATGGTAATTTGCGAAAACCCGCGTCACAAGCAGAGACAAGGTTAAGAGGAAGGAGAACTGTTTATATGGCACGTATTTCCGGTGTTGATTTACCCAGAGATAAACGGATTGAGATTGCTCTCACCTATATCTTCGGAATCGGCAGAAAAAGCGCGAAGGATATCCTGGCCGCTACGGGGATAGACCCCACCATCAGAGTAAAAGACCTCTCCGAAGAGGACGAAATCAAGCTCCGTGAATGTATCGACAAAGAGTACATCGTGGAGGGTGACCGCCGCCGTTCCGTCGCGCTTGACATCAAGCGTCTCACGGAAATCGGCAGCTATCGGGGTCTGCGGCATCGCCGCGGTCTGCCCGTGAGAGGCCAGCGGTCGAAAACAAACGCCAGAACCCGTAAAGGGCCGAAGCGTACTATCGCGAATAAGAAGAAGTAAGGAGGGATGTAATCATGGCACCACCCAAAGGTAAAAAGACCAGAACCCGCCGTCGCGAACGGAAAAATATCGAGAAGGGAGCCGTCCACATCCGCTCTTCCTTCAACAACACGATGGTCACCGTGACCGACGTGAACGGAAACGCCATCAGTTGGGCGTCCTCCGGCGGCCAAGGTTTTAGAGGCAGCAAGAAATCTACCCCCTTCGCCGCACAGACAGCGGCAGAGGTCGCGGCGAAAGCCGCCATGGAACACGGGCTGAAGACGGTACAGGTCTTCGTCAAAGGTCCCGGCTCCGGCCGTGAGGCCGCAATTCGCGCGCTGCAAAGCGCAGGGCTGGAAGTCACGATGATCAAAGACGTGACCCCCATCCCCCACAACGGCTGCCGTCCGCCCAAGCGGCGCAGAGTATAAGGAGGAGCGCAGATATGGCAAGATACACAGGAGCAGTCTGCCGCCTCTGCCGCAGAGAGGGCGAGAAGCTCTTTCTCAAGGGCGACAGATGCTATACAGGAAAATGTGCAGTCGGCAAGAGAGCCTATCCCCCCGGCCAACACGGTCAGGGTCGGACAAAGGCATCCGAGCACGGCACACAGCTTCGTGAGAAGCAGAAAGTCAAGCGTTATTACGGCCTTCTTGAGAGCCAGTTCCGCGGCTATTTCGAGATGGCGAAAAAGCGCAAGGGCCAGTCGGGTGAGAACCTGCTCTCTATTTTAGAGAGCCGCCTCGACAACACGGCCTATCGGCTCGGTTTCGGTTCCTCTCGTGCAGAGGCCCGTCAGCTCGTCCGCCACGGCCATTTCTTGGTAGACGGCAAAAAGGTCAACATCCCCTCTTTCCTCGTGAAGCCGGGCATGATTATCTCCATCAAAGATAAGAGCCGGCAATCGGAGAAAATCAAGGGCAACTTGGAGGCCGGCGCGTCCCGCAATGCGCCCCGTTGGTTAGAGTATGACCGCTCCAATCATGTGGCGAAGGTTGTGGCATTGCCCACGAAAGCGGACATTGACCTGCCCATCGCCGAACACTTGATCGTTGAGCTTTACTCAAAGTAAGCGTAAAACCCTCAATTGGATAGCTGAGAAGTAGTAGTCGATGAACTGGAAAAGCGGAGCAGGATTTGCAGGGTCAATTTTCGCAGTTCAAGGATGACGACGCGGGTGGGCTTTATGCCCGCCAAGGAGGAAGACGCAGAAATGCGGAAATGGAACCGCAAAGACGCTCTGGTTTTCCGGTTCATCGACTATTAATAGGAAACTGAATTAAAATTAGGAGGGTATTCGTCTTATGATTGAAATAGAGCGTCCGCGTATTGAATGTATCGAAACCCCCGGTGACCATTCTTACGGCAAGTTCGAGGTCGAGCCCTTAGAGCGGGGCTACGGGACCACCCTGGGCAACTCCCTGCGGCGGATTCTCCTGTCCTCGCTCCCCGGAACTGCCGTTACCACCGTGAAGATTGCCGGGATTCAGCACGAATTTTCCACCATCCCCGGCGTGAAAGAGGATGTGACGGAAATCATCCTCAACGTCAAGGGCATCATCGCAAAGCTCCACGTCGAAGGCGTCAAGACCGTCTATATCGAGGCATCCGGCGAGGGCGTTGTCACCGCCGGAGACATCAAAGAGGACGGTGAGGTGGACATCTTAAACCCCGACCACCATATCGCAACCCTTGGCCCCGATGCGTTCTTCAGCATGGAGCTGACCCTGTCGCACGGCAGAGGCTATGTTCCCGCCGAGCGCAACAAGCCCCAGCAGACCATCATCGGCGTGATTCCCGTCGACTCCATCTACACCCCCGTGACGCGCGTCAACTATTCTGTCGAGAATACCCGTGTGGGTAAGACCACGGACTTTGACAAGCTGACCTTGGAAGTGTGGACGGATAAGACCCTCTCCGCCAGAGATGCCGTTTCTTTGGGCGCAAAGATTCTCGTAGACCACTTTGAACTGTTCATCGGCCTCTCTGAGACCGTAGGCGAGCGGAGCACCGTGGTCGAGCGGTCGGAGACCCAGCGGGATAAAGTGCTGGAGATGACCATCGAAGAATTAGACCTCTCGGTGCGGAGCTTCAACTGCCTCAAGCGCGCCAACATCAACACGGTGGAAGATTTGATTTCTAAAACGGAAGACGAAATGATTAAGGTACGTAACCTCGGTCGCAAGTCTCTCGAAGAAGTCATCCATAAGCTGAACATGATGGGTATGCACCTCGCTGATGACGAGGAAAACAGATAAGGGCAATGAGCAATTAACAATGAGCAATGAACAATTGCTGTGTCCGCCTGCGGCGGACGGATTTGATAGGAGGGAAAGAACCCTATGCCTGGAACAAGAAAATTAGGCAAGCCGACAGACCAGCGGCGTGCCATGATGCGGCAACAGGTGACGGATTTCTTAGACAAGGGCCGGATGGAGACCACCATCACCCGCGCCAAAGAGATTCGGCCGATTGCCGAAAAAATGATTACCCTCGGCAAGAAGAACACCTTGGCCTCTCGTCGTGACGCTTTGGCGTTCATCACACGGGAAGACGTGGTCACAAAGATTTTTGCCGAGCTCGCGCCGAGATTTGCCGCACGGCAGGGCGGCTACTGCCGCATCGTGCGCATCGGCCCCCGCCGCGGCGACGCCGCCGAGATGGCGGTCATTGAGCTTGTGGAAGAAGAAATTCGCACAGCCCCGGCGAAAGCAAAGCCGGCTCCGACACGTGCAAAGCCCGCTGCGAAAAAAGCAGCGGCTGCGCCGGAAGTCGAAGAAACTCCGGTATCGCTCGAAGAGACAGACGCTGAGACCGTAGAAGCCGAAGTGGCTGAAGTGGAAGCAGCAGTCGAAGAAGTGGAAGCCGAAGAGACCGAAGCATAAGAATAAAAACCCTCCCCGAAAGAGACACTAGTCTCAAAGGGAGGGTTTTTTCTATGCAAGCATAGAAAAAACTGGACTTAAATGAGTGCGTGGTACTCTCGGCCAAGGCCGGAACCGCACCACATGCACAAAATGACCATTCCTTTTTCGTGGTCGCTTTGTGCTCAGCACACAACGAAAGGAATGGTCATTTCTATGAACATGACGAACCAACAGTACAGCGCATACATCGACAGCATGGCTCCAAAGTCAAAGCTCTGGAGCAACATGGTACGCGCTTTCCTCGTGGGCGGGTTTATTTGCACGGTGGGGGAGGGCTTCATTCGGCTCTATGTCCGTCTGGGTGCCGAGTTGGAAAACGCCCGCACGGCGGGGGCGATTACGCTCATTTTTCTCGGTGCGCTGCTCACGGGGCTGAAAGTATACGACAAGCTCGCCAAAGCAGGCAAGGCGGGCGCATTAGTGCCGATTACGGGCTTTGCCAATGCCGTCGTCAGCCCTGCGATGGAGTTCAAGAGCGAGGGCCACGTGGCGGGGCTTGCGGCGAAGCTGTTTTCGATTGCGGGGCCTGTGCTGGTGTTCGGCTCATTGGCGGCGATGGTGTATGGGGTGATATATGCCCTGTTCTCGTAGGGGGGAGGGTGCAAACAGCGCAGCTAATTGTGATGGCACCCCCTACAAAAAGTGCGCCCTCTGACTACTGCCCAAAACCGCATACACCGGGAGGATACCATTGTACAACGTAGCCATATTAGAACCGGAGCGGGGCAAAATCGCAACCCTACTCCAAAATCGGCTCGCCGAACGAGGCGGCCCGTCGGTCACGCTCATACGGGGCGGGCATCTGCACGCCTTCTCCGGCGCATACGACCTCTTCGTGGCAGCATCCCCCACGGAGGAAGGGGGAGCCGCAAGCCCGGCCCTCTCCTGCCGCGCCCTGCTCACCTGCGCAGAGACGCCGATTATCCCCTCACAATGGGTAGTAGATTATGGCCTCTCCGTCCGTGATTCGCTCACAGTCTCCAGTTTGGAACCGAATCATGCAGTCCTCGCTCTCCAACGGGAGCTTGTGACCTTAGACGGCACCGTCATCGAGCAACAAGAACTCCCCCTCCCCATCCCGTCCGGAACGAGTGTGCAAGGCGTGATGGCCTTGTACGGGAGTCTGCTGATTCTGGGCGTGCCGCCGGAGGAATTGACGGGAGGTACACATTGAATTAAGCAGAGTAGAACTCTGCTTCTAAGCTCGTACCGACCCGCATATACTTCCAATGAATTGCCCCGCCGGGCGTCCGGCGTCCAAGCGTTTCGCGAAACATCGAACGAAACTTCACTTGCGGGTGATTTTCTCGCAAATGGTTAGTTGAGTCCATGCGCTTGGAGTAAAACCTTGTTTCGCCGTAATATAGATGGAGTTAGGGCTCCCCACGGAGCTTGCTCCGTGGGGAGATGTGAATACATTGGAAACAAACAATTTTGTAGAGCTAACAGGAACCCTCGGCGGCCGCCCCCGCCTTTCCCATGTAAGCCGTGCGGAGACTTATTTCGTGTTTCCCTTGGAGATACGCCGTCTCTCCGGGGCTGTAGACACACTCAACATCATGGCGCGGCGGGAACTATTGGAGCAGTTGGAACCGGAACCCGCCCCCAAAATCACAGTACGGGGCGAACTCCGCTCCTTCAACAACAAAACAGGCAGCGGGAGCCGTCTCGTCATTACCGTATTTGCACGGACGATTTCGTTCAATGATGCTCCCGACACCAATCATGTTGCCCTCCGAGGTGTCATCTGCAAACAGCCGAATCTGCGCCGTACGCCGATGGGGCGGGAAATCTGCGACCTCATGCTGGCCATCAGCCGCAGATACGGGCGGTCGGATTATCTGCCGTGTATCTCATGGGGCCAAAACGCCGTCAAAGCGGGTGACTGGCCCGTAGGGGCGACGGCGGAACTGACGGGCCGTGTGCAGAGCAGGGCGTACATAAAGCAGGAAGACAGCGGAGCTGTGGAGAAGACGGCGTTTGAGGTGTCTGTGGTAACGCAAGGCGTGGTGTAGGGGGGCATCTGCGCTGTAGGGGAAGCATTCCAACTTTACAGCAAACCACCCCCACCTCTTGCCACCACCCCCATTTTATGCTATCATACAGGCAACAATCCAATATGAAAGCAGGACACACCTATGTTCCAAACCCTACAGCAAGCGCAAGACTTCATCCGTGCGAACGGCATCCAAATGGTCGATTTCATGATGATTGACCTGAACGGCCGTTGGCGGCATCTCACCATCCCCGCCGAGCGGCTGACCGCGCACACGATGACACACGGCATCGGTTTCGACGCGTCGAACTACGGCTTTGCGCCGGTGGAGAAGAGCGACATGGTCTTCGTCCCCGACCTCTCCAGTGCCTACGTGGACGAGTTCGCCGAAGTGCCTACGTTGGCGATGATCGGCGACATCTTCGTCATCGAACTGCCTGAGAATCGCCGCTTCGACCAAGACCCCCGCAACGTGGCCTACCACGCACAGGAGCATATGAAACAGCTCGGCATCGCAGACGAGATGCGCATCGGGCCGGAGTTTGAGTTCCATGTATTCGACCACGTGAGCTACGACGTGTCGCCCCAGAGCGCGCACTATAGCCTTGATTCCGAGCAGGCCGAGTGGAACACGGGCAATGAGTTCGGCAACCTCGGCTACAAGATGGCAAAAAAAGGCGGCTACCATATGGCTCCGCCGTTGGACAAGCTGAGCGGCTTTCGCTCCCGTGTCGTCCTGCTGATGGAGAAGCAGGGCATCATGGTCAAATACCACCACCACGAAGTCGGCGGGCCGGGTCAGTTGGAGATTGAAGTCGAGTTCGGCGGTCTTTTGGAGATGGCCGATAAGACGATGATGACCAAATACCTCATCAAAAACGCCGCCGTCGCCGAAGATAAGACAGCGACGTTTATGCCCAAGCCCATCTACGAGGAAGCGGGCAACGGGATGCACGTACACATGCACCTGTTTAAAGACGGCAAGCCCTTGTTCTATGACGCAAAGGGCTACTCCCAACTCAGCGAGACGGCCCTGCATTTCATCGGCGGCCTGCTGGCCCACGCACCTGCGCTCTGCGCGTTTACGAATCCGAGTACGAACTCCTACAAACGCCTTGTCCCCGGCTATGAAGCCCCGGTGACGATAGGCTACGCCACATCGAATCGCAGCAGCGTCATCCGCATCCCCGCCTACGCGAAAGCCCCGGAGGACAAGCGGTTTGAACTCCGCTCACCCGACGGGACGTGCAACCCGTATTATGCCTACGCCGCCATCCTGATGGCGGGCTTGGACGGCATCCAAAAGAAAATCGACCCGGAGAAAGCGGGCTTCGGCCCCTATGACTTCAACCTTTACAATCTCAACGAAGCAGAGCAGAAGACCATCAAACAACTCCCCCGCACGTTGGACGAGGCCTTGGACGCACTCGAAGCAGACCACGGCTTCCTCACCGCGGGCGGCGTATTCCCGCAACGTCTGATTGACATCTGGGCCTCCAACAGACGAGCCGAGGCCGCAAAGGTGAATCAAATCCCGCACCCGGCGGAGTTCGAGCTGTACTACGATTTATAAGTTGTGCGTACGCAAAAAAGAGCCGCCGAGGCTCTTTTTTGTTGCACTTTTTCGATATTTGGGCTAGAATGGATATAGTTTATGATACGAGGTGATTACACAGAATGTTTCAACGGTTTTTCTATGGACGGAACGGGACGGATGCTTTGAATATGGCTTTGGCGGTCGCGTGTCTCGGCCTTATGTTGCTCAGCCGTTTTATGTTTCAATGGCTTTTTTCTTCCCTGGCCTATGGCGTGATGTTCTTGTGCTTTTTTCGCATGATTTCTCGGAACATTCCGAAACGGCAGCAGGAGAACGCACAGTTTCTCAAGCTGTTCGGGCGGCTGCGCACCAAACACGCACGCTCTAAAGACAAAAACTTCCTCTATCTCAAATGCCCGCAATGCAAGCAGCAAATCCGCATCCCGAAAGGGATTGGGAATGTGAAGATTACCTGCTCTAAATGTAAGCATGTGTTTCAGGCGAAGGTATAACTGTTTAAAGGAATCCCGTATTTTGCATCTAAGGCGGCGGCGTGCGTGACCATATGCCGTAAATCCGGCGAAAGTCCCGCCGCGTTTGGATAGATTACAAGAAGAGAAAGGATGGAAAACATGAAAAAAGGTTTTCTAATCACACTCGCGCTCCTTTTGGTGCTCGGTCTTGCCGCTTGCGGCAACCGGCCACCTGCAAACACGCAGGCTTCTGTTGAAGAAACAGAGATTGTCGTGTTTGCGGCGGCCTCTATGTCCGGTGTTCTCTCAGAGATTGCAAACCTCTACACGGCCGAACATCCGCATGTAACTGTGATTTTCAATTTCGACTCCTCCGGCACCTTGCGAACCCAAATTCAAGAGGGGGCAGACGCCGATGTATTCATCTCTGCCGCCGCAAGGGAGATGGAGCAACTCGAAGAAGGAGACTTTGTGCTGGAGGGTACTCGTATTGATTTTCTCGAAAATCAAACCGTGCTTGTCATCGCCCCGGATAACCGGAGCGGCATAGAGAGTTTTGCCGATATGGCGGACGCCCTTTTGGCCGGCGATGTGCTGTTGGCGATGGGCAACATGGATGTGCCCGCAGGTCGGTACGCCCAAGAAATTTTGGCCTATTTCGGTTTAGACCATGACGCGTTGGCGAGAACAGGCGTAATCACTTACGGCTCTAACGTCCGTGAAGCGGCTACGCAAGTGCGCGAGGCCAGCGTTGATATCGGCATCGTATATCTGACAGATGCGGTGGACTTTGACCTTCGCGTTGTCGATATTGCCACGCCTGAAATGGCGGGACGGGTTATTTACCCTGCCGCTGTTCTGCGCGGCAGTCAACATGCAGATGCGGCACAGTCTTTCCTTGATTTCATGGTCGGAGATACGGCCATGGCCGTTTTTATCGCTTGGGGCTTTGCGCCTTTCGTATAATGGAATAACAATCCGGCCCGATTGCCGCAAGTGCGCACGCTTGCGGCAGGACTCGGGTTTTTGCGTTTGTTTAGATAGGGAGGGTTAGAAAATGGATATGTTTCCGCTATGGAACTCTCTGCGTGTAGCGGTTTTGAGCAGCGTGATTGTCTTTTTTCTCGGGATATTTGCGGCCTTTTATGTGTCGAGATTGAATCGGGTTGCCAAGGGCATTGTTGATGTGTTTCTCACTCTCCCCTTGGTACTGCCGCCTACGGTAATCGGATATTTCCTTTTGGTTACAGTCGGAGCGAGAAGACCGCTCGGCATGTTTTTTTCCGAGTTTGGCATCCAATTTGTCATGACTTGGTATGGCGGGGTACTGGCCGCTGTCGTAATCGCTTTCCCCCTGATGTACCGCACGGCACGAGGGGCGTTTGAAAGCTTTGATGAAACACTTGCCTATGCGGGCAAGACACTCGGATTATCGAACAGTTACATCTTCTGGCGAATCCGTATGCCTTATTGCCGTCAAGGGATTTTGGCGGGGCTTGTGTTGGCCTTTGCCCGTGCTTTGGGGGAATTCGGCGCAACAGTAATGCTAATCGGCTACACACCGGGCAGAACGGCGACGATTTCCACAACAGTCTATCATCTATGGCGCATCGGGGACGATAGCGGGGCATTTCGCTGGGTGATGATTAACCTTGCCATTAGTGCCGTTGTACTGCTTGCGGTAAATATGCTGGAACGTAAGAACAGAAGGGCGGTGATTCGATGAGCCTTTTTGTAGACATCCGAAAAAAGCTGGGAGATTTTCATCTGGACGTACGCTTTGAAACAACCGATAACGTTTTGGGTTTACTGGGTGCTTCCGGCTCCGGGAAAAGTATGACACTAAAATGTATTGCCGGCATTGAGAAGCCGGACGCGGGGAAAATCGTCCTGCATGGCGTGACGCTTTTTGATTCCGAGAAACGTATCAACCTACCGCCGCAAAAACGAAACGTGGGGTACTTGTTTCAGAGTTACGCGCTCTTCCCCAATATGAATGTGCGGCAAAATATCCTGTGCGGTCTGCATGGGGAAAAAGACAAAGCAGTCAAAGAGCGTATCCTTGCGGAACTGTTAGAAATGACCCAACTGCAAGGCTTTGATAAGCACCGTCCGCATGAACTGTCCGGCGGGCAGCAACAGCGGGGGGCCTTGGCGCGTATTCTGGCGGGCAGCCCAAATCTGCTCATGCTTGACGAGCCGTTTAGTGCCTTAGACAGTCAGCTGCGTGCCCGTTTGCAGGTTGAAATGCGGGAGATGTTAAAGAAGTTCGGAAAAAGCGTGTTGATGGTGACACATGACAGAACCGAAGCGTATCGCCTCTGTCATCAAATTGCACTTGTTGACGACGGCAAGATTTTAACACAGAAGAACACGAAAACCCTGTTTGCCGACCCCGAAAGCCGTGAAGCGGCATTGATGACAGGTTGTAAGAACATTATGGATGCCGAAAAGACGGGCGAATACGAACTGTTTGTCCCCGCTTGGGGCATTCATTTGACAACCGCCCTGCCGCTTCGGGACGGACTGACTGCCGTTGGAGTTCGGGCGCATTATTTCAATGCAAAAACAAGCCACAACCGCTATCCCGTGCGCTTTGTTGAACTGATAGAAGAACCGTTTGAGCATATCTTTCAATTCCGTTATGAGGGACAAGCCGAAAACACCCCCACCCTCTGGTGGCATCTGCCGAAAGACAGGATGCCCAGAGAGCCGTATGAGGTGGGAATAGCTCCGCAGAATGTGTTACCCTTGTACGGAGCGGGCGGAAGATAACCATTTGCCCTTTGCGTATGGGCGACCGAGTACGGACACCCATACAAAACACCCGCAAATAAAAACACAGGGAGGATACCCAAATGCAAAAAATCATTCTGGACTGCGACCCCGGCCATGACGACGCCGTCGCCTTAATTATGGCCGCCAAACATCCCAAAATCGAGCTCCTCGGCATCACCACCAGCGCAGGTAACCAAACAGTAGAAAAAACCAGCCGCAACGCCCTGCATCTCTGCCAGCATCTCGGGTTGGACGTCCCCGTGTACAAGGGGATGCGCATCCCCATGGTGCGGGAGCAGGAAATCGCCGACAGCATCCACGGCGACACAGGGCTGGACGGCCCCGTGTTCGCACCGCTCACGCGCATGGTCGAACCGAAGCACGCCGTGCAGTTCATCATCGACACCATCCTAGCGAGCGACGGCGATGTCACCCTCGTCCCGACCGGGCCGCTGACGAATATCGCCATGGCCATGCGCTACGAGCCGGACATCGTGCCGAAAATCAAGGAAATCGTCCTCATGGGCGGGGCGTATCAGCTCGGCAACTGGACAGCGGCGGCGGAGTTCAACATCTACGTCGATGCCGAGGCCGCCTATGTGGTCTTCACCTCCGGCGTGCCGATTGTGATGATGGGGCTGGAGGTCACAAACACCGTCCTCTGCACCGGGGACACCGTGACACGTATGGAGAAAATCGGTAACACGGCCTCCAAACTCTTTGCGGACATGATGCACTTTTTCCTCAAGACGAATAAAGAAGTCTTCGACATGGACGGCGGCCCTCTGCACGACCCCGTTACCATCGCTTGGCTCATTGATCCGTCCTGTGTCACACTCAAAGAGATGTACACGGAGATTGAAATCCGCTCCAACCTCTGCTATGGCAGAACGGTCTGCGACTATTTCGGCATGACGAAAAAGCCGCCCAACTCACGGGTGGCCGTGGGGATAGACCAAGAAAAATTCTGGGATATTGTAGAATCCTGCCTGCGGCTGTATTGAGGCGGCACACATGGAATACAAGGTAAGGAAAAATCCGCTCTTCTCAGCCTGTGGGTTAAACTGCGGCTTATGCCCGCGGTATCACACGGCGGGTGAATCCCGTTGCCCCGGCTGTGCGGGCGAAGGGTTCTCGGAAGTGCATTGCTCCTGCGGCATGTTGTCCTGCTGTCAGCGGAAAAATCTCGAATATTGCTTTGACTGTGAGGAGTTCCCCTGTAAAAAGTATAACGGCGCAGATGAATCCGACTCCTTCATTACGCACAAAAACCAATTCCGTGATATGGAAAAAGCAAAGCAAATCGGGTCGGATGCCTACGAGGCGGAGCTGAATGTAAAGATCGGAATATTAGAGTACCTTCTCGGAAATTATAATGACGGCCGCAGAAAAAGTTTTTTCTGCGCAGCGGTAAACTTGTTGGAGTCGGAGGATGTCCGATACGTCATGGCGCAAATCGCAGCCCGCACAAGTCCAAGTGACCCGATAAAAGAAAAGGCTAAACTCGCAGCAAGTTTGTTCCAAGAAATGGCTGATGGAAAAGGAATTTCACTAAAGCTGCGCAAATAAATGTCATGTGCAAAATTTGGAGAATTGCCTGATATTCCCGGCTATAGAACACCGGAATCAGGTCAAAATACTACGGAGATGTCGCAATAACATGACACTCGGTTAAGGGCGCACAGAGATGCCCTTCAGATAATCCAAAGGAGATGCGAATCATGGCAAGATCGAACAGTATCTTAAATCCCAACGCCCGTGAGGCGATGGACCGTTTCAAGATGGAGTCCGCCGGCGAAGTCGGCGTGAACCTGAAACAAGGCTACAACGGCGACCTGACCGCACGCCAGGCCGGCAGCATCGGCGGCCAGATGGTCAAAAAGATGATCCAGGCTTACGAGGACAACCTGTAAGCTAAACGTTAGCGAGAGAGAACCCCATCGGCGATAGTTGGTGGGGTTCTTTTTTGGATATTCCTTGCAGGGGTTGTTTTGACTCTTGCGTTAGTCTACACCCCGCCCCTACGCCCCAATCACCAACCCCATCGCCAACATCTCCACATTATCCCCATAAATCTTCTCAAACTGTTCCGGCGGAAGCGGACTCTCCCCCGACCCGACCTCAATTGTATACCCCGGTCGATTGAAGTGCTTGATAAACCAATCCTTATACCCCGCATGGCCCGACTCATACGGCGTCTCCTCCAAAGCGTAACCGGAAAGGGCGGCGAAGGTTTCGCCGATTTCTCGTGCGCGCGGCGGCAGATAGTCCAAATATTTCCAATAAATCACCTCTCCTTGGCTGTGATAGGAGAGCGTAAGCTGAAAGTCGTGCCGCAGGGTATACTCGTAGAGCGCGCGGCTTTCCGGCTCCGACAGCACGGCACCGCCCACGTAGTCCCGCGGCCCGGGGAGGCGGACGCCTTGGGCGAACTTAATCTCCCGCGCCCGCTCCCAGGCCGCAGGGTATTGGAGGTTGAGGTCAACGCCCCGCCCGTTCGCTTTCCAGCCCTGCGGGAACGGGATGCGGGGATAGTTTTGCGAGAGGTAGACGGCGTAGTCGAAATATGGCCCGACATGCGTCGCGCCCGTGGCGATGTCCACACCGTCCGGGTTGACCATGGGGATGAGATGCAGGGTAGATGCGGCGTAGAGCTTTGCGGCATCCTGCCCGCCGACTGCACCGCCCGTCTCGTGCGCTTCGGCGTAGTCTTCCAAAAATTTGAGCAAAACGGGAGTCGTAATCCACTCGTTGCCGTGGTGGGCGGCGTTGTAGCTGACGTGATGCGTCCCCTCGCCGAAGAGGAGAACGGGGATCTCTTTGCCCGTAACACTCACGCCGATGGTCCCCCGCCGGATGAGCGGGTAGCAGGATGTGAGTTTTTGGATGGTGTCTTGGAGTACGGATGAGGTGAAAGGGATATTGGCGGGAACAATCATGGAGTGCCCTCCTGAAACATTATTTTTTCTAGTTTATGCAGAAGGGTCTACGTCGTGAACGGGAACCAATTGTGAAAACAGGCCGGAGAGATGAGGGTTCATCTACTCGGCCTGCTTTGAGACTATTCGACTATAGATCACCAATCATCACCTTGCAATTGTTTTTCATTTTGATATTGTTGATGATTTTCGTATTGCGGTGCGTCTAATGCGTTTTGACAAACAAATTCTTTCCCGCAATATTCACATGTTCCTGTTTTTTTATTTATATCTACACGAACAGATGCGTTACAAGATGGACAAGAAAGAGCAACAAAATGATTCATAATTTTTCTCTCCCTATTTTGACGCCGGCGTAGTCCGACAATTTGATTGCAAAATAATGGACCCGTGACCTGAAAATTGAGCTGTAAATGCGGTCCAAAGGGTTCCCCTCTGTTGGAACGTTTGATATTGCAAGCCGGCAGACCAGGCGACTAAATGGTTTACATCCACATTGATCGTCTTTTGCCCGTTTAGATTAATTTTATGTAAGGTGCCGCAAGAATCTACAATACATGACCCTGTTCCGGATGTTTGCAACACACAAATGGGGATACCTCCTGAAAATATGCCGGACCAAGTGGTTTGTATCACTTCAAAGCTAATTGCCATATCACAAGCTAAAAAGGCACCGCCTATCATTTTCCATTGTTGACCGGAAGCATCATCACAAAACAACTCAATGATATCTCCGGGAACACACGGCGCAACGGCAACTCTGGAAGGCTGTGTTCCTTGCACAACGGTTAATAATTTGTTCGCTCTGCTAAAAAATCCGATGCTTTTTCCGCCTGTTCTTTTTTGTCTTTGCGCATTCGTTAACGTTTCAAATGACAAAGTCGGATCTGAGTAAACCATGGTCCCCGGTTCTATGCAAATGGCTTCATTTTGAGTAAGCGATATTTCAATGACGGGGAATGGTGCACCATATTTTTTCTCATAGTTCATATTATTACGCTCCTTTTATTTTAAGATTAAATGCTCTTTAACACCTTGCCATAATTATCTTATATAATACCCGCATCTTTCCTGCTCGTCAACTGCAAGCTTGGTCATATGTAAAACGCTTGACCCCATCCGAGGAACACTCTATATGTATTCCAAAATTCATTTCCATTTCATACCAAAAAATCCAAGTCGCGAATTGGTCAAACAGATATAACATTCCAAGCGTAAACCAAGCGAAAAAAGCCATATTAAAAAGAGCCGAAAAGTGGCACCAAGGAGGAAACATTTTGAAATTCAAGCGCGTATCGGCCATATTTATGGCCTTGATAATAGTAGCAGCCGCCGCACCGCACACATTGGCGGCCATGCCGACAGAGCTCGTCCCCGTGGGGCGGACGGTGGGGATAGACATCAAATGCGACGGGGTCATGGTGGTGGCTCTGGGCGAAGTGGAGACGGAGAGCGGCTCCGTTGCCCCGGCAGCACAGGCGGGGCTTCTGCCCGGTGACGTGATTACGCAAGTGGGACAGAAGAAAATTTGTTCCGCGGCGGAATTTAAAGAGGCGATTACAAATTCAGACGGCAAGACGGTGACGGTGCAAGTGACCCGCCCCGGCGAACAGAGACTCCGCTTCAATCTGACCCCGGCAAAAGACGAAGCGGGCGCATATGAGCTGGGCCTTTGGCTCCGAGACGGCATGGCAGGCATCGGCACGGTGACTTTTTATGACCCCAAAAGCGGCATCTTCGGCGCACTCGGCCACGCCGTGAGCGACGTGGAGACGGGCTCCCTCATGCCGCTCGGCACGGGGTGTATCATGCCGGCCACGGTCACATCCGCCCGCCGCGGCGAGCCGGGCACGCCCGGCGAACTCAAGGGCGAATTCCGGTTTGAGACCAAACTCGGCACGCTGTTTGCCAACACGCCCACGGGCATCTTCGGCCATGCGGCAGACAGTAAGACGCTGACCCGTGGCGAACCGCTCCCCATCGGCGGCGCAAAGGAGTTGGAACTGGGCGCGGCAAAAATCCTCGCCAACGTCTCCGGGACGGAGATTCGGGAATATGATATTGAAATCTCCCGCATCTTTTCCGGCGGAGATGACAGGAATATGATGATTACGGTGACCGACCCCGCGCTCCTTGCGATAACGGGCGGTATCGTACAGGGCATGAGCGGCAGTCCGATTGTGCAGAACGGCAAGCTTGTGGGGGCTGTGACCCATGTGCTGATTAACAACCCCGAAAAGGGATATGGGGTGTCGATTGACGGGATGTTGGCGAATGCGTATGCGAGCGCGGCGATGGCGGCGTAGGGGGGGATGGATGTGAGCGGAAACGCCTCGCGGGTGCGGGGCGTTTTTTGGGGGGTGGAGTTTTAGTTTTTTTATATGGTTTTGGGGGTTGTTTATACCTCGGTTTTGCCTGTCGGCAGGCGAAAACAACATAATGACAAGCAAAACCCCGCCCCTACAAAGAACACCCCCCAAACACCCAATATAGACATTCCCCCCTAATTCTGATACAATATCCCAAACCCATGGGAGCAACCACTATGCGATACGCAGTCAGCAGCCACATTAAAATAGAAGAATACCTCGACTTCGACGTCGTCATCGTCGGCACGGGATTGGCGGGACTCTATACCGCCCTCCACACAGACAAAAACCGTTCCTGCTGCATCCTCACCAAGGAACGGTTGGATGATTCCAGCTCCTGGCTCGCCCAGGGCGGCATTGCCGCCGCGGTAGCGGATGACGACGCGCCCGGCCTCCATTCCAAAGACACCCTCATCGCCGGAGCGGGCCTGTGTGACGAAAAGGCCGTCAAGGTGTTGGTAGACGAAGGCCCGAACGACATCCGGACACTCCGCGCTATGCGCGTCCCCTTTGACCAAAACGAGCTGGGTGAATTGCTCATTGCACGGGAGGGCGGCCACCGCCGCCGCCGTGTTTTGCGCGCCGGGGGAGATGCCACAGGGCGGGAAACGGTCAAAACCCTCGCCGCCCTCGCCGCCGAGCGGGAGAACATCACGCTCATGGGCCGCGCCTTTTTGGTAGACGTGCTCCTCGACGAAATCGGAGCCGTCTGCGGCGCACTCATCCACGCGCAGGGAGCTTATCGGGTGATTCGCACCCGCTTTTTGGTCATCGCCACAGGCGGCATCGGACAGGTTTATCAGACGACTACGAACCCGGAAGTCGCAACAGGTGACGGGCTGGCCGCCGCCATGCGGGCAGGGGCGAAACTGGCCGATATGGAATTCATCCAGTTCCACCCCACGGGCCTTTGGAAAGAAAAGCAAAACGGACAAGCCTTCTTGGTCTCCGAAGCCCTCCGAGGCGAAGGTGCCGTCCTGCGCAACGCAGACGGGACGGCCTTTATGGAGAACGCCCACGAGCTCAAAGACCTCGCCCCGCGGGATATTGTCGCGCGGGCAATCGTCAGCGAGATGGAACGTACGAGGGCAGACCACGTATATCTCGATATCCGACATCTGGAGCGGGACTTTCTGCTGGAACGCTTCCCTACGATATTTAAGCAATGCCTTGAAGCGGGTATCGACATCAGCCGAGATTTGATTCCCGTTTCGCCCGTGCAGCACTACCTCATCGGCGGCATCGCCACAGACCTCTACGGATTGACCAACATCCCCGGCCTCTACGCCTGCGGAGAAGCGGCGTCAACGGGCGTACACGGAGCGAATCGTTTGGCGGCGAACTCGATGTTGGAGTGTCTGGTATTCGGGCGGCGGGTTGCGGAAAGCATGAACCAAATTACAAATTGCAAATTACAATGCACAGATGACTATGTGCCGCCCATCCCGGCTCGCCCGGACTTCACCGTTGACGAGTCGGCCCTGCGCCGCCGTGTGCAGGAAATCATGCGCATCCACGGCTCCGTAGTCCGAAACGGTGCCGAGTTGACAGAAGCTTTAGCGGAAATCAGAGCAATTCGGCAGAAACTGGAAGCGGGCTTTGACAATCGGCGGGTGTATATTGAGCTTTTGAACATCGTCACCGTGGCCGAGGCAATTTTAGAGGGAGCCTTGCGCCGCACAGAGAGCGTGGGCGCACACTATCGGAGGGATTCGTTTATGGAGCTGCCGATTGGGACGGACGACCTGCTTCGCCGCGCCTTGGATGAAGACATCGGGGCGGGCGATATTACCACATTGGCCTGCGTCTCGGCGGATGCCTTGTCACACGGCAGATTTGTGGCGAAAGAGCCGGGCGTGATTTGCGGTTTGGAGGTTTTGGCGCGGGTCTTTGCCCTGCTCGACCCCGCTGTCACCGTCACACCGCTGGCCGCCGACGGGGATAGGATGGAGACAGGGGCCGTGATTGCGGAAATCACCGGGCCGTCCCGTGCTGTTTTGCAGGGGGAGCGGCTCGCGCTCAACTTGCTCCAACGCCTGTCGGGCATCGCCGCAAGAACTGCCGAAGCCGTAGCCGAGGTGGCGGGGACGGGGGCCAAAATCCTCGACACCCGCAAGACCACGCCGGGTCTTCGCGCGTTGGAGAAGTACGCCGTCAAGACGGGCGGCGGGACAAACCACCGCTTCGGCCTGTTCGACGCCGTGTTGATTAAGGACAACCACATCGCCGCTGCGGGCGGTATCACCGCCGCCGTGGATGCCGTGCGCCGAAGCGGCCTCGCCGACACGGTACGCGTCGAGGTGGAAACGACAAGTCTCGCAGAAGTCGAAGAAGCCCTCGCCGTCGGAGCGGACATCATCATGCTCGACAATATGGACTGTGCCATGATGCGGGATGCCGTCCGCCTGATTGCGGGCAGGGCAAAGACCGAAGCCTCCGGCAACATGGGCGAACGCGGTCTCCGAGAGGTGGCCGAGACAGGCGTAGATTACATCTCCATCGGCGCGCTGACACATACCGTGCGGGCAATGGATATTAGTTTGAAGTTTGATTGAATGCAGAATTAAGGACAAGGGATTTATGTATGGGAACATTTGAGACGGATATTAACATACAGACTTTGATTGGGCTGTTTTTTTTAGTTTTTTGCTTGGTCATCGGGGTGTTCGGGTTTTTGCTTTGGCGGTTTCGATTTCTCGACGGCAAGAGTTTTTACTTCAGCCGCGGACTTGGAATCGGGCTGATTGTAGGGAGCAGCATTTTGGCTGTTGCGGCGGTTCTGATGCTCATCTATGTGCGAGTGATGTTGTAGGGGCGGCCTCCTGCGTGGCCGCCCTTTGCCTGTCATTCTGAGCGCAGCGAAGAATCTTAGCCGCCCTGCAAATAAAGATTCTTCGCTGCGCTCAGAATGACAAAGGAACGTAAATGTAGGGGCGCGCATTGCGCGCCCGCACGTTTCGGTCTGCAAAACGGATCAAAAAAGGATGCGGACGGCCAATGGCCGCCCCTACAACGCCCGCCGAAACATAGCCGCACAAGGCGGATATGGAATCCGCCCCTACACGCTCCCCGACTCATACGTAAACCCTTTTCCATGCACATCCGTTACCGTATCGGTAATCATAAACGCCTCTCTGTCATGCCGTCCCACAATCGCAAGGAGTTCCTGATAATTTTTTCCGTCTAAGGTTACCATGAGCATCTGCCGCGGTTCCCGCTCGTACGCACCGATGACTGGGACGAGGGTCACGCCCCGTCCGATTTTGGTCAGAATATCCGCCGTGATGGTCTCATTGTGCTCGCTGATGATGTAGACCATTTTCTTTTTGTTCGTCCCGCTCTCGATGTAGCTCATGGTGAGGGAGGTGATGAGAATTGAGAAAATCGCATAAAAAAATGAGTCCACGCTGAACACAAACAGACTGAGCAGTACAACTGCACCGTCGGAGAGGAACAGGCCGATGGACGTGTTGAGGTTGAAATATTTCTTGAAAATCAAGGGCGGTACGGCGGTTCCGCCGGAAGATGCGCGGTTAGCGTAGAGAATCGACACCGCCACGCCGAACAGAACGCTACCCGCCACCATGGAGAGCATGGGGTCGGTGATGAGCATTTCCTTGGGAATAAAGCGCAGGAATATCGGCAAAAACACCGCTCCAACTGCCGTGTTGAGAAACACCTCCCGCCCGAGCAGAACCAGCGCAAGGGCGAGGATGAGGGCGTTTGCGGCCAACACCGTAATTGAGCGATCGAAGGTGAACCAGTTCTCTAAAATGATGGCAAGCCCTGTAATCCCCCCCGCGGCGATGGCGTGGGGGCCGAGGAACATGTTGACGCAAAAGGCAATGATGCCGATAGCGAATATGATGGTTGCGAATTTTTTGATGTGGGTTATCATGTTGTTAGTTTGCCCGGATTTGCGGAAAAATAACGGGCGAACGCAAATGTAGGGGCGATTGTTAATCGCCCCTACAAAGTCAATGGCAAAGAGTAACAAGCTACAACGACCGCAAATACCCCTCCAAAATCAAACCGGCGGCCACGGCATCCAGTACCTGCTTTTTCTTCTTCCCCCGCTTGCCGATACCCATCAGAATATTGTCTGCTTCTGCCGTCGTGCGCCGCTCGTCCCAGAGCGTAACGGGCGCATCGGTCAAGGCTTCCAACCGCGCTTTAAACGCCTCGCTCTTCTCTGCCCGAGGGCCGAGGGTGCCGTCCATGTTCTTGGGATACCCCAAAACCAACCGCGCCACACCCCGCTCCGCCGCCGCTCCGACGATAGTTTCGGCCAGCCGCTCCATATTCCGTTCCGTGACCGTCCAAGCCTCGCCGGTCAGCGTGCCCGTGGGGTCAGACACGGCGAGCCCCGTGCGGACATCACCGAGGTCGATTGCCATAATGCGCATGTGAAAACCCTCCTATATTGTAGGGGCGAAAAACCCCGCCCCTACAAGTTTACCTGAAACCTCTCTCTTTTTCAATTGAATTTTTGCAGGATTCACGATATAATAGCCGCACGCCGTTAGCGGCATCAAAGATGCCGACGGCTGAGCGAACATTGATGGCTGATTTGTCACTAGCGTGACTATGGCGATTTTCAATCGCCACATTCAAACTGAAGTTTGAATGAAATCATGATATAATGATTCGATACAAGAGCGAGGTGACTTTGCATGAACAGCAAATTACAAGGATACTTAGAAACCCAACGGGGCAAACGCGTGGTTGTGATCGGCATCGGGGTGAGCAATACACTCCTTATCCGCCTCTTGGCCGGAGCGGGTGCAATCGTGACGGCTTGCGACAAAATGGAGCGGGAGGACTTAGGCCCCTTGGCGGACGAGCTGGAGGGTCTCGGCGTCACGCTTCGATTGGGGCAGGACTACTTGGACGGATTGGAGGCAGACACCGTATTCCGTTCCCCTGGCATCCGTCCCGACGTGCCGGGGATAGCCGACTTAGTGCGCCGCGGGGCGACGCTGACCTCTGAAATGGAGGCGTTTTTGGCCCTCTGCCCCTGCCCCGTCATCGGCGTGACGGGGAGTGACGGCAAGACCACCACCACGACCATCATCGCACGGCTCCTTGAGGAAGCGGGCTATACCGTCCACCTCGGCGGCAACATCGGGCGGCCGCTTTTGCCCGATGTAGACGGCATGGGCGAGGGCGACATCTGCGTGGTGGAGATGAGTTCTTTCCAACTCATGACCATCCGCCAAAGTCCGCAGATCGCCGTTGTGACCAACATGTTCCCCAACCATTTGGACGTCCACAAGGACATGGCCGAGTACATCGCCGCCAAGGAGAACATCTATCTCTACCAGAGCGAGACCGACAGGCTCGTGACGAACTACGACAACGAAGTCACCATCCACTTCGGCCCGAAAGCACGGGGACGTGTGACATGGTTCAGCCGCAGCACCAAACTGGACGAGGGCTTCTTCCTGCTCGAAGGCACGCTCTGGATGGCGAGAGACGGCAAGGAGACGGCCATCATTCGCCGTAGTGACATCGCCCTGCCCGGCATCCACAACGTGGACAACTACCTCGCCGCTTTCGCCGCAACGGAGGGCTTAGTGGCTCCGGAGATTTGGCGGCGTGTAGCCTCGGAGTTTGCGGGCGTGGAGCACCGCATTGAGTTCGTCCGAGCCTTGGACGGCGTGACGTATTACAACGACTCCATCGCATCCTCCCCCACGCGGACGATTGCGGGCTTACAGTCTTTCGACCAGAAAGTAATCCTCATCGCCGGGGGCTATGACAAGCAAATCCCCTTTGACACCTTGGGTGAGGAGATTAACCTACGCGTGCGCCGCCTCATCCTCACGGGACACACGGCGGAGAAAATCAAAGACAGCGTAGAACAGGCACCGGGCGCACAGGAGAGTACGCTGGAGATTGAAGTCTGCGAAACCCTCGCCGATGCCGTCACCGCCGCCCGTCGCGTGGCGGAAGACGGGGATGTCGTGATTTTGTCCCCCGCCTGTGCGTCGTTTGACCAATTTAAAAACTTCGACGAACGCGGCAAGACGTTTAAACGGTTGGTTGAGGAGTTGTAGGGGCGGCATTCTGCCGCCCGAGCCTTGCCCCGTAGGGCGCGATGTCCTCATCGCGCCGGATGCCACCATAGGAACGATGCACGGCGCGATGAGGACATCGCGCCCTACGAAAGCGAATTCGTTACCTAAAGTGCGGACGGCCAATGGCCGCTCCTACACCATCGCCCACGGGTCCCGAAAGGAGAACATCCCATGTTACACCACCTGAAAAACCTATGCGCCCTGCCCGGTGTGTCCGGGGATGAGGCCGCCGTGCGGGATTACATCCTCGCCGCCGTCCGCCCCCACGCTGCACCCGTAGTGGACACGCTTGGCAACATCCTCATCGCGAAAAAAGGTATGCGCAACCCCGGAAAGACCGTTCTGCTCACCGCACACATGGACGAGGTGGGGTTTGTCATCATGTCCGTTACGTCCGAGGGTTGGCTGCGGTTTGCCCCCGTGGGCGGCGTTGACCGGCGGGTGATTCTCGGCGCGCGGCTCCGCATTGGGCCAAATGGTGTGCCGGGGATAGTCGGGCTGAAGCCCGTCCACCTTACCACCGCAGAGGAACGGGGGCATGTGCCGGAGCCGGACACGCTTTACATAGACATCGGCGCATCGACCGCCGAGGAGGCAAAGACACTCGTCGCCCCGGGCGACACGGCCTGTTTCGACAGTCCGCCCTTTGAGATGGGACATCGGCTCGCGGCCAAAGCAATAGACAACCGCGTGGGCTGTGCGGTACTTTTGCAGCTCATCGAGGAAGATTTGCCCATAGATGTCCACATCGCCTTCACCGTGCAGGAAGAGGTGGGGTCACGGGGCGCACAGACGGCGAGTTTCCAAGTGCAGCCGGACGTGGCTCTCATCATAGAGAGCACCACGGCGGCGGATTTGCCGGGCGTACCGGAGGACAAGCAGGTCTGCCGCTTGGGCGGCGGTGTGGTTGTGCCGTTTATGGACGGCAGTACGATTTATGACCGTGGGCTGTACACGCAGATTACAACGCTGGCAACGCGGCTCGGCATCCCGTGGCAGACGAAGAGCCTAATCGCAGGCGGCACGGACGCGTCTGGTGTTCAGCGTGCGGGCGGCGGCGTGCGCGTGGCGGCCTTGGCGGCTCCGGCACGGAATTTGCATGCGGGATATAGCGTGGCGGATGTGCGGGATGTGGTGTGCGTGGCGGAGCTTGCGCGTGCGGTGTTGGGAGAGGTGTGAGCAATTTGGAGCAAAATCATCTTGTGATACGGCACTCGAAAAAACTCATAGTCGTTCTGGTTTTGGTTTCTTTGGTTTGTATCGTTTTGAATGTATTGCATTTTTATAGCGGCAGCAACTTTGACTTGTTTGACGCGGGTTCCGGAAGATATCGAACACTTGGCCCCTTGGCGGTTCTTTTTGTTGCAGTTGCGGGTCCGGTTTATACATTAGATTATATTTTGTGGAAATGCACGGTAACCGACTGTGAAATCCACTTGAAATCGCTTTTTCGGCGCAAAAGTTTCACATTTGACGACATCAAGTGGGTTAGAAGCAAAGCGCACGAAACGGCAAGGCTTGCCCGGGAAACAATTGGAGCAATCATACGGAATTGAGTTGCGTACGAAAACGGAAAAATTGATGTCCGTATCGAAACATGCGAAAGGCTATGACGCTTTTGTAGAGATTTTGAAGGCGAAAAAGATCCCGGGGGCATCGATTTTACCTGCATCGGATGATTTGTAGGGGCGGGGTCATCCCGCCCGCAAACCACAGGTGCGTACCACAGGCGGGATGACCCCGCTACATTCAGCGCAAACGCACCCAAGCCGCGAAGCCTCCTTTTCCAAAGGAGGTGGCAGGCGCAGCCTGACGGAGGATTAGTTGTGCCTACCGCCAACCCTCCGTAGGGCGCGATGTCCTCATCGCGCCCTACAACGCCCCCCCAAAAAACCCACAAACCCCCAATCCAACCATCCGAGGTCCCCACATGACAGCATTCACATTCTCCCCCCAAATCCGACAACTCGAACAAAC
>WRAK01000013.1 GCA_009780235.1 Oscillospiraceae bacterium
CGAGATGTGGGAGCGGGGCATCGTGACCGGCACAACGCCGACCACATTCGCGCCGAACGACACCTTGACCCGTGCAGCGGCGGTGACGTTGCTCTATCGGTTAGACGGTATGATTGATACCGGACTGGGGGCAACGTTCAACGACGTGTGTTGTTGCGCTTGGTATCATGATGCGGTTGCGTGGGCGGCAAGCCTCGGCATCGTGCAGGGGGTTGGCGATGGCCGATTTGCGCCGGGCAACGATATGACCCGGCAGGAGATGGCGGTCGTGCTTTGGCGGTATGCCGCGGCTACGGGACAGGATGTTACCGTGCAGGAGGACTTCACGCTTGACTTCCCGGATGCGGAGCAGGTGAGCGGATGGGCCGTAAAGGCCATGCGCTGGGCGGTGCACCGCAGGGTTATCCGTGGTAACGACCGTGGAGAGCTGCAACCGCTCGGGACGGCTACGAGAGCCGAGGCGGCGGTGTTGTTGCAGCGGTTTGTGGGGTTGGCGGAGTAACGACGAATAGATACACACGAAAAAGCCACCTGCGCCGGTCTTCCCGACTGGTGTGGGTGGCTTTTTTTGTGTCATTTTGTGTTATGACGAAAATTGTAATTATATGACAATTTTTGTACAATTATGTCCGAGTGTGCTAAATTATGCCTAAAGGAGCATGTTATGGCGATTCGGATTTTATTGTCTACCCGTCTAGGCGAAAGACGGTGGACGCAGATAAACCTTGTACGAGCGACGGGGATTCGACCGGGTACCATTAACGACATCTACCACGAAATGACTGAGCGTATTAGTTTAGAGCATCTTGATTTGATATGTGAGGCTTTGGAGTGTGAGGTGTCGGATATTTTGGTGCGGGAGAAAAGCACAGAACCCCGTGTGAAAACGAAAAACGGGAATCCTATCAATTCAAAATAACAAAAAAACGGCGGCAACCATCCTGCATTCAGGAAAGGTTGCCGCCGTTTTTTGTTTGTGGGTTTAGCGGTGGTCTGTCATGTGGAGCTCTTGCTTTAGGGCGGTTTGCAAGACTGCCGAGACGTTCAGGCCAGCTTTTGCGGCCTCGGCATCTAGCCATGATGGGAGAGTCACATTGCGGCGAACAGAACGGCGTTCGTGGGTTCGGCGATATGCCAAGAAGTCAATATCAACCATTGAGACAAACGCTCCGGGTTCGCAAGCTACACTTTCCATGCTGGAGGGTATCGGTAGCGGTTTTTTTTCGTCTTCCATATCAATCCCCATGATGCCGATCGCGTCTCGCACCATTTCAATTGCCTCGGCCAACGTATCGCCCTGAGTGTCAAGCGGGAAGTCAGGTACATGGACAGCATAGCCGTCGTCTAATTTTGTGAATACTACTGGATAAGCGGTTTTCATGTTTATTACCTCCAAGTTATCAATGTTTTTTCAATATTGTGCGATTTATTTTAGTCGGTCGGGCAGGGGGCTTATTTCAGCCCCCGCCGCCTGATGATTGCCTTTGCTACTTCTTCTTTGATTTCCCGTTGCCTTGAGATTGGCTCGTTATTTTTTCCGTCTGTGTAGATGTCGTGGTTGCCGCCATCTCGCTTGAACCGTCATCCGTTTCTCTCTAGTAGTTTGATTAAGTCTCTCCGCTTCATATGATGCCCTCCTCATATTTATATTATACACATTAAATACACACTTGTCAAGCGTTTTGGAGAAAATACTTTTGAGACTTTTCAAAAAAGTTTCCCACACGGGGGAGACATTGTGGTAAAATAGTAGAAGTAGTAGAAAAATGAGTATGGGTGGACAATCTCGCCGCTTGCTCGTGGCTCTATCATGGCTCTAAGAATTTTTCGGGAGGCTGCGGAAATTGCGGAATGAACAAATAAGGCAGATTCACACAGACTGAAAATAAGCAAAACCGAAGTGGTGTTTGCTTTCAGTAATTGAGTGGGAGTGACGATGCAATGAGAAAGCTAACAATTATTACATTATCGTGTTTACTTGCAATTGTGCTTGTCGGGTGTGGAGTGCAAGCAGGTGAACAAGAGCAAGCTCAAAATGAAATAGTGGTTGATTATACTACTGTTATCCAGAGGTTGGTCGGAGTTTGGGATTGGCCCGGTGGTGCGGGAAATCCTATTTCCATTTATAATGACGGTACATGGGAGCACGTGCCGGGCGATGTGGGTCTTTATGGCAATGTGAGCATTACGGCATCTAATGGAAATTTCTTGTTAGAATTTGTCGTTACCCGCGCAGAAGGTCCGGGTGCGTTTGGTTGGGTGCCGCAGGGTGAAGCAAGTCCGGCGGCGGATACAGAGGATGGTTGGCGTTATGGCGATGTATGGGGTAGGGGAGTGTACTTCTACACTTCAAACGAGCTACATCTCGAAAACTGGGATGGGTCCATGCTGTTAATGGAAAAGAACAGATAGCACCCCCTTGCCATACCCCCCGACATATGCTACACTACCCAAGAAGGAAGAATTTATCTTACATAAATGGAGCAAACGGTTGCCAATGCGGCAAGCAAGCAATCCGGTTCCGATTCTACCGATGAGTAAGCGGTCGGGCAGATTACCGTAATATCTGAAAAGAGCTAACTGATTTCTATTCATCAGTTAGCTCTTTTTTATGTTCGCCGTGCCGCGCACGCCCTCAAAAACCTTTATAAAAACAAAAATATTTCTGAAAAAATACTTGACAAAAAAGATATATAATGTTAACATAAATAATAAATGGATTTTTACAGTAAATTATTGTGTGTAAAATTTAATTAAATGATAAGAAAGAACGAAATGGGCAAACACCCGGGAAACGAGCGTGAAACCATGGCGAATACGATATATATCGGACAATATGAGACCTATCTGCAAGAGGTCAAGCGGGTGTCGCAGAACACTCTGAGTTCCTATATGCGGGACCTGCGGCAGTTTGAACAATACTGGGCGCAATGTGCCGGAACGACTTTTTGTAAAGCACTCCACCACGATTTGGAGACGTATATCAACCGGCTTCGGCAGGCGGGAAAATCCGCCGCTACGGTGTCTCGGAACATTGTGACCTTGCGCAGTTTTTATCAATTTTTACTGGAGTGCGGGATTGTGCCCTTGAATCCTGCTTCGAATTTGGTGTCGGACAAGGCGGTGAAGAAACTGCCGCAGATTTTAACCAGCCGAGAGATTGAACGACTCTTAGAGCAACCCGAATGCGTAGACCCCAAGGGCTACCGAGACAAGGCGATGCTTGAGACGCTCTACGCCACGGGTATCCGTGTCAGTGAACTAATCGGGCTTGATGTGGAAGATGTGAACCTCCTTGCGGGGGTGCTTCATTGCAAGCATTGGAACAAGGAGCGGACAATTCCGCTTTATCCCGCGGCGATTGCGGCACAGGAGGAGTATATCACCCGCATCCGACCGCATATGTTGTCTACCCCGGAGGAGCAGGCACTCTTCGTCAACCTCGCGGGTGAGCGTATGAGCCGGCAGGGATTTTGGAAGATTATCAAATACTATCAAGAGAAGGCGAAAATCGAAAAAGAGATTACGCCCCATACGCTTCGGCATTCTTTTGCGGCGCATCTACTGGAAAACGGGGCGGATTTACGGAGCATACAGGAGATGTTGGGTCATGCGGATATTTCCTCGACGCAAGTCTATGTGCAGTTGGTGAAGAAGCAGCTCAAAGATGTGTATCATATGGCGCACCCCAGAGCTTAATGCAGAATGCAGAATTGACAGGCTCGGTTTAAGCAGGTATACTACGCCTAGTGAATTAGGCGAGGTATGCGTAGATATGGAGACGAAGTTTGTCAGTATAGAAGAAGCCGCGGCTCTGCTTAGGGCCGGGGCTGTTGTGGCGTTTCCGACTGAGACGGTATACGGTCTGGGGGCGGATGCGACGAGTGACGCGGCGATTGCGCAGATTTTTGCATCGAAAGGGCGGCCGGGAGACAATCCTTTGATTGTCCACATCGGAGATTTGGCATGGCTTAGTTCTGTGGTATCCGCATGTTCCGACACGGCGCAGAGGCTCATGGATGCCTTTTGGCCGGGGCCGCTTACGGTTATTTTGCCGAAGCACGAGAACCTTGCCGAACGAGTGACGGCGGGGCTTTCGACGGTTGGGGTGCGTATGCCGTCCCACTCGGTAGCCTTGGAGCTCCTGCGGGCGGTGGAGTTGCCGATTGCGGCACCGAGCGCGAACGTATCGGGGCGGCCCAGTCCCACGCGGGCTGTACATGTGGCGGATGATTTGGACGGGCGCATCGCCGGGATTGTAGACGGCGGTGCAGCGGAGATTGGCTTGGAATCGACGGTCATCGACTGCACCGTGGAGCCCCCCGTGATTTTGCGGCCGGGAGCTGTGACACGGGCGGAGATTGAGGCCGTTATCGGGCCTGTTGATGTGGCAGAGGTGCGCACGGACGATGTGGCTGCGCCGAAATCGCCGGGAATGAAGTACAGACACTACGCCCCGAAAGCTCCGATGACGATTGTGCAGGGGAGTGAGGCGTTTTTTCGGCAGGTCGTGGCTGAAGCGCGGTGCGCGGGGAAGCGTGTGGGGGTTTTGGTGGCGGAGGAGCATGCGCATTGCTGCGATGCGGATGTCGTCTTGACTTGCGGCAGCGGGCAGGCGGCGGTTGCGCGGCGGTTGTATGACGTCTTGCGGGAATTTGATTCGGCCGATGTGGATGTGATTTATAGTGAGAGTTTTTCCGAGGTTGGGATAGGGGAGGCGATTATGAATCGGTTGCGGAAGGCGAGTGGGGGACGGGTGATTGCGGAATAGGAACCGCGCTTGCTCGGCCCGCTTCGTTTCATCATATGTTGGACTTCGCTGCGCCTGCGGAGCAAGCCCAACGTAGAAAAAAAGACACAGGGTTTTCACCCTGCGTCTCTTTTTTATGTAATTAGATTCCGATTTTTACAGTTCGCTGAACATGGCCAACAGGTCTTCCATGGTTTCGTCTCCCAAGGGTGCGAGAACAATTGTTCGTGCGAATCCGCTCTCCACGTTAATGTAGTAGCGCATGGTGATAGTCATGCCGAAGAACTCCATGGCAGCATCAAAGGCATACCAATCATAACCGCCGATGTTTGTTGTGCCGGAAAGTGTGGTAACTTCCACGCCCATGGCGGTCATTTCATTTCTCACTTCGTTCATGACTGCCGATGCAGACAATCTGCCGGATCTTGCAAACATAATTTGAACGCTGGAACCGGTAAGCGCGTCAGTTGCCATCATGTCGTGAATTGAAGCATCATCATCCAAATTGTCCCAAAAATCGTCATCCAACTCAAGGACTCCGCTCATCACGTCTGCGCTAAGACCCATGATTTCGGCGATTTCAGCTTCGGTGGCCGCATGCCAGCCGTTTGGCAGGGTGACACGGAGACCGAGGTATTCGCTGGTGTACACATTGTCATTCCACTCGCCACGTGTAGGCGTAACGGTTGATCCGCAAGCGGCCAAGGGTAGAATCATTGCAATTACGAGCAGTAGTACGAGAATCTTCTTTTTCATTTTAGGTAAACTCCCTCTCAATTTTGGCAGGCGGACAGTATTTGACCGCCTTTTCCTACCATACAGCATAGCATGAAGCCCTGTTTATGTCAAGTCGAACCCTGCTGTATAAAACGGGCCTCCAACAAAGCGTCCGTCAGACCGGCGAAGTCTTGCAAGTCTAAGGTTTCGCCTCGGATACGAGCATCGTGGCCGAGGGATTCCACAATCGATGTGAGGGCCTCTTTCGATGCGCTCGGCAGGGCGGTGGTGAGGCAGTTGACCAGCGTTTTGCGGCGTTGGGCGAAAGCGGCTTTGATGATGCGGAAGAGGGCGTCTTTGTCCGTGTCCACGGGTGGACGCGTCCGCATCCGCAGGGTGACGACAGCCGAATGTACTTTCGGCTGAGGGATGAAACAGTCGGGCGGAACATCGAAGCAGAGTGTCGGTTCCGTGTGGTAGGCGATGTAGAGGGAGAACGCCCCGTAATCCGCGCTCCCGGCGGGGGCTGTGACGCGGCGGGCGACCTCGCGCTGAATCATGACGGTAATCTGCGCAAACAGTCCGCTGTCGATGAGCCGTGTGAGGGCGGGGGTGGTGATGTTGTAGGGCAGATTGGCGCAGACGACCGGGCGGAGGCCCGCAAAATGTGTCTTCGCCAGTATGCCGAGGTCGATTTTCAGGATGTCGCCGTGGATGACCTCGGTGTTGGATGTACCCGCCAAGGTCTCCGCCAAGACGGGGAGGAGGGCGGTGTCCAACTCCACGGCTACGACCCGATTTGCGATGCGGGCAAGTTCCACCGTGAGGCAACCGATACCGGGGCCGATTTCCAGCACGGCGGTGTCGGTGTCTAACCCGGCGGACGCGGCGATTTCTTCCGGCACCCATGCGGCGGTGAGGAAATTTTGGCCGAGGCTTTTAGAGAAGCGGAAGCCGTGGCGGGCCAGAAGGGATTTTATGGTTTGGAGATTGCATAGGTTCATGGGAGGAACTCCTTCGGAGAATGCAGAATTAAGGGCAGGGTCATCCCGCCCCTGCATTTGGCCGGTTTTTCGTAGGGTATAGCACAGAGCCGTTCGTGCTTGCAATTCGTGCCTGTTTTAGGGAGGTTACTTGACAAAACGCTTTGTGTACCATATAATAAATATACAGATAGGAATTGCCGCCTGTGGTTGGGCGGCTCAGTCCTAATAGTTTAAGAGTGAGACGCCGAGCACTTATGCTTGGCGTCTCGTCCTATTTACGCCTGTCTTTTAACAGGGAAACAAGTGCCAAAACAAACATTCCAATGACAAACAATGTGTCATATGTAACATATTGCATAGCATCACCCCTTTTCAGGGAGTGACCGAACCGCCTTGCGACAATTCCTATCTTCTCTGCATTATATACTATGGGGGACAAGCTGTAAAGGGTTGTTCAAGCTGCGTTTGCTTGTAAGACGAATTGAAAATGCTATAACAACCCGCCCCACTAAGCCGCCGAAGGCGGCAAGTGGGGACCCCGGAACGTTTTAACATAAAAGACGGAATCATCGCGCCTTGTTCTGCCGAGTTTTCGGCAGAACTCTTTTGCTTCGCAAAAGAAGTTATGTTATACTACTCACATGGAAATCACACTCACACAACTACAACAACTCCGACCGGAGGCCTACGTTCTGATCGACATACGCGACGAGGGCGCATACAGCAACGGCTTTATCCCCGGTGCGATTTGCCGCCCCGTTCAGGCATTGAACGAATTGCCGCAGGACAAGCGGGTCATCCTATACTGTAAGAAAGGCCGCATCAGCGCAGATGCAGCGGAGGAGATGCGCAGTCGGGGCTATGATGCGTGCAGTCTCGCCGGGGGATATGTGGCGTGGCTGATGGGGCGAATTGCGGAGGATCAGGCCTTGCAAATCGAGGCGAGCATCCGCAAGAAATTCCACAAGCCCATTTTCAGCAAGTTCACCGAGGGGATTCGCACCTATCAGCTCGTGCAGGAGGGAGACAAAATCGCTGTCTGCATCTCCGGTGGGAAAGATTCTATGCTGATGGCCAAGCTGTTTCAGGAATTGCAGCGGCATCGAAAGTTTCCCTTTGAGTTGGTGTTTCTGGTGATGGACCCGGGTTACGCGCCGGAGAATCGGGCCTTGATTGAGCGCAACGGGGCATCTATGGGCATTCCGCTCACGATATTTGAGACGGATATTTTCGACAGCGTGTTCCATTTGGAAAAAAATGCCTGTTACCTTTGCGCGAGGATGCGGCGGGGGCATTTGTATAGTAGGGCACGGGAGTTGGGGTGTAATAAAATCGCCTTGGGGCATCATTATGACGATGTCATCGAGACCATCCTCATGGGGATGCTCTGGGGGGCGCAGATTCAGACGATGATGCCCAAGCTCCGCAGTACGAACTTTGCGGGCATGGAGCTGATTCGTCCCATGTACTTGGTGCGGGAGGCGGATGTGAAGCATTTTCGGGACTATCACGATTTGCACTTCCTCCAGTGCGCCTGCCGATTCACCGATACGTGCAGCACAGACGGCAGCATGGTCTCAAAGCGGACGGAGACGAAGCAGCTCATCCGAGAGCTGAAGAGGGCGAATCCCAACGTGGAGCATACGATCTTCCGTAGTGTGGAGAACGTGCATTTGGATGCGGTAGTGGCGTATAAGACGGGCGGGGCGGAGCGGCATTTTTTGGATAACTATTGATAAACGAAAGTCCACGGTTCATCGACTATAAAAAATCAGACGCGTGACATTTTTCTAACTTTTCCCACACATCCTCCCATGAAAAACGTCCATACTAATCTTGCGTTGTTATAGAGCGCACCAATTGGGAGGATAAAACGAATGAAGAGAACCATTTTGTTTGCCCTGCTTGCCGTTATGTTTTTGGCCATGGTCACCGGCTGCCGCGCGTACCGTAGAAATACGGTCACGGCACCGACCCATGAGATTACAAACACACACGGCAGAACAAACAGGAGCTTTCACCACCGCAACGACGGCCACGTGGGCACCCACACGAACCGAAGCCACTTGGCTCGGGACGGGCACCACGCACGGACGCACGTCCGCAACCATCGGCATGACGGTTTGGTGACGGATACCGATGGTATCATCGGCAACGGCACCCACGCCGACCGCCCATCGGTCGGCTCTGTCTACGGCAGCAGCCGGAACCTTGACGGCGGCCGGATGGCCACCGGGACTACGCCCGGGACAATGGCTCGATAGCCAAAATGCCAACTATGCACCCCTTGCGCCCCAACACAATGCAGATTGTGGCGGATGCGGGGGTGCATTTATTTTGACTTTTCGGAGGAAACGGGGTACACTAAGACTACATTGGACGTTTTTGCAGGGGTGGCCGCACAAGGCCGTCTCTACCGAGGAATGGGGAGCAAACATATGACACCGACACGCCATCAAAGTTGTTGTTTTACCGGATATCGGCCGGAGAAGTTGCCGTGGAGAAGCGACGAAGAAAACCCCGCCGCCACTTTGCTCAAGGAGAAGCTCTTTGATGTGGTGGAGGCCCTATATCGGTCGGGCATCACGCACTTCATCTCCGGCATGGCACGGGGTTCGGACTTTTATTTTTGTGAGGCGGTCTTGCAGCTCCGAGCGGAACACGAGGAAGTCACACTAGAGGCGGCGATTCCCTATGAAGAACAGGCGGCCCGCTGGCCGGAAGCGGAGCGGAACCGCTATTTTCGTCTCGTGAGCCAGTGCGATTTTGAGACGTTGGTGCAGACCGAGTACAGCGCGGACTGCATGAAAAAACGCAACTATTACATGGTAGACCATGCCGCTGTGCTCATCGCCGTCTACGACGGACGGTTCGGCGGGACGATGCAGACGGTGAACTACGCCAAGCGCAAGGGCTTGGAGATTGTGGAAGTGCAGCCGTAGCTCCCCCGGCCACTTCGTGACAGCCCCCCTCGTAAACGAGAGGGGCTAAAGCCAAGGGCAACTATTTGGGTCGTACTTTGACGCGGGTTGGCTTGACTGCCGCGGGCGGCATGGCGAGCGTGGGTTTTGCTTGCGGAGGCGGTGTTGGTGTCGGCGCGGGCGCGGGGTTCGGATCCGGGGCAGGTTCCGGATCTGCTTCGGGTTCCGGGATTTCTTCAATTGTTTCCGCCGAGATTTCTTCAACGTCTGCTTCCGGGGCGGGTTCCGGTTGAGCTTGAGCCTCCTCTGTCGGAGGTTCTTCTGCCGCCGCGGGCTTGTCCTCTGTGAGTTCCTCTGCCGGGGCGGGCTCTGCGGCCAGGGCGGCGAGGAGTTCGGGGTCGTCGAGCGGGTTGAATGCGGGTTCGGTATCCGGGGTCTCGGCGGGGGTCGGCTGACCGTCCCATGCCGTGCCTCTTTGGAGGTTTTGGATTAAGTTTTCCAACTCGACGCAACGCTGACGCAGGGTTTCGTTGTCGCCCTGGTTTTGATCCAGCTCTTCGTAGATGGTTTTGATGTATGACAGGACATCTTTGCGGTTGAAGCCGCCGAAAAGGTTTCTGCGGAATCTGCCCGGTTCTCTTGTGGCCATGGTAATGTTCCCCTTCCGTGTTTGGTCTGTGACAGTATTCTACCACAAGTCTGATTTTATCGCAATACGCATCATCATACCATCATTTTCCATCATTTTATAATTGGCTCTTTACAAGGCCGCTCATCTCTGGTATAATTTCCCGCAGGCGGTTATTGCAAGGGCATTTTAAATCGTTTTCCTCCCGGCCTTTGGCGGAATCGGAAAACATGATGATTATGCCGAGAACGCTTTGCGTTTATGACATAACGCGCAAGGATATGCGCCCGTAGCTCAGCTGGATAGAGTGCTAGACTCCGACTCTAGAGGTCGTGCGTTCGAATCGCGCCGGGCGTACCATGCAGGAATCCGAACCCTTTTTGGGGTTCGGATTTTTGTGTTTTTGGGGGATGGTGGGAGGCGGGTTTATATGGTACAATGTGAGGTGCAAGGAGGTGCGGTCATGGGACGGTTCATTACATTTAAAACGAAAGATGAGTGGATTCCCGGAGAGGAAAACACAATCTATGCACAGGCCTATATGCAGATGCTGGTACTAATGCCCGTTACGGTTGGGATTAAATTGCTTTTCGGACTGGACTCTATTGTCTACTATCTGCCGGAGGTTTTAGCCGCAGGCGGTTCGCTTTTATATTTGTTTGTACGGTATGCGACCAAGGGCATCCTATTTAAGCGAAATACGGACGAATATACTGCGGAAATCAAAGTGCGGGCAAAGGTGGCGTGCTTGGAGTATTGTTTGCTCATCTATAGTTTTGATGTGGTTTTTCGGAGGTCACTTTGGCACACGCATGTTCTTGCATACGGTTTACCTGTTTTCATTTGGGCGATTCCGATAATAATTGCCTCTGTCCGCCTGACGCGAAAAGGGTTGCCGAAAAGGGGAAACAATAAGAAGAAAGGCGTGCGCCGACTCTGGCTTCATACACTAATAAGTTCCCTGCTCTTTGGTGCGCTTGTGCTTTGGTTTGAGTGGGATGCTGAGAACATATGGAGACCTGTGTTGCTCGCGTTTTTTATAATGTATTTCATAAGTGTGAGTGTGTACTTTTATGAAAAACGCCGCATGATAAAAGATGAGAGAATCGCCGCAAAACACCTCTCGGCTTGCGAACCATAAGCCATCCATGCTATACTATCCCCAAACCATAAAACAGGAGGAACCGCCACATGACAACAATCACCAAAGACACCATTATCGCCGACCTGCTCACCATTGTACCCGGTGCGGTGCCGATTTTGCAGAGTTTGGGGATGCACTGCTTGGGTTGCCCCAGCGCAAAGAGTGAGACGCTGGGCGAGGCTTGCGCGTCTCACGGCGCGGATGCGGATGCCGTATTGGCGCAGATTAATGCACTAGTATAAGAACCAACGGGGGCGGCATTTTGCCGCCCGTTTTTTCTAGGAGGGCATCTATGCAGCTATCACCACGCCTTGCGGCGGTTGCCCGTCTGATTCTACCCGGCAGTCGGGTGGCGGATGTGGGGACAGACCACGGACATCTCCCCGTGTGGCTTATCACAGAGGGGGGCTGCCCTTTTGTGGTGGCGACCGATGTCGCACCCGGCCCTTTGGATGCGGCACGGCGTAGTGCGGCTCGGGCGGGGGGATTATCGGGGGTGGAGTTTCGCTTGGCCGATGGATTGGGTGCCGTCTCGCCGGACGAGGTGGACACGGTGGTCATCGCCGGGATGGGCGGGGAGACGACACTCGGGATTATCGAGCGTGCGCCGTGGCTGAAGTTGGGGGCGCATCGGATGATATTACAGCCGCAGTCGAAAGTGCCGGAGTTGTTGGACGGCCTTGCCGCCGCCGGGTATCGGGTAGACGACCAGCATTTGGCGGCCGAGACGGGGCGGATGTATACGATGTTTGAGGTGACCGCCGGGGTGGTGGAGCCGCCTGTGGGCGGATTGCGTTATGTAAACCGTGCGCTGTTGGAGAGGGGTGACCCCTTGTTGGGGGCGTATTTGGATATGCTTACGGCGCGATTGGGTCGGATGCTACGGGGCTTGGAGCAGGCCGGGACGGAGCCGGAGCGGCGGGCGGAATTGGCCCGTGCGATTGCGGATTTTGAGCGGTGGCAAAAAATTCCCCTCCTTGGAGGGGTGCCCGAAGGGCGGGGTGGTCGCCCTTGACCTTTGCGCCCGAAACCACCCCGTCAGGCTTCGCCTGCCACCCCTCCAAAGAGGGGAATGAGGGCATAAAAACACGGCGCGATGAGGACATCGCGCCCTACAAAGGGATGTATTAAGAAGGAGAGGTCAACACATGACAACAGTAACAGACATATTCACCCACCTAAATACCATCGCGCCTGTGGCGATGAAGATGGATTTTGACAATGTGGGACATCTTGTGGGTCGGGGTGATGCGGAAGTCCGACGGGTGTTGGTTGCGTTGGATATCACGGACGCGGTGATTGATGAGGCAATCGAGTTGGGGGCGCAGCTTATCGTGTCCCATCATCCGATTATCCTGAATCCCTTGCGGCAGGTGACGGACGCCGACCTCACGGGGCGGCAGATTTTGAAGCTGGTGCGGCATGACATTGCGGCGATTTGTATGCACACGAATCTCGATGCGGCTGAGGGCGGTATCAATGACGTGCTGGCGGAACGCTTGGGTCTGTGTGATACGGAGATTCTCTGGCAGCTCGGCGAGTTGGACGGCGTGCCGTATGGGCTGGGGCGGATTGGCACTTTGTCTGCGCCTGCGGATATGGCGGTGTTCTTGCCGCGGGTGCAGGCGGCGGTGGGGAGCGCGGGATTGCGCTACCATGATGCGGGTCGGCCTGTGTATAAGGTGGCGTCCATGGGCGGCAGCGGGGGTGATTTGGTGTCTGCGGCGATGGCGGCGGGGTGCGATACCTATGTGATTGGTGAGGCGAAATATCATGCTTTCTTGGAGGCGCGTGAGCTAGGGATTAACCTGATTGAAGCGGACCATTACTGCACGGAGGATGTGATTTCGGTTCCGTTGAGAGACACAATCCGTGCGGCGTTCCCGGAGGTGGCGGTGACGGTTTCGGCGCGGCATGATCAGGTGGTACGGTTTTATGAGGCGGGTGGCGTGAATGGCTGAGTTGACTTCATTGCGGAATATCGGTAAAGAGTTGGAGCGGAAACTCAAGGCCGTTGAGATTACGACAGCGGAAGAATTGAAGGCGGTCGGGAGCAAAGAGGCCTTTGTCCGGCTGAAATTGCGCGACCCGCAGGTGTGTCTCGTTCACCTCTATGCGCTTGAAGGTGCGGTGACGGACAGGGAATACAATCAGTTGCCGGAAGATGTGAAGCGGGAGTTGAAGGTGGTTAGTGACGGGTTGAAGTGAATGTGCAACCAACGATGCGGCCGGCCAAAGGCCGCCCCTACAGGTAACCTTGGAAGAGCGGGGTGTAGGGGCGGTCTTTGGCCGTCCGCCGAGAAAAGACAAGTTTTTACTTGAACTTTTGTGCGACCCTACAAAGATTCACTTTCTCCAATCCAATACTTGACATTATATATATATATATATATATATATAATTGGAGTGTTTTTAAATTAGGGTAAATGCCCAAAAAATTGGAGGGAATAGAGATGAAAAAGTTTTTGGTATTATTGTTGGCTCTGCTGCTGTTAGTTGTAGGTTTTGCGGGTTGTGGCGAGGGAGAAACACCGGAGCCGGAAGTGCCGGTGGAAACCGAAGCACCGGAAACGCCGAATGAACCGGAAGAAGAGGACGAGCCGGAAGAAGAGGATAATCCTCTGTTAACCGCAAGTAATGAGGAAGTTCAGCAAGCAGTTATTGATGCTTTAAATGCTGCTGATAAAACAATTTACAGAGAAGTTAGTGGTTTTGGTAGTGAGCAAGACTTTATTGCTGAATTATTAGATATAGATTCTAGCATAATTTTCCCGGGATGGGGAAGCGATAGGCCAACTATAATTAGTATTACCGTACAGCGTTTGGATAGGCATGGAAATGATGTTCGACGAGGTGATACTTCAGAAGATACTTTTTCGCATTGGGACTTCATCTATGAAGTTAATGATGAAGGCGTTTTAAGGCTTTTTATGAGACATTACTTTGATATCGAGGCAGATATGTCCGGCGTTACAAGAGAAAACTTTGATGCTATTACAAATGGAATGTCCTTAGATGATGTTAGCGCATTATTAGGAAGCGAAGGAACCTTAGGCGTAACGTCAGGTAATCACGAAGTTAGAACATGGAGCCGAGAATTTGGCGGCGGAACTACTGTTATCATTTCAATTTATTTTGTTAATGATCAAGTTACCTCAAAGGCCCAAGTCGGCTGGTAATTTGCGATAGACAGTACGTAAGACCGGAACAATGAAATCTCATTGTTCCGGTCTTTTTTGTAATGTAAGGCGCGATGTCCTCATCGCGCCGTGTGTGATTGTGCCGCGTGATACACGGCGTGATGAGGACATCACGCCCTACAAGGGAAAATCGTAGGGGCGGCCATTGGCCGTCCGTTTTCGTGCGTCCGAGTTGCATTTGTCCGCAAAAAATTGTCCACGCCCTGCATAATCCAAAGCTTATCCCCATAGACATGGACTAAAGACATGTTGTACACAGTATGCAGTCAATCCGTAAGGGGGAAACAGGCGTGGAAGAAAACAGAATTTATGACGACATCGCCCAGAGAACCAATGGGAACATTTATCTCGGTATCGTGGGGCCGGTTCGGACGGGTAAATCGACCTTTATCAAGCGGTTTATGGAGACCCTGGTCATCCCCAACATAGACGATGTTTACATGAAAGAGCGGGCACGGGATGAACTGCCCCAGTCGGGGAGCGGCAAGACCATCATGACCGCCGAGCCGAAGTTTGTGCCGGAGGACGCGGTGGAGATTCGCATGGAGAGTGCCGCCAGTCTCTCCGTCCGTCTCGTAGACTGTGTGGGGTATATGGTGGACGGCGCACTCGGCCAATTCGAGGGCGAGACGGAGCGTATGGTGACCACACCTTGGTTTGACCACGAAATCCCAATGGCCGAAGCGGCGGAGTTCGGGACGCGCAAAGTCATCGCCGAGCACTCAACCATCGGCATTGTCATCACGACAGACGGGAGCGTCACCGAAATCGGACGGGAGGCGTATCTGCCTGCCGAGGAGCGGGTGATTACGGAGCTCAAGGAGATCGGCAAGCCTTTTATTGTGCTGCTCAATTCCGAGAACCCGCGGAGTCAGTCGGCGCAGGAGCTGCGGCGCAGTTTGGAAGAGCAGTACGGCGTGACCGTCCGTGCGGTGAACTGCATGGAGCTGGACGAGGCGGGGATTACGGAGATTATCCAGAGCGTCCTGCGGGAGTTTCCCGTCAGCGAGTTCGGCATTTTCCTGCCGCCCTGGGTGGATGCCTTGCCCTTTGACCATCCGATTCGGGTGGCCCTGTTTGAGACGATACGGGAGAGTGCGGGACAGATGCGCTATATCCGAGACGTGAGCGGCGTAGTGGCGGAGATGGGTACGCGTGAGGGCATACGCCGTGCGGGTGTGCGGCGGATGCACCTTGGGAGCGGCATTGTCCACGCGGAGCTTGATTTGCCGCGGGAGCTGTTTTACGAGACACTCAGCGCAGAATCCGGCTTTGCCGTCAAAGATGATGGCGACCTCTTGGGTCTGCTCACGGAGATGGCGCATGTCAAGACGGAGTTCGATAAAATCAGCCACGCCTTGAATGAAGTGCGGACACGGGGTTATGGTGTGGTACTGCCCACACGAGACCAGCTCTGCTTGGAGGAGCCTGAAATCGTTAAGCAGGGCGGCCGCTACGGCGTACGGCTTCGGGCGACGGCACCGAGTATCCATATGATAGCCGCCAACATCGAGACGGAGGTCTCGCCCGCCGTGGGCGGGGAGCGGAGCAGTGAGGAGATTATCAACTTCCTCCTGCAAGAGTTCGAGGGCGACGTGAGCCGGATTTGGGAGTCGAATATCTTCGGCAAGAGCCTGTACGATATTGCCAGCGAGGGGCTGACGGCGAAGATTAAGAAGATGCCCGCCGAGGCGCAGGGGAAATTGCAAGAGACGCTGCAGCGGATTATCAATGAGGGCAGCGGGGGCTTGATTTGTATTATTCTATAGCCGATGTTGTAGGGGCAGGCCTTGTGTCTGCCCTTTGCCCGTTGTAGGGGCGGCCATTGGCCGTCCGTGTCTCTGATGGTACGTTTTGTGTAGTTTGGGAAACGTGCGGGCGCATACTGTCTGCGTGTCCCTACAAAACCAACGTCAAAACCAACCAAACCCAATGGAACCCAATGAATCCAATGAACCCAATGAACCCAAGAAAATAACACTTGACCTCCCACTCCGGATATGCTATACTAACTCCACCTGTCGGCAGAGAGGTCTTTTTTGTTGTGCATAAGCAAAAGTGCAGGCCGAAACTGCTAAATACACAGGGAGGCGAATGGAGGTGCCGAATAGATGCGTATTAAAGTAACACTCAGATGCAACGAATGCAAACAGCGGAACTACAACACCATGAAGAACAAGAAGAACACGCCGGATCGGTTGGAAATGAACAAGTATTGCCGATTCTGCCGTAAACACACCGTACACACGGAAACGAAATAAGGGGGCGCAGACAAATGAGTGAAGAGAAGAAAATCGCTCCTGAGCAGAAGCCCGAAAAGAAGGCGAAGAAGAAAAAGCCGGGCGGGAACCGTGTTTCCAAATGGTTCCGTGAACTGCGGAGCGAGCTGAAAAAAGTCAGCTGGCCCAGTCGCGCACAAATTATCAACAACACTTGGGTTGTGTTGGTTGTCACATGCGTGTGTGCCGTTGCCATCTGGGGTTTTGATTACATTTCGGGACAGATGGTTTCGACTCTAATCCGCTTCTTCGGATCAGGCGGGTAAGGCGGGATGGCAGAACAAGCAAAGTGGTATGTGGCACATACCTATTCCGGCTATGAGAACATGGTCAAGGCCGCAATTGAAAAGGCCGCAGATGCCAGACAGATGCAGGATTTAATCCTGGAAGTCAGCATCCCCATGGAAACCGTCACCGAGCGGAGCGGGAACGAGGTCAAGACCGTTGAGCGCAAGGTATATCCCGGTTATGTCATCATCAAGATGGTCATGACAGACGAATCTTGGCACTTGGTGCGCAACACAAGAGGTGTGACGGGGTTCATCGGCAGCTCTACGGGGCCGGTGCCGCTCACCGAGGAAGAGATTATCACCATGGGTGTGGAAAAGCACGAAATCGTGCTGGACTATACCGTGGGCGACACAGTAAAGGTTATCGACGGGCCGTTGGACGGCTTCTTCGGCACGGTGGAAGAGCTGGAGCCGGAGCGGGATTTGGTCCGTGTGGTTGTCTCCATGTTTGGCAGAGAGACGCCTGTGGATTTAGAACTCGACCAAGTAGAGCCGGTCAGCAAGGACAAATAAATTTACGGTTTATGTAAACGTTTCATGTGAAACGATTGATTTTGACTGTTAGTATTGGAGGACGAACACATTGGCACAGAAAGTTGTTGGATATATTAAGCTGCAAATCACCGGCGGCAAGGCGACACCGGCACCGCCGGTCGGCCCTGCGTTGGGTCAGCACGGCGTGAATATCGCCCAGTTTACCAAAGAGTTCAACGAGCGCACTAAAAATGACATGGGGACAACCATCCCTGTCGTCATCACGGTCTACGGTGACCGTTCCTTTAGCTTCATCACCAAGACCCCGCCCGCCGTTACCCTGATTAAGCAGGCGATTAGCTTGGACAAGGGTTCCGGTGTGCCGCAGAAGGATAAGGTCGGCACTATTTCTCAGGACGCAATCCGTCAGATTGCCGAACGGAAGATGCCGGACCTCAATGCGAGCTCGGTGGAGTCTGCCATGTGCATGATTGCCGGCACCTGCCGCAGTATGGGCGTCGTTGTAGAAGACTAAATCGTAGGGGCGGCCTGCGGCCGTCCGCGGGCGCAGACTGTGCGCCCCTGCATGAATTCGTGGGAGGGCACCGGAAAGCCCTGTGACCACAAAGGAGGATATTTAAATTGTTCAGAGGTAAAAACTATAAAGAGAGCGTAAAGCTCGTTGACAAGACGAAATTATATGACCCCGCCGAGGCGTTTGAGACCGTCATCAAGGCCAGTAAGGCCAAATTTGATGAGACGGTGGAGCTTCACGTGCGCCTTGGTGTTGACTCCCGTCACGCTGACCAGCAGGTGAGAGGCGCGGTTGTCCTGCCGAACGGCACGGGTAAGACGGCACGGGTGCTCGTCATCTGTAAAGAAGAGCGTCAGCAGGAAGCCACGGATGCCGGAGCAGATTTTGTCGGCGGAGACGAGATGATTGAGAAGATTCAGAAAGAAAACTTCTTCGACTACGATGCCATCGTGACTACACCGGACATGATGGGTAAGGTCGGCCGTCTGGGTAAGGTGCTTGGCCCCAAGGGTTTGATGCCGACACCGAAAGCGGGTACGGTGAGTCCCGATATTGCCAAGGCCGTGCAGGAACTCAAGGCCGGTAAGATTGAGTACCGCCTTGACAAGACGAACATCATCCATTGCCCAATCGGCAAGGTGTCTTTCGGACCGGAGAAGCTGACGGAGAACTTTGATACGCTGATCGGTGCGATTATCAAGGCGAAGCCCGCGGCCGCGAAGGGGCAGTATATTAAGTCTTGTGTGACGGCTTCTACGATGGGGCCGGGGGTTAAGGTTAACGCTGCGCGCTAACTTTAGCTGCCATTAAAGGATAACAATTATAAAGGCCGCCGCTCGGTTTGAGCGGCGGCCTTTTTGTGTTTGGGTGGGGGAGAGGGCGTAGTGCCTATACCGTTCCCGCCACATCCTCACCATCTATGAAAAACTTATAACGCTTTGTGTTAAACTTCAACACGCAGTAGTTGGGGTCATCGGGGCCTGTGAAGTGGTGAACAAGGCCATCGTACCACATGTCACGCTTTACCTCGTCTGCGGTGATGACTTCTACTTCGCCGACCAGGTTGATACAGTATGCGGCGGTGGCGAAGCAGACGCTGGCTTTGTTGTCCTTTGCAGCTCTTTTTGCTCTGTTTTCGTCGAGCATGGTGCCGAATGTAATCTGATTGATGCCCTCAGATTTTGACGGCATCATGACGGATGCGGTCGGGAAGCCTTCTTCGTCAATGAGTGAGAGTGTACAGAAGCCGAAGCCTGCCTGCCCTTGGGCGGAGTTTTCTTTGATGAGTTCGGCGACCTTGGTGATGGTATCTTGATTCATGTGTTAACAACCTTTCTGCTTTTGTATCATTCTTTTAGAAAAGCTTAACCCTTGGCGCAGCCGCGGGTGAAGCCCTTGCCAACATTTTTTATTATACCTCAAAACTTGCTCGTGTTGATGTAAAAATCAGACATGTTATTGCGGTATTCCCCCGGCGTTACGCCGCATACCGACTTGAAATCGCGGATGAAATGAGATAAATCGTGGAACCCCATGACATCGGAAATAAAGGCTGTGCCGATATTCGGCTTCTTCAGCAGGCGAAATGTTTTGTTAATTCGGACTAATTTTGAAAACGATTTTGTACTGATACCCACATGTTGTTTGAAGATTCTGTTCAATTGACGTTCGCTGTAATGGATGTCATCTGCCAGTTTTTTTACGGAGACATTCCCGGCAGAACCGAGGATGTGTTGTAGTGACAGCAGTAACTGCGGATGGTGCGCCGTATACATATGCCGCAGCAGCAACTTATCAAGGTCGGTTGCAAGTTCGGCAACGCTGTGCGCTTTTTCAACGGTCTCAGAGAGTGATTTGCTTAACTTCGGATTTACCGCCTCGAAAGGAAGGGATTCGTCTGCTAATTCATTTTGATTTATCCCTGTGAGGGCATACAGTCCGGCCGGGTTGAATTCTATGGTAACTACCATGCGAAGCAGATTCACTTGACTTCCGTACATATATGGTTTTGCAGTCGGGCCGTCCAAATGAATTGACAAACCCTTGTCGTCCCGTTCAACAGAAAGAGTTGCGCATCCGCATGGGATTGCTGTGAAGTTATCGGGCATGATGTCTTTCGTGGGGAAAGTTATGCTGTAATTTGAAATGTACGCGCTCAGATGGGGATGGGGGAGCAGACATATGAACTCGTTTGTTTGGAGTAATATGCGGTGGCGTTCCCTGCATGTGTGGAGGTTCTGTTGTGAAAGCATGGTTATGTCCTCTGAGATGTGGGGGCGGCGTGTTGCCGCTCGTGTGTTACAAGCATGATAAAATCGTGATGTGGGGGCGGGATGCCCCCCGCCCCCGCGAGGGCAAAGTCTACGGTCCGACGACAGACCGATACAATCGATATCCGCCGCTCAGATTATACACCTCAAACCCACGCTGCATCAGTATCCGAGCCGCGATATAGCTGCGCAGGCCGGATTGACAGGTTGCGTATATGGGTTTTGTTTGGTCGAGTTCGCCTGTTCGGCTCCGCAGTTCGTCTAAGGGGAGGGTTTCCACATCGTGCCAGTAGAATGTTTTTACTTTGCCTGTCAGTATATTTTCGATGACATAGCCGGCCATGTTTACGGGGTCTTTGGCCGAGGAATAGGGCGGGGCGTAGCATAGCTCCAACCGCGTGAGGTCAAAGGCCGTCATCCCCGCGCGGATTGCGGTGGCGAATACGTCACAGCGTTTGTCCGCGCCCTCAAAGCCCACGATTTGCGCGCCGAGGATTTTGCCTGTGCTTGGCGCAAATATCGTCTTGATTAACATAGAGGTCGCACCCGGATAATAGCTTGCGTGGCTCATCGAATAGATAAAAGATTTCTCGTAGTCGAGCCCAAGACGCTTGGCTGTTTTTTCATTGATGCCTGTCGTGGCGGCGGTCATGTCGAACACCTTGAGAATCGCTGAGCCTTGCGTCCCTGTGTAGCGGCTGTTCAGACCGCAGATGACATCTGCCGCGATGCGTCCTTGCTTGTTCGCGGGGCCCGCGAGGGGGACGAAGCCCTTTTGGCCGGTGACGAAGTCCGTGACCTCTACTGCATCGCCCACGGCGAAGATGTCGGGGTCGGAGGTCTGCATTTGTTCGCTTACCACGATGGAGCCGCGTTCGCTCACGGCAAGTCCCGATGCCTTGGCCAAGCTGCTTTCAGGGCGGACACCGATGGCCATGATAAGCATGTCCGCTTGGAGTTTGCCGTCGTTTAGGGTGACTGTAAGTGTATCGCCGCTGTCCGCAATCGACTGCACGCCATTTTCCAGGATGAGGCGCACGCCTTTGCGTTCCAGGTATCTGTGGACATCGCAGGCCATGTCGTAGTCGAGCGGTGCGATGATTTGGTCTTGCATCTCAATGAGTGTTACTTGCAGCCCCGCGGTGTGCAGGTTCTCCGCCATCTCCACGCCGATGTAGCCGCCGCCGATGACCGCCGCGCTTTTGGGGCGGTTTGTCTCGATGTACGCTTTGATTTTGAGCGTGTCGGGGATGGTGCGCAGGGGAAAGACTTTATCGGAATCGGCTCCCTCGATGTTCGGCCGAATCGGCTCTGCGCCGGGGGAGAGAATGAGTTTGTCGTAGGATTCGGTGTAGGTCTTGCCCGTTTTGCGGCTTCGGACGCTTACGTTTTTTGCCGCTCGGTCTATGGCGGTGACTTCGCTGTAGACACGCACGTCTACATTGAACCTTGCCCGAAAGCTCTGCGGAGTTTGGACGGTGAGTGCCGCCTTGTCTTTGATTTCGCCGCCGATGTAGTAGGGGAGGCCGCAGTTGGCGAAAGAGATGTGTTCGCCGCGCTCGAATAGGATGATTTCGGCGTGTTCGTCTAATCTGCGCAGCCGTGCCGCTGCCGATGCGCCGCCCGCCACGCCGCCGACGATGATGATTTTACTCATGATGAGGCTCCTTTGTGAAATAGTTGTACTTACACGCCCGTGCGGAAAGTATATCAAATTTTGGGGGCTTGTGCAATCCCTGTGGTATCCGGGCGGGCGGCCAATGGCCGACCCCTACAACGAATGCCCCCCCCGCAGGGCGGCCACGTGGGGCCGCCCCTACAAATGTGCGGCAATCCGCCTTGAATGATATGGCAAAACATGCTATGATAAGATTCATATAAGATTCCCCCCACACCAAAGGAGCACCCCCTTATGAAATTCACAAAAATGCACGGTCTCGGCAACGACTACATCTATGTCAACTGCTTTGAAGAGGAAATCGCTGACCGTAGTGCCTTGGCAATTCGGGTTTCCAACCGCCATTTCGGCGTCGGGAGCGATGGGCTTATCTGTATTTGTCCGAGCGAACGGGCAGATTTTCTCATGGACATGTACAACGCCGACGGTTCCCGGAGTGAGATGTGCGGGAACGGGATTCGGTGCGTGGGGAAGTACGTCTACGACAAAGGGTTGACGAAAGAGACTGTCATCACGGTGGAGAGCGGGGGAGAGGTCAAGACCTTGCAGCTTTTCGTGGAGGATGGCCGTGTGCAGTCGGTGCGGGTAGACATGGGTCAGCCGATTTTAAAGCCGGAGCTGATTCCCGTGAATGCCGAAGGGGAGGTGTTCATAGACCGTCCCGTGGAGGTTTTGGGTCAGCGATATTTGGTGACTTGCGTCTCCATGGGCAATCCGCACGCCGTGACCTTTGTGGAGGATGTGGACAGCATTGATATCCAAACAATCGGGCCGGTGTTTGAGAGCCACCCCTTGTTCCCCGAACGGGTCAATACGGAGTTTGCACAGGTAATTGACGGCAAGACGCTGAAGATGCGGGTCTGGGAGCGCGGGTCGGGGGAGACTTTGGCCTGCGGGACAGGGGCATCGGCTTGTGTTGTGGCGGGATCCTTGAACGGGCTTTGTGAGAGTGCCGCCACGGTACAGCTTTTGGGCGGGGAGCTGGAGATTGAATGGGATAAGGAAGAGACGGGGTGCGTATTTATGACGGGGCCTGCGGTGACGGTGTTTGATGGGGAGCTTTTTTAATTAGCAATTTTTAGGAGGAGAGATGTTATGTTGAAAGGTAAAAGGATTGTATTGGGGCTGTTGGTTTTGGGGTCTGTTCTGTTGCTTGCGGGGTGCGGTACATCTCTGCAAACGGTGAGAGGCAACGGTGTTGTCACCGACACCGCTGTCCCGCTGGACGGGAGTTTTGACCGTATCGTCTCGCAGGGGTCTTTTGATGTGATATTGACAAATGAGCCTAGTGACAGCTTGCTGTTTCAAATCGATGAAAACTTGCTCTCCTATGTGGATTTAGATGTGCGCATATCCGGCACCACCTTGTACCTTTCCACCCGGAGCGTGAATAATCAGGGCATGTCGCCCACCGTTTTCCAATTCCGTGTGGGAGCGGCGGATTTGACCGCTGTGAGCTTGATGGGTTCGGGCAGTATACGTAGTGACGGAGTGATTCGCGCAGAGGCGTTTGAGGTGAGTGTTATGGGTTCCGGCGACGTGCGGCTGGAAGTGGATATTGCAGACAATCTCGATGCTATGGTCGGCGGTTCGGGGGAGCTTGTTCTCAGCGGTGCGGCAAATCATGTGCATGTTACCGTGTCCGGCTCAGGGACGGCGAACTTGCGCGAGGTGCCTGTGGAAACAGGGGTGGTCACGGTATCCGGATCGGGCGTGGCAAGGGTGTATGTAAGTGATGATTTAACTGCGACTGTTTCAGGTTCGGGGGATGTGTTTTACTACGGTGACCCGCAGCGTGTGACGCGGACGATTACCGGGTCGGGAGCTATACGCGGGCGGTAAATTGTGCAAGGCTGTAAAACCTGTAATTGTAGAGTAAAAATTTTATCTCCGAGTAGGGGAGAGGGCAATGTGAAACTCCCTCCGCAGATGCGGAGGGAGTTTTTTGATTTTATCGTATTTGCAGCGTGCGGACGACCAAAGGCCGCCCCTACATATTACGAATCAGCGCAAGTTTTTCTTGCCGTGTCAATTTTTTAATCGCACATTCTCGCCGCATTGCCGCCGACTTGTCCGCAAGCTCTTCCTGATATGCAAGTTCTACCGGGCCTCGGCCTCTGGTGTATTTCGCGCCTGCGCCTGTGTTGTGGGCTTCTGTGCGGGCTTCGATGTCTGTCGTCCAACCTGTGTAGAGCGTGTCATCGGCGCAGCGTAAGATATAGACGTAATAACTCATGCTTCTTCGATGAGGAGCGTGATAATTTGCCCGTAGAGTTGTTCGGCGCGTTTGGTGAAGCCGTCCTGCATGGCGGCGGCTTGGGCTTCGGTGGCGGCGTAGAGTTCCATGCCGAGAATTTCGCCGAGACCGTCCGAGAGTGAGAGCTTTACGGTGCGGCCGCCGCCGATGCGGGGGTTGGCCTCGGCTTTGACCATGGTGTTACGGCGTTGGACGCGGGCTAAAGCCGCTGCCCTTTGCTCTGCTCGGTGGCGGACGGAGGACGGGATGCTCGTCTCTGTGGCTCGTCCGTTGCGCAGGCCTTTGTCCGTGATGGCGATGCGACCGTCTTCTTCTTTGCGGAGATGCTCGGTGTCTAAAAGCTCTGCCACGGACTCGGAGAAAGCGAAGTAGGTGATGCCGTCATCGCAGAGCGTGAGGTCTGTGAGGGTGTCCAAATCGACAGGCTCCGCCAGACGGCTTAGGATGAAGAGTATGAGGAACTTGATTTCTAATTTGTCGTGAATGAATCCGAAGCGTTCCATATATGAACCTCCCCTTTTTTACAGATAACAATTTTGTATATGTTTATATTTTACCTCATTTTTCTGAGTAGGACAAGCGGTTGACATGAATTTGGCCAAATGATAGAATGATATGGTGACATTTAGATTTTACATAAGGAGACCGACTATGACAATCAAGCGATTTTGGGCAGCGGCCCTGCTGTTTTTGGTGTTGTTTCTCGTGGCCTGCGGCGGTGCCGAGGAGGAATCTTCGCCCACGCCGGAGTCTACGCCTGTACCTACGCCCGTTGTGACGCCCGAACCGGAGCCGGAAGATTATCGCAATCCCCTGACCGGGGAATTGACGGAGACGGATATCAGCCGGCAACGGCCTTGGGCGGTGTTGCTGAACAACATACGGGTCGCTCTGCCGCAGAACGGCATCGGACAGGCGGATATCATCTATGAAATGCCTGTTGAGGGCGGGATTACGCGGATTCTGGCGGTGTTTCAGGATATTGAGGGGGTCGGTGAGATTGGCCCCGTGCGGAGCGCACGGCATTATTTCTTAGACCTTGTGCAAGCGCATGACGCTATCTTCGTGTTTGCCGGGGGCAGTAATCAGGCATATACGGATATCCGTGAGCGCGGCATAGCCCGCATTGACGGCGTACACGGTTCCGGGGTGGAGTTTTTCCGCGACCCGGAGCGGATTCGGCGGGCGGCATTTGAGCACAGCTTGATGACCACGGGTGACTTGCTCTTGGAGAATGTGGGCCGTTATGACTATCGTCGGGAACACGGGCCGGGGTTCGGAACGGGACTTAGGTTTGCGGAGGACGGCACGCCTGCAGGCGGTGAGGCGGCCTATGAGGTCTCGGTGCGGTTTTCCAACGTGAAGACGGGTGTGTTTACCTTTGATGAAGATACGGGCCTCTATCGTGTCAGCCAGTTCGGCCAGCCGCACATTGACGGGAACACGGACGAGCAGATTGAGGTGGCCAATGTCTTGGTGCTCTTTGCGAGTTTCCGGGTTATGGACAATGAGGGGCGATTGGATGTAGACCTCAACCTCGGCGGTGAGGGGTATTTTATCTCCGGCGGCAGAGCGGTGCCGATTCGCTGGAGCAAGGGCGGATATGACGCGCCGTTTGTGTATACGCTGATGGACGGCAGTCCGCTGGAGCTGACGATTGGGCGGACGTATGTGAATATTGTGAATGTGAATACGGGTGAGGTTACGATTGGCGGTTGATAAATGACAGATAGACAACGACCAATTTTTCGTAGGGGCAGACCTTATGGCTACCCCATTTTTGTGTGCTGCACACCTTTGTAGGGGCGGCCCCATGTGGCCGCCCTTCTCCTTGGAGGGGCCGGCCGCCGTGGGCGGTGGGGTGGCTGCTCTAGGGCTCCATCCCCGCCTGTGGGAGTGCGTTTCGGTTGACGTTGTAGGGGCGGCCATTGGCCGTCCGCGTCCCTAGCCCTGCATTGTGCAACCCGAAACCTGCGGACGCGCAATGCGCGCCCCTACATTGTGTTGGCGGATTTTTTGTAGGGGCGACCGTCCCGGTCGTCCCTACGACAGCATCCCCTATCTGGTGCGTTTACAAGATTGATAAATATTTGACCAGCAGAAATGCCTGATTTCACATATTCCCCCTCCTTTACATACAATGACCTGAAGCTATTAGTTTCGTTCAACTATTTTCAAGGAGGTTATAACCAACATGCCTGATCGAGTTATGCCCGGTCCGGTGCGAGATCGGGATTGCATTAAGGAAGCCGTCTGCATTCATACACGGAAGATTTTTGACTCCTGCAAGGACAAAGACTGCATTGAGGATTTACGGTTTTATCCCACAGCGGAGTCCCAGCGGTACATAGAGGGCGCAGTCAGCGTGCGCGCGAAGTCGGCGGAATTGCTCTACGTGACGACCGACGTGGAGGAGATTACCTTTAATCGTGGATTCTACACGGTGGATCTCCGCTATTACTACAAGATACGGGGTGAGGCTTTTGCGCTGGTCAATAAAAGCTGCCCCATCACGGGTCTGGCCGTGTTTGACAAGCGGGTGATTCTGTTCGGCAGTGAGGGCAACGCGAAGATATTCACGTCCGACACCGTGGTCGGCGGATTGGATGAGCAGTGTTTGACCAAGACGAATCTGCCGACCGCCATCGTAGAGGCCGTGGATCCGATTATCCTCGGCATGAAAGTCGTGGATGTCTGTGACCACCGTTGCGGTGACTGTGAGGTCACGGAAATCCCCACCTGCATCCGGGATGCTTTCGGGTGCGAGCTGATGATGGGCGGCGACAGCCGACGGGTCTATGTGACCTTGGGGCAGTTTTCCATCGTGCGCTTAGAGCGGGATTCTCAGCTCCTCATGCCTGCCTATGACTACTGTTTGCCGGAGAAAGAATGCGTGGGCGGCGGCGAAGATGACCCCTGCTCGCTGTTCTCGAAGATTAGTTTCCCCGTGGATGAGTTTTTTCCGCCGGATACGATAGAGACGTCGGATAATTACCGAGAGGCGAAGGCTACCTTGTATCGGTAGGTGCCGGAAAAGAGGTACGGTGTCATGTTATGGTGGCACCGTACTTTTGTTGCGTATTTTATGGGGCTGCAAAGTATAGAAGTGCCGCAGGAAAAATAATTTCTGCGGCACTCTTTGTTTCTATGTTTTTGGACGAAACATACAAATATGACAGCTTGTATCTGCATTCTGTCACCGATGTAACCCGTCATTACAGGGCTTGCCCTTTTGTCATTTGCATAATTGGATCAATTTACATAATAATTAAAAAATGGCGGATATAGTGCGGCGTCTATAGTTTTTCTCAAAATATAGTAGTGGACTGAAGCGATGAGGTGCCTCTGTTCGCTCTCGGTTTCGAATGTTTACATAATATAGTTTACGTAATTCGGAGACAAAATATACAAACTTACGGGAAATCGCTCAAAGCTCTTGATTCTCGGGCGAAAATAGGTTATGATTATCATCCCTTTATTATGTCAAGTGTCATGTTTGACCCCTTGTCCACATAGAGTGTAGTGGATTGTGAGGGGGCGATGATATGAAACGAAATACTGCATATAGAGCTGACGCAAACCGAGGGGAACTGTTTGGCCTCTTGGTGTGCGGGGTATTCTTTCTCGTCGGGATTGTGATAGGGACGTTTTCCGCCGGAAGTTTGGACGAGGCGGGGACGTTGGCCTTGCGGCACAGCATGGCGGAGTATATTGAGCAGATTACAGCGGGGACGCATATTGCGCCCGGGTTTTTGTCTGCGCTTTGGGTGACGGGGCGAGTGCCGCTCTTGGTCTTATTTTTGGGATTTTCCCTCTTGGGTTCTCTGTGTCTGCCTGTGGTGGCCGGGGTGAGAGGGTTTTATCTGAGTTTTTCGATTGCCGCCTTTATCCGGGCCTTTGGGGCCGGGGGCTGGCCTTTGGCGTTTGCCCTGTTCGGGACGGGGGCTTTGATTACTGTCCCCTGCTTTTTCATCTTGGCATCGCAGGCGTTTGCGGCTTCGGCACAGATGGGGCGGTCGGCTTTGGGTGCCGGGAATGTGCGGGCGGGTGCTTTGTATGGCCGGGGATATCTTCTGCGCACGGGACTGTGTACTGCGGGGATTTTGCTTGCGGTTTTGGTGGAGTTATATGTGACGCCCGCCTTGGTGGCTTGGACGAGTTCGTTGTTATAGAAGTATAAGGAGTGTGGAACGATGCAAAATACCGTGTATATCGGCCAATATGAGACGTATTTACAGGACGTAAAACAGGTGTCGAAGAACACCTTGAGTTCCTATATGCGGGATATGCGTCAGTTTGAGCAATACTGGGTGCGCAAGGCGGGGACTACGTTCTGTCAGGCGGCGCACCATGATTTGGAGACATATATCAAGTGGTTGCGGCAGGCGGGGAAATCCGCCGCTACGGTCTCACGGTGCATTGCGTCTCTGCGGAGTTTTTATCAGTTTTTAGTTGATTGCGGGAAAGTTTCGTCTAATCCCGCATCGAATCTGGTACCGGATAAGGCGGTAAAGAAGTTGCCGCAGATTTTGACCAGCAAGGAAGTCGAAACCCTCCTAGACCAGCCCGCCACCGTTGACCCCAAGGGATATCGAGACAAGGCCATGTTAGAGACGCTCTACGCCACGGGAATCCGAGTGAGTGAGCTGATTGGTTTAGACGAGACGGACGTGAACCTCTCCATCGGCGTACTCCATTGTAAAAATTGGAGCAAGGACAGGATGATTCCGCTCTACCCTGCCGCGATTACGGCATTGGAAGAGTACATGACCCGTGTGCGGCCGCACATGCTCTCGAATCGGGACGAGACGGCTCTGTTCGTCAACATGGGCGGTGAGCGCATGAGCAGACAAGGGTTTTGGAAGATTATCAAGCACTATCAGGAGAAGGCGAAAATTAACAAGGAAATCACCCCGCACACCCTGCGGCACTCCTTTGCGGCGCATCTGTTGGAAAACGGCGCGGATTTGCGCAGCATACAGGAGATGCTGGGTCATGCGGATATTTCTTCCACGCAGGTGTACGCACAGCTGGTGAAGAAGCAGTTGAAGGATATTTATCACAAGGCACATCCGAGAGCGTAGCTAATGCAGAATGCAGAATTGAGAATGCAGAATTTTTTGAAGTTTTTTCGCTTGGCGCATCGCTTGGTTGTCATCAACTTCGTCTGCTTTGTGGCGTTTTTGCCTGTGATTGCTTGGTTTTATTTGCTTTTGAATAGTTATCTCCATGCCGCGGTCGGGATCTCCGGCGGTATGGTGGATATTTTGCCCGGACTTGGTTATTTTGCGGGGGTTTTGCTTCGCTTACCGATTCCGGCGTTTTATTTTTTGTTGGCGGTGTCCGCTGTTTTGTTCGGGCCGCTGTTGTTGGGGCTTCATGCCGTAGCGGGGCGGATGGTTCTGGGGCAGCACGTTTGGTTGAGTGAGTTTTTTGCCGAGGCGCGGCGCAACTTGCGGCAGGGGGCGGCATTGGGGCTGATTCTTGTGGTGGCGGGGCAACTTATGCTTTGGAATGTGTTCGGCGGGCTGACGTCCGATGGGGCGTGGATTGGATTTTTAATTGTGGTGTCACGGTGGGTGTCGGTGGGTCTGTTTTTGATGGCGGGGATTTCCTTGCCCTTTGTGTGTCAGGTGGCGGTAACGATGGAGCAGCCGCTTTGGATAGTGGTGAAGAACGGGGTGATTCTCGCCCGCGTGCGTTTGCTGCGGGGCGGGTTTGTGTTACTCACGATTGCGGGGTATTGGTGGGTGACGACGGTTACGGTACCTTGGCTTAGCCTCGTGGCCTTGCCCTTGGTATCGATTGCGATTCCGGCCTTGGTGCAGGCTTGGGTGTGCCGACCGGTGGTGGAGAAGTATTTGGTTGAGCCTCGGCGGCGGATGAATGAGACTGTTTAGACTTGACAGTCGTCATAATTGTGGTATGATATTTTTCAGGGAATTGCATTCTGGAGGTAAAGAATATGGTACAAGAAAAGCTTATCACACTTTTGGCGGAGCATTTGGGTATCAACCCCGCCGCAATCACGGCCGAAACGACCTTTGAAAGCCTCGGCATCGACTCTCTGGACACGGTAGAGATGATTATGGAGCTGGAAGAACAGCTCGGTGTCGAACTGGAACTGGACGAGAAGGTTGCGACGATTGGAGAACTGGTTGCGTTTATTGAACGGAAGATTGGGTAGATAGGGGCGGCCGATGGCCGCCCTTTTTTATGTGTTGTGTGGCAAAAGGAACAGGGCAGTACTTGCTGCCCCTGCATTCAGCGCAAATGCACTTAAGCCGCAAAGGCTCCTTTTCCAAAGGAGCTGTCGCCGCAGGCGACTGAGGATTGGTCGGCGGGAGAGGAAACAAATCCTCCGTCAGGCTTGCGCCTGCCACCTCCTTTGCACCACAGGCACCCCTTCCGCCAAGCCAATCGCTTCGCTCTTGGGGTGTCAGTTGGAAAAGGAGGCTTCGCGACTTGGGATGCGTTTTCCACAGGGAGACAATGATATGATTTGAAACGTGCGGGCGGGATGACCCTGCCCCTACAACGCACCCCGAACGGCAAAAAAACGGGCGCATACTATGCGCCCCTGCATTTTGTTCTTGCATCCCGCTTATGTTTATGCTACAATATCCCCAAGCTGGAAAAACCAATAAAATAATACGATGGTGCTAGGCAAGCGGGAACTTCCTAGCATCACAGGGTGTCATAGCCACCCCATGCGTGACCCTCACGGGCCCCATCGCAGTCCTCATTATATCACATCCCCGCAACAAGGACAAGTGGGCCGCTTCGTGGAGAATGTCAAAACTGTGTCGCAGCATGGGTGTTTACACCCGTGTTGCGTTTTTTCAGCCCTGCGATGGGGTCTGAAAATCTGCACGAAAGGAGGATTTGTCATGCAAGAGCAGGTCATAACAGGGACAACGGCAAGTATCGATTTTTTGCTGCAAGAAATTGAAGAGATTATGGACGAAACGCAAGAGTACAACCACATGTTTTTCTCTCAAATCATTGGCTTAAAGCGTTCCCTAAAATCCCTCAAACGTGAACTCATTGATGCCGAACGGGCGAAACGATCTGTCTTGTAGGGGTGATATTCTTTAGAGAGAAACGGGGCAATCTCTGCACATTTTCTCAATCAACGCTTATAATAGAACAGCAAAGATTGAGAAAGGGAGTGCGTTATGGATTATATTCCGCTCAGAATGGGTGCGTTCGGGCCGCAGGTGCGGGAGGTGCAGCGGATGCTTCGGCATCTGGGCTTCCCGATAGGAGAAATTGACGGGCAGTTCGGCGTGAAGACCCAGCGGATGGTGATTGCGTTTCAAAGTGCCAGCGAACTGCCGATTGACGGCGTGGTGGCGGCGAATACGTGGATGGCTTTGGAGAAACGGGTGGGAGGTATGGAGCCGGAACCGCAGCCGGATCCGCCGAGACCCGCGCCAATCATCCCGCCGGAACCGCCAATCGTCGATCCGCCCGCTCCGCCGAGGCCGATTGCGGCAGAAGAGCCGCCTGTCCCGCTTGTGCCGCCTGTAGTTACGGAACCGGCTGCCCCGTTTGTGCCGCCTGTAGTTACGGAACCGCCTGTGCCGCCTGTGGTTGCGGAGGAGCCCCCAATGCCTGTTGTGACCCCGCTGCCGCTTCCGGCGGTGGAGCTGCCGGTTCAGACTGTGCCGCTAATTGATTGGAGCGAGGTATCGCCGCCGATTGTACATATGCCCATGGAGGTTCGGTGCTGTGGCGAGGCGGAGGCTGAAGCTCCGCCGCAGTCGGAAACAGACCACGGTCAGCCTTGGGCGGCGGTGGTTGCGGCGGAAGTTTTCGCGCCCGTGGTCGAGGAGGCCGTTCCGGTCGGCAGGCCTTGGACGAAGGTAGAAGAATAGTCGTAGGGGCGGCCTCGTGTGGCCGCCCTTGCGGTTTTATGGTATACTCCTTACAGGAGGGAATCACCATGACACATCTCACAACATTCACCATTGATACACAGCGGGAGGGGATGACGGACATCACCCGCCGTATTGCGCAAGCGATAGCGGACAGCGGCATACAATCCGGCTTTTGCGTGGCCTTTGCGCCGCATACGACGACGGGGCTGACCATCAACGAGAACGCCGACCCCGATGTGAAGCGGGACATGCTCTATGCCCTTGGCGAAATCAGCCCGGACAGGCCGCAATTTCACCACGGCGAGGGCAATAGTGCCGCCCATGTGAAAGCGAGCCTGGTGGGGGCATCTGTGACGCTCATCGTGCGGGGCGGACGGCCGCTCTTGGGGACTTGGCAGGGGGTGTACCTCTGCGAGTTCGACGGACCGCGAACGCGCACGGTACACGTCCAAGTGGCGGGCGAGTGATGGAGCGCGTCGAATACCGCGTCATCCGTTCGGACCGCAAGACGCTGGGGCTGGAGATTGGCAAGGGGACGGAGGTTCTTGTGCGTGCGCCGCGCAGGATATCAGAGGAGCAGATTGAGATTTTTGTCCGCCGGCACAGGGCTTGGATTGAGAAGAAACTGGCGCAACGGCGGGCATTTTTGGCGGCGCACCCGGAGCCGTCCGAAGCGGAGCTTGCGGGATGGATGGAGCGGGCGAAGGCTATAATTCCGGCGCGAGCGGCGTATTACGCGGAGATTATGGGCGTGACGCATACAGGGATTCGGTATACGCGGAATCGGACACGAGTAGGGAGTTGCTGCAGGCAGAACAGGCTCTCGTTTTCCTGCCGGCTGATGGGATATCCGCAGGAGGTTTTGGATTATGTGGTTGTCCACGAGTTGGCGCATATTACGCATAAGAATCACGGGGCGGATTTTTGGCGGGCGGTGGAGACGGTGCTGCCGGATTATCAGGTACGCCGGGCGATGCTGCGTGGTTGACATAATATAGCAGGGCGTAGGGGCGGCCATTGGCCGTCCGTGGTTCGTGATTGTGCAAACTGAAACGATGGACGTGCAATGCCGGGATAGACAAATGAGCCAAAACCGGTTATACTAGTCAATGCGAGTAAGCCAGACAGCCGCGTGTGCATGCCGAAAGGCCGTACACGAGGAAAGTCCGGGCTCCATAGGGCAAGGATAACGGGTAACGCCCGCCGAAGGCGACTTTAGGACGAGTGCAACAGAAATATACCGCTGACGGTTTGCGCCGTCAGTAAGGGTGGAAAGGTGGGGTAAGAGCCCACCGGGCGGCTGGGAACAGTCCGCTCCTGTAAACTCTATCCGGAGCAACACCGTGGGAGGACACATAGGTTGGCCCGACCGTCCTCAGGAGGTGGCTTGAGCTTTGCGGCAACGCAAGGCCTAGACAGATGGCTGTCCAATACAGAACCCGGCTTACAGACTTGCTCGTGCATGTGAACCCTCATCGGTGGTACCGATGGGGGTTCTGTTTTTTGTGCGGCAGCTGAGCCGATTCATCTTTTTTTGTCAAAATATGAAGAAAAGTGAAAAAAGACTTGATATAAGTGGTAGAGTTATATTATAATACTTGAACACATATGAAGTGTCATAGTGTGAAAGAGGAGGAGAACAATGATGAAAAAGAGAATGCTCGCTATGCTGTTGCTTGCTCTGATGGTGTTGCAAGTCTTTGCCCCGACGGTTTTTGCGGTGGCGGACGATGAGATGCGATTCCAAATTGCCCGTGACGTGGAAGGTCAACCGGGCGAGATCGTGGAGGTCCGGGTGGAGGTCAGCCAGAACGTGGCTGCGGGTTGGCTCAACATGAATTATATGTTGTCTTTTGACCCTGCTGTGCTGGAACTGTTGGACTGGGAACATCCCTTTATGCCGACGATGCCCCGTGAGCCGTTTGCCGGCAACCACACGCCCATATGGGCCGGCACCTTGGGCTTTGACGAAACCGGCGTACCCGCCGCTTGGATACGGGACGCTACTTTGGTTAACCACGGCGTGTATCGGGGGGACGGTGTCTTTGAGCATGGGATGGGTCATTGGCGGCCTACGGATCCGACTGTCGGTTTGAATTTTGTGACCGTTGGCTTTGTGCCGAACCGTACGATAATAGCGACAGGACGGACGGACACGTTTTTCTCTGTGTTCCGTTTTCGGATTAACGAGACTGCCGTGCCGGGGACCACTACGGGGCTCTCTTGGGAGTTTATCGGCGGTGCCCGCGGCAGCGATGTGCCGGGGCTGCCCGGCCTGCCTGTGATTCCGAGAGTTCCTACTGCACTCCCGCATGAGCAGGGGCTTGTTACTGTGGTTGACTACATCCCATATGTGCGTCTCTTCCCGGATGTGCCGGACGGCCACTGGGGACGGCACTTTGTTTTGGAAGCACACCGCAGAGGCTTTATGAACGGTTACCCGAACGGGATGTTTGTTCCGTACGGCAATCTCACTCGTGCGCAGGTGGCGGTGATTGTTTTGAATATGTCAGGTGTCGGCACACAGCCTTTCCCGCCGACCAATCCCTTCCCGGATGTACCTGCAAATGCGTGGTACGCGCCTGCGATTGCATGGGCGTCGCATCCGAATCAAAGGATTATGAACGGTCATGCCGACGGTACGTTTACACCGGGTGCTCTGGTTACACGGGAGCAGTTTGCTTTGATTATGCACAACCTTGCGAGATGGCAGGGGCACGATGTCACAAGCCCGCCGCAGGGCGGTCCGCAATGGCCCTTCTCTGACGAACACTTGATTTCTTGGTGGGCGGTAGATGCGGTCAGATGGGCGAACTATCACAGGATTATTTTGGGTGATGCTAGTGGGTTCAGGCCCAATGATGTGCCCTTGCGCGTGGAGGCCGCGACTATGACGGTGCGGTATGATAATGAGTTCCCTCGGTGAGTGGGATAGGAATTGAATGATTAGGGACACCGCCCGGTGACGGGCGGTGTCTTTTGTGTGTGGGGTGGGTGAGGACGAATGTAGAATGAAGGGAGGGGGCTTTGTAGGGGCGGCCATTGGCCGTCCGCGTCCGTTGTGCGTTATGTAAACCGAAACGTGTGGGCGCGCAATGCGCGCCCCTACATTGGGTTTTTCTGTCATTCTGAGCGTAGCGAAGAATCTTTACATCGGCATAAGATTCTTCGCTACGCTCAGAATGACAAATCATTCACATAAGCTGCGCAGGCTCCTTTTCCAAAGGAGCTGTCGGCGTAGCCGACTGAGGATTGTTTTTGACCTTGTAAGGGGCTACGCTTGCTCAGCCTGCTCGGGTTGTTATTACGTTGGGCTTGCCTGCCGGCGGCGTTCTTTTGGCACGTGCCAAAAGAACCAAAAACACGCTCAGGGGCGGCAGTCCCTGAGAACCCGCCGCGGGTTCTTACATCGGATAAAACGCCGTACTCGTGCGGCGTTATGAATTACGCGCCATGCGCGCCCTATTATTACGTTTGCGACCCGCGATGATAGGCATCTGCGGGCAGACTGCCCGGACGTTCTCCCCCGCGCGCGGATGGTGGGGTTGGCGTTATAGGGGCGAACTGTGTTTGCTCGTGTGCTAGATATAGAATCCGCCCCTACAGAATCGTCCCCCTACTTGAAGAAACCTCTCACCTATGATAAAATCACAGGTAGCAAACATTAGAGGAGCAACAAACATGAGAGAACTACCCAAAATCTACGACCCCAAAGCGGTTGAGCAGAACATCTACGACTTTTGGACGAAGGGCGGCTACTTCAAAGGGGTCATTGACCCCGACAAGGAGCCGTTTACCATCGTTATCCCGCCGCCGAACGTGACGGGGCAGCTGCATTTGGGACATGCTTTTGACGAGACGGTGCAGGATGTTATCATCCGCCACCGCCGTATGCAGGGCTATGCCGCGCTGTGGGTGCCGGGGACGGACCATGCGGGGATAGCGACGCAGATTAAGGTCGAAGAACAGCTCCGCAAGGAGGGCTTGAGCCGCTTTGACTTGGGGCGGGATGCTTTCATCGAGCGTGTCTGGCAGTGGAAAGAGGAGTACGGCAGCCGGATTACAGAGCAACTTAAGACACTCGGTTCGTCCTGTGATTGGGACAGGGAACGATTCACGATGGACGAGGGTTGCAGCCGCGCCGTGCGGGAAGTGTTTGTCGCTCTGTATGAGAAAGGGTTGATTTACAAAGGGCGGCGCATCATCAACTGGTGCCCGGCCTGTACGACCGCGCTCTCGGATGCCGAGGTCGAACACGAGGAGCAAGAGGGCGGCTTCTGGCATATCAAGTATCCCGTCAAAGATTCTGACGAGTATCTCATCGTCGCCACCACACGGCCGGAGACGATGCTGGGAGATACGGGCGTCGCTGTCCATCCCGAGGACGAGCGGTATGCGCATCTGGTGGACAAGACGGTGGTCTTGCCGCTGATGGACAGGGAGATTCCCATCATCGCTGACGATTACGTGGACATGGAGTTCGGCACGGGTTGCGTGAAGATGACACCCTGTCATGACCCAAACGACTTTTTGGTCGCCCAGCGGCATGATTTGGAGCAGATTTTGGTATTGGACGAGGCCGCACGGGTCAACGAGAACGGCGGGAAGTATTGCGGCCTGGACCGTCTCGATGCTCGCAAGGCCGTCGTGGCCGATTTGGAGGCTTTGGGTTTGCTGGTCAAAAAGGAAGTCCACACACGCAACGTGGGGACTTGCTATCGTTGCGCCACCACCGTGGAGCCGATGACTAGTCCGCAGTGGTTCGTCAAGATGGAGCCTTTGGCAAAGGAGGCCTTAGACGTCGTTGAGGACGGGCGCATTGAGTTTATCCCCGAGCGGTTTACGAAGATTTATCGAAACTGGATGGAGAATGCGCATGACTGGTGCATCTCCCGTCAGCTCTGGTGGGGGCATCAGATTCCCGCTTGGTATTGTGCGCCTTGTGGCCATGTGACGGTGAGCAGAGAAGACCCCACGGTCTGTGAGAAGTGCGGCAGTATGGAGATTACACGAGATGAGGATGTATTGGACACGTGGTTCTCGTCCGCCTTGTGGCCGTTCTCTGTGTTTGGCTGGCCGGAGAAGACGCCCGACTTGGAATATTTCTATCCCACCAGCGTGCTGGTCACAGGGTATGACATCCTCTTCTTCTGGGTAGCGCGGATGATTTTCTCCGGGCTTGAACAGATGGGGGCGGTGCCGTTTCATAAAGTCTTGCTCCACGGTTTGATTCGGGACGCCGAGGGGAAGAAAATGTCGAAATCGGCGGGCAACGGGGTAGACCCCATCGAGGTTATTGATACCTACGGGGCGGATGCCTTGCGCTTTAACATCATCACGGGCAATTCCCCGGGGAATGATATGCGGTATTACGACGAACGTTGCGAGGCGTATCGGAATTTTGCGAATAAGATTTGGAATGCGTCCCGCTTTGTGATGATGAACCTCACCATCACGGAAAATCGCTTGCCGGAGACTTTGGAGCTGGAGGACAAGTGGATTTTGTCGCAGTTCAACCAAGTGGCCAAAGAAGTGGGGGAGACGCTGGAGAAATACGAGCTCGGCATCGCCGCCGGGAAGATTTATGACTTCGTCTGGGACACTTATTGCGACTGGTACATCGAGTTGACCAAGCCCCGACTCAACGGGGAGGATGAGGCGGCGAAGGAATCCGCCCAGCGGGTGCTGCTCTTTGTGTTGGTGGAGACTTTGAAGCTTTTGCACCCCTTCATGCCTTTTATTACGGAGGAGATTTGGCAGGCTCTGCCGCACGAGGGCGAAGCTTTGATGATTGAGGCGTATCCCGCCTACAGTCCCGCACTTGACTTCCCCGCCGAGGAGGCGCAGTTTGAGAAAATCATGGAAGCCGTGCGGGCGATTCGGGTACGGCGGAGTGAGATGAAAGTCCCGCCCTCGAAGAAGAGTAGTGCGCTGATTGCAACGGACGACCCCGAGACATTCGAGGCCGGGCGGGTGTATTTCGGGAAGCTGGCCTATGTGAGCGAGCTGACGATTGCCTCCGATGCGCCTGAGAGTTTGCAGGGCTTGGTGTCGGTTGTGACGAAAGACGCGCGGATTTTCCTGCCGATGGCGGAACTTGTGGACTTGGACGCCGAGCGTGTGCGGATTGCGGGCGAGATAGCCAAGGCGCAGGAGGGCTTGGAGCGGCAGCGGAAGAAGCTGTCGAATGAGGCCTTCGTGCAGAAGGCGAAAGAGCATGTTGTGGCCGCCGAGCGGGAGAAGGCGGAGCAGTTGGAGGCTTTGATTCGGAATTTGGAGGAAAGTTTGCGGCAACTCACAACATAAATTAACCCGGAAACGGGAGAAAAAGAGGATAAAGATATGAAAAAAGTAGCACTACTACTCGTGTTGGCCATTTTATTGGTCGGTACACTCGCGGCCTGTTTCGGTGAATCCGATGCGGCGGCCTATCGGGCGTGGGAGGATGCAAACCGTGTACGTTTGGATGATGAGGATGTTACGTTTACTGCCGAATGGGAAGTGACCTTTGACCTGTTGGCCGTGGACGGGGCGGCGATACAGCTCTTCGGTACCCATGCCGGACGGGGGATGACGGAGGTGAAACAGACCCTTGAAATCCGTGATATGGAGGGCGCGGCGGTCATGGGAACAGACCTCATTATTTTGGACGGCGTGGGCTACATGAATATGGTTGGCATCTTGCAACACGTGATAAATGAGTTGTTTGCGGAGATGGGCATGGACGGGATAGACATAGAGACATTTTTGGGTGATTATACCCACATGTTGGCTTCGGAGGAAGATATCGAAGAAATTATGGCAGAGATTGAAGATACGCCGAATATCACGGGGGCTTTCTCAGATGAGACCCTGCGGGACAACCTGACCCGTGACGAGGATGTTTTCCGTATCGACATAGAGGGCGAGGCGATTGCGCCGTATATTGCAGCTGTGCTGGGCGAGATGGCTCTGTATGATATTGACGTGGAACTCGATGTTTTCGAGATGATGGGGATCGACCTCGGATATACTCTGCGGCGGGAGTTGGAAAATTTCCCCCGTTGGCTGCGGAATGCCGACCTTGCGGATGCCCGGCTCGTCATTGAGCGTACGAGACCGGATGATGACAGCATTTTTCAGGCGATAGAGCTGTATATCCCTGACCGGGTGGCGATTCGTTATGAATCCAACCTTGTGTTTGAAGAAATTGACCCCATCCTTGCGCCGGAGCGGTATCTGACGGAAGACGGTCTTGAAGATATCATGATGGAGATTATTTTGGAGGCCTTTGCTTCTGCTTCTGATTTTGATTTTGAGCCGGGCGGCGGATCCGGCTACCCCACTCGCGGCAGGTGGGTCGGCAATACCTTTACCAGTGAGTATCTCGGTCTTACATTCACCATGCCGAACGGCTGGGAAGTAGCTACAGAGGAAGACTTGGCTGAACTCATGGATTTGGGTGCAGATTTCATGGACGATATTCTCGACTTGGACGATGATTTCTGGGATGTACTGGATGATGATATAGCGATTCACGACATGATGGCCTCCAATGCCCTAACCGGCTCCAATGTTCAAATTATTTATGAGAAAGCTTTCGGAATGTCCGCAACGCAAATCATTGGCCAACTCAATGCTGAGATGGAAGATGTCGGCTTTACGGCTTTTACTGTCTCCGGCACAACGAGAATCGGCGACTATGATTGGCACGCAGTTGACCTTGAAATGGAACTTTTCGGTGCGGTTATTACCTTACGTTATTTTGTTAGCGTAGAGAATGATTTCGCACGGGTGATTATCATTACCACCTCTGATCAGGCGGAGACCATTGATGAGATTCTTGATATGTTTGGCGTGTTGGGAATAGGCGTTTAGTAAATTTGATACGGCGGACGAACACAGTTGCCCCATACGATGAAAAAATGAAAAATCCCCACCCGAAGCGAAGGCTTCGGGTGGGGATTTTGTAATATGCGCTTGTTATCTGCCGCCCCAGAATCCAAGCAGATACATCACAACCGTTGTCAGCGTCATCATCCCGCCGACTGCGGCCTCCAGCGGCATAACCCTAATTCGCTCGCCCATGGTACACTTCATGCCCTGTTGCGTGGCGAGGAAGATGTTGCCGTGCGGGACGATGTCCAAGAATCCGCCGCCTGCGTGGAGCATAACAGCACCTGCCATGGCGGGGACGCCTGCGGCCATGATGGTCGCTGCGAATGCCTCACCGCCGATTAGGACACCGGCCGCGTTCGAGCCTGCGGCACAGGCGAAGATAGTACTGGACAAGGGAGCCAAGAACGCGGTTGGGATGCCCAAATTATGGAGCGTATTCTCTATCATGCCGGGGAAGACGGAGACGGTAATCAGGCCGCCTATGGCTCCGGCACCGAAGAGCATTAGCACGACAGGGGCCATACGGATGGCACCTTTTGCGGCGTAGTCCGCGATTTTTTTGCCCTTGCCCATGACGAGCAGGCCGACAACGGCACTCACGGGCAAAACGTAAAACGGGTCCATCGGCAAATTGGCGGAGTTGATGAAGCTGATGCCCGAAATGTCACCGATGGGGTTCAGCATGAGCAGACCGATAGCGACGGCGGGGGCAACGATAGCCTTGCCGAAAGAGGGCAGGGTGGAGGCATCGGCGGGCTCTTCCACGTCTGCAGCCACGACTTTGAAGTGCTTTTTCTGCACCATCTTGCAGAGGATTACCGTGACCACGAGTGCCACGATACCGGCGATGAAGCCGTTAATCATCACGTCACTAAGCGGCAGGCCGAAAGATTCGGCGGCGGCGATGGTGTTTGGGTTGGGGGAGAAGACGTTACCCGCCTTGCCGCCGCCGCTGATGGCGAGGATGGCGGCGAATTTGCTGATATTCGCCTTGTAAGCGACCGAGAGGGCGATCGGAGCGACAATCAGCATGGCGACGGTGATAAACACACCTGCGCCCGTGACTATCATGGCCGATAGTGCTATAGCGAGGATTGCCCGCTTTTCGCCGAGGCCTTTTACGATGCCTCTGGCGATGGTCTCCGCCGCGCCCGTTTCAATCAGCGCACCGGCTAAGAAGCCGCCCGCGATGATGCGGATGTTGATGCCGACGGCCTGACGGCTGCCCAGAATCACGATGTCCATCGTCTGGAACAAGTTTGCGCCGCCGACGAGTGCGCCGACGAACACGCCCGTAAACATGGCGAGTGCGGGGTTCATCTTTTTAATAATCAGAAAGATGGAGAGGGCCAGGGCGAGCAGAACGCCCCAAATGTTGATACTGATGTCTGCTACGTTGATTCCCATTATGCTATCCATATGTACATGTCTCCTTCAATTGCGATATGCAGATACTACTGTACCGTTATTGCGGTGGAGTGTCAATAGTTTTTTTGCCGGGGGCGGATTCTTGTCACGTGCAGAACCTTATGGTATACTGAGCGTAAATGAGTTGGAGGCGATGCGCATGTTATTACGGGATGTAAAAGAACTGTTAGATGCCAAGGTCTACTGCGGCGAGGAATACTTGGACCGTGAAGTCAATTCCGCCTGCGGGGCGGACTTGATGAGCGATGTGTTGGCCTTTGTGAAACAGGAGGGCTTGTTGCTCACGGGCCTCTTGAATCCGCAGATTGTGCGGACGGCGGAGATGATGGATATCTACTGCATCATGATTGTGCGGGGCAAGACCCCGGATGAGACGATAGTAAACTTGGCACGGGCGAAAGGTATCGTACTGATGACAACGGAATGTCACATGTACGACGCCTGCGGGAAACTCTATCGTGCCGGGCTGGGCAGGTGACGGCATGGAAAAGATTCATTTACATTATGAAGTAGACGGCGATAATTTCATGGCGGCGGGGGAGGCCTCCTGCGACATGAAGCGGGTACTCAAGCAACTCGGCTTTGACAGCGAGACAATTCGGCGGGCGTCCATCTGTATGTACGAGGGCGAGATTAACATGGTCATCCACGCAGACGGCGGCACTGCGGATGTGTATGTTGAGACGTCCCGTATTGAGATTGTACTGACCGACAGCGGCCCCGGTATTGAAGACGTCTCTCAGGCAATGCAGAGGGGGTTTTCCACCGCTACCCAGTCCATCCGGGAACTGGGCTTCGGGGCGGGGATGGGTCTGCCGAACATGGAGCAGTATTCGGATTGGATGGATGTAAGCTCGGAAGTCGGTGTCGGTACGACGGTGACGGTTCGGATTGCATTGGGCGAAACCGCCTAAAGGGGGCGTTACTTATGGAAAACGCAGTCGCGCTTATCAAGGATAAGTGCAAAGGTTGCACCACTTGTATCAAACAGTGTCCCACGGAGGCGATTCGGGTGCGCAGGGGCATGGCTCGGATTTTGAAAGAGCGTTGCATTGACTGCGGGCTTTGTATCCGTGTTTGTCCGCACCATGCGAAGAAAGCGGTATATGATTCGTTTGAGCGGCTCAAGGACTTCAAATACACCGTCGCCCTGCCCGCGCCTGCTCTGTACGGGCAGTTTCATAATTTGGAGGACGTAAATGTCATTCTGACCGGGCTTTTGAAGCTAGGGTTTGACCGTGTGTATGAAGTCTCCAAAGGGGCGGAGATGATATCGGAACTCACCCGCATGGAACTCTCCGACGCGCCCGATGGTACGCTTGTCGTTTCATCGGCCTGTCCTGCGGCGGTGCGGCTGATTTGCACCCGCTTTCCGAAGCTTATCGGAAATCTGGCACGGCATGTTGCGCCGATGGAGATTGCCGCCGTCCATGCCCGTGAGGAAGCTATGGCGGAGACGGGGCTGCGGCATGAGGAAATCGGAGTGTTTTTCATCACGCCCTGTCCCGCGAAAGTGACGGGGATTCACGCCCCCGAGCACTTACATCAGCCTGTCATTGACGGTGCGCTCTCTATGGCGGAGGTCTATAAGAAATTACTGGGCGTGATGGACAGAGAAAACCCGCTCCCGCTCTCGCAGAGCGGCATTGTGGGGGTCGGTTGGGCATCGACGGGCGGAGAGTCGGCCGCGCTTTTGCAAGACCGATATTTGGCGGTGGACGGGATAGAGAATATCATCGCCGTGTTGGAAGATATTGAGGACGGGAAGATTCCCCGTTTGAAATTCTTGGAATTAAATGCCTGTAATCAGGGATGTGTGGGCGGTTGTCTCACGGTGGAGAACCCTTACGTGGCAAAGGGGCGCATCAGGCGGCTGCGGAAGTTTATGCCCGTGTCACGGAATCAGTTAAACCCGGAAGCACTCAAGATGGAAAAGTTCTTGTCCGACAAGCACTTCGAGAGTGCGCCCGTCTGGCAATTGGCGGCAGACCGCACCTTGGCGATGGAGTTGTATCAGAAAATCAGCACGCTGACGGCACTTTTACCGGGGCTGGATTGCAGCTCTTGCGGGACCCCATCTTGCCGCGCACTTGCGGAGGATGTGGCACTCGGCTTTGCCTCGGAGGAAGACTGCATCTTCCGTGTGCGGGAGCGGATGCAGTACATGACGGGTACGGGTGATGCGGATGAGTACCTGCCGCCGCCGTTTCGGAAAGGACAGGATGAGTAGAAAGGTGTGTTTCGTATGACAGTCAAAGAATTTGCAACCACGCTCGGCCTCAAGAACTGGACACCCGATTTGGATTTGGATGTGCCAATCACCGGGGGGTATGCGGGGGATATGCTCAGTTGGGTGATGGGCAAGGCGGTGGCGGGGTCTGCTTGGATGACGATTATGTCCAATCAGAACGTGGTTGCTGTCGCCCTGATGACGGATGTGGCCTGTGTGGTGCTGACGGAGGGCGTGGAGCCGGATGCGGCACTCGTGACGCAGGCGAACGGGCGGGGTGTGCCGCTGTTTACCTCTGACCTCTCGACCTATGAGCTGTCCGCTTGGCTGGGGACGGCGTTGGCTGCGCAGTAGGCATGGAGTATACTTACGATTTCCACCTCCACTCCTGTCTTTCGCCCTGTGCGTCGGATGACATGACGCCGCAGAACATTGCAAACATGGCGGCATTGGCGGGGTATGACATCATCGCCGTGGCCGACCACAATACGACCCTGCACGCGCGGGCGGTTATGGAGGCGGCCGATCGGGCGGGGATTATTGCCGTGCCTGCGATGGAACTGACGACGCAGGAAGAGGTGCATGTCCTTTGCCTCCTGCCGGATTTGGATGCGGCGGAAGCCTTTGGCGCATATGTTTGGGACAGACTGCCGGATATTCCCAATCGGCGGGATATTTTCGGTGCGCAAATGCAGGTGGACAGCCGGGATGTGCCTGTGCGGGAGATCGGCAGGCTGTTAATCTCCGCGACGAATATCGGGATTTATGAGGTGTACGACCTCATCCGCAGTTATGGCGGGACGGCGATGCCCTGTCATGTGGACAGAGGGTCTTTTTCTGTGATTTCTAACTTGGGGTTTTATGATGCCGACATGGGGTTTCCCGCGATTGAGTTGACGGAGGCGTGTGACGGGGAAGCGTTTTGCCGGGCGCATCCAAGTTTGCAAGGATTGAAACATTATGTAAACTCAGATGCGCATAGTTTGGAGGCGATTCCTGATGCGAAGCGTCGGATTGTGTTGTCTGCGCCGACGGCGGGTGCGGTGATTCGGGCGATTGAGGGGAAATGTCTATGACGCCCGTATGTAGCGCACATGCACATAAGCCGCGAAGCCTCCTTTTCCAACTGACGCCCCAAGAGCGAAGCGATTGGCTCGGCGGAAGGGGTGCCTGTGGTGCAAAGGAGGTGGCAGGCGTAAGCCTGACGGAGGATTTGTTGCCTCTACCGCCGTCATTCAAAGACCAATCCTCAGTCAGCTGCGCTGACAGCTCCTTTGGAAAAGGAGCCTAAAAGGAAAAAAGATGATTTAAATTGTTTGTCAAAAAGGCTTTGTTTTTTACAAAGCTTGTGTTATAATGTCGGAGTGTGTGAAAAAATCAACTAACACCAACATCGCAGAGGAGGGGCAATCGGATGCCGAATACAAAGACAACTGTGCCGTTTGCAGGTACGAAAGAACAGGAAGCGCAGCTGCTGGAAATCATAGCCGCCCATAAGGGGCAGGCGGGAGCCAGTATGCCTGTTTTACAGGCGGCGCAGTCGCTGTACGGCTATTTGCCGGAAGAAGTGCAGGTTATGATTGCGGAGGAGTTGGATATTCCGCTGAGTGAGATTTACGGGATCGTGTCATTCTATTCCCAATTTACGCTCAACCCGAAGGGCAAGATTAACATCGCCGTCTGCATGGGTACGGCCTGCTATGTCCGTGGTGCGGGTGATATTTTGGATGATATTGCAAAACATACCTGCTGTCAGTCCGGGAGCATTACGGATGACAGGACGGTTTCTTTAGAGGCGACCCGTTGCATCGGTGCTTGCGGGCTCGCGCCTGTTTTGACGATTAACGACGATGTATACGGCAAGCTCGACCGCGGTGAGATTGAGCCTGTCATCGATACCTATCTCGAAAAAGAGAAAGGTAACCGGGCATGAAAGAACTCTCTCTGCATCTCTTAGATATTGCGCAAAACTGCCTGACGGCAGGGGCTAAGCATGTGGAGATTTTGATGCGGGACAGCGTCGCCGATGATTTGGTGGAGATTGCCATCAAAGACGACGGCCACGGGATGGACGCGGAACTGCTTGCACGAGTGACAGAGCCGTTTACCACCACGCGGACGACACGCAAGTTGGGTATGGGTCTGCCCCTGTTTCAGATGGCGGCGGAGATGACGGGCGGCGAGTTGCGGATTGAGAGCGAACCGGGTGTCGGTACAACTGTCCGGGCCTCGTTCGTCCGCTCTCACATCGACACCCCGCCTTTGGGGGACATGGCAGAGACGATTGTCACCCTTATCCACGGCGCGCCGGATGTGGAATTTCTATACCGCTATGAGACAGATGCGGAGACGGTGCAATTCGACACGACAGAGATGCGGGAAATCTTAGAGGATGTCCCTTTGGACGAGCCGGATGTGCTGGCTTGGATTCGGGGGCACCTGAGGGAATTAATGCAGAATTAATAATGCAGAATTTTTTATCTTCTTATATTTGCGGCTGAAAGGAGCAGAACATGGCAAAGACGATTGAGGAATTACGGGCAATTCGGGAAAAGATGCGGGGGCAAATTGACCTCAGGCAAAAAGGAGAGGATAATCTCCGTGTTGTGGTCGGGATGGCGACCTGCGGGATTGCGGCCGGGGCTCGGCCTGTGTTGCACGCGTTTACGGAAGAGGTTCGGCGCAGAGGCTTGAACAATGTCACGGTCGGACAGGCCGGGTGTATCGGGCTTTGTCAGTTTGAGCCGATTGTGGAAGTGTACGCGCCTGATGCGGAGAAAGTCACTTACGTCAACATGGATGCAGAAAAAGCCGCCCGTGTTGTGGCGGAGCATTTGGTGAACAACCGTGTGGTAGCGGAGTATACCGTCGGAGCTGTCGAAGGTTTGAAATAAGCGGGCTGTGTTGCCCGGAGAAGGGAATGATTCGGATGAATTTTGTAAGAAACCACGTCCTTGTCTGTGCGGGAACCGGTTGTGTGGCCGCGAAGAGCAAGGAGATTATGGACGAGTTCCAGCTGCAATTGGAAAAGCAAGGCCTGACCGACGAGGTCAAGGTTATTCTGACCGGCTGCTTCGGTCTCTGTGCGTTGGGGCCGATTGTGGTGGTCTACCCCGAGGGAGCTTTCTATTCAGAGCTGAAAGTAGAAGACATTGCCACCATCGTGGAAGAGCATATCCTGAAAGGCCGTGTGGTCAAGGGCTTGCTCTATCATGAGACGGTGCAGGAAGGGTCTGACACCATCAGCGGATTGAATGAGACGTCTTTTTATAAGAAGCAAGTGCGTGTCTCTCTGCGGAACTGCGGTGTAATTGACCCGGAGAACATTGACGAGTACATCGCCTATGACGGCTACGAAGCACTCGCCAAATGTCTCACCGAGATGACACCCGAAGCCGTGATCGATGAGATTTTGAAGTCCGGCTTGCGTGGCCGCGGCGGCGGCGGGTTCCCGACGGGTCTTAAATGGCAGTTTGCCGCTCGTGAGAAGAGCGACATTAAATATATTTGCTGTAACGCCGACGAGGGCGACCCGGGTGCGTTTATGGACCGCTCCGTGCTGGAGGGTGACCCGCATAATATCATAGAGTCTATGGCCATTGCGGGTTATGCGATTGGAGCGTCTCAGGGCTATATCTATGTGCGTGCCGAGTATCCGATTGCCGTTGAGCGAATGAATATCGCCATTGCACAGGCGAAAGAATACGGGTTTTTGGGGCAGAATATCTTCGGGACAGGCTTTAACTTTGACTTAGAAGTCCGTCTCGGTGCCGGTGCGTTCGTCTGCGGTGAGGAAACCGCGCTGATGATGAGCATCGAGGGCAACCGCGGTGAGCCGAATCCCCGTCCGCCTTTCCCGGCGGTCAAGGGTCTGTTCGGAAAGCCGACCGTGCTGAATAACGTCGAGACCTTTACCAACATTACGTGGATTTTGCTCCACGGTGCCGAGGCCTTTGCGGCTATGGGTACGGAGAAGTCTAAGGGAACGAAAGTCTTTGCACTAGGCGGTAATATCACCAACACGGGGCTTGTGGAAGTGCCGATGGGGATCACGCTCCGTGAAATCGTTGACGAAATCGGCGGCGGGGTGCCGAACGGGAAAGCCTTTAAAGCGGCGCAGACAGGCGGCCCGTCCGGCGGGTGTATTCCCTGTGAGCTGCTCGACATTCCCATCGACTACGACAGCTTGATTTCCATCGGTTCCATGATGGGTTCGGGCGGCCTCATCGTCATGGACGAAGACAGCTGCATGGTGGACATTGCCAAGTTCTTCCTCGACTTCACCGTGGAAGAGAGCTGCGGCAAATGTACGCCCTGCCGTATCGGAACGAAGCGGATGCTGGATATTCTGGAGAAAATCTCCGAGGGTCACGGCACGATGGAAGATATCTGCGCTTTGGAAGAGCTCTCGGCGCATATCAAAGAGAACTCGCTCTGCGGTCTCGGTCAGACGGCACCGAACCCGGTTGCTTCTACGCTCGCCCATTTCCGGGACGAATATGAGGCGCACGTATTGGAGAAGCGTTGCCCTGCCGGGGTCTGTAAGAACTTGCTCCAATACTTCATCATCCCCGAGAAGTGTGTGGGATGTACATTATGTAAACGAGTTTGTCCGACGGACGCGATTGTCGGCGAGGTCAAGCAGGTGCATGAGATTATTCAGGAAAAGTGTATCAAGTGCGATGCCTGCCGAGAAGCGTGTAAGAAATTCAATGCAATCGTGAAACGATAAGGGGGTGACGGAAATGGCTACTGTGAAAGTGAAAATCAACAATATAGAGGTAGAGTGTCCGTCTACCGCTACGGTGCTGGAGGCGGCAAAGCTGATTGGGATTGAGATTCCCACGCTGTGCTATCTGAAAGAAATTAACGCTATCGGCGCGTGCCGTGTGTGCGTGGTGGAGGTCAAGGGTGCGCGCAGCCTCGTGGCCGCTTGTGTATACCCCGTGAACGACGGGATGGAGGTGTTTACCAACACCCAAAAGGTGCGGGATGCGCGGCGCATGACGCTGGAGCTGATTCTCTCCAACCACCGCAAAGACTGCCTGACCTGCTTGCGGAACCAAAACTGCGAGCTGCAAAAGCTCTGCATTGACCACGGCGTAGACCGTGTGCGCTTTGCGGATGACAATTTGGAACCGCAGATTGAGTGTTCCACGGCGCATTTGGTGCGGGATAACTCCAAGTGTGTTCTCTGCCGCCGTTGTGTAGCGGTTTGTAAGAAGAATCAAGACGTTGCCGTCATCGGGGCGAATGACCGTGGTTTTGCGACGCATATCGGTAGTCCGTTTGAGCGAAACTTGGGCGAGATGGCCTGTGTGTCCTGCGGACAGTGCATCATCGTTTGTCCGACGGCGGCTTTGACCGAGGTGGACGACACGGCGAAAGTATATGACGCTCTGGCTGATCCGAGCAAGACCGTCGTCGTCGCTACTGCGCCCGCCGTGCGGGTTGCCTTGGGTGAGTGCTTCGGGATGCCAATCGGTACAAACGTAGAGGGCAAGATGGTTGCGGCTCTGCGTCGGTTGGGCTTTGACAGCGTGTTTGATGTAGACACCGCCGCTGACTTTACGGTTATGGAAGAGGGTACGGAGCTGATTGGGCGGCTGAACTCGGGCGAGAATTTGCCGATTATAACATCCTGTAGCCCCGGTTGGGTGCGGTATTGTGAGCAGTATTACCCGGAGTTTATTCCGAATCTCTCTACCTGCAAGTCTCCGCAGCAGATGTTCGGGGCTTTGATGAAAGTATATTATGCAAAGAAGCTGAATATCGACCCGAGAGACCTGTACGTGGTGACCATCATGCCGTGTACGGCAAAGAAATATGAGATTCTCAAGCCCCACCAGCAGGCGGTGGACGGTGTGTTTGATGTGGACGCCGTACTCACCACACGGGAGCTGGGGCGTATGATTTCCAATGCGGGCCTGCTCTTCAAAGAACTGCCGGATGAGGACTTTGACCCCGCCTTTGGTATCTCCACGGGTGCAGGATATATCTTCGGTACCTCCGGCGGCGTGATGGAGGCGGCCTTGCGTACCGTGGTTGAAAAACTGACGGGCGAGGTGCTGGATAAAGTTGACTTCGAGGAAGTCCGCGGCGTGGCCGGGATTAAAGAGGCCGCGTATGACATCGCCGGGAAGCAAGTGCGGGTCGCTGTTGTGTCCGGGCTGACGAATACGAGACAGCTCTTGGATGATATCAAGGCGGGTAAGGTCAGCTATGATGCAGTCGAGGTCATGGCCTGTCCCGGCGGGTGTGTCAACGGCGGCGGTCAGCCGATTCAGAGCGGGTTTACGCAGAACTTCAACGACCTGCGGGCGATTCGCGGTTCCGCGCTCTACCAGGGCGAGCTGGATACGCGGCCGCTGCGGAAGGCGCATGAGAATCCGATTGTGCAGGAGCTTTATCGGGATGTCATCGGTGAGCCCGGTGGGAAGAATGCGCATCATTGGCTGCATACGAAGGCAGAGGCTCGGCCGAAGTATCCGGGGCTTGCGTCGGAGCAGTAATAATCGGTGGTTCATAGTAAATAATCGGCGGGTCGTGGAAATGAGATTGTTTCCACGACCCGTTTCTCTTTGGAATCTCATCCTTTGACTTTTCGTTCGCGCTGGATGCAACGCGTCATCTTCCGGCGGGCGTGTGGGGCGGATGCACAAGTTTACATAAGGTCGTGGTTGTAAATTGGTTTACATAACGATTTTTGGGCCTTTTAGCTATTTACTTGCCTCACCAGTTCTCCCCACGTAATCGGTCCAACAATACCATCCGGCGCAAGATTGAAATGCCGCTGGAACGCGATCACCGCCCCCTGCGTGATGGGACCGAAGATGCCGTCGACTGTGAGTGCGGGGTAGCCGGATACTCGCGGGCGGACGGTGTTGAGCCATGTCTGTATCTGCCGCACGTCATCTCCGCGGGAACCGACACGGAGGAGCGTGCCGGGGAAGGGGCGGGTTGGGATTTGGGGTGTTTGGGTTTGCCGTACCAGTTCGCCCCATGTGATCGGGCCGACTATGCCGTCGGGGGCGAGGTTGAAGTGACGTTGGAATGCGATGACTGCGCCTTGGGTGATGGGGCCGAAAATGCCGTCAACTGCGAGCTGTGGGAAGCCGGGTACTCTGTTGCGGACAGTGTTGAGCCATGTTTGCACTTGCCGCACATCGTCGCTACGGGAGCCGACCCGCAGGAGCGTGCCGGGGAATGGACGGCCGCCGGGTGTGGGCGGGGGAGGCGGCGGTGTCACGGGTGGTGTTGGAGGTGTTACGACGGGGGGGACGGGAGCGTTGGCGCGGATGCCGCGGTAAACGGCGTAAAACTTTGCCCAAGTTGTTGGGCCGACCACACCGTCCAGGGGGAGGCCGTAGGCGCGTTGGAAGTCCATGACGGCGTTTTCGTCCCGTTGGTCGAAGACGCTGTCCTCAATGACGGGCGGGACGGCGTTGTTGAATTGGGAGATGACATTGAGTAAGAACTGCATCTGCCGTACATCGGCCCCGCGGGAGCCGCGGCGGAGGGTGACAGTCGGCGGGTTTTCGCCTATGGTGTAGCGTCTGCCCTCGGCGTCGAGCTCTGCCAGACGGGTGACGGCGGTGTAGACCCGGGTGACCTCGTTCCACGTGATTCGGCCGATGACGCCGTCTTGGGCGAGGTTGAAGCTCCGCTGGAAAGCCCTTACAGCCGCCTCGGTATCCGGGCCGAAGGTGCCGTTTGGGTTTGCGATTTGCGGGATGAGCGGGAAGTTGACCCGAATGCGGTTGAGGTCAAGCTGCATCCGCCGCACCGCATCGCCCGTGCTGCCGACACGGAGAGCTGTGCCGGGGAAGGAGACGGCAACGCCTCTGACATTGTTTGTTTGCGTTAACATAATATCGTTTGGATAATAATAACGCAAAATTTGTATCGGCGTCAATCCCCGATTGGCCAAGGTCACGGTGCCCCATTGAGACAGGCCGTTGCATCTTGCGGTTGTGCCGTTGCAGAACGAGGTGAAGAAGGGGTTATAAAAGCCCCGCCGATGGGCGTAGGTGTTGAAGTATTCGTCTACGACGAGACTGATGCTGTTAAAAATTTGCGCACCGGGGCGATACATTTGGTCAAAGGCGGTTGAATTAGTGATATCGAAGTTGAAGTTGCGGCTGGGATACCACTCGGTGAAAATACGGTTGAGCGCGAAGGTGACAATGACGTGGACATTGGCAATCAGAGCGTTGCGCGGCCATGTGGCATAGATTTCGCTTGAAGTTACATTCTTTACATAATCTATAAACGGTACACGCACATTACGCGCCGATGTGTTCGTCGGCGCGCCGAGATGGACACGGATGTATTCGGGGATGAAAACCTCCCGTGCGACGCCTTGCACCTCTGTTGCATCGGGCGGGTCATCCGCTGCATTCGGGTCTTCGGCTATGTGAGTTATGTGGTGCGGGTTGGCGGGAGCGAATGCGGCGGGGACGGCTTGGCGGACGTTGTCCTCCTGATAGGGAATTTGTTGGGCCTCCGGCGGGAGGACAGGGAGCATGGGCGGGATGTCAATCTCCTCGTCCCGCGGGGCGTCCGGCTCATCGACCAAGGGGTGCATATGTACGACCAATACGGCGGTCTCGGTGTCGATGATTTGCACGTTTTTGATATGGGCGGTGAGGAAACCATCTTTTGTGACTTCCACGTTCCAGGTGGAATAGGTTGGCCCTTTGTCGTGCTCGTGCAGGGTGTGTTCTTTGTCCGGGGCTGTGAGCTCCAGCGGCTCGGTGTCGCCGTTTGCGTCTGTGCGGGCCTCGAAGAGAGCCTTGCCGTCGGGGGATTTGAGTGTGATGTGCGCATCGGCAATCGGGAGTGCGTCGTCCTCGCTTCTGACTTGCAGGATTAAATAGCCTTTTCCCACAGAGAATACCTCCTTGAATTATGCGCCGCCGACATGGTTATCAGGGTGTGTTCTGACGGGACGCAGCGTGTTGCAATATTCTATGCGATTGGTACAAGAAAAGTGCGGTTTTCTTAGATTTTTCTCTATAAGTTTTCTGAAAATTTGACTTGCTATTCTAAAGATTTTATGGTAAGATAAAAGATAGGATTTAGTGTAATGAAGGGAAGGAAAAGTCAGACAAAAAAAACAAGGCAAAAAGAAAGGAAGACAAAGCAAATGGTAGGAAAGAGGAAGAGAGTACTTAGTATATTGCTGGCATTGCTCATGGTTTTATCCGTGTTCCCTGTGGCAGCAATGGCGACAAACGATGCAGCGGAACCGACAGATTTGATTGATCTGCTGGATGCCGAAAGTATCGTTGAAGCCGCAGAAGAGGTTGCAGAGGTTGAACTTCAGGGTATTGCGCCCCTGCTTTCGCCGGTTCCCGGCAATGTGTTCAATTTCCAAATTCTGCACACCAACGACTTGCACGGTATCTTCGGCAATTGGAGATACACGCACAATGTGCAGAGCACGGGACTTGCGACGCTCTACAACAGAATCGAGACGGAGAGAGCGGCGGCTCTCCCCGCAACGGACTGGCAGCATACGGCCGGTGCCACATGGCGTGACCGTACCCTGCTTGTAGACGTGGGCGACACCATTCAAGGCAACTTGAGCGGTCCCTTCCATACCACGGTTTGGGATGACCATCCCGGTAACGTGGCGCAAATGTGTCCCATGATTTACGCTATGGAAGTTTTGGGCTATGACGTATTCACCTTGGGCAACCACGAGTTTGACTTTGGGTTCCCGCGTCTCTACCGCGCGCTCGGTTGGGATCCGGCGACCCGTGCGCCCGAGGCAGGCAGATTGCCGGGTCACTATTTCTCCGGTTCTGTTTTGGCCGGTAACGTCAGAGACCACAACAACGAGGGTGTATTTGACGCATACCACATCCAAGACTTCACCGCACAGGGCGGACCCCGGGTTGCCATCATCGGTATGACCCGTCAACAGGGTGCCCAATACAACTTTGGCTGGTTTTCGGCGATGAACTACCACGCCACAGCCACGACGACCCAGACGGCGGAAACCATCGCGCTGTTGGAATCCGCTGCATGGCAAGCCGCAAACGGCGGCCCGGTTGATTTGTACATCGGCGTCATGCACATGGGACAAGCCGAAGCGAGAAACGTTCTTGCTACGCCGGTTCCCGGCCACGGCGGACGACTGGTTCGTGACTACATCGTAGGCTTTATGGGCGGCCATGCGCACTCCACGACGGAAGGTGTCCTTGGCACCGGTACAGGCGGCGGCGTACGTTTCTCTGAGGCCGGAAACCGCGCAAACCGTCTCGGCCGTATGCGTTTTACCGCGGTGTATAGTGCAACGGACGGCTGGACAGTTGACAGAACCAATGGCGTACAGGGTCAATTTGCCGGCGGTACCTTGAACGTAGGAAACTCCCCGGCCAACAACGATTTCTTGACACGGCCGATGATTCAAGCGGCACACGGGTTCGCGATGGATCATGCGCTGGCACCGATTGGCACCATCACAGGTCCCGCGTTTACCCCGACCACACGTGGTGCTAACCTGCTGCAGGAAGACAACGCGCTATGGCGTGCGGTACAAAACGGGTTCCAATACTTCGGGAATACCGCAATCCGCCACAGCGATGACCCCGACCTCGTGGCGATTCGTGAGCGTACCGACGGCGGCCCGACTGAGATTGGTGTTGTCATGGACGGCCCCTTGGCTGCAACCCGCAACATCAACGCAGGCGGCGCACCGGGTGTGACTGTTCCCATTTTCGTGAGCTGTGCGTATGCCGTTTACGAGTTTGATAACAACACGCTGGTCATTGTCGAGCTCACCGGCCATCAACTCAGACTTTGGCTGGAGCACTCCTATGTCCACGTGGCTACAAACACAACCAACTTGTTCCCGCAGATTTCTGCCAACAACAGCTGGCGTTTGATGACGGGCTACGGCATGCCCCACACCGTAGATATGACGCAGCCGATTTGGGAGCGCATCACGCTTCTCAACGATGACGGCACCCCGATGACAGATGAGCAACTGAACGCGCCGCTCCTCGCCGTGGCCAACAGTCACACGACGGGCAACCGTGCATTTGTTCCCGCAACAGGTGCGACTTCGGGTGCGGAATGGAATTTACAACAGCGCATGCTGGCTCTGCCGGCGCATCAGACAATGGGCGGCGCAGGCGGTGAAGCGGGTCTGCCGCATTTCCACAGCCATAACGCCAGCGGCGTGCTGTTTGTCGAAGATGACGCAGGCAACTTGGTAGATTATTTCCCCAACGCATTCGGTGCGACCGGGCTTCTCATTGACTACATCCGTAGTGTAATGCCCGGCGGCTACTTCAACAACATCATCAACACCTTCGAGCCGAACTTCAGATTCATCACGGCCGCGCCTGATGAAGTGGTAGTTGCAAAGGCGACGGAGATAGTCAACGCCAACATCGGCGTGAGCATCGCCAATGCGACGATGACGAATGTCAGAGCGCAACTCAACCCGCAGATTCTGCCGCTTTGGGATTTGTATGTGGATAATGCGGCCAGAGATGCGGCTGACTACACCACCGCAAGTTGGGCTGTATTTGCTACTGCAATGGAGGTTGCGGCCGAGGTAATCCTCGACTCCGGCCGTGTAGGCAACATTGTAGATGTCGCGGCAAGAGCCACGGCGGCAGTAGATGCCCTCACACCGGCCACCGCCGGGTTGCAGCCCGCGACGATTCCGCAACCGCAACGGATTGATATTTTGACCTTTGCGGATTTCCACGGCCGTCTTGAGGCCGACCCGATGTTCCCCGCCGACCCCGGTGCGGCGCGCTTTGTCGCATTCACCGAGTGGGTGAGAGCACAGAACGACAACCCGGATAACGTCATGGTTATCCCCGGCGGTGACGACTTCCACGGAGGCCCGCTCTCGAACCTCTTCAGAGGTGAGCCCACCTTGGATATGATGCACTTCCTCGGCGTAGAGTACATGGCATTCGGGAACCATGAGTTTAGCTTCGGCGAAGCAACAGCAAGGGAGTTGGGCCGTCCGAACGGCGGTGTTACCTTCCTCGCAGCAGACCTCTTCTACGGAGCAACCCATCCGGATGCGGTTGCAGACCCCGCTTTGGTGGGTACACGGCCTGACTTTGTGCAGCCATACACCATTGTGGAGTTTGAAGACGGCGACATTACGATCGGTCTCGTCGGGATTATGAATCCCCATATGCCGACGCTGGTCGCAGGCGGCATGGAAGGTTGGGATTTCAGGTCTCCTGTGCCGAGATGGCCTGCCGGTCTTCCTGTTGCGGAAGGACCGACCCTGCCTAATCCCGCGCATACACAGGCGATTGCTGATATTATCGAAGAGTTGCGGGACGTTCACGAGGTAAATGCAGTTGTTGCTGTGACGCACATCGGCGGCGGTCCTCGCTATTACCCGATTATGGACTTCCTCGTAGACAACTTAGATTTCGACGCAGTTGTCGGCGGTCACGAGCACGGACGTTGGAGTCGTGAGCACAATGGTGTGCCGATTGTTGTTGCCGGTTGGCACGGCCGCAACTTAGGCAGAATCTCCTTGGAGTTTGACGGTGACGGCGAACTGGTAGACGCTACCGGATGGATGAGCCCGGAAGGCGCAATTGCCGCTTTCCCGGATCATGCCGATTTTGACGATTTCAGTTCCTACTACGATGGAATGAACGCTATTCTTGACAAGTGGGAAAACGATCCGTTGGCAATCGCAACATTCGGCGATATTGGCCCGTATGGCGTGTATATCGGCGACAGCATTGCGTATAGAAACTTCTGGGTCACCAGAGTGTTCCATGACTTTATTGTCAACTGGAGCTACGAAAACCACGACGCGGCCGATGGCGAGTGGGTCAATGACTGGATTACCGTAACCAACGGCGGCGGTTGGAGAGCCAACAATCAATGGCCCAGAGATGCCGATGATATTGTGACCGGCCGCGATTTGATTGGCACCATGCCGTTTGACGATGCGATCCTCTGGATTGAGATGTACGGGGAAGACCTCCTCAAGTTGCTTGCACACGGCGGTGTAAATACCGGTCTGCATCGTGTGGGTGACAATTGGTACATCACGGCCACGGGTGAGCGAGTTATGGATGACCAATCGACTATCCATAATGTTGCGGTCAGAGGCTTCATGTACAGCGGCTTCGGCGCATCCGGCGGCGACGGATTCCCGCTCCCGGGTAACATGCAAGGTACGGCTCTGGGGATGCACTTCCACGGCCATCCGCGGGTTATTACGGCTGATGGGTCAGACCTGAGACATAACGACATGATTGCGCAGACACCGGAATCCGCCGCATGGGCGGGGCTGGGTGCAGTCATGATTCGTGACATGCTGATTGAGTCCACCAGGATGAGATATGACACCCCGGCTACAGAGTGGCAGTCTACCCTCACGCTGACGACGGACGGTGACGGTACAGCCGCAATCACCTTCCCGTTCGCACCCGAAAATCGTACGAGTGCTCCGGTTATCCACCCGCAGTGGGTTACCGTAGAGGCGACATTAGACACAGCCGCTCCGGCAGGCTACGAGTTCCTCGGCTGGTTTAACGGGAACACACGCGTTTCCACGAATGCCGTATTCAGTTTCGCTGTGACAGCGGATACCACGCTTCAAGCGCGCTTCGGCGAACCGGTCAACTTTGACATCGTGAACCCCTATGAAGGCGTTGATTGGGATGCGTTCGGTCAGTATCGTGCGGCAATGCACGTACATACCACCCGTTCCGACGGCGGCAACTTCAGAGATACGGTTCTCGACCACTTCAACAAGGGCTTTGACATCCTTGCCATCGCAGACCATGACGTAGTCTTCGAAGGCGACTGGGCGGACGGCGGCTTGCACGCGCTGACCCCCGCAGAGCGGGATGCTATCCTCGACGGCAGCTTCGCAGGGCCGTTCCCGGGTGCCTTTAACGATGGTGACCTCTGGCGTCCGCAGGACAACGGTATGATTCCGCTGCCGTTCACAAATGAGCAGTCCCGCCACCAGCACATCCTCACTTTCTGGGCGGATGTTGTCCGTGACCAACTCACGACACAGGATGAAGTGCTGGGCGCAGTTGCAGAAGCGGGCGGCCTTGCAATTCTTGCACACCCCGGCCGCTATACAGGCGGTATGCACGGCGGCGCACCGGGTCTTGCGGCTTCCCGCAACCCCGCCATCATCGCACGTTACATTGAGCTGTTTGACCGTTTCGCCACAGTAAGCGGCGAACGTTCGCTGCTCGGTATGGAAATGTTCAACCGCTTGGACAACGAGACCCGCATGGACCGTGTTCTGTGGGATGAGATGCTCACGCGTTTGATGCCGTACAACATGCCGATTTGGGGCTTCTCCAACGATGACTCCCACAACCTGAACGAAATCGGCTACAACTGGAACGTATTCCCGCTGGAGACTCTGCATGCAGACAATGTAAGAGAAGCCATGGAAGACGGCGCGTTCTACATGGTAACCCGCATGAACAGAGGCCTCGGCCCGACCGATACGGCAATCAACACCACGGTTGCGGACGGTATGCCGAACCCGCTGCCCAACGGCGGCAGAGCCGACACCTTGTTCCTGTTGGAGCAACCGACACCCGGCATCACGAACATTGAAGTAGACGGCAACGTGATTACCATCGAGGGTGCGGATTATGACCGCATTGAGTGGGTTACAGGCGGTAACGCGACAGGCGGCGGCACAATTATCCACACAGGCCCGACCTTTGATGTTACCGCGCATTGGGCCGATATCAACGGCAACTACGTCCGTGCACAGCTTGTCAGCACGACGGGTATGGCATTGACACAGCCCTTCGGCATCGTGGAATCCGACGAGGAGTTCCTGACCCGTCCCGCCAACGATGCGGCTGAGATTGTTACGCCGCAGGCAGTCAGAGTACGCAGCGGTGCAGAGGCAACGGTAGACGGTCTGCGTCTGCCGAACCAAGTTACCGTTGAGACCGCCAGAGGCTGGCACGTCCTTGCGGATGTTACGTGGACAATGCCCACCTCGGCACAGTACGACCCCGCGATTACAAATGCGGATCAGGTCTTCACGCTGACCGGTACGGTTACGCTTCCGGCAGACGTTACAAACGGCCGCGATATCCCGCTGACTGTGACGATTCAAGTTACGGTCAGAGCGTACGAGACTATCGTATACACTACGATTGCCCAAGCACACGCTTTGCCGCACGATACGGACGTAATTATCCGCGGCTTCGTGACAGGCTTCTACGAGCAGAGCCCGGGTGCCGACCACGCATTCTATCTGCGTGACGGTGATGGTGCGCAAGATGCGATTCATGTCCGCTTGTTGGGTGCCGCTCCCATCGTGCCCGGCGGCCGTAGCTTCGTCGGCCAGTATGTGGAGATTGAGGGTGTCCGTCGGGATATGATCGGTACAGGCTTTGCCGGCATCGTCGGCATTGAAGTGACCAACTCCTTCTTGGATATCATCCCCCACGGGACAGAGCGTCCGGAAGAGTGGCCCGAAATTTCCACGACACCGTCCGCAGTAAGTCTTAGTGACTTGCGCCGTTTGGAGCTTCTTGACGGGCCTCCGTTGGTTACAAGAGCCAACTATCGCTCGCAATTGGTCTCCATTGAGCGTGCGCTCGTCATGGGTTCGGCGCATCCGCAAGGTCAGACCGGCCCGGCGATGCCGTTCTCGAACTGGATTCTCGCCGATGCGGATTACTATCTCGAAACCGGGAACCTGCGTCCGCTGGTGCTTGACTTTGAGACGGGCGAGCCCATAGCGGCTATCACAAACAACCCGAACACCTTCCTCGGCGGAACCAGTTTCGCGCTGAACTTCTCGGGTGACTATGAGGGAGCCGGTATGGATCGTCCGATGGATGTCCAGACAGGTCCCGTATGGGTCACCATCCCCGCCGCCAACATTCACTGGTGGCAGGGTCGTAGTGAGGTTCAGATTCGTCTGGCCGATCCCCTTGTTTGGGATGATATTATTATCGCGCCTCAACCCCGCTTCGTGGATGTAGGGTTCGAGCACTGGGGTTGGCAGTTTGTTCAGGACGCGTACGACAACGGCTTTATGACGGGCTACAGCGCGACCCACTTCAACCCGTACGGTCGTTTGACCCGTGCGCAGGCGGCACAAATCATCCTGAACAAGGCAGGCGTCGGGGCACAGCCCTTCCCGCCGACAGCTCCGTTCCCGGATGTGCCCGCAACGGCATGGTACGCCCCCGCGATTGCTTGGGTGTCGGAGAATGAGATTATGATTGGTCACGCCAACGGTTTCTTCGGCCCGGGCGAGTTGCTTACTCGTGAGCAGTTTGCAGTAACGCTGAGACGCTTTGCGGAGTTCCAGGGACTGGATATCACGAGCCCGCCGGAGGGCGGCGCACAGTGGCCCTTCCCTGACGACGCATCAATTTCTTGGTGGTCACGCGAGGCACTCCGCTGGGCGAACTACCATAGTGTCATCTTGGGTGATAGCGGAGGTATGCTCAGACCCACCGGCACGGCGCAACGTGTAGAAGCTGCGGTCATGGTGGTACGATTCTACGACAACGTACCTGTGGCTACCCCGTAGGATTGACTGCGCGTACGAACGAGTTATAAAAGAGGAGGCACCCGATTGGGTGTCTCCTCTTTTTGGTGTGTGTGGTTGTTGTAGAGGTAGTTTGCTGGTCGTCCGTCGTGGCGCGGGCGGCAGAATGACAGATAAGGAGCCGCATCAGGCGGCTCCTTATGTTTAAATATTATTTGCCTTTCCGTACACGGTTTATTATCCGTTGCCGCATCTCCAAAAACGCATTGCTGTTTCGCACGGTGTTCATATTCGGGAACGCTTTAAACAATCGTCTGCGAATTTTACCGCTGTGTTCCAATAAGGCATTTAATCGCTCGGAGTCTTCCAACTTTTCGTGGAGTTTCACACGGGTGTCTTCAAACTTACGGGCGGCTCCCATAGCGGGGGTACCGATGCTTTTGGCGAGTGTTTCTCCGCCCTTGTGGATGAGCGCGGACAGACGGGTGATTTCTTTGAGGTCACGGTTGAGCTTCAGAATCGTCAGCACGGTTACTACGGCATCTACGATAAAATAGGCGTAGAACAGGGTCAATATTGTCCAAAGGACGACAGGCGGAGTAATTGCAATGAGGTCGGCGATGGGTGGGTGAATCATGCGGATGAGACCGATGCCGATGACGCCCCATATGAGGCTGAACTTGAGGCTGATGTAGCCGCCGATGTTGAACGGCTCATCGGTATAATCCCACCACCTGATTTGGAAGAGGGATTTGAGCAGAAAGCCCGCTGCGAGCTCAAGCAGACTGCCGAGGAGGAGTGCGCCGAGAAAGATGGCGAGGAAACTATGCGCCACCGGGGTGAGGGCAAGAATCATAATGCTTGCGCCGAGGCCGTAGATGGGGCAGACAGGGCCGCCGAGAAAACCGCGATTGACGAGCTTACCCGTACTCACGGCGCAGTAGATGATTTCGAGACACCAGCCGAGGATGGCGTAGACGGGAAACATCCATAGAATTTGTATGAGAATATCCATTTCCTTACGCCTCTTTGCGCTGATCGTCTTTCAGCCACAAAATCGCCTGTCGATAGCCGTCCAAACCTTGGCCGCTGATGGTTTTGCGGCAGGCCATGCCGGTGTAGGAGTGCTGACGGAACGGCTCACGGCTCTTCAAGTCCGAGATGTGCACTTCCACGGCGGGGAGGGCTACGGCTTTGAGGGCGTCTAAGATGGCGATGCTCGTGTGGGTGTAGGCGGCGGGGTTTATGACGATGGCGTCCTGCACGCCATGGGCGGCACCGATGGCGTCTATGATTGCGCCCTCGTGGTTGGATTGCAGGAGGGTGACGTTGATGCCCTCTGCGGCGCAGGTGTCACGCACCAGAGCTTCTAAGTCGGCGTAGGTCTCGTGGCCGTAGATATGCGGTTCACGGATGCCGAGCAGGTTTAAATTAGGGCCGTTAATGACTAAGAGTTTCATAGAAAACCTCCAAAACTTTGTCTGCCACCGCTTTCGGGTCGCCGATGTTTGCTACGGTGCGGTCGGCGAAGTGGCGGTAGAGGGGGCGGCGTTTGGCGTACATGGTGCCTAGACTCGCCGCTTGGGATAGTGGACGGCCCTCACGGGGAAGGTCGGTGAGGTCGCGCTCTAAGCAGATGATAAGGCCGTTTTGGTGCAGGTGCGGATAGTTTTCCAACTGTGTGACCGCACCGCCGCCTGTGGCGATGACGAGGCCGGACTGCTTGCCCAGCGTCTTGAGGACGAGGGTTTCGCGTCTGCGGAAGCCTGTTTCGCCCTCCGCCCTGAAAATTTCCGGAATTGTATTGCCTGCGGCGGCTTCAAGGGCGAGGTCTGCGTCCAAAAACGGGCGGCCTAACCGCTTTGCCGCCAACCGCCCGACGGTGGTCTTGCCGCTGCCGGGCATACCGATTAAGATGAGATTTTCCATCCGATGGCGGAGTTCGTGCAGGGCGGCTTGCTCTCGTTCGCGTGGGATTTCCAGACCCGAAAAAAGCGTTGCCGCGCCCGCCGCTTGGCCGACTAACATGGGGAGGCCGCCGATGTGGGGGATACCGCGCGCTTCGGCGTCCAGGAGAAGCCGTGTGCGGGCGGGGTTGTAGATGAGGTCGAGCACGCCCTCTAAGCGAGGGAAACGGTCGAGGTCTATCGGGGTTTCACCCGTCATGGGGAACATGCCGACGGGGGTGGTGTTGACGATGACGTGTGCATCGGCGTGGCGGTCTAAGTTGTCATAGCGGTTTGACCCGCTGCGGGAGATGGTGACGATTTCCCCGGCGTATTGCCGTTGCAGGACGTGGCAAACCGTGCGGCCCGAGCCGCCGCTGCCGAGGACGAGTACCTTTTTGCCCTCTACGACTATGCCGCTCCGGTGCAGCATGGCGAGGAAGCCCATGGCGTCCGTGTTGTCGCCGTAGAGCGTGCCGCCGGGACGGCGGAGCAGGGTGTTGACGCTCCCGATGGTGGCCGCCGTGGGGGAGAGCTCCGCGCAGTAGGGCAGTACCGCCCGCTTGTAGGGGATGGTGACGTTTAAGCCGTGGATGTTGTCCCGCTCTAAGAATGCGGGGAGGTTGTCCGGCTCTACCTCGAAGAGCTCGTAGTTATAGCCGCCGCCGAGGGCTTCGTGGATGGCGGGGGAGTAGCTGTGGGTAAGCGTGCGGCCCAATAGCCCGCACAGCATCACAGGACCTCTGTGTAACTGCCGAGGTATTTGAATTGATCGCAGATTTCATCCAAGTTGTCCAGCAGTTTGGCGAATTCTTCGGCGTAGATGGAGGTCTCGAGGTCGAAGTAGAACATAAACTCGAAGTCTCTGTCAGGCAGAGGACGGCTCTCCAGTTTGTTGAGGTTGATGCCCAGCGCGTAGAAGCGGGCTAGGGTCTTGTAGAGCGAGCCGGGGCGGTGGGGGACGGTCATCATGATGCTGGTTTTGTCCGCGCCGGGGTAGATTTCGAGCTTGCGGGAGATGCAGATGAAGCGGGTGTAGTTGTTACTCCTGTCCTGCACGTCACGGGCGAGGGCGGTGAGGCCGTAGAGCTCCACGCAACTGTGGGAACAGAGGGCGGCGAGGTCACGGCGGTCTGAGTTTGCGACTGTCTCTGCCGCGACGGCCGTGTTTTCACAGCGGGTGATTTTGACATCGAGGCCGAATTGCTCCAAGAACCCGGCGCATTGAGTGATGGCCTGTTCGTGGGAGAGAATTTCCCGGATGTCCTCCCGTTTGACCCCACGGGGGGCGACGAGATTGTGGTCCACCTTGAGGCGCACACTGCGGACGATGTAGCAGTCTTTGCTCTGCATGAGGTTGTAGATTTTGGTCACGGAGCCCGCCGTGCTGTTCTCCAAGGGGAGCACGCCGTAGTCGCAGAAGCCGTTTTCGATGGCGGTGAAGACGCTCTCGAAGGTTTGGAAATACTGGATATTCGGCCGCTTGAAGAGCCGCTCTGCGGCACGCTCGGAGTAGGCACCGGGAACGCCCTGACAGGCCACGGCCGTACTCTGCGGGAAGAGGGCGGGCGTGTTGTGGATGGCGGCCTCGATTTGCGCGAACAGGGGAGAGGACGTCCCCCGTGCGCCGCTCTGGTAACTGCGGCTGAGTTCAAACAGCGTGTCGTAGAGCGTGTGGGCGTAGGGGGCGAGGTCGGGGCGGGCTTTGGACTCAATGGCACCGAGTTTGGCCGCTTCCCGACTGCGGTCGAGGACGGGGCGGTTTTCGGTCTCTTTGCGCGCGGCGATTTCTTTGACGATGTCCATGCGCTGCTCGAAGAGGGCGAGGAGGGCGTCGTCTACTTGGTCGATTTGGTCGCGGAGATTATTTAAGTTCATGGGAGTGCTCCTTTCAGTCGCGAATGCAGAGTGTAGAGTTTAGAATGTAGAATTTTTTGTAGGGGCGGCGGCCCGTAATTCCCCTCCCATGGAGGGGTGCCCCCGCAGGGGGTGGGGTGGTGCCCTTGACCTTAACCCCGCCGGAGGCTAGGGGGAAGGTCGAAGGGGGACTAGTCCCCCTTCGAAGGCGCATCGTCCGCCGCAGGCGGACTGATACATTTTCCGCAGAAAATGTATGCGCCTACACCCCG
>WRAK01000014.1 GCA_009780235.1 Oscillospiraceae bacterium
AGGCACATGTCCTGAAAACAAACGGATTCCACCTTTTTTGCCTCCGGCGCACACTATCATGCACTTGTCGGCAAAAAAGCATTTCGCCTTCGGCGAAATGTAGGGCAAGGGCTTTGTCTACAAACTGAGCGGGCCACCCGTCGGGTGGCCCGCTTCTGCCTTACAGTACAAACTCTAGCACAATCAGACTACCGGCCATAACAGCCATTCCTGCAAAGAGCCACTTCATGACGAGGTGGTGCTTCCCATACTTCTGGGCGGCGGGGAGCAGTTGATGAATTGCTACGAACACCATAATACCGGCCACGGCGGCGAAGGCGATGCCGGAGATTGTCTCCATGTCATCAAACACGTTCTGCAACAAAAGCCATGCGACAAACGCGCCCAAGAGCTGTGTGAGGCCTGTGCTCACGGAGAGCAGAAAGGCTTTTGCCTTGCTGCCTGTTGCGTAGTAGATGGGGGCGGCCATTGCAACGCCTTCCGGCATGTTGTGAAGGATGATGGCGATGGCGATCGCTATGCCAACCGCCGGGTCGTGCATGAGGGCGACGAAAGTGATTAGCCCTTCAGGGAAGTTATGTATGGCGAGTGCCGTGGCGGACATGAGACCCGTGCGCTTCAGCTCCGCTTTTTCGCAGACGGAAAAGTCTTTCGTCCGCTCGCATTCCGCGTCTAACAGGTTCAGAGCCTCATCGTTGTGGGGGATGAATCTGTCAACGAGTGCCATCAGGAGAATCCCGCCGAAGAACGCCGCAACCGCAATCAGCATTCCGGGGGCGTCGCCGTACCCCTCTTTTAGTGCTTCCATCGCTTCTCCCAGTATCTCTGCAAAGGAGACATAGAGCATGACCCCGGCAGAAAAACTGAGGCAGATGGCAAGAAACTTTGCGTTGGTTGTTTTAGAGAAGAACACCACCGCACCGCCAACCCCGGTCGCAAGACCGGCGATTAGAATCAACAAAAAAGCAAATAACACATCATTCATAAAGCACACCCCTTATTATTGTAGGATTTCTATATAGTTAGCTGTGGCTAACTTGCTATCATGTTAGCATAGACAAGCCCCGCTGTCAAGGGTTTTTATTTTATTCCTGACGAAATTTGTATTATATATTGATTTTCTGCGTGTGATGTGATATACTCTTTTCGGTTTATTATGAAAAAAAGAGGTATGAACATGAAAAAGCTTTTTGTATTACTTTTGGTCTTGCTGCTAGTGTTTTCCGCGGCGGCCTGCGGCGGAGACTTTGACGACACGCCGATTGACAACGGATATGCGGAACATGGCGTGACCGAAAACGGAGCAGAGGACGATACCCCCTCTTTTGACTACGCAGCCGAGCTTCCTGTACCCTATTTTACTCACACCACGGACGACATCGGTTTCGTGTTGGACGGTGGCTGGTCCATGGATCCGGGGCAGGACGCGGGGGCGGTTTTCATCATCGGCACGGATGCCGGAGGCGCGGCCATGGTCAATGTGCTGGGGCCGCACGATGTAGATCCCGCATGGGAAGAGCCGGCCGAGCAACTCCATGCGGTGTTCGGCGCGATGTTGGAGCAGTCGTATGATGCTCAAAACCTTGTCATTGAGACTTTGTCCGCCGGAGAGTTGGGACACGCTGTACTGCGTGCGGATTATATTATCACGGCCGGGGATCAAAGCTTTCCGGGGATTGCGTTCGTCGTGACGAATGGGTCGGAGTTTGTGTTTGTACAGGGAACGTTGACGACTGAGAGCATTGCGGAGAGTTATTTGGAATTTGTCGCTTCGATTCGGTTTTTGAACTAACAGAACGCGAACAGCCTGAAACGCAAACGCCATTTGACGTTGGCGGATGGCGTTTTTATGTGTTGATATTATTATACATATTGGCCCCTGTGTACTTCTTTGTCTACGGCGTGTCTCTGATTATTACCCGCATCTATGCGGCGGTCACGATTAAATATGACGGCTGGGGCACAAGGGGCAGCAAGGAAAGAAAGAGGGCCTTGCAAAAGCGAGAGAAAAAGAGGCTTGTGGCGGTGCAGATTGTGCCGCAGGTGACGATACGAGAGATGTAGCCGAGGCGGCCTCCGCGGGGGCCGCTTTTTCTTTTGCACTTTCCCTCTTGCGTCTTGCGCCGATCTGTAGTAAAATAGACCCTGCGACACAGTCGACCTTATTCGATGTTCAGTAAGGCCGCACTAGTTGGGGAGTTAGCGGTGCCCTGTAGCCCGCAATCCGCTACAGCGGGGATGAATCCCGGCTGGCGGCTGTATCGTGTGTTGTCTGCCCCGGATAAGCGGCGTTGAGAGATCGGTCTCACGCGACGGGAACCTGTGAACCATGTCAGGCGGGGAACCGAGCAGCATTAAGCAGGACCTTCCGGGTGCCGTGAGGGTGCCGGTCTTGAGCTGGCTGTCCGGGTTACGGGCATACGATGCAGTCAACAGTCGGTGTGCGGTCTTACTGAGCGTCGAGGGCTCAAACCGAATGCAAGCATTCGGTTTGGGTGGAAATCTGTGAAACGGGTTTTGGAAGTGAATTCCAAAACCCGTTTGGGATTTTATTTTTTGCCTCCGGTCGCACACTAACATGCACGCTCTCCGGCAAAAAGTTTTTCGGCTCTGCCGAAAAAAACGGGGGGCGTGAAGGGCTTTTTTATGTATCAGGCACTCTATCGCAAATGGCGGCCGCGGGCGTTTGATGATGTTATCGGCCAGCCGCAGGTTACGGAGACGCTCATGCGCCAGCTGGAGCATGGGCGGATTAGTCATGCCTATCTCTTCATCGGCACACGGGGGACAGGGAAGACTTCTTGCGCGAAGATATTGGCGAAAGCGGTAAACTGTGAGGACTTGCGGGATGGGAATCCTTGCAATGTCTGCGGTTCTTGCGTTGGAATTGACGACGGCAGCATCTTAGACGTGGAAGAGTTGGATGCGGCGTCGAACAACGGCGTTGACCATGTGCGCGCCTTGCGGGACGAGGCGATATTTACGCCTGCGGTGGTGAAGAAGCGGGTTTATATTATTGACGAGGTACACGGACTGTCGATTGCGGCGTTTAATGCTTTGCTCAAGATTTTGGAAGAGCCGCCCTTGCACCTCCTGTTTATCTTAGCGACGACAGAGGCGCATAAGGTTCCGGCAACGATTGCCTCACGCTGTCAGCGGTTCCGGTTCCGCCGTGTGGGTGCGACGGATATCGTGGCACGTCTGCGAAAGGTGGCGGATGCCGAGGGGCTGGAGTTGCAAGACGATGCGGCGCAGCTTCTGGCTCGTTTGGCGGACGGCTCTATGCGGGATGCCTTGGCACTCCTTGATCAATGCGCCGGGGGACAGGCGATAACTGCGGACTTGGTGCGGCGGTTCGTGGGACTGGTCGGGAGCGCGGAGTGTGCGAATCTCCTGCGGGCGGCCTGTGACGGGGACGTGGAGGCCGCGCTTGGGTTGGTCGGTGAACTTTATTACGGCGGACGTGACATGGGTGCGTTATTGGGCGAACTCTCCACGCTCTTGCGGGATATTTTACTGGTGCGGATTGCGCCGAAAGGGTCTGAGAACCTGTTGAGCGGCAGCTTTGACCGGGGGACGATTGATACTTTCTCCGCCATGACGCCGGAGCGTTTGCTCGGGGCTTTGACACAGGTGACGGATGCGATAGCCGACCTCGGACGTAGTGCCAATCGGAAGCTGGCGGTTGAAATTTGTATGATTCGGCTGTGTGATGTGCAGCTTGCGGGGGACGCGGGTGCACTTTCGGCTCGGGTGGCCGAGTTGGAGCAGAAGATTGCGGATGGTGTGCCTGTTGCGGCTGTGGGTGCGGCTCCGGCGCCTGTCGAGGTGGTGCAATCTGTGCAAGTGCCGCCGTCGGAAATAGTGGATGCGCCGCCTTGGGCGGATACTGTCTCCCAACTCCCCCGGTCGCCTGCGGCGGAGGAACTCCCTCAGTCAGCTTCGCTGACAGCTCCCTCGCAAGCGAAGGAGCCTATGCCGGAGCCGAAAGCGGCTTCCGCACCCTCTGCGGCACCGCCCGTGTCTGCGGCGGGGGATGATATTTGGGGGAAAGTTCTGGCCTCGGCGCAGAAGACCTTGGACGTGAGCGTTTACACGCTGATTAGTGACGGCAAGGAAGTTAGTGCCGTGCTTGACGGCGAGGGTTTGCAGATTTATATTGAAAATGCGTTTTTCCTCGGCGTGGTGGAGAAGAAAGAGGTGCTGGCTGTTTTGGAGGCGGCTGTCTCCGAGGTGGAGGGGCGTAGTGTGCGGGTGAAGTGCCACGCGGGTGCGCCGCCTACTGCAGGCAGTTCGAGCAGTAAATTGGACGCGTTGACCCGAAAAGGGTTTGACAATATAACTATCAAATAGGAGGACAAACACATGGCAAAGGGAAAGAATTATCTCGGCGGCGGACACGGCGGCAAGCCGCAACGCCAGACGGACATGATGCGGCAGGCGCAAAAGATGCAGGAAGACTTCATGAAAATGCAGGAGGAGATGGACAACAAGACCTTTGAGGCCGCGGCGGGCGGCGGCATGGTGCGTGCCGTTGTGAGCGGAAAGAAAGAGCTGACTGCCCTCACCATCGCTCCCGAAGCGGTTGACCCGGACGATGTGGAGATGCTGCAAGACATGGTCGTCGCCGCTGTCAATGAGGCGATGCGGGCGGCGGAGAACGCCACGGCGGAGCGTATGAACGCGATGACGGGTGGACTGAATCTCGGCGGCTTTGGATTCTAGCGTGAGAGAGCCGGTACCCGGCAGCATCTATCAGCATTATAAGGGGAATTTGTACAAGGTGATTTGTGTAGCCACACACTCTGAGACATTGGAGAAGCTTGTGGTCTATCGGTGTTTGTACGGGGAGCACGGGTTTTGGGTGCGGCCGATGGGGATGTTTTTGGAGACGGTGGTTGTGGATGGGTGTGAGGTTGCGCGGTTTGCGTTGCACAATCAATTGTCATGATTTATCGCCGCAAATACTAAGGCTATAATAGCAATCCAAGGCCCCACGCCCAAAAAGATGATGATTAGACTGTCAAATATCATAGCGTTAGCTCACCTCTTTCAATGTATAACCGAATATGAACCAAATGCGGTTATATCTTATTGTAACCACATTTGGTTATAATGGCAATATCTTTTTAGGTGGTATTGCTATGTTTGTAATTGATACTCAATTTTCCAACGCAAATATTGCGCGAACAGTACGATTTACCGAAAAAATCTTTAATGAACTGAGTGTGGTAACGGAGAAGCATGAAATTTCGTTCAATGCACTTGTTTTACAATGTTGCCGTTATGCCTTAGACCACTTGCCCGAATCGGAAGAATGTTCCGAATAAGAAGTAGGGTCAACAAAGGGGCAGATTCTCTGTTTTAAGATTCCATTATCCCCTCACACCGATGCCCCCAAGCGTCCACCCCCACACCATCCCGCACAAACCGCACAATCTCACAGTAATTCCCGCACCCCGCACAGGTCTCCGCCTTGGTCTCATATGTCCGCGCGGCAATCTCGAACCTGAACGGCTCTGCCCGCTTCGGTGCTTTCGCGGCGAGCAGGGCGGTGCCGACCGCGCCCATGAGGGGGCCGTCGGGGTCTACCAGCACCTCGCAGTTAAGCTCCCGCCGAAAGGCCTCCGTCACGCCCTGATTTCTGCTCACGCCGCCCTGAAAAATCACGGGGGGCGTGATTTTTTTGCCCTTGCCGACGTTGGAAAGGTAATTAGATGCCACCGCATTGCAGAGACCCGCCACGAGGTCTGCCTTACTGTGGCCGGTTTGTGCCTTGTGGATAAGGTCGGACTCGGCGAACACCGTGCAACGGGCGGCGATACGGGCGGGGGCGGCAGCGGTTTGGGCGAGGCCGCCCATGTCCTCCACGGCGAGGCCGAGCCGCCCTGCTTGGGCGGAGAGGAACGCGCCCGTTCCCGCGGCACAGAGGGTGTTCATGGCGTAATCGGTCACGATGCCGTCATTGAGGATGATAATCTTAGAATCCTGTCCGCCAATCTCCAAGATGGTGCGGACGTTCGGGTGGCGGGAGAGCGTACCGACGGCGTGGGCGGTGATTTCGTTTTTGACCGCATCGGCCTCCAGCATGGCTCCGATGAGACGGCGGGCGGAGCCTGTGGTGCCGACTGCGTAGATTTGGCTATCGGCGGGGAGTTGCGCTTGTAATTCTCCCAAAAGACGCCGTACTGCGCCCAGCGGATTGCCCTCGGTGAGAAGATACGCTTCGGCGATGAGGCGGCCGGAATCATCGAGTATCACGCCCTTGGTCGAGATGGAGCCGATGTCCACGCCCAGGCTATGATTCATGTTGCGCTTGCCTCCTCATGGTAATCATGTCTAAGAACGCCTCTAAGCGGGTTTCGAGGCCTGCGGAGCTTTGGTGTGTGTCGAAGCTGAGGTGCAAGATGGGGATGCCGTGGTCATGGCTGACACACATCAGAGCGGGGACGGCGTTGAGTTCCGGGGTACAGCCGAAGGATTTGATGTGAATGATGCCGTCATAGCCCGCTTTGGCATAGCGGAGGCTCTGCGCCACGCTGTCAAGACCGTTTGCGCCCACGTGGCGGCGGAGATAGCCGCCCGCGTCTCGAAGCCGCCTGCGGTTCGAGGGAGGGAAGAGCAGAAAGGTGACGCTCATCTCTCTGCTGACGGCAACGCCACGGGCGGCGAGGCGGCGTTCGAGGTCGCAGTTGGCGAAAGGCTCCATGACGGTGTACAGGTCGCCCACGATGCCGACATTGAGCGGCGGATCTGCCTGCGATTCGGGGTGTTGCCGCCTATGGTGTGCCTGCCTGTCCATGCGGCGGATGTCTTCAATGGCGTCGAGGGCGGCACCTGCCATTTGGGCGGCGTTTAGGGGCGAACCGAGCGCACGGAGCTTGCGGTAGGCTCTGCGTGGGCGGGCGTTTTCTCTGTTGAGGCGTACAAAGTCGAATTCGTAGTCGAGGTCGCGCAGGATTTGCTCTTGCAGTTCGCCGTAGTAGCCGTAGCGGCAGCCGGTGCCGGTTTGGAAGAGCGTGTTTGCGCCGTCGTCGAGGGCTTCGATGAAGTTGCCCATGTTGTATTTGAACGGCTCGCAGATGAAGTCGGGACTATGCCGTGCGCCGAGGGCGGCGGTGTGTTTGGTGATGGGCGGTGCCGGGCGCACTTCGGCGTCGGGGTAGAGCCGCTCGAAGAATGTGCGGATGGGGATATGGTAGTCGCCCATGTGGGGGTAGGAGATGATGCGGGTTGGGTTCATGCGATTTCCTCGTTTTTTTGTAGGGGCGGCCATTGGCCGTCCGCATCCCTGTTTTGCACACGTTCGAAACGAACGGCCAATGGCCGCCCCTACAGGTGGTTACGCCGAGGGGATGCGGGCGGGATGACCCCGCCCCTACATGTGACCATGTCCAAAAAACTTTCAATTCGGGTCGCAAGCCCTTCCCGGCTTTGATGTTCGTCCAAGAGGATTTGAATGACGGGTAAATCTTTCACTCGGCGGAGAACCAGTTCGTTCGCCAGACAGTCCGAACCGCAGGGGAATGCGGTCAGGAGGATGACACCGTCTGCCCGTCCGCGGGCGAGGTGGATTGCGCCGAGGATTTCTCGGCTGAGTGTCCAGTAGAGGTCTGTAGAGATGTGTTGTGCGGCCTTGTGACAGGCTGTGCGGTCGAAGGCTTCAATGCAGATGGGGGCCGCGCCGAGGTCTCGGATGAGACTTATAACCTCGCCGCCGAGGCGGGGGTCGTGGGCGATGTAGCTCTGGGCGGCGATTAGGATTTTCGGGGCTTTGGCGCGGAGCAGGGGACGGTTTTGGGCGAGGCGTTGGAAATCCGCCTCCCGTTGGCGGTTTTGGGCGGCGCGGTAGGCGTTTGCGGCGGCGCGGTAGTTTTTGCCGAGAGACTTTGCGATTTGGAGAAAAGCCCGCTTTTCCGAATCGGGGCGGGCGGAGGTGCGATCGTAGGTGAGCAGGGGGACATCTTGAAATGTGGCCCGTACTGTGTCGGGGAGACCCCAGAAGCGGACGCAGAACTCGTCCCGCTTGCCTAGCCGCTCCAAGCGGGGGACGAGGAGGGCATCGCAGCGGTCTAAAAGTGCGTGGGCGTGGCCCATGTAGAGCTTGAGGGGGAGGCAACTCTCGTCTACGGTGTGTTTGATGCCCTCTGCGAGCAGGGTTTGGTTGGTTTCGGGGCTGACGATGTGGGGGATGCCGAGTTCCTCGAAGAAGGTTTCCCATAAGGTGCCGTAGCGGTGGTAGGCCAGGGCACGAGGGATGCCGATTGTCATGTTTTATCACCGTTGGGGAGTATAGACGGAAAGAAGCTGTTTCATACATGGCCGGAGGTTGTGCGCATGGATGTGAAAGCGGCCTTTTTTGCGTTTCGTCGCATTTTGGCCAAGTATGCCGGAATATACACTTGACTTTTCGGTTTCAAATAAATATAATAGCCTGTAACACTCTAATATGGGTGCTTGTATATATGTGCGTAATAAATTGAATAAGGGAGAATGAAAAAGATGAAGATGAAACGGATTTTGGCACTACTCATGGCAGTACTTTTGGTAGCAGGTTTGCTCGCGGGCTGCGGTTCGGGGGACGATGATTACGACATTGTCATCGGCGTACTGGCTCCCTTGACCGGGCCGGTTTCGCAATTCGGCACAGCGGTTGAGGCCGGTGTGAATCTGTATGTTGAGCAGTTTAACGCGCTGGGCGGCCGTCAGGTACGCTTGGAGTTCTGGGACGAAGAGGGTGCCGCCGAACTCGGTGTTGCGGGCTATCATCATCTGATGGATTTGGGTGTGGATGCCATCATCGGTGCTGTCACCAGCGGTGTTACCCGTGCGGTTGTGCCGCTCTCCTATGAGGACAATATGCCCATGATTACGGCGACCTCTACCCATGAATTTGTCACCGTGAATGAAGAGACGGGCGCAGTATTTACAAACATGTTCCGTTCCTGCTTTATCGACCCCTTCCAAGGGCAGCAGATGGCGCACTTTGCCCATCAAGTTGTAGGCGCGCAGACCGTTGCGATTCTCTATAACAACGAGGTGGACTATTCCATCGGGCTGATGCAGGCTTTTGTGGCTGAAGCGGAAATTCTGGGCTTGGAAATCGTTGCGATTGAGAACTTCCAAAGAACGACCGTGGCTTTCCAAGGACAGCTTACCAATATCATGGCGCACAACCCGGATGCTCTGTTTATCCCCGAATACTATCAAAGTGTCGCGCTTATCGGGCCGCAGAGTGTAGAAGTCGGGTTGGAGACCGTGCTCTTGGGCGCCGACGGTTGGGCGACGATTTTGGACTTCATGGATGAGCCCTCTTCCATCGAGGGAGCTTACTTCCTCACAGGCTTTTCCGCCGAGGTAGATACGCCGCTCGTGCAGAGCTTTATTACTGACTTCTATGCGGCAAACGGATTCATGCCCAACATGTTCGCCGCACAGGCTTTTGATGCCGCGAAGATTCTCATCGCCGCCATCGAGGCTACACTTGATGATATTGAGGCAGGCTTGGAAGCCGGTGCAGATTGGCGTGACGCCGTTGATGTAGCTACATTCCGGCAGTCTGTCATCGACAACATGGGCGCAACGGATATCGAAGGTGTGACAGGGCCCATCACATTTGACCACCTGAACAACCCGCAAAAGGGTGCCATCATCCTCACCATTCGCGAGGGCGAAGACGGGTTTGAGGAAAGCTTCTGGGGTTACTTCTACGGTCGATAATTTTACAGCTTTTAGATCTGACCTGATTTTAGACTGAGACCAACGCATTTTAGATGAGAAACGTAAATAGAGGGTGTGCTTTGCCCGCCCTCTATTTTGCGTAGGGGGTGGCGGCTATATGACATTTGTTATGCAGCTCATTAACGGCTTGCAGCTGGGTTCGATTTATGCACTGGTAGCCCTGGGCTATACCATGGTGTACGGAATCGTCAAACTTTTGAATTTTGCCCACGGTGATATTATCATGGTGGGTGGCTATATCGCGCTGTTTTCTTTGACGGCGTTCTTTTTGCCGCCTGTTTTGGCGGCACTGCTCACAGTAGCGGGCTGTACGCTGTTGGCTATTATCATTGAAAAGTTAGCGTATACGCCTTTGCGCTTTGCGCCTCGGCTTTCGCTTTTGATTACGGCAATCGGCGTCTCGATTCTATTGCAGAATCTGGCGCAGATTTTCTTCGGCGCGGACGGACATGCTTTTCCCCGTGCGCAACTGTTCCCCGTGGGTTGGGTGTATATCGGTGAGATTCGGCTGACCTATGCGTCTATTATCACGCTGGTGCTCTCGGTTTTGTCTATGGCTGTGCTCGCGTTCTTGGTCAAGAAGACGAAGCTGGGCAAGGCCATGCGCGCGGTGAGTGAGGACACGGGTGCCGCGCAGCTCATGGGTATTAATGTCAACCACATTATTACCTTTACGTTCGCCGTGGGTGCGGCTTTGGCCGGTGTGGGCGCGCTTCTGTACAGCGTCCACTTCCCCTTGATTATGCCCACAATCGGTGTGATGTTGGGGCTGCGGGCTTTCGTCGCTGCTGTTTTAGGCGGAATCGGCTCTATTCCCGGGACGATGTTGGGCGGATACCTGATTGCGTTTTTGGAAGTCGGGGTCATTGCCATCGGCGGTTCACGCTGGACGGACGGTGCCGTGTTCTTGATTTTAATCCTCGTGCTGATGATACGCCCCACGGGCATCATGGGCCGCACGATGATGGAAAAGGTATAGGGGGGTATGCAAATGAAACAGTTCAAATTCCCTATGCCCGCACGCTATGGGATTAACATGACTTTGCTTGCGGCTTTGCTTGCGGGCGGCTATTTTTTGTTGGAGAGCGGTATATTGCCGCGGGCGCACAGCAATAACATCATTCTGGTCGGTATTTTTATTATCTTGGCCGTGTCGCTCAATCTGGTCACCGGCTATTTGGGTCAGTTACCTTTGGGACATGCGGGCTTTATGGCTGTCGGGGCCTACGTGGGGGCCATTTTTTGGCGCAGCGGATTTTTACCGGACGCTGTTTCCGTCCCGGGCGGGATTTTATTGGCCGGTTTGGTGGCGGCTGTGTTTGGGATTATCATCGGTATCCCTGCTCTGCGGCTCCGCGGGGATTATTTAGCCATCATTACCTTGGGCTTCGGAGAGATGATTCGTGTGCTGGTCACGAATATCGACGGAACGGCTCGGTGGTTTGTTACGAGCATCAATGAGCTTTTCGGTATGCAGATTCCCGTTCCTACCGTTATTACGGGCGGTGCGCCCGGGCTCTCCTCGCCGCGGCACTCTTCCTTTTTGGTGGTTTATATCTGTGTCATCTTCGCCTGCGGGGCGATTCATATGCTGATGAAAAGCAGGCACGGGCGTGCAATCTTATCCATACGTGAAAATGAGATTGCCGCCGAGAGCTGCGGTATCAACACCACGTATTACAAGGTCATGGCTTTTGCGGTGTCCGCGTTTTTTGCCGGCGTTGCCGGGGCATTGTTTGCCGGCAATACGGGCTTTTTGGTGCCGGATTCCTTCGACTTCATGACGAGCATCAACATTCTGATGATTGTCGTCCTCGGCGGCATGGGCTCCATGGCGGGCTCCGTGGTCGCGGCGGCGATTTTGACGAGCTTGCCTGTCTTGATGCAGGGACTTGCGCAGTGGCGGATGGTTATTTACGCCCTGCTCCTTATCATTGTGATGATTTTCAAGCCCACGGGCCTTTTGGGTACGTATGACTTCTCGCTCTCCCGTATTTTGGAGAAGATAGTTCGCCGCTTCCGGGCGGGCAAGACACCGAAAGGGGGTGCGGACATTGGCGAGTAAACGTGACCCCAGAGCACCGTTTATCCCCGATCGGGATTTAGACAAACGTCCGGTGTTGGAGTGCAAAGGTCTCGGCATTGATTTCGGCGGCCTCACGGCGGTGGATGATTTTAACATCTCCATCGCGCCCACGGAAATCTGCGGCCTAATCGGCCCCAACGGGGCGGGGAAGACGACGATTTTCAACCTGCTCACCAAGGTCTATCAGCCCACACGGGGTTCGATGTACCTTGAGGGTAAGGACACGAAAAACATGAACACCATCCAGGCCAACAAAGCGGGTCTGGCACGGACGTTCCAGAACATCCGTCTCTTTAAAGAGATGACGGTGGCGGAGAACGTGTTGGTGGGTCTGCATAATGAGATGGACTACCGTCTCGGCGGTGCCGTCCTGCGTTTGCCCGGCTACTGGCGGGCGGAGCGGATTGCCAGAGAGCGGGCTTTAGAGCTCTTGTCTATCTTCGACATGCAGGATATGGCCGAACACAAGGCGGGGAGTTTGCCTTACGGTTCCCAGCGTCGATTGGAGATTGTACGGGCTTTGGCAACCAACCCGGCTGTCCTCTTGTTGGACGAGCCTGCGGCGGGCATGAACCCTGCCGAGACGGAAGATTTGATGCTGAATATCAAGAAGATTCAGGAGACGTTCCAAATTGCCGTCTTCCTGATTGAGCACGATATGCACTTGGTCATGGGCATCTGTGAGGCCGTGGGTGTATTAAACTACGGCAAAATGATTGCCAAGGGGACACCCGCTGAGATTCAGCGAGACCCGAAGGTCATTGAGGCCTATTTGGGTACAGGCGGAGGTGAGGCGCGTGCTTAAGATTACCAACATGAACGTCTACTACGGCAATATCTACGCCGTCAAGGACATAAACTTCCACGTTGAAGAGGGCGAGATTGTCACTTTAATCGGCGCGAACGGCGCGGGGAAGAGCACCATCCTCAAGACTATCTCCGGCCTTTTACGGAGCAAGACGGGGTCTATCTCGTTTGCCGGTGAGGAGATCGGGAACACGGCTTCCCACGCCATCGTCAAACGTGGCCTTGCCCAAGTCCCCGAGGGACGGCGGGTGTTCTTGCAGATGAGCGTACAGGAAAACCTCGAAATGGGCAACTACACCCAACCGGGCGGCACGATGAATGCGCGTATGGAGCAGGTATTTGTCAAGTTCCCCCGGCTTTTGGAGAGACGGAAACAGGTGGCGGGTACACTCTCCGGCGGTGAACAGCAGATGCTGGCAATGGGCCGTGCGATGATGAGCCGTCCGAAGCTCTTGATGCTCGATGAGCCGTCGATGGGGCTTGCGCCGCTCTTGGTGGAGCAGATTTTTGAGATTATCCGTGAACTGAACAAAGCGGGTACGACGATACTTCTTGTAGAGCAGAATGCGCACATGGCCTTGACGGTCGCTGACCGTGGATATGTGTTGGAGACAGGCAAGATTGTGCTGGCTGACCGTGCGGATGTGTTGTTGCAGGATGACGCTGTGCGGAAGGCGTACCTTGGGGGCTGATGACCCTTAATTAAGAATTTAAGTGGAAACACCCTTGCGCTATCGGCGCAAGGGTGTTTTTGTGTAACGTATGAGCATTTCTCTGCATATCATGCTATCATGAGCGCATTGCGCGACTACGTCAGGGAGGGATTCTTATGTTTCTGTCAGTTTTATCCGGGCTTATTGTATCCGTGGATGCGTTTTTTATCGGGTTATCGCTTGGGCTGCAAAAGAGGTGTCGGTTTTTGTACCTTGTGATTATTAACACATGTCTTTTGGGGCTTTGCATGTTGGGGTTTTTGATTGCGGGGCGGATTTATGAGATGATTGCCTTTGATACAGATTTGGTTGTAGGCTTTGCGTTTATCGGACTGGGGCTTTGGACGATGTTGCAGTATTTTGTATCTGTATGGCTGAGACGCCGCAGGAGGTGTACGGAGGACGGAGAGCCTTCGCTTCGGACAATTGTTCTTGTGGGGCTTGTGATGAGTGTTGAGGCGATGCTGATTACGATGGGGATTACGTTTATCTTTCTGCCCGGCTCAACGGTTTTGATTCCGCTTACGGTTGCATTGGCACATTTCGGGTATTCGGCTTTGTCGTTCCGCTTGGCTCGCACGAAGCATGTGCGGCGGATTCCTCTTGTGGTCAGCCATGCGGTTTCGGGGCTTGCGCTTGTTACATATGGGTTGATGGCTTTGTTTGTGGAATTGGGGTTGTAGGGCCGGGGTTCCATTCCCGCTCGTTCCGCACATCTTGCTTCATACGTTGGCTCGCCTGCCGGCGGCGTTCTTTTTGTCTCGCCAAAAAGAACCAAAAACGCGACTTATGGGCTGCGCCCCTAAGAACCCCCTGCGGGTATCTACGTCGGACAAAACGGCGCACTCGTGCGGTATAGGTATTACGCGCCGTGCGCGCCTTATTGATACGTTTGCGGCCCGCGATTATGGGCAATTGCGGCTGACCGCTTGGTGTGTTCTCTCCCGCGCGCGGGGGAGGGGGTGCCCTTGACCTTAGGCTCCTTCGCCTTCGCTTGCGAGAGAGCCGCCGCCGCAGGCGACGGAGGGAGTACTCCCTCCGCCCCTACACTTTCCGCTTATGAAATGCTGAGGGGACGAGCCGATAGGCCTCTTTTTTGTCCATCTTCGTCATGTAACGGGTGGCGATGCGTTCGCCGCAGTTGGGGCAGAAGATGGCTCCGTGGTATTGGGAGAAGTCGAGACAGCCGTCTATGATTCTGTCGTTGTACATCTTGACGAAGCCTGACTCACCGACTTTTTGGTAGTGGGCAATGAAAGTCTTGCACCGTGCGCAGGTGACTTCAAGGACGTGACTGCCTCGGACTTTTCTGCAATTTGGATTTTTAAAAATTTTCATAGATTTGTTCCTCGATTTGCTTTGCGGACAGAATTGTGATACAATTGACATAATGTATCTACATAGGAGCGTGTTATTTTGCTACACAGTATCATTATTCTACTTATCTTGACGCTGGTCAGCGGGGTTTTGTCATCTTCGGAGATTGCGGTGAGTTCGGCGAATCGAAATCGGGTCAAAGTGTTGGCCGAGTCGGGGGACAAGAAGGCGGTGCGTCTGCTCAAAGTGATGGACGAGCCGGGGAATTTCTTTGCTACGACACAGCTCTACATCACCTTTATCGCCTTCTTTGCCGGTGCGTTTGCGGCGAGTTCTTTTACAGACCCCTTGGTCGCATGGACGCAGGAGGCGGGGCTTGGGATTTCCGCCGGGACGGCGGAAGTCGTGGGTTTTGTGCTGATTACGGCATTGCTGACCTACTTTATGCTCATACTCGGTGAACTGGTGCCGAAGCGGATTGCTTTGCAGTTTGCCATTCCTTTTGCCCTGCGGGCGGTATATTTGCTTTGGGTGCTTTCGATTTTGGCTCTGCCGTTTGTGAAGCTTCTCTCGGCTTCCTCCAAGCTGGTGTTGCGTCTCGTCGGCATACGGGGGGACAAGCCGGAGGAGGACGTGACGAAAGAGGAGATTCGCCTCATGGTCGAGTCCGGTAGTGAGCACGGACACATCGCCGAGAGCGAGCAGGGGATGATAGAGAACATCTTTGCGTTCGATACGCTGACAGTAGCCGAGATATGTACGCATCGGCTGGACGTTGTGGCTTTACCGATTGATGCCGACTTCCATATGGTAGTTGAGTTTCTGACCACCCAGAATTATACCAGAATCCCTGTCTATGAGGAGAGCTTGGACAACGTGCGGGGCATTTTGCACTTCAAAGACGTAATGCACTACATGGCGGGACACCCGGACGGGTCGGATTTTGATTTGCCTACCATGCTGCGGGAGCCGTATTTTATCCCCTCGTCAAAGAAAACAGGCGAGCTGTTTCAGGAGATGCGGCACGAGCGGGCGTATATGGCCGTTGTCATCGATGAATACGGCGGGACGATGGGGATAGTCACCATGGAAGATTTGGTCGAGGAGATTGTCGGCAGTATTCAGGACGAATACGACACGGACGAGCTGCCTGATATTGCGGCGATAGATGAGAACACCTTTGAGATCCAAGGCGGAGCCTATTTGGAGACCGTGCGGGACTTCTTTGAGGTGGAGTTGCCCGTGGACGAATACGACACGTTGAGCGGCTTCTTGGTGGGGGAGATGGGCTATATTCCCGCCGAGGATGAGAAGCCGGAAGTCGCCTATGCGGGGCTGCGGTTTCAGGTGGAGCGTGTGTTGGATAAGCGTGTGGTGACGGTGCGCGTGGAGCGTGTAGCGGAAGATGATGCGGAGGACGAAGAGAACGGCGTATAAAAGCGAAGATTTTTCGCATTCGACAAAAACCTACTTGACAATTCACCCGTGTTGCGCTAAACTGTATTAAATGATTTAGTACAATTGATGCGCGATGCGGGTTTTTTGTTTTTGTGTAGGAGTGACCGTCTCCGGTTGCCCTTACGAGCAAAGGTTCATCAAAGGTAAGTCCTTTATAATAATGCAGAATACAAGATAATGCAGAATACAAGTGTATCACAAAAGGAGAGAATTATGAAGAAGAGAATGATTATGTTACTACTGGCCGCAGTGCTCGTGTTGTCCCTTGCCGCTTGCGGCGGCGGACGGGGTGACGAGCAGGACATTGACGACACGCACTTCGCGACCTATGCCTATCTGCCGACGCATATTGAGTTGCCGGACATGGACGGTTGGCTGCAGGGCATGGTTGTCCACGGGGATCGGATTTTCTATTATTTCCTTGACCACAATTCCGATGATGATATGATGGACTTCAACCGCCTCCCGGAAATTGGTGATTTTGAAGATATCGATGATGTTGATGGCTACAATGATTCCACAGACGACATTGATAATTCCACAGATTCGGAAGCCCTTAACGATTTCGACGACGAAATTGATTGGGACAACTGGACACCGCCTGCGCCCGATATCGTGGTAATGAGTGTATCCGCCGCCGGAGATGACTTTCAGGAGATTCGCATTCCGGCGGAGTCGGGCAGTATGCAGGTTGCGGGTTTTCATGTGACGGACGAGGGGCATCTGGCTTTCCTCATTGTGACCAACGACTGGAGCGAAGCGGGCAGTAGTGTGTCTGTGGACTATCTGGTGTATACGATGGACGGTGAGCGGGTCTCCGAGCGGGATTTGTCGCACATTGTTCCGGCGGGTGTGGATTGGTTCTCTGTAGACCAAGCGTTTTTCTTGGCGGACGGGCGTATGGCACTCACCTCTTGGGCAGAGCGGGGCGCAATCCTCTATCTGTTGGACAGGGAAGGGAGAACGGTGGGCGAGTTAGAGATGGATTCGGCCCAAGGTATCACGGAATTGCCGGGCGGCCGTATTGTGATGACGGACTGGGAGCAGGACGGGGACAACTTTTTTGAAGTCCTCCGTGTGGTTGATTTTGACGCAGGCGAATGGGACGAGACCTATCGGATCAGTTTCGGCGGCGCACGGAATCTGCGCCCCGCCGGGGACTATCCCTTTGACTTTTTGATGGACGACGGTGTTCATCTCACGGGCTATAATATGGAGACGGGGCAGCGGTCACTCATTCTCAACTGGATTGAAGTGGGGCTGGCCTCAGGTTGGGACTACAGCGTGGGCTTTTTGGATGACGGGCGCATTGCCGTGCTGACCAGCACTTGGACCGGCACAGGCGGCAGACGCGGCGGTGACGGGTCATGGCAGACGGAGTTGATGGTGCTGACCCGCGTGCCTCGTGCGGAGTTGCCGGAGCGGACGGTGCTCACTCTGGGCGGTATGTGGTTCTCTGAGGAAGTGCGGCAGGCGATTGTGGCGTTCAACCGCGAGAGCCAAACCGCGCAGATTCAAGTGAAAGATTACAGCCTGTACAGCACGCCCGATAATTGGCGTGCGGGCGCGAACCGCTTTGCGATGGATTTGGCCACGGGGCGCGGCCCCGACTTGGTTTGGATGTGGATGGGCGATATCGCAATCGACATGGGGCTTTTAGCTGACCTCTATACGTTTATTGATGCAGACCCCGTGCTGAATCGTTCGGATTTCTTCCCCAACATTTTGCAGGCGGTTGAGACATCGGGCGGGTCATTGCCCATGTTGCCGAACGCATTCGGTGTTCAGACCATGATAGGCATGGCCGATACTGTGGGGCATATCGACTCTTGGACGCTGGCGGATATGCTGCGGTTCGTGGATGAGACGGATGTCCCCAATGTGATGGGTGAGTGGCTGACGGGTGAGAACTTTATCTGGCAAGCACTCGCGTTTGACGGCGGGGCGTTCCTTGATTGGGATGAGAATCGGGCGCACCTCGACAATGCGGACTTTATTGACCTATTGGAAGTTGCCGCGCGTTTGCCCGCGGTACGGGATGATGAAATGGGCCAGAGCTGGGCAGGTGACGAGTTCACCATGATGTGCCGCGGTGAGCAACTGCTCAACATGACATGGCTCTCGCACCCGGATCGGTTTCAGGAAATGACTGCGGCACTCGGTGAGATTGTCGCGCTGGGCGTACCCACTGCTGACGGCGGGGCGCATGTTATCTCCCCGCGGGAGGGTTTGGGTATCAACGCCGCCTCCGCGCATCAGGACGAAGCCTGGGCGTTTGTGCGCCGCTTCCTTCTGCCGGAGGCCACAATCGGTTATTGGGATTTCCCTGTGCGGCTTGACCTCTTCAACGCCATGATGGAAGAAGCCATGACGCCCCTGTTCTGGACAGCGGATGACCCGTGGCGTGAGGGCGAAATCGGCGAAGCGCGTCCCCACGGACACGTTTGGCTGGATGAGGGTGCCGTCCCGTTTTACGCAATGACGGCGGAAGATGCCGCGGCCCTCCGTGAGATTGTAGAGACTGCAAGCATCATGGGCCACTTTGATGAGGGTGTGTTTGAAATGGTGCGGGAGGAGTTGCTGCCGTTCTTTGCGGGTGACAGGTCGGCGGCGGACACGGCACGGATTTTGCAAAATCGGGTGCAGACGTTTATGAGTGAGCGTCGATAGAATAGATAAACCACGGGCGGCCATTGGCCGCCCGTGGTTTTAATAAAGGCCGAAATTACCCGCCGAACACAAGGAACAGGCGCATCATTGTGACAATAGCCTGTTCACGCGTGAATCCTCCTTGCGGTGCAAAGTTATGGTTGCCTACGCCGAACATAAGCCCGGAGGCTTGCACTCGGCCAACGGCATCCATGGCCCAAGGGGAAATGCTGTCCTCGTCCGCAAAACTTGTCGCTTCTCTCGGGAGCGGTTGACCAATCGTGTCTGCCAAACGAGACAGCATGACGGCGGCCTGTTCGCGTGTCAGTTCCGCATTCGGGTCAAAGCGATTGTTGCCTACCCCCGCGACAACGCCGATATATGCCGCCTTTCGGACATTTTCATCATTGGTGTCGATGAATGATACGCGTCCGTGAATTTCGCCCTGTGTGTTTTCGTACAATGCAACTACAAGTGCCGTGAACTCTGCGCGGGTGATGGCATCTGTGTAGCGGAACTGCAGATGCGCAGGCACAAGTCCTGCCGCGATTGCCGCGTTTATTTGTTCGGTCGCCCAGAAACTTGGCGGCCTTGTCACATGGAATAGGCGCATCATGGTGACGATGGCCTGCTCACGCGTGTATCCCCCTTGCGGCGCAAATCTGTTATCGCCTAAGCCAATCATAACCTCGGTGACTTGTACTCGGCCAACGGCGTCTGCGGCCCAATGGGAAATACTGTTATTGTCCGCGAAGCTTGCCGCTTCTCTCGGGAGCGGCTGGTCGAGTGCATCCGCCAAACGGGACAGCATGACGGCGGCCTGTTCGCGTGTCAGTTCCGCATTCGGGTCAAAGCGGTTGTTGCCTACCCCCGCGACAACACCGATGTATGCCGCCTTTCGGACATTTTCATCATCGGTGTCGATGAATGACACGCGTCCTTGAATTTCGCCCCTTGTGCTTTCGTACAATGCAACCACAAGTGCCGTAAACTCTGCGCGGGTGATGGCATTTGTGTAATGCGATTGCAGGTGTGCGGGCACGAACCCCGCCGCGATTGCCGCATTGACTTGTTCGATAGCCCAGCTGCTGGGGCCGATGGGGGCGGTGGGTCTGGTTGCACGGTGTGCGATGTATGTTTCAAATATCACGAAGCCGTTTTCTCGCATGTAGGCAGCGGATTCTACACCGATGTATCTCCAATGCCAGGGCTCAAATGCGAATCCGGTGATGCTTTCGGAGCTCTGCGGATATCGCAGGATAAATCCATAGGTGTGCGCATGTTGTTGCAGCCAGGCAAAGTGTAGTGTATTTTGGAATCTGGCATTACTCAAAGGAGAACCGGTGAACCCGCGCTGGACAATGTCTATTGCCAGCCCGGTCTGGTGTTCCGAGTGCCCCGGGCGCGCAATCCATCTCTCGGCATGTGCCAGGCCTCGATTTTGCACGGCGTTATTAAACAAGACCCGCTGTGTTTCATAGCTGCGAAACCCTGAACGCGGGGTTAAAAACAAATTCGCTTGATTCATGGAGGCGTGCATTCTGAGAAACGCATTTGCCGCCCGCTCTCTCATAAGCTGGCCGTTTCCTACAGATACTAAGTCATGTGGCCGAAAATCTTGACTCAACCTATAGTGTCTGTTGACCAAGACCAGAATATCGTTTTGGTCGCTGACGAGTATGGGTTGGGCGAATGCAATTGTACCTGTGGATAGAAGGAGTAGGAATATGAGGAATAGCGTGAATAGTCTGCGCATAGGATTAGGCCCCTTTCCGTAGTCGATTCAAGTATACTATAAATTTGTGAGCGGGACAAGGAAAACCGCTGTCGTCCCATCGACAGCGGTTTATTTCAAAGCATTTTTACAATATGACCACATGACCACCCCTTATGCTTACGTATAGGTATACGAATAAACATAGGGGGATTGGTTTATCTCAACTCATTTTCGAGAGGAATTATGGGAGCTACTACTTTCAGCCCCTTACAATGCGAGGCAATGCAAAAGCCGTCGATTTTATCGACGGCTTTTCTTGGTCGGAGTGCAGGGACTTGAACCCTGGGCCTCTTGCTCCCGAAGCAGACAACAAAAATGCTGTAACAACTGATACATCAAGGGAAATTGAAAATTGACTGTCTCTAGCCTGTCTCTACTTTCTTCGCTGTCTCATCGCCTGAGCCCAATTTGCCATCCAAAATCAACGCCGCGGCATCCCATGCCTCTTGTGAGAAGTGTGCGTAAATATCAAGTAGGGTTTCCGCTTTGGCGTGTCCGATAATATATTGCAGCGTTTTGATATCAACGCCTTTTGCTACAGAGTTGGTGGCAAAGGTGTGCCGTAGGTCGTGACTGGTAAACTCAATCTTACGAGTGATGATTGCAACAGGCTTTTTCTTTGTCCGACCCGCTGAAATGCGCTGTGAGACCGTGATGCCGTTGATAGCGTCAAGCAATGTGTCCCATAGATTGCTATGCTCACTCTCCGATATGTGACCCGCCCCGCCGGGGAACACCAACAGGGAAGGGGGACAGCTCTTTTTCCACTCGGTCAGTTCGAGAAGAAATCTATTCGGAACCGGAACCTTACGGATGCCTGCCGCGGTTTTTGGGTCTTTGCCCTTTCCGGCCTTGAAGTCGTAGGAGTGAGAAACGGAGATGCAGCGATTCTTCAAATCTACATCTGCCCATGATAATGCGACGGTTTCACCACGCCGGAGGCCGCAGCAAAGGGTCATCAATGCCAGCATCCGAGCGAGAGGTAGCCTTTTAGCCCTATAGGTGTCAGTATCATTGTCACTCGGCAGCGGTTTTACGTTCCAAATGGCATCTTGCACGGATTTGTCTAAGGCTGTACGCTTTTTCTCCGGGGCATCTTTTGGGGCCTTGATATCTTCCGTAATATCTATCATCATGGCCCTGTTTTTTCGAGCTAAAGCGCAAATTTGTGCCGCGGTCTGTATTACGGCCTTGATGGTCCTTTTTGCATATCCGGCCGCTTCCATTTCAGACACTATCATAAGGAGATCCACCGAAGTCAGTTCGCTGGCTGTCCTGCCATCAAGCGGCGCAAGGTGATTCAATGCACTATTATACATATCCTGTGTCGATTTGCCGATTTGCTTATATTTTATGGCTTTCCAAACCCCGGCCCAGTAACCCCACGTCGAGCGTTTATCCGTGACGACAACGCCCATCTTCTTATCAATACGAATTTGGGCAATCTTATCTTCGCATTCGCTTTGTGTTTCCCCGTAGACGTATTGGCGGATTGGCGTACCGTCCGGTTTGCGGCCGACTGTGACGCTTTTGCGGTATAGGCCACTACTGTGCTTTTTCTTCTTTTTGCGTGCCACGTTTCCGCCTCCTCTTGTCTTAGTTTTTTATAGCTCGACATGATGAGTATTGAGGTGCACGGTAACAACGTGGTCGTCTCGTGGTATACCTGTTCTTTGAATTGCCCTCAAAAATCGCAGAGCATTGGTTGCGAACAAGACCTCGCTGTTGGACAACCCCATGGTTGCGTTTGGCCATCTGGTAGGCTCGTCCCATACAGCGACCATGTCCTTAGATCCACCAATATCATGTACAGCAAAGCCAGCAAGAGACAGTACGTTTTTTAGCCTCTTTTTTGAGCTATGGCAAAACCTAGCAATATCTCTTGTGTCAATGTACCAACGCCCGGAAAACTTCACGATATCCACGGTGCTAGTATTGTTGATTTTAATGGTTAGGCGATCATCGTTATTCATGCTCATTTTTAACAAGAACCATTCCGCTTTCATTTTTTAACCATATAGGCGACACCACCGATATGGCCATTTCACTTTGAAAATTTTTCCGAAATTTGTAATTTCATTACACAAATGCGGAAATATCTGGTATAATGAATACCCTGTCGGCAGCAACTTCGAATGAAAGGGGCTGACCCACGTTGAAACTCATAACAGAAGAAGCCGTAAAGCGGTTTGTAGAATACTACTACATAGCCTATTTGTCGTGTGCCGGCTTTCACAGCAAGGAAGGGTTACTTGTGCTTCTCGACAAGGAACCGGATATAATCCGCATTGCTCTCGAAGAACGAAAGTAATGCCTCGCATTGGCCATCGGTGAGTTGCTTGCCATCGTTAATTTCAACAAGCTTGTTATAGACCTCAAGGGCGTCCTGTTCCACATCGGAACCGGGACGCTCTTTTTTTGCGTCTTGGAGCGGGGGATCGCTAAAATCGTCAAGGGAGCAACCAAGGGCATTAGCTAGAGCCCTCATTGTTTCAAGTTTTGGGTCTTTTGTAATTCCAGCAGTTATTTTATTTATAGTTCCGACTGGAACACCAGAAATCAGGGCCAAATCTTCATTGGTAAGACCTTTTTCTTTTTTCATCCTTTTAATAACATCTAACCACATATCATTCACCTTCCTGACCAAGATTATAGTACTAAGTTCACGATTTGTCAACATAAATTTACCGTTAACGGAAATTTATGCCTAAAAAACTCTTGACAATTGCCGTCAAAGGCAATATAATGAAAATCACATTAACCGTCAACGGTAAAAATGAGAGGTGGATAAAATGTTGTTTAGAAATTTAAAGGCAGAGATGGCAAGGCAAGGTATATCTAATAAGTCACTAGCAGAGCACTTGAACATTACGGATAGGGCTTTACGAAACAAGCTGAGCGGGGCTTCTGAGTTCACTTGGGAGCAGGTTTGCAAGATACAAACAGAGCTTTTCCCGCATATGAACAAAGATTATCTATTCGAAGTAGACGTCGAAGTGCAAGCACGTCAAAGACAAGCGAAAGCGGGGTGAGACAGGTGAAATCAGAAAAAAAGAAACCCGCCATTTTTGTTCCGGGCTTGATAATTTTCAAGCACCACGCAATCCTGCGGCCTGAGGACGAGGAACGCATTGAGCAGAAAGCCTTGAAAAATATTGCGAGAGGCCGAATTTCTGTAGGCCCACAGATGGATGTTTTCATTTTCAAAGACAACGGCGACATTGTCTATCCGCCGCCTGCAGTTAGAGATTCCATTATGGCAGAAGAAATCGCCGCCCTTGTAGTGGAGATACAAGAGCGGCGGGAAGCTGGATCAACCATTGGAGGGTTGCTTGCTGCTCACTTCAGCAAGAAGTTTCAACCTAGCGTTAGTTGTTCATAAAAATCATTGTATAGTGCTTTATATCTGTCTAGTGTAGCTGTCGTAATCGAAGTGTTTGAGTTAATTTCTCCGCTTTGGCAATGTGCATCAACAAGAGGTCTTAGAAATTGCAGGGCTAAATCATGGGCAATTATGCAAGAGTTCATGCGACCGTTAACATACAGCTTATCCACGGGTTTCACCTCCTTTCGCCGCTATTCTACCACGGCGTCGTGGAGCGGGGCAAGCGCAGAAAGGGGGCGGATTAACAAATGACCACATTTGAGGAAAGACAAATGGTTCTGCATATGGCGGAAGACCTCAGTAGGCGATACAAGAAAAACTCACTAACAGCTAGTGAGTTTGCGGAATATCTTGGGAAAAGCAGGCAATACGTTTGCGAGAAAATCCGCCGCGGGGAGCTGCCGGGATATAGATGCGGCCAATCATTCAACGTCCCGGTGCGTGCGATTGCCTTGTGGGAGCTTCGCATATCAAAGACAAAAACGACCACATGACCCGCCCCGGAGCGGGACAAGCATAGCAGGTGAAAGCCAGCAAAAGGAAGGAGATACATCATGTCAAACCGAATTACCGCCAAACAAGACCGGGCAAGGTTTCTTGCTGAACTTTCGCTCAAAAACCAAGGGCCGGAGCCGATTGAGCTATCGTTCGGGACGATGTTCGACGGCAACGAGCATACTGAATATGTCGAAATCAAAGCGGCTCCCGGAGTTGTTTTGCGAGAAATCTTTGAGATTGCCGGAAAATACGGGGTTGTTGACCAGCTCCGCAGATACGACGGAATTTTAGTCACGTTCGCCGACCCGAAAGAGGAGGATTCCGATGGGTAAAGTTAAAACCGACGTAAACACGACCGAATTGGAGCGGGGCGATATTCTAATGGATGAATCCACGCCAGAAGGGGTATGTACCGCAACAGGCACTTGTCGATTCTGCGGACAACTTGTAGAGGTTGGTCTCCAACCCGGCACAGTTGCGGCCGATGCAGCAGCATCAATAAAATGCGACTGCTACAAGGCCAAGGCAGAGCGCAAAATCTTGGCGCAGGTGGAATCCGCCGGCGACCGTGTCAATGCGCTGTTTGGAGCTGAAGCTGCCGACCTCGAATTTCGACCGCTTACGGAGCGGAAGCCTATCGCCCTGTTACACCAAATCGTAGAGTATGTCGCCAGAGGTCACATATCATCGGCGGTCTTGCAAATACACGGCACCTGCAAGGCAAAGGTCAGCGTCACGAGCAAAGGGAAAATCAAGGTCGAGCGGAGTGAAACCAAGACCCACGGGCTTGAGTCCGCAGGGTAAGGCCATTTAAAAAGGAAGGGAGAAGCACCATGAGTAATACAACAATTATCCACATCGAGACCCACAGAATAAAGCCGCACCCCAAAAATGTCCGCCGAGAACTGGGCGACCTGTCGGAGCTGGCCGACAGCATAAGCGTACACGGCATACTGCAAAATCTGACAGTAGTGCCGGTTGACCCGGAGCTGCACCGAAAGAAAGTATCCGGGAAAAAGGCATATCCCGGAGATTATTGGGCAGTTATAGGGAACCGCCGTCATGCCGCCGCTATCCGTGCCGGGCGGGTCATAGTGCCTTGCGTCGTGGCAGACATGGACGAGAAAACGCAAGTCGCAACCATGATGATTGAGAATCTCCAACGGAGTGACCTTACATATTTAGAGCAGGCGCAGGGATTCCAAACGATGATAGACATGGGCGAATCCGTGAACGACATTGCAGAACAGACGGGGTTTAGCAGGGAGACTGTCCGTAAGCGTGTTAAATTGCTGGAGCATGATGCCGGGCAGCTACAACAAGCACAGGAGCGAGGTGCGACCTTGCAAGACCTCGCAGAGCTTGACAAAATAAAAGGCCCGGAGTTGCGGCGCGAGGTTTTAGATGCCGCCGGCACGGCAAATTTTGCTCACAAACTAAAGTCTGCAATCGCCCGGCAGGAATCGGCCGAAAAGAGGGAGGCCATGCTTGCAGAACTCCGAACGTTCGCCACGAAAATCGAAAAGTCGGACACCGCCAACAAAAAGGTGGTGAAGTATTTAGAACCGACGGACTTCAAAAAGCCGGATGATGCCGGGGAGCGGGAGTATTTCTTTATCGAGGACGGCTACTGGGTCAAACTCTACACATGGCCCGCTGCACAAGATGAGGCCGAAGATACGGAACAGGCGCAGGCAAAGCAACGTGAAAAAGAGCGCATCAACCAACTTGACAGCCTTGCCCGGCAGACATATGAACTGCGGCGGGATTTCATCAAGGGCCTAACGGGCCTCAAGAAAAACCATGAAACATTACCAATCATCGTTGAATTCGCAGTAGAGACCATGTTCCATACCGGGCATAGGAGTTTTAAAGGCGAGCAGTTTATGAAACTGCTGGATTTAGAAGTAGCCGAGGACGGCAGTATTGACGTGGAGTTGCTTTCTGATCCTGTTTCATCAAGCCCGGAGCGGGTTTTGCTTCTGGCGGCCTATTCCAACAGTCACGATGGGTCACGCCAAAGCTACCACGATTGGCGAGGGGAGTATGAAGAGTGGGAGGCCCTCGACAGGGTGTACAGATACATTGAACGGCTCGGCTATGAGCCGTCCGATGAGGAGCGGGCGTATCGGGATGGGACGCACGAACTGTTCGCCGGTGGCGAGAATGAGCAATGAGCCGGGCGAACAAGCCGTGGCTGCCGGAAGAGGAAGAATACCTCGCCGAACATTGGGGATATTCCCCTGTTCCAAGTCTCAGCAAAGCACTAGGCAGAAGCAAAAACGCCATAATGTGCAGGGTTCATAAACTGGGGCTTCCTCCGTTTCTTGAAAGTGGCGACTACATAACGCTAAATCAACTCACTATCGCTGTAACAGGTTCCTCGACAAACTACTCGTACAAGATGGAAAGCTGGGTAAAAAAGCGGGGCTTGCCTGTCCACAACAAGCGGAAAAATCGTTCTACGTGGCGGGTTGTATACCTCAATGAGTTTTGGAAATGGGCTGAGAAAAACAGGTCTTTTATCGACTTCTCGAAGATGGAGCCGCTGGCCCTCGGAGAAGAGCCGGCTTGGGTAAGCGAACAGCGGAGCAAAGACTTTCGTGCGTTTGCTGTCCAGCGAAAAGATCCGTGGACAACCGAGGATGACGACAAGCTGAAATCGCTGTTAAAAATGCACCGATACGGGTATGCGGAACTGTCGAAAATGTTACGCCGTTCAGCAGGCGCAATCCAGCGCAGGACAGCTGACCTCGGACTAAGGGAGCGGCCTGTGAAAGCAGATAACCGAAGCCACGAGTGGACGGACAAGTGCTACAGGATACTCGCAGACGGCATCCGTGCAGGTGACAGCTATACGCTGATTGGAGAGGCGGTAGGCAGATCGGGAAAAGCAGTACGGGGCAAGGTGTACTACGAGTATCTTACGGAAAATGCGGACAAGGTGCGTGCGATGCTAGGATCCGGCGAATGGGGCGCAGGTGCACCCGATCCGACGGTCAAGCAGGCGGTGGTCCTCTCCAAAACACGCACCGCCACGTTGAAAGAGCTGTCGCAGCTTGCGGGGATTCTGGCATACAGGCGTAATGAACTCGGATATGAGCCTTATTGGCAGCGGCATATGTGCGTGAAGTGGCACGACATCAAGGGCTGTACAGCCGGTTGTGATAACTGCGACACCTGTACTGAATTTGAGCGGATACGTCCCCAATACTGCGCCCGCTGTGGTATCACATTTTACGAGCGACAAAAGGCCACGTTTTGCGCGCCGTGCAGGACGGCCCGCAGAAAGAGCCATCAGAGGAAATATGCGGTCATGGCCGCAAGAGGAGGACGATGATGGAACGGTTGACAAAAACTGGTTTTAATTATGATTCAGGCTTTGTTGCTAGTAGATTGCAATCATGGGCTATTGCACGCGCACTCAAAAAGTTGAGTGCCTACGAAGACAGCGGCCTCACCCCGGAGCGTGTGGCAGAGCTGGCAGAGGCGGAGCGGGATGGGCGGCTGGTGGTGTTGCCGTGTAAGGTAGGAGGTCGATGCCATACTCTCAGGATCGCAGAAGAGACGACAATTAAGAGTGGCATAGTGGAGGATATTTTACTTTTAGTCAAAGCAGATAGCGGCGAAGCTATGATAATGACTAGGAGAAACACCTTTCGCTCCCACGCCGGAGCTAAAGCCGCACTTGCGAAGATGCAGGAGGGCGGGTAAATGCAAAAACGACCGAAATCATGGATAATCACAATTGCCCTGATATTCCTTGCCATCGTCGCTGTGATTATCGTGGGTTACATCGCCGCAGAGCCGCCCCTGGTCGAACATCCGGGTATTGAGTTTTTGGGCGAAGGGGTCGAAGCTGTTGTTCCGACCTCGCCCGTCCGCACCGAGATGCCGGAGATTATAATCAGGACGTTTATGCCTGATTTGCCGTGTGATGGAGAATACACACCGTTGGGCGATGAGGAGAGGAAATAGCATGACACCGTGGAAGCTTAACGAAATTAGAGAGCGGTGCGAGGCTGCAACGCCGGGGCCGTGGATGGGTGATGATAACGGGTGTTACGTCTTTGGGCCTGAGCAGATGATGATATGTCAGATTAGGGGCTGGGGACACTTAACGGGTGGAAGACAACGCCTGAGCGATGACGAGGCAATCGCCATTCAAGAGGCAAACGAGAAATTCATCGCCCACGCTCGGCAAGATATCCCGGCGTTAGTGGGCGTGGTTGAAGAGCTATTGGAAGCCTTGAAAGACGCACAGACAAAATCGGAGGCGTTGGAGCGGGCAATGAGAGGCTACTGCATATGTTGCGCCAATATCCGACCGCCAGAAAAAGGAGCTGCCGCCGAACGGTTCCCACTTATGGGAATTTGTGAGCATTATCCTCGTCTCGTAACGGCTTTTAGCGCAAAGCAAAAACTAGATTGTAAGTACTGGAAATTCGACGAGGCTCAGTTTGCGGGGGAGGCATAAAAGATGTATACATTTTCATTTCAATCTGATTCATTGCCAGAATGTATTGATTATCTGGAAGATTTAGTGATGACGCTAAGGTGTGGCATGGACGAGATTAAGGTTGACACAAAAGAAAATGTTGATGCAATGTTGGCGGATGCAAATCAAAAGGTTCAATGTCCTGTTTGTAAGTGCGAAATGGACTATTGCGGTGCCGGTGAATACGTCTGCCTTATTGCTTCTTGCCGGCACAGATTCCACAAAAGTGTTTAGGAGGTGCGAGATGTCTGAAAAACCGATACTATTCAGCACACCGATGGTGCAGGCGATACTCGACGGGCGAAAGACGCAGACACGGCGGGTCATGAAGCCGCAGCCTACGCTAGAATGGGCACCGCACAGCTACGGCGAGGTTCACAAAATGAAAGATGGCATTTTTGTCCTTGTCTTTGATGAGCCTGTTGTTATCGGGTGGGGGGCGTCAAACGTCGATGGAGACGAAGCGCACAAATCACCCTACCAACCCGGCGATGTTCTATGGGTGCGGGAGACGTGGAAATACTACGAAAAAGCCGTCGGAAAAGGAGAGGAATTTCATGTTGAGCAGAGGTTTGCTTACAAAGCGGACGAATCTGATTATGAAGAAGGAAGACCTGTTGAATGGTATGACGGCAAGTGGCGTCCCTCCATCCACATGCCCCGTGACGCCGCCCGGATATTCCTGCGGGTGACGGATGTGCGGGCGGAGCGGTTGCAGGAGATTTCGGGGCGTGACGTGATGCACGAAGGAATAAATCCACATTGGTGGAACGGCGAGCCTGAGCGTTGGAACAACGAACAACGCCGTGCTTTTCAAAAGCTATGGAACAAACACTACGCCGCCCCAAAACCCGTCAAGTCTAATGGGGTGATAACACACTATGAATCCTATCCGTGGTCCTATCCGTGGGAAGATATAAGAGAGGTTCGGGAACATAAGGGCTTGAAGTGGTATGTCATCGGCAATCCGTGGATATGGGTGTACACTTTCGAGCGGATTCAGCCGGAAGGGGTGTAGGCAGATGGATAGAATGTTGATGTTGCCCGTTGGTATGATTTCAATAATTGTCGGTTTAGTCCTATGGGGTGTGGTATATGGTATCGCTGAGTTCACGCAAAATGATTTTGATAAAAGGAAACACTTCATTGAGATGTGGGCTTGCGTTTTACCTCTGTTTTTAATCGTACCGCCGTTTCTTGCTATCGCTTTGTTGTTTTGACGTGCTCGGCAAGAAGTTTGTTAGACAAATTTAAGTATATGGAGAGAATGCTATGATAGACATCAATAACCTGTGTTCGTCAAGTAGAAAATGCAGCGAAGGGGCTCGAAAAAGTGCAGCAGGGCTTTAGCACCGGGCTGACCAAGGTTGTTGCGTGTTGTATTCCAGAAGCTCCTTTGTTGCACTTTTGGAGCCCTTTTGCAGCAGTATTGCGGGCTGAATTGCGTGTTTTGCGGGCAGAGATTTTTGGAGGGAACCCGATGCCAAGAATCGGACGCATAAGCAAAGTTTTTGCCCCGCACTATGGATATTGCTATCGTTGTAAAACTGCTTGGAAGTTTGCTAATGGGCATAAGACCTCGTATAGCCCCAAGAGAGCATGTTTTCCCCTATGTGAACGCTGTTGGGGAGAATTAACGACAGAGAAACGCCTCCCGTACTATCGGGTACTGTGGGAAGCGTGGGGTGACGGCACTACCGCTGAAGAGTGGGAACTTATTAGAAAGGCGGTTTTAGATGGGAGATAATAATTCAGGAGGCTATACCTATGACTGATAAAAATTTCGCCAATGCGGCAATGTGGCTGGCCGTGGGGGCTACTATAAGCGTTGCTATCATGACAACTGAAAATCTGGCAACGCTATGGTTCTTCCTGTTACCAGCCCTTGTTGGCAAAGAGTAGGAGATGAAAAAATGAACCTGAACGAATTGATTTTAGATACGGAGTTATTGTCGAGAGTGATTGTTGCATTCGGCGAAAAATCGCAAACAGACATGGCGATTGAGGAAATGTCGGAGCTTACCAAAGCCATCCTCAAATACCGCAGGGCGAAAAGCTTCGAGGAAAGCAACGTCATGAAAGAGCAAATCATAGAGGAGATTGCCGATGTCTATATCATGCTGGCGCAGTTGGTGCTCATCTATGATGGCGTTTTATGCAGTACCCGTGTCCAGTCCATAGCTTTTGAGAAAATGGCTCGGTTGGAAGAGCGGCTAAAGCAGTATCAGGCCGTATGAACGGAGCGGGACATGAGCAACATCCGCAGAATACAACATCTGGCCTCGCATTCCAAGAAGATGCGTGTCCGAAAGAAAAACAAGAAACGTCTTATGAGGCTTGGGGTCATACCTAGCGTCGAACGTATCGCAGAGGGCCTTAGGCGTTTGTCTGCGGCGATGCGCGCGGCCGGGATGAGCGTAGAAGAATTTAGCCGTATGGTGAAAGCGTGGCAGTCATTTGGAGGGAGCGAATGTAGTGAGCAAAACGAAGACGGACAAGCCCAAAAATAAATGCAAGACATGCCGATATCACGGCGTGATTAGAGACGGTGACATAGTTTTCTGCGACTACATGAGTATAAGAGGCCGGCGGCGACCTTGCTTGGTTGAAAATTGCACCGTCTGGGAGCCGATTAAACGAAGGAAAAAACACTAAAATCAAGGAAGGAGCGAGACAGGACGATGAGACGATACACCACATGTCCAAACCCATGCGCATCTTGCGGGGCCAACAACGACCCCGGAGAGCGTTGCGATTGCCAAAGGGATGTTGTCACTCCACCCCACACATCTGCCGAGGAGCGGGCTGCTGTGTGGGCGGAGCGGGGCATGTCGGGAGCATAAGTAGCAGTAATGCCGCCGACGCCACACAAGAGCATCGGCGGCGAAACTAAAACGAGTCAAGCGGGGGCCATGGCCCCCATTCAGGGTTCTACGAGAATAGTATCTTAACGCCCACGGAAGGAGTTGCGCATTTATGCCAGACGTAACCATATACCGAGAAACGGCCTATTATTGCGGGGAAGAGTATCTTGATGTCTATATATACCCGGTTTACAAGCGGCCGGGGCAGAGAGCCAAGAAAGCAAAGCCGACAACGGAGACGCAGGCGAAGCTCAATGAGCGACACGCCGCAGAAAAGTTAGGCCGTTTGCTTAATACCAATTTCACACCCAATGACTTAAGTTTCGGATGCTCATACAGAGTGAACCCGGAGAGCGATGATCAAGTGAAGAGAGATGCGCACAACTATCTCGATCGTCTGCGCCGCAGGTATAAAAAGGCCGGTGTTCCGCTGAAATACATAATGGTCATAGAAAAGAGCAAAGCGGGAAGGTATCACCTTCATGTCATCATTAACGACGCTGGCATAGACAGGGATGAGCTGGAACGGATTTGGGGGTACGGTTATGCGAACTCTAAGAGGCTAGAGTTTGGTAAGACAGGCCTCGTTGGGTTAGCAAAATATATCACCAAAAGGCCCATCTTTGGAAAGAGATGGAACGCATCAAAGAACCTAATCCATCCGCAACCCAAGCCGAATGACAGACGCATCCGCTCCCGCCGCAAAGCCGCCGCCTTGGCAAAAGACCCGGAAGACCGTCAGCCGTGGGAGAAGCTTTACCCGGATTATATTATGGCCGAGGTGGTACCGTTTCATAATGACGAAAATGGTGGTGTGTATTTGTTTGCAAGGTTGTACAGGAAGGATGGGGTTTATTCTACTGCCTCGGACAGAAGCCGGGCGAGGCCGAACGCCCATCATTTAGATAAAACGTAGGAGGTGTGCCAGTATATGGATTGGAAGCGAGAGTCTATAGAAAAATTAAAGGGCTATGAGGCTCGGAGACAGGCAGTCAAAAGTGTAGAGGCAGAGCTAGCCATGCTGGAAGACGACTTTGTAAGCCTGCAAAGTACGGCTACAGATGGAATCCGAGTGACCGGGAGCGGTGGAGATAAAGAGAGTGCTCGATTATCCAACATTGCCAGACGGGGAGAACTGGCACGGGTGTTAAAGCAAACAAAACTGCAGGTCACAATGGTTGAATGTGCCTTGGTGATGCTAAGTGACGATGCACGCAGGGTGTTGGAACTGTTTTTTATCAAACCATGTGAGGGATACGTAGAGAAGTTGTGCGGAGAGCTGAATATCAGCAAGACCGAGGTGTACAGAATAAAAGACCGAGGCTTGTACCGGTTCACACTCGCCTTGTATGGTGCCACCGAAAGTTAAGTTGGGAAAAATCCGGGACGATTTTTCATTTTTAACGTGTTATTATGGTAACAGGGAATAGTTTGACATGGGCTATTGCTCCATTGTTCCTTTCTCCTTCCTTTTTTGGTGCCGTCACGGAGCGTAACCGTGGCGGCATCGCTATTTTGCAACTTAACTAAGACATAGTTTATCGCCTAGTGGTGCCGATGTCGCATCGGCGGCGGTTTTTGGTTCCTTCTCGGCGGCAACGCCGATGCGGGGCAGAGAACCCCGGGACTTTCCCGCACGAAAATGATTTTATTTGGAGCGTTTCGTTACGCTTGAGGGGGTGGCGGCGGTGGCTGGATTGCCGGAGTTTTGCGATTCGACGCAGATTGCGCAGTTGTTTGGGCTTACGACCCGCCGGATCCAGCAGTTGACGCAGGACGGGGTACTTGAGACCAACCACCACGAGGGCAAAGCCGGGCGGTATGCGACCGAAAAAACAGTTCGGGCATATATCAAATTTCTGAGCGACAAGGCGCATGGGCGTGAGCAAAAAGATGGCTTGGCGGAACTCATCGAGTTGAAACTGCGGGCGGATGTTCGCTATAAGGAGCTGCAGGGCGAGCTGCATCAGATGAAAAAAGACGTGGCCGAGGGGCGGTACCTGCTCGTGGAGGAGGTGCAGCTGGATTTGGGCAAGTTTTTCGTGGTGTTCAAAAAGTTCGCCCAAGCCATCCCGGGGCGAGTTGCCGGGCAGCTGGCCGGGCATTTGGATTCCGTTGCGGCGAGAGCCGTGGAGCGGGAGCTTGCCGACGAAGTAGCCGGGATGTTGGCCGCTTTCGTTGCGGCGGGGCAGTCGGCGGCCGATTTGGGGGCTGGTTCGCCGGTAGGCGGATCGGTTGCGGGTTCGGGAGCGGGTTCCGCTGCGGAATCGGTGGCCGGACAGTCGGTGGCCGAGCGGGCGACGGACAGGAAGCCTGTGGGGAATAAATCTAAAGGCGGAAAATCCGGGGCGGGAACGTCTCGGGTCAGAAAGAAGCCAGCCGCAAAAGTGCAGGATGGAAAGGACGGCACAGAGCCGATCGAGGGTGAGAAACCCGGAGTGGGGAAAGCTCGGGCTAAAAAGAAGCCCGCTGTGCCATTGCCGGAGAATCACGATGGAGCGGGCAGGAAGGAGAAGGAACATGATACTAACACAGGAACAGCTAAACGCAATTCGGGTGAGGTGTGAGGCGGCCACAGCGGAGCCGTGGGAAGCAACCGGGACGTATGGTCATATGTTGGCCGTAGACACGGACAACCCGTATGATATCGAGTCGATTTTCGGTGAGCTTTTTCGAACCAATCCCAATTTTGAAAATGATATGGCCTTTATCGTTAATGCTCGGGCGGATATTACGGCGTTGCTGGGTGCGCTGGAGAGTGTTACTACCTCGACCGAGTGCCATCTTGGACGTATTGAGATGATGGTACGCGAGCACGGTCGCTTAAAAGCTAAGGCGGAGGCATTGGAGCAGGCGTTGAAGAGTATGTCTCACTCCAAAAGCAATTATCGCATGTGCTGTCAGGCTTGCGTAAAGAGGGATTGCTGTCCATATAAAGAACCATTTGGCCGATTTGAGTGCTTCGAGTTCGACGAGGCGCGGTTTGCGGGGGTTGGTGATTCGGGGTGAGGCAGTACCGGCAGCGGAAGTATGTAGCACCGGCGTATTTGCTCAGGGCGTTGGAGCATCTGCGGCCGCCGGAGAGTTTGACGGTTTCTCAATGGGCAGAGCGGGAGCGGGTGCTGGATGAACGCTCGGCTGCTATGCCCGGGCCTTGGCGGAACTCGGTGACACCGTATCTCGTAGGTATCATGGACGAGTTTAGCAACTACGGAACGGAGGAGATTATATTTTGCAAGGCCACACAGGTGGGCGGCACCGAGGCATTACAAAATATGATTGGTTATGCGGTGGCCCAAGACCCGGGGCCGATGATGGTTGTTTATCCGACTGACCAGCTGGGGGAGCGGACTGTAAAAAACAGGCTTACTCCTATGATACGAAACTCACCCCAACTGAAAGAACGTTTCATTGAGCGCATCAGCGGCAAGGACGAGTTGCAATTTGACAACATGTTCATCGCCATTGTTGGGGCCAACAGTCCCAGCGGGGTGTCTTCTACGCCCATCCGTTACCTATTTTTGGATGAGGTGGATAAATTCCCGGGAGCTAGTAAAAAGGAGGCCGACCCAATTAGTCTGGCCGGGGAGAGAACAAAAACTTACCACAATCGGAAAATCTGCAAAGTTTCTTCTGCCACATTGCGAACCGGTCATATTTGGAAAGCGATGGAGGGGGCTGACGAGATACGGCATTATTTTGTGCCTTGTCCGCATTGCGGGGTTTATATCGAACTCAAGTGGGTGCAGGTCAAGTGGCCCGGTAAGGAGAGCGGCCTTTCAAATGAGGAGCGGGCAGAGATGGCGAGCTATGTGTGCCAAGCCTGTGCCGTTGTGATTACCGACCAAGACAAGAGCCTGATGCTCCGGCGTGGAGAGTGGCGGGCGGTTAAGAAGTCGGCCGGTGTGGTTAAGAAGGTGGCCTTTTGGCTGAACACTTTATATTCCCCATTTGTGCGGTTTACGGAGATGGCAAAGGAGTTCATGGACTCCAAAGACGACCCAGACCGGCTGCACAACTTTATAAACTCGTGGCTGGCAGAGCCTTGGGAGGACACGAAGCTCAAGACCAACGCAGAGTTGGTGCTGGAGCGGCGGACAGAGACATCCGCCGGTACTGTGCCGGATTGGGCGGTACTCCTTACCGGCGGGATAGATGTGCAGGAGGCCAGCGTCTATTGGACGATTCGGGCTTGGGGCGATTACATGACCAGTCAGAACGTGGCATACGGGCAGGCTCTCAGCCTTTCCGAAGCCGAGCGGGTTATGAATGCGGAGTTTTTGCGGGAGGATGGTACGCCCATGATTGTCGGGCTGACTCTCGTTGACTCCGGCGACCAGACGGATATGGTGTACGACTTTTGCCTGCAAAACTCCGAGTGGGCCTTGCCTTGTAAGGGTACGGCCGCACGAGAGAGTGCCTTTAAACTAAGCACAGTCAACAAGCCCGGGGCACGGGCATACGGAATGACGCTGGTGTTGGTGGACGGCGGCCAGTATAAGAAGATGATTGCAGGGCGGATGCGGCGGAAGAATGGCAAAGGGTCTTGGATGGTTCACCGGGACACGGATATGGACTACGCCAATCAGGTGACGGCGGAGCATGAGGTCATCGAACGCTCGGCCAACGGGCGGGAGACGACCAAGTGGGTGCCGAAACAGAGCCATGCGGACAATCACTATTTGGACGCAGAGGTCTATGCCATGTGCGCCGCTGATATTAAGGGTATCCGCTACCGCTATTTGCAGACCGAGGCAGAGAAAGAGCCGGAGCGGGCGGAGACAGAGATGCCTGCGGGCGGGCAGGATGGGTGGATACAGGCTAATGAGAAGTGGTTGGGCAGGAACTAGCTAGCCGTTGGAGGTTCGGGCCACAATGTGTACCGAACCAAAATATGGGAGGAAAAGCAAAATGAATGAGCGGTATTTATTTCGTGGGAAAAACATTGATGATGGCGAGTGGGTGCAAGGTCATATTTGGGGGGTAAGACCAAAAATAAACGGCGAGCAAAAAGATTTTGCTGCGATGATAGCGCACATTCCAACTGAGGATACATACGTTTCGACATGGTATGCAGTTGACATTGCCACAATCGGGCAATGCACCGGGATACAGGGTGAGGCATATATCGGCAGCCTAATCTTCGAGGGCGACATACTTGACGATGGTGACATTCGTGGCGTGGTCGAGTGGCAATGCGACGGGTGGGGTGTTCGGTGTAGTCCGTTTAGCGATTCAAACCTCGGCATGAAAATTGAATCGCTGTGTGACTATTTGGCAAGCGATGCAACAATCATCGGGAACATCCACGATAACCCGGAGCTTTTGGAGGTTGCCGATGGAAGATAACATTTTAGCGGGACTTGGGCAGACGCCGAAGAGTATGTTGGAGGCGGTCAATCAGGCCATTGTGCAGGTTTTGATTGGCGGGCAGGTTGTGAAGCTGGGGTCTCGGACGGTGACACGGGCGGATGTGAATGCGCTGCGGAAACTGAAAGCGGAGTTGGAGGCGCAGGTGGCCCAAGAGGGTACGCCGGGGCTTTTGGATAATACATTTGTGGCAGTCTTTGATGGGCGGTGATGAGATGAGTTGGCTAGACAATGTAATCGGATTTTTCTCCCCGAGAACGGCGTTTGAGCGACAACGCTGGCGGCAAGCTCGGGAGCTTGAGCGTAGTTATGACGCCGGAGGCCATGACCGTATCAATTCTCGCTGGCGGGCTGAGAACCAGAGCGGAGAACTGACCGACCGGGGACAAAGGGACACCGTCCGGGCAAGAGGCAGAGACTTAGAACGTAACAGCGACATGGCCAAGGCCGTTATACACTCGTTCCGGCGCAACGTGGTCGGGCGGGGCTGTACGCTGAAAGCCAGGACGGAAAACGGAGAGTTAAATGACAGACTGGAAGAGCTGTGGAAGCAATGGACGAGGAAACGAAGTTGTGACGTATCCGGCACACAGAGCTTTAACCAGATGATGCGAATGGCTGTCGCCCGCAAGAAAGTGGACGGCGGCTTGATTTTTCTTAGACGTTACACACGGAGCGGCCTCGTACCTTTTAAGCTCCAAGTGCTGGAAGTGGACGAATTGGCCACAGACCGGACAGAACCCCGGCGGAAAAGTAACCGGGTGGCCGGCGGGATTGAGTTTGACCGCTTTAATCGGCCTGTAGGGTATTACTTCAGGCAGTATACGCTGGACGGCTTCACGGTGATGGAGCCGGTCTACGTTCCGGCCCGTGACGTAATTTTCTATTATTCACGCAACCGTCCCTCCCAAGTACGGGAGATGAGCGATTTGTCGGCAGCCATCCCTCGTATTCGTGACGCTAACGAGTTCATCAACGCTGTATCCGTCAAGGAGCGGGTGGCGGCTTGCTTGGGTTTGGTTATCAAAAGAATACTCCCGACCGGCGGTCTCGGGCGGGATTCTTCCGCAACCGACGGAAGTGGGCGGTTTAGCTACAAGGATAAGACACTTTCCCCCGGCATGATTATGGAGATGAACGCCGGGGATGAGGCACAGGTCGTAGACCCCAAAGGTACGGGTGGAGATGCGGCGGAGTTTCTGCGGCTCCAACAGGGGCTAATCGGTGCCGGGCAAGGTCTCAGTTACGAGACCACCACACGGGACATGAGCCGGACGAACTACTCTTCGGCAAGACAAGGTCTCATCGAGGACGAATTGACTTTCTTTGAAGAAAAAGAGTTGCTTCAGGAAGTTATGACAGAGATATATGAGACCTTTGTCATCTCTGTCTATCTGGCCGGGCTGGTCGATATGCCGGGCTTTTGGGAGCAGAGAGCTTATTACATGGCCCATGACTGGGTGGATGCACCACGCCGGTGGATTGACCCGCTGAAAGAAGCGAAGGCAAATCAGGTCGCCTTGCAGACCGGGCAAAAGTCCTTCCAGCAGATTGTAGCGGAGAGCGGGAAAGATTGGAAGGAATACTTGAGAGAAACGGCGGAAGTTTTGGATTACGCCAAGGAACTCGGAATTGACATAGAGATAGGGGGTGTAATTTTTGGCGAAAGAAAACCATTTGACCCAAAACCAAACCAAGGGTCGGAGTAAGAACGAGGGAACCCGCAGCTTTGCGGCCAGCTTTCGTACCGTCGAGGGCGAGGGCAACGAGCGGCGACGGATTCTCAGCTTTTCCAGCGAGACACCTGTTCAACGTTGGTTCGGGGCGGAAATTTTAGACCACAGTCCGGGTGCGATTGATATGTCCCGCTTGGAGGAAATCGGCGTGGTGTTGTTTAACCACCACCGAGACCGGGTGCTGGGGAAAATCCACAGAGCTTGGGTGGAGGACGGCCGAGGCTGTGCGGAAATCGAGTTTGACGATGACGCAGAGACCGAGGTGGTGTTCCAAAAGGTGGCTAACGAGACGCTGCGAACCACGAGCGTCGGGTATCGGGTCGATGCCTTTGAAACGGTTAAGACCGGGTCTACATCCACGGACGGCCGGTTTGCCGGCCCCTGTGACGTGGCGAGGAAGTGGACACCTTATGAAATCTCTATCGTATCCGTACCGGCAGACGCCACGGTTGGCGTGGGCCGGGAGATGGATGTAATCGGCGGCGCACCAACGCTGGAAACATATGAAAAGCAAATCCAAGTAAACAAAAACTATGTAGGAGGATAGCAGTAATTATGGACGAATTTTTGAGAAGACAAGAGGCAATTGTCGCCTTGGCTCGTAGTGAGGGCCGGGATTTGACAGAGGATGAGCGTCAGGAATTTGACACCTTGCAAAGGAAAATCGATGACGCACGGACGGCGAGGGCAGGTCAACCGCCGGAAGGAGAACCGGGGGAACCCACGGAAGTAACACCGGCGGTACGGCAACAGGCAATTCAAGAGGAGCGGGTACGTACCGCTGAGATTCTTGGTATTTGTCAGCACTTTGGCTTGCCGCCTGCGGAGCATATCCGTAGTGGTGCGACTGTCGATAGGGTGCGAGAGGATGTTATCCGCCATCTGCAAGAGACCGGCGCACCGCTCAATGTCAGCGTGCAGCGGGACGAGGCGGACAAGTATCGGTCAGCCGCCGTGGACGCTCTGCTCATGCGGGGCGGCTTGACGGTGGAGAAACCGGCACCGGGTGCTACGGAGATGCGTCACATGAGCCTGCGGGACTTGGCGATTGAAAGCTTGGAGCGAGAGGGCGAGACGGGCCTACAGCGCATGAGCAAAGATGAGCTGTTTACTATGCTCAGTCGCCAATTCTTCAACCCGACGGCAGCGTTCCCGGCCATTTTGGATGATGCTATCAACAAGAGTTATGCAACCGGCTACCAATCCGTGCCGGCTACGTTCGACATTTGGACGAGCGAGGGGTCGCTTTCTGACTTTAAGGCCACGAAGAGCGATTATCTGGCCGGGCCTGCGGGCGACTTCAAGCTGGTGCCGGAGGGCGGCGAACTCAAGCACGACACGCCGGTGGACGCAAAACTGCCCCAGCGCAAGCTGGAAACCTATGGGCGGCAGTTCACAATGAGCCGTCAAGCGTTTATCAATGACGACATCGGCTTCTTGACCACGGTTCCGTCTCGCTATGCGGCGGCGGGTCGGCGTACCATCAACAAGCAGGTGTACAGCATCCTGTTTAACAACCCGGCAATCTATGACGGGACACCGTTGTTTTCTACCGGGCATCGGAACTTGATTGCGACCGGCACAGATGTCAACGCCGAGGCCATCCAGCGGATGTATCTCTTGATGCAGACGCAGAGGGATCAGTTTGACGAGGCTATCACTCTGACACCCGCCTTTTTGGTGGTGCCGGTGGGCTATGGATTTGCCGTCAGGACGATTCTGGGCAGCCCGACCATCAACACGCCGGGCAATACGCAGGCCGTTAACCCGCTGTACAATGCGCCCCTGACGGTTGTCGAGGAGGGGCTGCTCAACAGTCTGGCGGGCAACAATGCAATCCCGTGGTTCTTGGTGGCCGATAAGAACCAAGCCCGGAGCATTCAGGTGGACTACCTTAACGGGCAAAAGATTCCGACGATTCGCCGGATGGAGACACCGGGCCAGCTCGGCTTTGTGTGGGACATTTACCACGACTGGGGTGTTACTGTCGTAGACTTCCGTGGCATTGCAAAAAATCCGGGTGTGCCGCTGAGCATCAACCCGTAAGGAGGAGCAGAATATGAAAGCTACATTTTGGCAGGCAGGGAATGCCTTGGACTATCAAAACACCGGCAACACCGTCATCGAGGCGGGCAGCGTGGTTGACCTGAACACCCGCATCGGCGTAGCGGGGACGAACATCCAGCCGGAACAGGTGGGGAGCGTCCATGTGGAGGGCGTATTTGTTATGCCGAAGGCGGCGGGTGCCATTGCCTTGGGGGCGGCTGTGTTTTATAACAGTACCGCCGGGAACATCACCACGACGGGGGGCGGCAACACACCGGCGGGCTACGCCGTGCAGGCCGCCGCTGCGGACGGCGTGACCGTTTACGTCAAGCTGCTCGGTTAGGCGGTGCGGCATGGCGAAGAATAAGAAAACGGAGGCGACGGGCATTTTGATTGCCCGTCGTCCTATTTTGCACCTCTCTCGGCAGTATGCGCCCGGGGACGAGCTCCCCACCGACGACACCGCCATGGTGGAGGCGTGGGTGGAGCATAAGGCGGCGGCTTGGGAAAAGGTGAAACCCGGAGGCAAGAAAATATCCTCGGGCGGAGCTGCCACGGGAGACACAACTGAAAGCACCGTGTCAACGCAGACCGAGGAGGACGACAAGGAGGAGTAGCCAATGGGCGAGTTTCCATCCTTTAGGCAAATTGTCCGACAGGACATCCGCACGTCTTTTTTCAACGACCCGCAGGGCATCTTTTGTGACCCGGATGACAAACACACCGTCAACGGCCGGGAAATGGACGTGGTGGTGGATACGTTGGAACTGACCGAGCGGCGGCAAGATCGGCACGGGGAAAGCTTCGACGGTCTGTACAAGGGGAATATCATGATTTATGTACCTGCCGCACAGTTCGGCCCGAAACCCGCCGTGGGCGACCTGCTGGTACTGGATGGGCGGGCGCACTATCGTGTGGTAGATGCCACCAACGAGGACGGCGTGTACTCTATTGAGTTGGGGGCGTGGAAGTCGTGATTACAATCACTTTCGGCGAGACGGACATGGGTGTACTGATTAAGCAGGCATTGGCGCAGGTGCCAAAGCAGGCGAAGCAGGTTATGGCTTCGGCGATGACCGGCACAGCGAAAGAGGCACGGGATATCTTGGCCGCAAAGGCGCAGGAGACATACACCATTAAAACCGTTCGCTTTAATAGGGCGGCGCAGGTGAAACCTGCGTCGGCTTCTAGCTTGGAGGCATACATCAGAGCCAGCGGGCGGAGAATTGGGTCTACGAACTTCAAACACTCTGCAGGCCGAGGCGCACCGGCACGGTTGCAGGTGTTGCAAAGCGGGAGTTTGAAACCGCTCGGCGTTCCGGGCCGGATGGGATTTAAGGCCCGGCTCAACAGCGGGAATGTACACCTTGTGCGGCGGGAAACGACGGGGAGATGGCCGTTGAAGGTGTTTACCTCTCCTTCTGTCCCGCAAATGCTTGGCAGTTTGGAGCGGGTTATCAACCCGACGGAGCCGGAGATTTCTGAAATCCTGTATAAACACGTCAATGAGGCCATCGGAAAACTACTGGGAGGGACTGCATGACACCGACTTTTTTGCTTGAGGACATGAAGGCCGAGCTGGAGAGGTTATTTGCAGGCCACCGCCTGCGTAATTCTCTGGGCGACGAAAAGCCAATCGCCGTACATATCCAAGACCTGCCCATTCGAGAGGGGCCGGATCGGGATGGGTACGCAGACATGGACGTGAGCCGGGAGCAATTCGGCGAGGAGCCGAAGCCGCCGGAACCATATATCCTGTTGCGGGCGAAGACCGGCAAGATTGAGGACGCCGAGGCAGACCACCATGTGAGCGTGGTTATCCTCATGTGCGTAGCTGACAAGGAAACAGAGCGAAACGGGCATGTGGATGTATTGCACCTGATCCACCGCGTCTATGAACGGTTTGCCAAGAATCCTGTTTTAAACGACAAATACATCATGAACTATCCAGTTGACTGGAGCACGGTGGACGAGGATACATATCCATACTACTTTGGAGGGATGACGCTGGGGTTCAATATGGCGGCAATCAGGCGTATCCCACATTGGAACACATAGAAACGGAGGTTTGATTATGTCTGAAGATACAAAAAAGGCACCGGCAACGGAGCCTGACAAAAGGAAAACGACAGCGGCCAAGGCGGCGAAAGAGGCGGCCGAGGCTTTTGTCTATATCGGCCCTTCCCGGCGGGAAACGAAGCTCACCGAGGGGCGGATTATGACCGGCACGAGGGCGGAGGTGCTTGACCACTTTGCCGAGGAGGTTCGGCAGGTGCCGGAGGTGGAAAAGTTGATTGTGCCGGTTGCCGAACTCTCGGCCGCACGGGCACAGGTTCGGGCAGGTGGGAACCTGCTCAGTCATCTTTACGAGAAAGTAAAGGCCGCAGCGTTTTCTGTGGCGGCAACTGCGAAAGAAGAGGTGTAGAGAATGGCAAAGACATTTTTCCATGGAAACCGGGTGATTCGCCTGCCGGGGGCGGACGACCAACCGGCTATTGAGGTGACATCGGGTCTTACATTTGTCGTGGGGACGGCTCCTGTCCATACCGTGGGCGGGGCCGTGAATGAGGTGCTGCGCCTATCGGCTTTCCCGGAGGCGCAGGCGGCTCTGGGGTTCAGGGACTACAGAGACGAGGACGGCTGGGGCGGTTACACGCTCTGTGAGGTGATGGACAATCACTTTAGGGAGTATCGTGTGGGGCCGGTGCTGTTTGTCAACGTGTTGGATCCGGCACGGCACCGCCGGACGGTGGCACAAACTGACTATCCCGTCACAGACAGACAAGTCAGGTTGCCGTTTGAGGCGATTGCAGACACGATTGCTGTGCAGGGCGGTCAGCTCGGGGTGGACTTTGGCGTGTTCTACGACAGCGACGCCTGCGTGTTGGAAGTCATTACCGGCGGGATACTGGCCGGTGCGAGTTCTGTGCAGGTGGCCTATGATGCGGTGGATCCCGGCATGGTCACGAAACTTGATATCATCGGCGGGCAGGATGTGGCCACGGGCGCACGGAGCGGGTTTGAGCTGATTAGCAGCTGCATTCCGAGGCATCGGACGCTGCCGGGCACTATTATCTGCCCCAAGTGGTCGCTTGACCCGGATGTGGCGGCGGTGATGGATGCGAAGACCGTTATCAGCGGCATCCTCTTTGCCTCTGCGCTGGTAGACCTCCCGGCGGAGGCCGGGACGCATTATGCAAGGGTGCCGGGATTAAAGGCGGACGCGGGGAGTTTCACTTCCGGCGACATGACGCCTTGCTGGCCCAAGCTCCGGCGGCGGGGTAAGGTGTATCATTACTCCACCCACATGGCCGCTGTGATGGCACGGACGGACGCAGAGAGCGACGGTATCCCCAGCGTGAGCCCGTCTAATAAGCGGCTGATTGCAGATGCCGCCGTGCTGGATGACGGCACCGAGGTATTGCTGGAGTTGCCGGAGGCGAACTATCTCAACGCAAACGGGATTGTCACCGCACTTAACCTGACGGGCTGGGCAGTTTGGGGGAACTATACCGGGGCTTACCCGGACAGGAAGCATCCGCAATACGCTTTTCTCTCCGTGAATCGGATGTTGAAGTTCCTCGCTAATCGGATTGTTCTGGGCTATTGGGCCAGAGTGGACGAGCGAATGACCATGCGGTTTTTGGATTCTCTGGCGGATGAGGCCAATATTGAGCTCAATGGGCTGGTGCGCAACGACCACCTAATCAGCGGCAGAGTGGAGACGTTGCGGGAGGATAATCCGTCTGAAGATTTGATGGCGGGGATTGTGCGGCCACGTATCAAGGCGACGCCGCCCAGCCCGGTGCAGGAGATTACTTGGCTCTTGGAATACGACATGGCTGCTGTCATGGCGTTATTTGGTTAGGAGGATTCGGCGCATACGTTCCCTGCGGGGAACGTGTCTGTCCGCCTTTGGCGGACGATGCACCTTCGAAGGGGGACTAGTCCCCCTTCGACCTTCCCCCTAGCCTCCCGGCGGGGCTTTTAAAGAACAAAGGCTCGTAGTGGAGCGAGCCAATCACCGAAAGGAGTAATATATGCCGAACACAAATCAGAATATCGACATTGCAATCAGCAATTACGCTTTTTACAAGGGCGGAAACGAGTTTATTGGCGTGGGTGAGATTACCATGCCGCAAATCAACTTCGTGACGACCGAGGTGGAGGGAGCAGGTATTGCGGGTACGGTGGAGGAGACCATCGTGGGCTTTATTGAGACGATGGAGATGGGAATTGCGTTTAAGCTCTTCTCCGGCAATGCCATCAGCCTCTTGGAGCCGATTGACCACTTGGTGGAACTGAGGGTGGGCCATCAGGAGCGGGATCCGCTGGATCAGGCCTATAAGCAGCGCGGCTTGAAGCACGTTATGATTTTGCGGCCCAAGGGAACGAACCCCGGCCGGGTACGCAAAGCCAGCCCCGCCGACGCCTCCGGTACATACAGTTGCCGATATTGGAAGATGGAACTGGACGGGGCAACCGTGTTCGAGTTTGACCCGTACAACTTTATTTGCATTATCAATGGTGTAGATTATTTGGCGGAGACCCGGCGGGTGCTGGGTAAGGAGTAAGCATGACTTATCGAGGCCGCTTGTTTGGGCGGGCGGCCTCGGTGAAGTAAAAAGGTGTTTGCTTTTGCTGCTTTGTTTGTGGTAGGATGGGGGCAGGAAATTTTGGAGGGAGTTTTGGTATGCGGAGAACGGTTGCGGTTTTGTTGGTTTTGCTTTTGGTGGTTGGGGTGGTTGGGTGTGACGCGCCGCCGGCTTTTGATTCTAGAGGATTTCAAAAGGCTATAGAGGATGTCGTCTCGCCAGATTTGCTGAGCGACATCAGGCTCATAGGAACAACAGGATCTCAGGGTCGTACCCCTCTTAGTGCGTTTGTACAGCTATATCCGTCAATACTAGATGATGGTGCTGAAATCGCCACAAACCGTTTTGCAGACGTGGTGGTGGAGGTTCTCCCGATTATCCTGTTTGAGCTTGAGGAGCGGGAACGGGGGTTCTCTAATATAAGTTTTTCATTGATAGGAACCGACGAAAATGATTCTACTCTTCTAATAAGTTGGGACACAGGCAATGGAGTGTATGGAGATTACATAAACAATTTGCATGAACGTCATATTTTCGAGCGGGATGTTTCGATTGAAAAGCTACCCGGAAGAACCATTCCATTGCAGTTTTTAGATGCCGTACCAGCACCTGAAATTATCTTCAGTACACCTGCAAGCGAGAACGGACTGGGAGATACGCAGATGTACATTACTGGGACAGTTGTCAGGTTTCCACAACGTAGCAGCGGATCGTGGTATCAGCCTATGAACTTACTCACAGATTACGGAAGCATGAGGGTTCTGTCTCGTCCGCCAAGTCGCTTCAATGGATTAGCTGTAGGAGACCAAATCAGAGTTGAATTTATGTATTTGGGTATGTCCACAGAATATGACGTCCCAAACGGGACACTTCTTCATTTTGAGTTTTTAGAGGTTGCGGATGACAGGCATCCTCAAATATTCGACTAATAATTTGACAATAAAAACGTCTCTCCTGTTGGTGAGACGTTTTGTTTATAAAAAATCAACGATGAGGCCACTCCTAGCGGGGTGGTTTTTTCGTGGAAAAATTAAGGAGGAAGAAAATGAAATACACGCACAAATTTGACCCGCCCTTTGAGCATGGGGGCAAGACGTATGAGGAGATGGTATTTGACTTCGATAGTCTCGACGGAACGGCTATGGTAAATGTCGAGCAAGAGGCGAAGGCACTTGGTGAAGGACACCTTGTCGCAGAGTTCGATAAAGCGTATCAGTATCGGCTGGCCGCAAAGGCGGCGGGGGTCAGCAGCGACATGATTTTGGCCATGCCGTTGCGGGACTTTAACCGTATCACCAACAGGACGAGAAGTTTTTTAATCGGTTTGGCTTCCTTGCTCCAGGACAAGGAGACGGAGGCCACGGAGGAGACTGTTCCACCGGACGAAGAATAAGAGAACAGGCGGGCATCGTGGCGGCGGGATTCCATACGGATATCTCGTTTTTTCTTGCCCTGCCGCTGTCTGAGTTTGCCGAGTGGATTGCCACATACAATTCTGTTTTTGCGAAAAAGGAATAGCGTTCAGGTGTCCTTGGCCTTAACCCCGCCGGAGGCTAGGGGGAAGGTCGAAGGGGGACTAGTCCCCCTTCGAAGGCGCATCGTGAGCAAAGCGAACCCATGTTTTCCGCATCGAACGAGACTTGTATTTGCGGATGGTTTTTCCGCAAATGCTTAGTCGAGTCCATACCCGCAGGGGTGGAAAACATATGCGACTTAAAGGGAGTGAGTTCGGTGTCTAGGTCGAAAGAATATGAGATGTTATTCAAGCTCAAGGCCGCACTAGACGGTTCCTTTGATGGGGCATTCGGGCAGGCGACGAGTACAATAAACGAACTGCAGGGCGATATCCGGGAAATGCAGGGCGTCATGAAAGACATCGGTGCCTATAAGCGGCAGCAGGCGTCTGTGACGAAGTTGCAGGCGGCCTTGGAGCGGTATCGGGCAGAGCTGGAATCCGCAAAGGCGGCCCAGCAGATGGCGGCGGGGACGGTTAGTGAGCTTGAGGGGAAGATTGGCGCGCAGCGTGACACCATCGAGCAGACCAAGGCCGACATCGCCCAGTATAGCGCAGAGTTGGCCATATTGGAGCGGCAGAAGGCGGAAACCGGGGACGCTTCCGGGGAATTGGCGGCGCAGATTGCCGAGACTGAGGCGAAGCTCGCTGAATCTAACCGGGCCTTGCAGGCGGAGAACCGGGAACTGGAGGAGATGCAGGGCAATCTCAATCAGGCGACCCAAAATGTTCTGCAATTTACTGACAGGGTGAATAGCAAGACGGATGCCGTCAACAAGACCGAAACGAGCTTGGAGCGGTCTAATGCTCGGCTGGGTGAGTTGGGGGATGCGCTGGAAAACGCCGGGGTGGACACAAGCAATCTGGCGGGCGAAACTGAGCGGCTGCGGATTGAGTTCGAGGCACTCAAAGAGGGAGCTGTTGGCGTATCGGAGGCTCAACCGGCCTTTGGGGATATGGCGGCGGACTTCGGCAAGGTGGCCTTGAAAGCGGGGGCCGCTGTGGTTTCCATTCGGCAGATTAGCCGAGCTATACGGGACAGTATTGGCTTTGCATCCGGGTTTCAGTATCAGATGAGTGCTGTGGAGGCACTTTCCGGGGCCTCTGCGGATGAAATGGAGCGGCTTCGGACGCTTGCCAGAGATATTGGGATGGGGCCGCTGCAATTTACCAAGCGGGATGCGGCCTACGCCATGGAGCATTTGGCGATGGCCAGCTGGAATGTACAGGAAAAGATGGCCGGGTTACCGTCTATCATGATACTGGCCGCGGCGGCCGGAGAGGATTTAGCCAACACGGCGGGGATTACAGCGGACTCTATGGCGGGCTTTAACATGGCAGCCGATGAGGCTGCTCGATTTACTGATGTATTAGCGGCTACAGCAGCCAATTCGCATACCAATGTATCTATGATGGGGGCTACGTTCCAGCAGGTTGCGCCGGTGGCCGGGGCTATGGGATTTGCCATTGAGGACACGGCTTTGGCGATTGGTCTTATGGCAAATGCCGGTATTAAGGGCTCCGCATCCGGTACGGCACTCAGAAATATCCTGACCAACATGGCAGACCCAACGGATGCACAGGCGGCGGCGATGAACCGCCTCGGCATCTCTCTCACCTATGCCGACGGAACGACAAGGGACTTGGGCGTGGTGATTGACGACCTGCGTAGTGCCTTTGCGAATTTGGATGAGACCCAAAAGGCACAATATGCCAGCACTATTGCCGGTCGGCAGGGGATGGCGGGGCTGCTCGCCATCGTGAACACGACGGAGGAAAAGTACAACAATCTGGCGGCAGCAATTGCAAACAGCGCAGGCGCAGCGCAAGAAATGGCGAATATTCGTATGGATAACCATGCCGGGCAGATGGCGCAATTGTCTTCGGCTTGGGAATCTTTGAGTACAAACCTTGGCGGTATGTTGCTGCCGGGGCTGACTGCCGGAGCGGGTATGTTGACAGGGCTGATTGGTGCTCTTGATGCGGTGCTGTCCGGGGCGATTTGGGATCATACAACTGCTACGCAGGCGTTTAACGACTTGATAGACGACGGGTTACCAGAACTGATTGGTAAGTATGAGGATTTGAGAGAGCAGATTCAGGGCGTCGGAGAAGATTCGGCAGAGGCGGCTGCGCTTGCGGGTGATTTACTCGAGGTACAGCAGGCGATTGTTGATTTGCTGGGTCTGAGCATTGATGTGTCCAGCTTGTCGCCCGAGCAATGGCAGGACATTATCATCCCGTGGACAGAATCTCTTGAACGTGCGGAGGCGTTAAATCATTACGAGCGTGTCCGAGAGTCCATCATCGCCATGAGAGAATATGGAAATGAAATTCAACGGGCTACGGATGCACAAGAAGGAATGAACGACGCACAAGCACGGCAGGCAGACCTGCAGGAAGATCTCAGAGCTGCGACTGATCGGCTCATGGAAATAGAACACGCCGCTGGATATCTCCGAATGTTCGAGCTGGAAGAGGCGTTCGAGAGAATCAATGCGTTTGCCAAAGACCGTGGGTGGGAAATCGGTGACTTCCATTACATGGACAGGGGCTTTGACATGTTCTTCGCAGAGGCACAGACCCGTGTCCACGACCTTGAAATACAACTGAATGATGGCAGCGCGGCGTGGGAGAGATACCGGGATCAAGCGTTAGAGGCAGGCATCGCATCGGAGACGGCTATGAGCTTAATCCGAGGTTTGTATAACGATGGTTTGGGCCTTGAAGAGATACTTGCACTTGGGCCTGAGTTTGCGGAATTTGCTGATGATATCAAAAGGGCTTTGGGCTATGCCGCTGACGGCGTGGACGACCTCACGGCGGCCAACGAAGAGCAGGCGAACAGCCTGTACACGCTGATTGGGATTGTCAACCGGTATGCCGATGCTATCTACGATGCCTACAGGCGGGCGCACGATGCGGCCTATGTCTCCCTTACAGGGCAAATTAACCTGACCCGTGAGTTCGGCGGGGCGACTGAGACCACGTTTGCGGATATCATGTCGTCCGCTGAGAGTTGGCGGGACGGGATGAACGGTTTTAACCGTGATGTGCAGGCCGCTTTGGCTATGGGCTTAGACCCTGCACTTGCCGAACGGTATTTTTCCAGCTTTACGCCGGACTCTGCCGGAATTGCGGCGGCACTCGTTCAGGGCGGCGCAGAGGGAATCGCTGAGTTTAACGAGATGATGAACACAGAACTTTCCGGGGCGGCTAGTGGGCTGGCGGACACCGTGGCCTCGTTCAATGGGGAGTTTATAGACGAAGTTGAGCGCATGATGCTGTCTGCGGCGGAAGCCGCCGGAGAGGGTGCCGAGGAGATGATGGCTGTCATTGTGCAGGCCATTGTGGACAACGGCGGTATCATCACGGAAGCCGAGGTTGAGATCTTGCGGGCGGCACATACTGCGGCGCAGGAAGCTACGGCTGATGATGCTGCGGCTGTCGGTGAGGAGACTTCCTCCGGGATTGCACAGGGCATACGGAACAAAGGCGGCGAGGTTGGTTCTGCGGTCGCTGCCGTCGTCCGGGCGGCCTTGGAGCGGGGGCGGAGGGAGTTGGATTCAAACTCTCCGTCTCGTGAAGCGGCGAGGCTGCTGGGTGTACCGTTTGGCGAGGGAGTTGAAGTCGGTATCTTGAGTAAGATAGAAGATGTCAACCGGGCCATGGCGGCCATGGTAGGCAGCGAGAACTACAGAGAGGCACAGCAGGCGGTGCAGAGCGAAGACTATCGGGAGATTGTTGCCTTGCATCCGGCTTTGTTGGCTATGGCGAAGCCCAAACAACCTGCAGCGGCGATGGCGGCTGTGGCAGTACCGCCTGCGGCTCGTGGTGGGGACACCTATACTACTTTTGCTCCCCAGATTTACGTCACCGTCGAAGGTGGGGGCGGCGACAACATGGAGGAGCGAGCCAGAGCGGCCGGGGCTGAGATTACATCACAGTTGGATAGATGGTGGCAGAATAAGCAAGAGGACGAAAGGCGGCGGCGTTATGTCTAAGACCTACACGACGAAGTCCGGGGATATGTGGGATTTGATTGCGCATGAACAGATGGGGAGCGGGCGGTATACGCACCTGCTCCTCCGAGCCAATGCCAGCCTTTCCGATACCGTGGTGTTTTCCGATGGCGTGAAGTTGGTTATCCCCGAGGTTCCGCTTGCGGTGTCGGCTACGTTGCCGCCTTGGAGGCTTGGAGCGGGATGAGTAACAGAGACTTAGCCCGGCGGACTGCCCTCGGGGTGACATTCCGAGGAATTGACATCACCGATGAGACCCGTGCGCGAATTATCTCCCTCCAATACAGCGACTGTGATTCCGGCTTGACGGATGACCTGCAGATTGTGCTGCAGGACGAGGACAACACCATCATGGGTGAGTGGCTGAATACGGAGCTGGATAACAGGGCGCAACGTAACATGGCCAGGCAACAGCAAGCGGCCACGGCGGGCGCGGGCGGCATGATTTATACGGTGACGGCACGGAGCGGGCTCAGATATCGGGCGGGGCCGGGTACAAATCATGCGCATCTGGGAACGGCACCGCATGGGACACGGATTACGGTATTTAGCATCGAGAACCGCTGGGCTCGGGTGGCGTTTAACGGTGGGACGGCATTTATGTATATCGGCTGGCTTCGAGCTACGGGTGAGACCGCCTCGGGCGGTAGTGCGGCGGCAAGCGGCACGCCGGGTGGGCGGATTTACACGGTGACGGCTCGGAGCGGGCTTATTTATCGTGCAGGGCCGGGTACAAATCATGCCAGACTGGGAGCGGCACCGCACGGGACACGGATTACGGTGTTCGAGATACAGAACGGCTGGGCTCGGGTGCTGTTTAACGGCGGGACGGCGTTTATGTCGGCCTCTTGGCTTCGAGCCACGGGGGAAGTCATCGCCGGGACACCGGCGGCAGATGTGGAGGATGATGAGAGCGGGTTTGCGGAGAAAAATGCGAACTTTTCCGCTACCATCATCCGGCGCAACTGGCGGGGTGACGGCTTGGATGATGCGCTGGATTGCGGTACATTCGAGCTGGACACCGTGACCATGGACGGGCCGCCGCAGACGGTTACGCTCAAAGGGACAAGTTTGGACTTTTCGTCCTCGGCCCGGCAGGTAAAGCGGAGTCGAGGGTGGGAGAATATCACCCTGCAGGCGATAGCCGAGCGCATGGCACGGGATGCGGAGTTTACGCTGATGTTTTTATCGGAGCGGAATCCTTTGTATACTCGGCGGGAACAGATAGAGCAGCCGGATATTGAGTTTTTGCAAAGCCTTTGTGATGCGGCCGGGATTAGTCTCAAGATAACGAACGGGCAGTTTGTTCTGTTTGATGCAGCCGTTTATGAACGAGCGGATGCAATCAGAAGATTTGTGCAAGGGGACGGGACATATGACCGCTACCGCTTCACGACGGGACTTGCGGGGACGGCGTATAGTGCCGCCACGGTGCGGTATACGACGACTGCGGGCGAAACCATCGAGGCGACATTTGTCCAGCCGGGGTTCGCTTACGATGAAGACAACGTCCTCATTATCAACGAAGAGGTCGCATCACACAGAGAGGCCCTTGATTTGGCTAGGCGTCGCCTGTGGGCGGCCAATCGGGGCGAGACTACCGGCGTTTTCACGATGGAGGGTGACGTTGGGATGGTCGCCGGGCGGACGATTGAGGCCGAGGATTTTGGGGCCTATGACGGGAAGTATTTTATTGAGCAGTCTACACATACGGTGGACGCTACGAACGGGTATCGGACGAGTATTGCCTTGCGGCGGGTGATTGAGGGGTATTGGGATGATACAGCAGATGGGCAGCAGGGCGGACAGACCTATACTGTCGTTTCGGGCGACAGCCTGTGGAGGATTGCCCAGCGGTTCTATGGCAACGGTGCGCAATGGCGTAGAATCTTCGATGCGAACCGGGATGTAATCGAAGCGGAAGCCCGGCGACGGGGCTTTGCGAACTCGAACAACGGAAACCGAATTTGGCCGGGGACTGTACTTGTGATTCCATAAAGGAGTTTTGCCGATGCGTATAGGGACGGTAATTTCGGTGAATCTGTCCGCCCGTACTGCACGAGTGCGGTTTGGTGACCTAAAAATGCCAAGCGGAGATTTGCCGGTGATGCGAACCCCTCCATTGGTGCAAATTGCACCGGGCGGACAGGAAGAGGTGCATGGGCATGGCGTGTCTGTTAGCCCATGGATGCCACAAGTGGGCGACACGGTGGTGTGCCTATACAAAGAAAACAGCAAAGGGGCCGGAGTTATCATCGGCGGCCTGTAGGAGGTGCTGATATGGTAATCGGGAGCTTGGGGGATGTGGCTTTTTACGTTGAACCCGACAAAATCAAGACAATCCGCCGGATGTCTTGGAACAGTTCGGCAAAGTACAGCAGCCATGACAGGCATATGAACCGACCAAAAAGAGAGTTCACCGGCTTGGATGATGATGCGATTCAGTTTCGGATGCGGCTTTCTGCATTTCTGGGAGTCAACCCAATGGATGACATCAGGAAGCTTTTTCATTATGAACGGAGCGGGACAACATTGCCTTTGGTCGTTGGCACCCGAGCGTGGGGCAAATTCCGTTGGGTCATATTAAGTCAAAACCGGGACATAGAGCAATTTGACCGGGAGGGTGACCTGCTGGCAGTTGACCTCAACATCAGCTTGGGGGCTTACACGTAGGAGGGTGCCATGCGGTATACAGTCAGCAGTAATCAGCTCAAAAAAGTGAACTTAGCACCGGCCACGAAGGCCGAGGAGATTTTACAAAATATTCTGGTCATTGTTGCATCCATATCAGGGTGCAATTGTTTGGCCAGAGACATTGGGATTCGTGGGGACTATAAAGGGCGGCCACTTAGTGCGGTGCGGTCTTTCATTGTGGGGCAGGTGCATGAGCAGATATTCCTGCATGAACCCCGGGCAGAGGTGGTGAGTACGACAGTATCGGAGAATCACTTGACCGGGGAACTACAGATAACGTTGGAGGTGGAGATTGATGCAACGTGGCTATCCTGATATTAACTTTTTTAATGCGGATTCTGATGGGTTGGTGTCGGACTTTGTGGCGATTTACGAGCACATCGTAGGCCGCACACTCCGCCCGGCGGATCCGGTACGATTGGTTTTTCTGACCATTGCGGGTGTTTTAATTCAGACGATTGAAAGCTTCAACTGGGCGGCAAAGCAAAACTTGCCGAGGTTTGCCGAGGGGAAATTTTTGGACAGCTTGGCAGAGGTATTCCACAAAGTTGGTGAACGGTTGGCGGCCACGTCTGCGACAACTGTTTTGCGCTTTACTGTGGAGACCGGACCGGGTTCTGTCGTAATCCCGGAAGGAGTGGGGGCCTCTACAGTAGGCGGAGATGTAGTTTTTGTCACAACACAGACAGTAAGCGTCCAGTCTGGCACAACGGAGGTGGATGTCCCCGCCGAGTGTGTGCAGGCAGGAACTATCGGTAACGGATTTATGCCCGGACAGATTTGCAGGATTTCCGGCGATTCGTTTTCTGGTTTCCAAGCTGTGAAGAACATAACCGAAACAGGCGGCGGTAGTGAAGCGGAAGACGATGATGCTTACTATGAGCGGATGCGGCTTTCAATGGAGGCGTTTTCTACCGCCGGACCCGCAGAAGCGTATGAGTTTTTTGCACGGACGGCCAGCGGATTGGTCAGCGAAGCGAGGGCGACTTCCCCCGCCCCGGCAGAAGTGGTGGTACGGATTCTGCTTCAGGGTGGAGAGATGCCAACTCAAGAGGTTTTGGATACAGTAGAGGCGTATCTTTCAGACCGCACACGGCGGCCGTTGACGGATCATGTTACTATATGTGCGCCGGAAGCCGTGCCGTTTGATGTGGAGTTTACTTACTGGCTATCGGCAGTCTCGTCCAAACCGGCGGAAGTGGCTCGAGAGGATATTCAGACGGCGGTAAACGAATATGTGCTCTGGCAGCGGTCAAGGATTGGACGAGACATAAACCCGTCTGTACTCCACGCCATGGTCATGGATGCCGGAGCAAGGCGGGTCGAGATAGTCCGGCCTGTGTTCAGAGCCTTGGACGAAGAATCTGCCGCAGTACCCGGAAACATAGCAGTACACCCCGGAGGGATTGAGCATGATTAAACTGACGGATCTGCCTGCCTCGCACCTTGTCCCGCACGCTTTGCAGAAAGACCCGTCCATTGTGGCGATTGCGGAGGGTATTGCTACAAAGGTACGAAGTCTGGCAGCGGAGCGGGCGCGGATGATTATCTATCCCCGAATTGATGAGCTGCCGGAAGAGTTGCTGGATATTCTGGCTTACGATATGCACGTAGAGTGGTATCAGGAAGATCAGCCGATCGAGGTCAAACGGTCACTTATTAAGGATAGCGTCCGAGTACACATGACCAAGGGAACACCGGCGGCGGTAGAAACTGCGGTCGGTGCTGTTTTCCCGGGAGCTAGGGTTGAGGAATGGTTTGAGTATGACGGGTTGCCGTATCGTTTCCGTGTCACGGTGGGTGTGGGAACTCAACTCACAGAGGAAGCTACTGCAGAGGCTTTGCGTATGGTTGCACAAACAAAGAATCTGCGTAGTCATTTTGATTGGATTGTGCTGGAACACAACACCCACGAATCTCTCAACAGATTTACCCACGCTGAACTGGCGGCACTAACCCAATATCAACTGCGAAACGAGGTGTTAAGTGATGGATAAAACGCCAAACTTGGGGCTAAACCAGCCTCGGCAAGAAGATTTTTATGATGTTGACGTTTTCAACGAAAATGCAGGCATTTTGGATAAGGCGGTTACCGATGCACGAATTGCCGCCGACACAGCTCAGGATACTGCCGAGGGCCGCGCGCCCTTGTCACATCGTCACGGGTGGAACCAAATCGACAACCCGCCGCCTATACCGCAACCGGCGACAACCGCCCCGCCCGCATCGACGAACGCAGCGGGCGTCCCCGGAACGAGCACACAGTTCGCCCGCGGAGACCACAGGCATCCGCCGGGGACTCCTGCGTCACATACGCATGATTGGAGCCAGATAACGAATCCGCCGCCGACAGATGCACCACCCGCCGCTCCCACGCCTGCGGAGATGGACACGCCGAATGATACGCATATCACGATTCGGAGTTGGTCACCCGCCAACTTAGTGCGGGCGGTCAGGGGTGCGCTCTTGACCGGCCTCGACACCACAGTAAATGCCGCTATCGTGGCTACAGATAGGGTGCTTGTTGCATTTGGGAAAGCACAAGCGCAATTGAACAGCCACAATACGAGGATAACTACGGCGCAGGCGACGGCGAATCAGGCCAGCACCGTCGCCGGCAATGCACAGAGTACGGCGGGTCAAGCCATGCTCGATGCGGCCTCGGCACAAGAGACAGCGGACGAGGCGTTGGCCGCCGCCGAACATGGCACAGGCCCGCCCCGCGTTATCCACGTTGCCCTGTGGCATCGAAGCCAACACGCACCGATACAAGACCACCAACTTATCCTCACCTTTGAACGCCCTACGCCCGCCGGGCATTGGGTAGGTTTC